>NZ_LRUC01000048.1 GCF_001550095.1 Celeribacter ethanolicus | reverse complement strand
GGGGTTTGGTCTGTGCTTTTTGCATCTGCGGAACGTCAAAGGTTTTGGCTGGAACCACAAACGCGTGTACCGCATCTACCGCGAGTTGGAGCTGAACATGCGGATCAAGCCTCGGAAGCGGCTGCAGCGCGAGAAACCGGAACCGCTGGTCGTGCCTGAGGCCCCGAATGAGGTGTGGTCGATGGACTTTATGGCCGATCAGCTGGCTGACGGTCGGGCATTCCGCACATTGAACGTGCTTGATGACTTCAACCGCGAGGGCCTGGCCATCGAAGTGGACTTCTCACTGCCCGCCGAGCGCGTTGTTCGGGCGCTGGACCAGATCATCGCCTGGCGAGGCAAACCTCTGGCCATTCGCGTAGATAACGGCCCGGAATATGTCAGTGGCAGGCTCCAAACATGGGCCGAGAAGGCGGGGATCGGGCTGCTTTACATCCAGCCGGGCAAGCCCCAGCAGAACGCTTATATCGAGCGCTACAATCGGACAGTTCGCACCGAATGGCTCGGGCGATACCACTTCGAAAGCATTGAAGACGTGCAGGATCACGCAACGAAATGGCTCTGGACTTACAACAACGAAAGACCAAACATGGGCATCGGCGGCATGACCCCGATACAGAAACTGACAGCAGCTTAGATTCTACTGATACGCCCCTCTAAAAATGGGGGGATTACCGTTGCAACAATGCGAGTGGACAAGGTGTTGTCGAGCGTACGCCAATTCATAGCTAACAATCTCTTTTCCTCATGAATAATGATGCTAATAGATTAGATTGTCCGTCTCCATTCAAGCATTTCATATCGAAGTCAAACTTGCCGATGCCCAGCATCGGCCAGCACCCGACCCGCCCCCATGGGCGGGTGCTGCACACCCACCCTCTGGCCGGGCGCTGGCCCCACCGCTTCTGATCCACCTGCCCAAAACAAAAACGCCCACCAACCGGCAGGCGCTTTCAAATCTCTTCTCGCGGGCAAAGGGCCTGCGAACTCACATCTCGCTCTGAACTTCCCGGCTCTCCTGAGAAATCGCAGAGCCCGCCTTGGAAATATCCTGCCCCGCCCCTTCGATGGTCTCACAGGCGGCCAGGGACAACAGCACGGCACCCAAAATCATCACGCGTTTCATGTCACTCTCCTTGCATTGCATTCGAGAGAGTAACGCAGCACGCGGCGAGGAGTTCCCGTTTACATGCTCGACTGCACGTCGCGGCTGGCGCTCGAAATCGCCTGACCGGCTTTCGAGATGTCCTTGCCCGCGCCCTCGATGGTTTCGCAAGCGGCGAGCGCGCAAAGCGTCAGTCCGATCAACATCACACGTTTCATCTTTGTCTCCCATCTTTGTCTTCCAAGGCGCATGTTCGGGGATTTTGTAGCGACAGAGCGGAGGCGGCTCAACCGTTTCCGGCGCGGTCTGCGGCCCCCGCCATGCTCAGGACGTGCCCGACAAAAGTCCGACACAAGTCAGACGCTTTGCCGACAGTGGATTTGACGCCGATCAAAGCGACATTGTTGAATCACCTTATCGTCACATCAGCGCGAATGAATGCAACGCCATCAAGGACCCAACCAATGAACAGACTCGCCGGCATCCTGTTTTCGCTCATCTCCACAACCCTGATGGGGACCGCTGTCGTGGTCGCCCTGACCATGGGTCAGGACACGCTGAAACCCATTCTGGTCTCCGCCGTCATCGGATTTGTCGCCGCGATTCCAATCACTTGGTACATCGCCAAGAAGATCATGGAAGAATTCGCCTGACGCTCAGCCCTTCGCGTCCACCGCCTCCATCCAGGCGCGCAACGCCGCCTCGAACTCGCGCGGTTTCTCGGCATGGAGCCAATGGCCCGTGCCGGGGATGGAGGCGAATTTTGCATGTGGAAACAAGGCCCTGGAGTGATCCCTGTGGGCGCGTTCGACATAGGTGCTTTCGCCGCCCGAGAGGAAAAACACCGGCCCCTCATAGGTCCCGCTGACCTCTGGAAATCCGACGATCTTCGTCATCTCGGCCTCCAGAACATCGAGGTTCAGGAGCCATTTTTTCTCTTTCACCACAAGGCTTTGCAGCAAAAACGCCCGCACGCCCGGGTCCAGAACGTCATGCGCCAACTGCCGGTCGGCATCCGACCGTTTCTCTACCGTCGAGAGGTCGATCTTGCGCATCGCGTCAATCAGCGGCGTATTGTCGTGACTGTAGGCCACGGGCGAAATATCCGCGACAATCAAGGACTTGATCAATTCGGGGCGCATGAGCGCCAGCACCATTACCGCCTTGCCGCCCATCGAATGCCCCATGACATGCAGCGGCCCGTGTTCGGCAACAATCGGCTCAAGCACCTCGGCCAGATCGGAGGCCATACCCTCATAACTCTGGGTCGCAAACCGCGGGCTTTCGCCGTGATTACGTTGATCGACGGAGACGACAAGTCTTTGATCTGAAAGACGTTTCGAGATCACGCCCCAGTTGCGGGCGGAGCCGAACAGGCCATGGACGATCAGAAGGGGCGCGCGGTCGGTCGCTTGACCGGTGAAGACGGTATTGAGCATGCCCCAGAGATAGCGCCTTGGCGCGGCGCGGCAAAGGGCTTAAATCTGCGCCATGGACCATTCCGTGACGCACAGATCCGAAGAGCTTGCCACGCTGATGCGCGACCGTCTCGGCGTGCGTCTGGGCGAAGGGTTCGAGGCCAAGGTGAAACAAGCCGGTCGCCGCCTGCCCCGCTGGGCGCGCCAGAAATCCACAGTGATCATCGAAGCGATCGCACTTGAGGCCCACCCGAAACTGGCCCAGCAGGTCGACCACAAAAAGGTCGATAAAGCCTTCAAGGAATTGAGATATTTCCTTGAGAGACAAGATGTGAAAACCCGACGCAAGAACCGCGTTCTCGATCTGATCGCAAGCATCGCCTTCGCCCTCCTTGTCACCCTCGGGCTGGTGCTCGGCGTCATGATCTGGCGCGGGCTGTTGTAAGGCCCGAGCAGACCTCGGCACGCCCCCGCTCATCTCTGCTGTACGTGAAACTCCGTGATTGCCACGCGCGACAGACTCAGGCATCTTGTCCCACATATTCACATCAGCGCAGCCTGCGGCATCCAAGCCAGATCACACCATGATCCCAGACGGGCGCGTATGTTGAAAGAGGCAGAGACATGAAAAAATCCCTTCTGGCATTCGCCGCCATTGCAACCACCGCGACCGCCCTTTTGTCGCCGATCCCGGCCAGTGCCGGTACGATCGAGCGGGCCTGTATGGCCTCCGACCGGGCCGCGAACAACCGCGCGCTGTGCGGCTGCATTCAACAGGTCGCCGACATGACGCTGTCGAACAGCGACCAGCGGCAGGCGGCGAAGTTCTTCAAAGATCCGCAGAAAGCGCAAGACATCCGTCAGTCGGACAACCGCTCGCACGAAGAATTCTGGTTGCGTTACAAAGCCTTCGGCCAAGCCGCCGCGCAATATTGCGGATAAGAAACCTTGAGGAAGAAAGCGCGCGGGCTCTACCTGCCGCTCAATACGCTGAAACCGGTCGCCCCGGAAATCTGGCTCGCTGACGGGCCTCCCGTTGCGTTTTACGGCATGAACTTCCCGACCCGGATGACCGTCATCCGGGTGGCGGGCAAGCTTTGGGTGCATTCTCCGATCACGCTTGACGAAGCCCTCTTAGGTGAGATGGCCGCTCTCGGCCCCATCGGCTGGCTGATCGCGCCAAATCCGATCCATTACGTCTCTCTGAACGCCTGGGCGAAACGCTTCCCGAAAGCGGAGGTCTATGCCGCGCCCGGCGTGGCAGAACGGGCCAGGAAATTCAACGTCCCGGTGCCGCCGCATGAGGTGCTCACCGACACGGCCCCCGAAGACTACGCGAGCGACATTTGCCAGCGTGTGGTCAAAGGTCACAAATTCCTGCACGAGGTGGTGTTTTTCCACAAAAGTTCGAAAACCCTCATTCTGACCGATCTGATCGAGAATTTCGAAGCGGAAAAGGTTGGAAAAGTGAAAGCTTTCCTGATGCGCTTTGCTGGTATTCTCGCCCCGGACGGCAAGGCCCCGTTGGATATGCGCGCCACGTTCCGCAACAAGGGCAAAGCGCGCGAGGTGATCCGGGAAGTGGTTTCATGGGCGCCGGAGCGCGTGATCCTGAGCCACGGACGTTGGTACACCGAAAATGGCACCGAAGAGCTGAAACGCGCCTTTCGCTGGCTCAATTTGTGAGAGAGGCCAAAAGCCCGTTTGCCGCCGCCTCGATCAGATTGAGGGCCTCATCGAAATCGCGCGTGTAATAGGGATCGGGCACAGCTCTCTCCCCGGTCTCCGGCGCATAAGACATCATCAGGGTCACAGGCGTCTCAGACCCCGAAGGCCGCAGCCGCTCGATATCGCGCAGGTTCGCCTCATCCATCGCGACGATCAGATCGAAACCTTCGAAATCCGACGCGGTGATCTGACGCGCGCGCAGCGAAGACAGGTCATAGCCCCGCCGCTGCGCCGCTTGCTGCATCGGCCCGTAGGGCGGTTCGCCCACATGCCAGTTCCCGGTCCCGGCACTGTCGACGATCACCGGATAGCACGCGGCCTGCGCCTTGGCGGCAAACACCGCCTCGGCCGAAGGCGAACGGCAGATATTGCCGAGGCAGACGAAGAGGATTTTCTTCATGGTGTCTCCTTTGCGCCGCAAAGCTACCCTTGTCCACAGGACCGACGCAAGGCAGGGTGACGAAAAAGGAGAGCGTGATGAAAGGCGGGATTTTCATATTGTCGGGCGCGGGGCTTTCGGCGGAAAGCGGGCTCAAGACCTTCCGTGCCGCAGACGGGCTTTGGGAGGACCATCGGGTCGAGGATGTCGCCACCCCCGAAGCCTTTGCCCGTGATCCGCATCTGGTTCAGAGTTTCTACAACATGCGCCGGGAACAGGCAGCCAATGCTGTGCCAAACCCCGCCCACCGGGCACTCGCCCGACTTCAGGCCGAATACGGTGCTCCCGTCTACCTCGTCACGCAAAACGTCGACGACCTGCTGGAACGCGGCGGCGCGCGCGAGGTGATCCACATGCACGGCGCGCTCAAGGACGCACTCTGCGCCTCTTGCGGGCATCGCTGGCCCGCGCCCATGGTTATGGATGTCAAAGACCCCTGCCCCTCCTGCAGCGCGCCCGCGACGCGGCCAGACATCGTCTGGTTCGGCGAAATACCCTATCACATGGAGGCCATTCAGAACGCACTTGAGGACAGCGCGCTCTTTGTCTCGATCGGGACTTCCGGCGTGGTCTACCCCGCTGCAGGCTTCAGCCAGATGGCGCGCCAGCTTGGCATTCGCACGATGGAACTCAACCTCGAAGCCTCCGGCGGGAGGTTTGACGAGATCCGCGAAGGGCCAGCTAGCACGGTGGTGCCCGATTGGGTGGACAAGGTTTTGGCCAACTGAACCCGCCTGAGTATTTTCTCGGCAAAGGAAACCGGGAATGCGCCCCGACCGCCGGTTCATAGCACTATCGCGTCACCGGAAGGGGTTTCGGCCACACGGGCCGGGGCATCTCCTTCGCTGGTGGTCATCGGCGCTCCCGCCTGTATCGCGCATTCCGGTTCATCAGATTCCGGTTAACGTGTGGCTGATAGCCCGTCCCTCTGCGTTTCCTTTGCTGGAAAAATACTCACCGAAACGCCGGGCCATGCACCCAGGTCGACAGCGAAAAGCGCTCGCCCGATGTGACCGGGGTCACCCGATGCAGGACAAAGGACGGAAACAGCACGGCGGAGCCCTTGGCGCGGTCGGATTCGCGGATGTTCGCATCCGGTTGAAGTTCCAGCGCACCGCCCTTGTACTCCGCCGGATCGGACAATTGCACCACCATGGTGAGTTTGCGCCGCGACGCCAGAGCGCCCTCACCGATATCCGAATGCCATGTGAAATGCCCCTCACGCTCCGCGCCGTACCGGGCGACCTGAGGGCTTTCTCCGAATTCGGTCAGCGCGAAATCGAAATGCGCCCGGTTCGCCTCGGCGACCAGGCGCATGATGCGCTCCATGATCCATTCGCCCCCCGCGCGCTCATCGAGCCACGCCAGATCGGCGCGGCGCAGGTTATGGTCGGAGCGGTTCTTCACCAGCCCCGCATCCGAAAGCTCCTCTTCACGCGCAAGCGTGACGATCGCATCACATTCGGCAGGCGAAAAGGCCTCCGGGAACGCATAGACGCTCAACATGATCTGTCTCTTCAACTGTCAAGAAAGGGCGCGGGCCGGTCTGTAATGTTCCGTCTCGCTCAAGGCGTCATCTAAGCCTTTTTTCGATCCGCGCAAGAAAAAAGGCACGCGCCGGAACGCGTGCCTGTCGTCTTGGGGTCGGGACAGTTCAGTTGCCCATTTTGCCGTTCATCGGCATGGCCGCCTCGCCGCGCTCCAGATCTACGGGGATTTCAACAGTAATGTCCCCGGCCTTCTCGAAGGTCAGGGTCACGGTCACGGTGTCGCCCTGATTCATCGGTTGCAACAGCCCCATGAACATGACGTGGTCGCCGCCGCGGGCCAGAGCATGGGTGCCATGGGCCGGGATCTCGAAGCCCTCGGGAACATGGACCATTTTCATGATGCCATCGCCCATGTCCTTATGGGTGTGCAGCTCGGTCACTTTGGAAATGTCGGATTTGGCGTCGATCAGGCGATCGGCTTCGTCACCTGTGTTTTCGATGATGAAGAAAGCCGCCCCGGCCTTGGCCATCATGCCGGAAGAACGGGCGAAGGGATCGACGATTTCGATGTCAGCGAAGGCGGGCAGAGCGAATGCGCAGGCGGCAAGCCCGGCCAGAAGGGTGGTTTTGAACATGTGCGGTCCTTTGGTCGTAGGTCTTTGAAACGAAGGGGGTATCAGACCAAAGGCGGGGCGCGGGCACAGGCGTGGGGCGGGACCGTGTCATGACCACGGGCGGCAAAGGTCGGGGGCGAGAAGCGCAGCATATGCTGCACAGGCGGTTGCAGGTCGAATGCATCCGCCAGACCCGCGATCACGCTCAGAGCACAGTCGGGACAAATGTGACTCGGGCCGATCGGCTGACCATCTGCGTCCGTGAGCACGGTAATCGGTCCCGTGCCGGTGCAAAGCACCACCGCACCCGTCGCATCGCGCATGGTGCCCCGCGCCACGGCCATGGACTGGGACGTGACGATGAGCAGAAACGCGACCAGAACGGCCTTTATCGTGCGGGTGATGCGCATAGTGGAAGCACTTTAGCGATCCGCTCCCGAAAGAAAAGGGGACAAATCGCCGTGGTCAAGAGACAAGAAAACCCCGCGAGGTAAAACTCACGGGGTTCAATCTTTGGGAAAATCCGAAAGGATCTCGCAGAAAGGCTTAAGCGGCTGCTTGGGCCTTCGCGATGTCTTTCTTGATTTTCAGCGCGTTGTCGGACAGCTCTTCGTCGCGGGCTTTCGCGAGGAAGGCGTCGAGACCACCGCGGTGGTCGACGGAGCGCAGAGCCGACGCAGAGATGCGCAGCTTGAAGGAGCGGCCGAGGGTTTCCGAAATCAGCGTCACATCGTTGAGGTTCGGAAGGAAACGGCGGCGGGTTCTGTTTTTGGCGTGGCTGACATTGTTGCCAGTCATCGGGCCTTTACCGGTCAGTTCGCAACGACGCGACATGGGTTCATCCTCGTTTCTACTTTCGAAAGCAAAAGCTCTCGCAGTTTAAAAGACTCGTTTCTGTCTTATTCGGCCCTCTTTTACGCGCCCCCGCCCCGGACGCAAGTCCGAAAAGCGGCGTGAAACACGGGGAAAGACCGATTTCCAACAGAAAAGGACACAGCTATCAAGCCGCGCCCAAAATTCAGTTTGCGGTGCATAGGCGATCCGGGGAGAATCGTCAAGCCTCTTCCCGAACCGAACCGGCTTCAATGCCCGCGCAAAGCTGTCAGGACATCCGCAGCCGCATGGCCCGGCGTGATCTCCCCTCTGGCGACCTTGCTCGCCAGCCCGGAGATCATCGACTTCAAAGGTTCTTTCTCAAGCTGCGACAAAAGCCCGTGACGAATGTCCTGCGCAAACCAGTACTCGGCCTGTTCCGACCGACGCTTGTCGAAGAACCCGTTCTCACGCCGCCAGTCAATGAGCATGTTCATCTCGCCCCAGGCCTCTTGCAAGCCCTTCTCTTCGATTGCGGAAACCGTCATCGCCTTGGGAAAATCCATCGGGTCCTGCGGACGTTTGCGGATCAGCCGGAGCGCCCCCGCATAATCGGCGCAGGTGCGTTGCGCCGCGGGTTTGAGATCACCGTCGGCTTTGTTCACCAGAATCAGATCGGCCATCTCCATGATGCCGCGCTTGACGCCCTGCAATTCGTCGCCGCCCGCTGGCGCCAAGAGCAGCAGGAACAGATCGGACATCTCGGACACCACCGTCTCCGACTGCCCCACCCCCACGGTCTCGATCAGGATCAAATCGTAGCCCGCCGCCTCGCAAAGCGCCACAGCCTCCCGCGTGCGCCGCGCCACGCCGCCAAGTTCGGATTGCGAGGGCGAGGGCCGGATAAAGGCGTTCTTTTCCCGTGACAGCAATTCCATCCGCGTCTTGTCGCCAAGGATCGAGCCGCCAGAGCGCGAGGACGACGGATCGACGGCCAGAACCGCCACCTTCAGCCCCTCTTTGATCAGCATCATGCCAAAGCTTTCGATAAAGGTGGACTTGCCCACCCCCGGCGTCCCCGACAACCCGAGCCGCAGCGCCTGACGCCCGCACTTGCCGATCTCTTCCATCAACGTGATCGCCTTCGCCCGGTGATCTTCCCGCGCGCTTTCGACCAGCGTGATCGCACGGGCCAGAGCGCGACGGTTTCCGGCAATCACCTGTTCGGCTAATGTGCTGATCTCCATCTCGGGCCTCCCTGTCGCTTTGGCCTTTGACTTGCACATTTCCGGCCTTGGTGTCCAGTGTGGCACAAAGGGATGAGTATTTGCGACAGCAAAGGAAACGGGGTGCTTTTCACGCCCCCGCAGATCGCCGATAAGACCGCCATGGATAGATTGCCGATCGACGACGTGCTGGGTGAATTGACCGCCGCTGTAAAAGCGGAGGGTCGCGCCGTGCTCATGGCCCCGCCGGGAGCCGGGAAAACCACCCGCGTGCCTCTGGCGCTTTTGCCCGTGGTGACCGGCAGGATCGTGATGTTGGAGCCGCGCCGCCTCGCCGCGCGCTCCGCCGCCGAACGCATGGCGGAGACACTGGGCGAGCGCGCGGGCGAGACCGTCGGCTACCGCATTCGAGGCGAGGCGAAGATCTCGAAGGCCACGCGCATCGAGGTGGTGACCGAGGGAATACTCACACGCATACTACAAGCCGACCCGGAATTGACCGGGATCGGGGCGGTCATATTTGACGAATTCCACGAACGTAGCCTGAACGCGGATTTCGGGCTGGCGCTCACCTGGGAGGTGCGGCAGGCGCTGCGCGACGACCTTGTGCTGATTGTCATGTCCGCGACCCTTGACGCAGATCCGGTAGCAGCGCTGCTGGACGATGCCCCTGTGGTGCGCTCGGAGGGGCGCGCCTATCCGGTCGAGACCCGTTGGCTCGACGCGCCCGTTCCCAAGATGCAGCGGCTGGAACAGGCGGTGGCCGATCTGACGCTCCGCGCCATTGCGGAGGCGCCGGGCTCCGCGCTCGTGTTCTTGCCAGGCGAAGGCGAAATTCGCCGGGTTCAGGCGCTCCTGGAGGGGAAAATCCCCTCCGACTGCACACTCCGCCCACTGTTCGGCGCGATGAAATTCGCCGATCAGCGCGCCGCCATCGCCCCCGCCCGAGAGGGCCGCAAGATCGTACTGGCGACCTCGATTGCCGAGACTTCTCTGACCATTGAGGATGTCCGCATCGTCGTCGACGCGGGCCGGGCCCGCCGGGCGCTGTTCGATCCGGCCTCGGGCATGTCGCGCCTCGTGACCGAGCGGGTCTCCCGTGCCGAAGCCGAACAGCGCCGGGGCCGCGCGGGCCGGGTCTCCGACGGGGTCTGTTACCGGCTCTGGACCAAAGGCGAAGAAGGCGCCCTGCCCGCCTTCGCCCCCGCAGAGATCGAGACGGCCGACCTTACCAGCCTGGCTTTGGAACTCGCGCTCTGGGGGGCCGCCGAAACGGATCTCGCCTTCCTCACGCCGCCCCCCGCCGGACCTCTGGCAGAAGCGCGCGCCCTGCTTCACAGCCTTGGCGCGCTCGACGTCGAAGGTCGGATCACAGCCCATGGCAAAGCTTTGGCGGCGAAACCGCTACACCCAAGACTTGCACATATGCTACAAATCGCGGGGACACAGGCCACCGAACTGGCCGCACTCTTGAACGAACGCGATCCTTTGCGGGGGGCAGGTGCGGATCTGTCCCTGCGCATGCGGGCGCTCACGTCTCCCGGCAATGCCGCCGACCGTGGCGTGATCGAACGCGTCAAACAGGAGGCCAAACGCCTCAGGCAGGGCCTGCCACAAACCGCCCCCATGAACCTTGGTGAAATGGCCGCGCTCGCCTACCCCGACCGGATCGGGCTGCGCCGTCCCGGCGATCAGCCGCGCTATCTTCTGTCTGGAGGCAAGGGCGCGGTGATGGCGGAGCATGACGATCTGGCTTCCGCCCGGCTCATTGTTGTCACCGACACGGACGGCGCAGCGCGGGATGCCAAAATCCGGCAGGCCGCCCAGATCAACGAAAGCGAACTGCGCGGCCTCTACGGCGATCAGATTGCATGGGTCGAGGTCTGCGACTGGGACAGGCGCGAAAAACGCGTGGTCGCGCGCAGGCGCGAGATGTTCGGCGCGCTGGTGTTGGACGACCGGCAATGGAAAGACGCCCCCCCGGAGGCCATCGCGCGCGGGGCGCTGGTCGGTCTGCGCCAGATCGGCCTGCCCTGGACCGATGCCGCACGCCGCTTTGCCGCCCGTGTCGCGCTGATGGGGGCGGATTACCCCGACATGACCGACGCCGCTCTATTGGATCATCTCGAAGACTGGCTTCTGCCCTACCTCAAGGGCGCAAAAACCGAGGCCCAGCTCCGCGCTCTCGACATCACCGAGGCGCTGCGGGGCATGCTCGACTGGGATCAGATGCAACGGCTCGACCGGGAGGTTCCCAGCGCGTTTGAAAGCCCCGTCGGGCGTAGGTTGCCGATTGATTATTCGGGCGAACATCCCGAAGTCACCGGGCGGTTGCAGGAGTTTTTCGGCACCACAGTGCACCCAACCGTCGGCCCGAAACGCGTGCCGTTGAAAGTGGTCCTGACGTCCCCCGCGCATCGCCCGGTTCAGGTCACGATGGACCTGCCGAACTTCTGGAAAACCTCCTATGCCGATGTGCGCAAGGACATGCGCGGGCGCTACCCAAAGCACCCCTGGCCCGAGGACCCGACCGAGGCCAATCCAACGCTGCGGGCCAAACCCCGCAGAACGTGAAAACCATTTGTTAAAGATCGTGACAGTCTTCGCGGGACAAATGTGACAGCGTTTTAACCTATTTAGGGCGCTGTATGACGAGCGGTTAAGAGTTATCGCGCCGTCATCAACTCCCGCCAGAACAGCGGCGCGAAGAGCGCGTAGACCGTCGCCATCTCCAGCCGCCCGAGATACATGCCAAAGGTCAGCACCAGCTTCGACGGCGTGTTCAGCGTCGCGAAATTGCCCGCCGGACCGATGATGTCGCCGACCCCCGGACCGACATTGGCAAGCGCGGTCAGCGCCCCCGATGTCGCGGTGGACATATCGAGCCCGAAGAAGCTCAAAAGCGAAGCCATCACCCCGAAGGTGGCCGCATAGAGCACGAAAAAGGCGATCACGCCCGAAAGCGCATCCGGGGCCACGGGACGATCTTCGTATTTCACGAACGTGACCCGGTGGGGCGCATAGCTTTGCCGGATCTGTGCCTTGAGCGCGCGAAAGGCGACGAGCCAGCGCATCGCCTTGGCCCCGCCCGCCGTCGATCCGGTGGCGCCGCCCGCCGCCGTCAGGACAAAGAACGCCACCACCGCGAACGGTCCCCAGAGCGTGTAATCCGTGGTCGCATAGCCCGTGGTGGTCACGACCGAAATCACGTTGAACGCCACCAGCCGCAGCGCATCAAACAGCCCCTCGCCCCGCGTGATCATCAGCCAGAGCGACAGCGCCCCGATGCTCACCGCGAGCGAGACGAGCATGGCCGTGACCTGTTCGGACTTCCAGCGCCCATGCCGCAACCCTCTGATATACCAGGAAAACGGCAAGGCCCCGAAGAGCATGAACAGCGTGCAGGTCCATTGCAGAAAGGCGCTGTCGAAATGCCCGAAAGAGGCGTCGTAACCGGAATAGCCGCCCGTCGACAGCGTGGTCATCGCATGGGTGACCGCATCGAAGGGCGACATGCCGCCAACGAAATAGAGCAGCCCGCAAATCACGATCAGAGCGAAGTAAATCTGCAAGGTGGCGGAGGCGAACATCGTGGCGTTGCGCAACTCGCGCTCGCCGGTCTCCGAGCTTTCCGAACGGAAAAGCTGCATGCCACCGACCTTGAGGATCGGCAAAAGCGCAATCCCGGTGACGATGAAGCCGACGCCCCCAACCGCCTGAAGCATCGCCCGCCATAGGATGATGCCGCGCGGCGTCTCATCGAGCCCGGACATAACGGTAGAGCCGGTGGTCGTAATCCCCGACATCGCCTCGAAAAACGCATCGGTGAGCGACAGGTCATAGGCATAAAGCGGCAGCGCGCCGCAGAGTGCAGCCACCATCCAGACCGAGGAGGTCAACAAAAAGGTGTGCAACGGGCGCAGGCCTTCGGTGCGCGGCGAAGAGGCCATCGCAAGCGTACCCCCCATAAAGCCGGTCAAAAGCGCGGCCTCCCCGAACATCTTCGAGGTATCTGGAAAGAGCAGCGCAACGACCCCCATGAGGGCGGCGAAGAAGACCATCACCAGACCGTTGATGAAGAAGACGAAACTCATGCGCATCGCTCTCTCACCCGGGGAGTCGGGCATGGGGATGAGAAATCACAAAACCCCGCCCCCGCGCAAGGGGCGGGTCTCTTCAGCTATGTGCCACGCTGCCGGCCCATGGCCCGTGCTGCCCTTCGCCCCCATCGGTGCGTTCGAACCCGTGCGCCCCGAAGAAATCTCGCTGCGCCTGGATGAGATCGGAGGTGCCGCGCCCCTGTCGCATCGTGTCGAAATAGGCCAGCGCATTGGCAAAGGCCGGCACCGGCACCCCCGCGGAAGCGGCATAGGCCACCGTGCGACGCAGAGCTGTGGCACCGTCGCGGATCAGCCCGGCGAAACGCGGCGCAAAGATCAACTGGCCCTGCGGCAGGCCTTCTCGGATCGCGGAAGCCATATCGTCGAGCAGGGCCGAACGGATGATGCAGCCTTCGCGCCAGACCTCCGCCGCACTGGCCAGATCGAGCGCCCAGTCATATTCGGCGGACGCCGCGGCCAGGATTTTAAATCCCTGATCGTAGGCAATGATCTTCGCGGCCAGAAGCGCGCGCTCGAGATCCG
This sequence comes from Celeribacter ethanolicus, assembly GCF_001550095.1. GTDB lineage: Bacteria > Pseudomonadota > Alphaproteobacteria > Rhodobacterales > Rhodobacteraceae > Celeribacter > Celeribacter ethanolicus. The sequence goes on along the minus strand of NZ_LRUC01000048.1, from coordinate 121,431 downwards.
CCTCCGATGGGATCGGCAAGGCCTCGGAGCCCAGATCTCCGAACAACGCCTTACCCGCCTGCCGCGTAGCCTTCTCCGCCGACCAGGACCGCGCGGCCACCGCGGCCTCGATCGCGGACGGCGACTGCCCCAGCCTGAGCGCTTCGATCGCGGTCCAGCGCCCGGTGCCTTTCTGCCCGGCCTTATCGACGATCACATCGACGATCGGCCGGCCCGTTTTGGGATCAAGGGTGCCGAGCACACGGGACGAAATGTCTACAAGATAGGAGTTGAGCGGCCCCTCGTTCCACGCCGCAAACAGCGTGCCGATCTCGGCAGGCGCACGTCCGGCCCCGTCGCGCAGGATGCCATAGACCTCCGCGATCATCTGCATATCGGCATATTCGATGCCATTATGCACGGTCTTGACGAAATGCCCTGCGCCATCCGGCCCGAAATACGCGGCACAGGGAACGCCCTCATGTTTGGCGGCAATTGCCTCGATGATGTCGCGGATCACCGCATAGCTCTCCGGATTGCCGCCGACCATGATCGACGGCCCTTGCCGCGCCCCCTCTTCACCACCCGACACCCCCATGCCGATGAAGCTGAGCCCCTTGTCCCGCAGAGCGGCCTCCCGGCGGCGCGTGTCGTGGAAATCGGCATTGCCCGCATCAATGATCATGTCTCCCGGCGCCATCAGCGGCACAAGCGCGTCGATCACCGCATCGACCGGCCCACCCGCCTTGACCATGATGATCACCGCGCGCGGGCGGCTCAGCGACGCGACCAGCGCCTCATAGGACTTGGCCGGAACGAGCCGCTCCGCGAGATCGCCCGCCGAGGCCACGAAAGCGTCTGTGACCGAGCCGGTGCGGTTGAACACGGCGACGGGAAAACCGTTTTCGGCGATATTGAGCGAAAGATTGGCGCCCATGACGCCGAGGCCGACAAGACCGATCCGAGCCTGAGACATATTCGGGCAACTCCTTCTTTTGTCAGGTGAAACACCACGCACACTGCGGTGAAACGCGCGGCCTTGTTTCCGCTCAAAGATATGGCAAACCGGCTTTGCGACAAGCATTTCCCCAAGAAAACTTGCATTTCCGGAAATCCCGCCCTATGTATATACGCAATATAGACATAACAGGCACAAACTCATCCCATGGCAACTTTGCTCAAATCCGCTTGGACAGGAGTCTTCGACCCTCTGCTGCGCCGGCCCGACCGCGTGCAATCGGCCGCCCTGTGCTGGCGCAAGGGCAAGAAGGGCAAGGAAGTGCTTTTGATCACCTCCCGTGACACCGGGCGCTGGATCATCCCGAAAGGCTGGCCGATCGACGGCCTCGACGGCGCCGGAACCGCGGCGCAGGAGGCCTGGGAAGAGGCCGGTGTCAAACCCGCACGAGTGAAGCGTCAGCCTGTGGGTCTTTACCATTACATCAAGAAACTCGACAACGGCCTGCCCGCACCGGTGGAGGCCACGGTCTATCCGATCGAGGTCGACCATCTCGAAGGCGATTTCCCCGAAAAAGGCCAGCGCAAACGCAGTTGGATGAGTCCGAAACAGGCCGCCGCCCTGGTCGACGAACCGGAATTGCGCGACCTTCTGCTCGGCTTCTGATCCGGTCCTTCCCGGCACATCTTCGTCACGTCGCGTTCCGAAAGGCTTGCAATGCAAGGCCGGGCACGGTAGCGCTGCGCCGCCTGTAACGGTTTTATGACAAAGCGGAGCGCCGATGTCGGAGACGGAAGATCACGGAAAACAGTGGAATACGCTGGACAAGGACCTGAACCGGATCACCCAGTTCGAGTCCGCCACCTTTCACATCGCCCGTCCGATGGTGGGGCTCGGTGTGGCGCTGGCCTTCATCATCGTCGCAGGGCTTCTCGCCGCCTTCCTGTTCGGCGGTCAACCGGGCTCCGCCGTGGTGATCGCCGCCGCCGCTCTGGGCGCCTATATGGCGATCAACATCGGCGCCAACGATGTCGCGAACAACATGGGACCTGCGGTCGGCGCCAATGCGCTGACCATGGGCGGGGCCATCGTCATCGCCGCCCTGTTCGAAAGCGCAGGCGCGCTTCTCGCAGGTGGCGACGTGGTTTCCACGATCTCCAAGGGCATCATCGACCCGGCCGCCATGGCCGACACCCGGATTTTCATCTGGGCGATGATGGCCGCGCTCCTGTCCTCCGCCCTCTGGGTCAATCTCGCCACATGGATCGGCGCGCCCGTCTCCACCACCCATGCCGTCGTCGGCGGCGTCATGGGTGCGGGCATCGCGGCGGCGGGTTTCGGCACCGTCAACTGGGGCTCGATCGGCGCGATTGCCGCAAGCTGGGTCATCTCGCCGCTCTTGGGCGGTGTGATCGCCGCCGGGTTCCTGTGGTTCATCAAGGCGCGCATCATCTACAAGGACGACAAGATCGCCGCCGCCCGCGTCTGGGTCCCGGTGCTGATCGGCATCATGATGGGTACGTTTGCCACCTATCTGGCGATCAAGGGCCTGAAAAAGATCGTCCATATCGACCTGCTGACCGCTTTGCTCATTGGTCTCGCCGTGGGCGCGCTGTCCTATGTCGGCTCCGCGCCTCTGATCCGGCGACAGTCCCAGGGGCTCGAAAACCGCAACAAATCGCTCAAAGCGCTGTTCGGCCTGCCGCTGGTGATCTCCGCCGCACTGCTGTCCTTTGCCCATGGCGCCAACGATGTCGCGAATGCCGTCGGCCCTCTGGCCGCCATCGTCCATGCCAATGCCGAGGGCGGCTTTGCCGGCAGCGTCAATATCCCGCATTGGGTCATGGTGATCGGCGCGCTGGGGATTTCCTTCGGCCTCATCCTCTTCGGCCCGAAACTCATCCGCATGGTCGGCAGCCAGATCACCAAACTGAACCCGATGCGCGCCTATTGCGTGGCGCTCTCCGCCGCCATCACCGTGATCCTCGCAAGCTGGCTCGGCCTGCCGGTCTCCTCTACCCATATCGCCGTGGGGGGCGTGTTCGGCGTCGGCTTTTTCCGCGAATGGTATCACGAGAAGCGCCTCGACGAGACCGCGCGCTCCAAGAAGATCACCCGCATCGCCGCCGAGGAACGTCACCGCCGCAAACTCGTGCGCCGCAGCCATTTCATGACCATCGTCGCCGCCTGGATCATCACCGTCCCCGCCGCCGCCACGATGTCCGCCGTGGTCTTCTGGTTCCTGGCGCATCTGGCAAACTGACACCTCTCCGAACAATGAAAAAGGGCACCGCATCGGGTGCCCTTTTTCATATGTGAAGACCGGAAGACCAGCCCCCCGTTAGGGCTCTGCCCGCATCTCGGACCAAGGACTCCTCCCGGAGCCTTTATCATTTGCCCTCTACACACCACCGCATAATCGCCTTCTGGGCGTGCAGACGGTTCTCCGCTTCGTCGAAAATCACCGATTGCGGACCATCCATCACCGAATTCGTCACCTCATCGCCCCGGTGCGCCGGAAGGCAATGCATGAACAGCGCATCGGGCTTCGCGAGCCCCATCAGACGCCGATCCACCCGGTAGGGCCGAAGCTGGTTGTGACGGCGTTCCCGCGCCGAGGCCGGATCGTGCATCGACACCCAGGTATCCGTCACCACGAGATCGGCGCCCGCAACCGCCTCTTCGGCGCTGCGGGTGATCGAGACATTCGAGCCTTTCGCCCGCGCCTCCTCGACAAAGCCCATTTCCGGATCGAGCGGCTCAGGACCTGCGAAGGTCATGTCAAAGCCGAACTGACCGGCGGCATGGAGGAAGGACGCGCAGACATTGTTGCCATCACCGAGCCAGACGACTTTCTTGCCCTTGATCGAACCGCGATGCTCCTCATAGGTCAGGATGTCGGCCATGATCTGGCAGGGATGGGTGCGGTTCGTCAGACCGTTGATCACCGGCACGGAAGCATATTCCGCCATCTCCAAGAGCGTCTGCTCCTCGAAAGTCCGGATCATGATCATGTCCACGTAGCGCGATAAAACCCGCGCCGTGTCCGCGATGGTTTCACCATGGCCAAGCTGCATATCGGCGCCCGAAAGCACCATGGTCTGGCCGCCCATCTGGCGCACGCCGACATCAAAGGACACGCGCGTCCGGGTCGAGGGTTTCTCGAAAATCAGCGCGACCATTTTGTCTTTGAGCGGCTGCTCCGCATCAAGCGCGGCTTTCGGTTTGTCGTGACGCGCGTTCTTGGTCAGTTTCGCGGTCTCGATGATCCGGTGCAGATCCTGTGCTGAGGTTTTGTGAATGTCGAGGAAGTGGTTCATAGGTCTGTTCTCTTCGTCTGTCAGAGCGCACTGGCGGCGGCATCAATCCGCGATACGGCCTCGGCAATCTCTTCGTCGGTGATATTGAGCGCGGGCAACAGCCGCACCACATTGTCGGCGGCGGGCACGGTCAGGACACCCTGCTCATAGCCTTTGCCCACCAGATCGGCAGGCGCGATTTTGCATTTGAGGCCGAGCATCAGGCCTTCGCCACGGACGGCTTCAAACACGTCGGGATGAGCTGCCACCAGCTCTTCGAGCTTTTGCCGCATCAGCCCCGCCTTGCGGTTCACCTCGGCCAGAAACGCCGGATCGGAAACGATCGACAGCACCTTGAGCCCGATGGCACAGCCCAGCGGGTTGCCGCCATAGGTCGAGCCGTGCGTGCCAGCGGTCATGCCCGATGCCGCCTCTTCGGTCGCCAGAACCGCGCCCAGCGGAAAGCCGCCGCCGATGCCCTTGGCAATCATCATGATGTCCGGCGTCACCCCCGCATATTCATGGGCGAACAGCCGCCCCGTGCGCGCGATCCCGCATTGCACCTCGTCGAAAATCAGCAGAGCGCCCTTCTCGTCGCAAATCCTGCGCAGCAATTTCAGCGCCTCGTCGGGCACCACGCGGATGCCGCCTTCGCCCTGCACCGGCTCGATCAGGATCGCCGCCGTCTTGTCGGTGACGTGATCGGCCACGGCTTCCCAGTCGCCGAACGGCAGATGGACAAAACCCGGCATCAGCGGGCCAAAGCCCTTGACCATCTTGTCGGTTCCAGAGGCCGCAATCGCGCCGGTCGAACGGCCATGGAAACAGCCCTCGAAAGAGATCACTTCGATCTTTTCCGGCTGGCCTTTCTCGTACCAGTATTTGCGCGCCATCTTGATCGCCAGCTCGGCGGCCTCGGTGCCGGAGTTGGTAAAGAAACAGGTGTCGGCAAAGGTCAGCTCGGTCAGCTTGTCGGCCAGAGCCTCCTGCGCCGGGATCTTGTAGAGGTTCGAGACATGCCACAGCGTGTCCGCCTGATCCTTGAGCACCTGCGCCAACTCCGGGTTGGCGTGGCCCAGCGTGTTCACCGCGATGCCCGCGCCGAGATCGAGAAAACGGCGCCCGTCCGCCTCGATAAGCCAGGAGCCTTCGCCTTTAACGAAGGACAGCGGAGCCCGGTTGTAGGTCGGCAGAACGGAAGAGATCATCGTGTGGTTCCTCTGGAAAAGAGAGGCCTCATGGGTGGCGAAAGCCAGCGGGCCTGTCAACGGTTGGGGGATATTTTTTAAGGGATTGCGCCGGTTTGGCGCGGTTTGTGCCACGCGGATCACGCCTCGGGCACGGATGAACGGACGTCAGGGACGCTTCAGCGTCGACGTCGGCTACCGGTAGCATATGCGCGGGTCATGTTCATGACGCGCTTTTCGATCAAACCGCCCGCACTGTCAAAGGAAATTTGCGGCAGCGCCCCTCACTCCGCCGAAAGGAATTTCGAATTGCCAACCGCACGCGAGGAGGTTCCGCCGCCGACCGTGATACGCTTGACCACTGCGGCTTTTACCTCCGATGACGGCACCCCAAGCGCAAGCTGCCGCTTGAGCGCCTCAACTTTCCCTGAAAGCGACATGCCATAGCCGACCCGCCTGCCGCCCGCCTCTCCCATGGAGGACACGAGCGAGACAATCGCCAGACGGCCCTGATCCTCCGCAAAGACCGGCGCGCCGGACGACCCGTAATTGATATAGCAATCAAAGGCATAAAGCCCCTGAGACGCATCCAGAAGATGACAGGCGCGCTGAATGGTCATGACGTCATTCTGCGGCTGACCATAGGAGGCGACCGTCAGATCGCCCTCCGGCCCCGTTGGCCCATGCAGCGCGTAAGGCCTGGCCAGCGCCGCAGGGATCGGCGAGGCCAGCTTGACCAGCGCCACATCGCGCCGCAGGTGGTCGCCCGTCTCCCGCTCCGCCGTCTCGAATCCCGGCATCACCGCCACCGCGGCCCCGCGCGAGGCGGCGACATGGCGCTCCTCCCGAAGCCCGGCGCGAAACGTGATCTTCTCCGGCGCAAGCGGCGTGTTTTCCGCATCCATCACGCAATGCGCGGCGGTCAGTACCAGATCCGGTGCAATCAATGCCCCGGTGCAGGTGCCCTCCCCCGCCATCTCAAGCCGCCCAACGCCTTCCCAGCCAATCCGTTCTGCGCTCGCGGGCAAGATCTCTTCCGCCCGCATCGCAAACGGCACGCAACAGAGAACAAAGAGAGACAGGAAACGCGCGCTGAGACTCATCGAAAACCCCGGCAAGTTGAGACTTACCGGGGTCGTTAGCCGGGAAATCCGGCGACAATGGGGCCGCCCGGCATTCGCCTGCGATTTTTCGATTCAGGATTTCAGTTTCGTACCGCGCTTGAAGAACAGCCAGTCGATGAACACCACCAAGGCGGTCACCCCGCTCATCACCGCAAGCCCGATCCAGGGCGAGCTGTCCGAGGTGCCGATGATGCCGTATCTCACCCCGTCGATCAGATAGAACACCGGGTTCAGATGGGTCAGCACCTTGAACCATTGCGGCAGGGTCTCGACCGAGTAGAACGTGCCCGACAGAAAGGACAAGGGCGTGATGATGAAGTTGGTGATCGCCGCCATATGGTCGAATTTCTGGCTGACGATGCCCGCAAGAACGCCCAGACCGCCGATGAACAGCGCGCCCAGCACCACGAAGGCGATGGCAAACAGCGGATGATGCAGCGGCAGACCGACGAACACCGCCATCACGACCCAGATCGCGATCGCCACAAACATGCCGCGCGCCACCCCACCCGAAAGATAGCCGATCACAAGTTCGAACGGCGCCAGAGGCGGCATCAGCGTGTCGACGATATTGCCCTGCACCTTCGAAATCATGATCGAGGAGGAGGTATTGGCAAAGGCGTTCTGGATCACCGTCATAGTGAGGATGCCGGGGGCTAGGAAATGCACGAAGGGCACGCCCATGACATCGCCGCGCGACGGGCCGATGGCCAGCGTGAAGATCGTCAGGAACAGCCCGGCGGTCACCAGAGGTGCCAGGAGCGTCTGTGTCCAGACCGCGAGAAAGCGCGAGATCTCCCGCCCGATCAGCGTGTAAAGTCCAAGCCAGTTGACCCGGCCAAACCGCCGAACGCCCATCTGCACCTCATTTTGAGCCATTTCCATTGCCGCGCTCTCCTGCTATAGACCCCTGTCTGCGGTTTTCCCCGCGCGCCCGCTTGTAACCGCAAGCGCCGTGTTTAAAATAGGGGGCAGACAGAAATCTCAAGCGTCCTGCACTGCAAAACCCCTGTGCAGGATCGTTTTTGTGATCTTATGCGTGGTGCGGGGCCGCACCCAAGACAACCACAGGCCCGATGACAACCGAAGGAAGAACCATGTCCTGGACCGATGAGCGCGTCGAACTGTTGAAGAAAATGTGGGGCGAGGGTCAATCCGCCTCGCAGATCGCCAAGGAACTTGGTGGCGTGACGCGCAACGCCGTGATCGGCAAGGTGCATCGTCTCGGCCTGTCGAACCGCGCTGGCGCCAGTGCAACGCCCGCCGCCAAACCTGCCGCCGCCCAACCGAAAGCGAAGCCTGCGGTCAAACCCAAGGTGGAGGCCAAGCCGAAACCTGCGCCGCAACCGGCCGCGCAGACCGAAATGGCAGAGGCCACGCCGAAACCCGCCGTGCCCGCCCGTCGCCAGATCATCCCCGCCGGTCAGCCCCTGCCGCCGCAACCCTCGACCAACGAGATACCCGCCGAAGCTCTGGCCAAGGTCACCGAGGTCGAGAAGAAAGCCAAGCGGATCTCCGTCATGGAACTCACCGAAAAGACCTGCAAATGGCCGATCGGCGATCCGGCGACTGACGATTTCTGGTTCTGCGGCCTGCCCTCCGTGCCCGGCAAACCCTATTGCGAGGCGCATGTGGGTGTGGCGTTCCAGCCGATGTCCTCGCGCCGCGACCGTCGCCGCTGAGCCCTGCGGCGAAACGACGGCAAGGCCCACATTGCTATTCTGAAGATCAAAGTCGCCCGAAGGGGCGGCTTTTTTCAAACCTGTATAAGACGATTTCCACACAGCATTCGCACATTTTTGCATATGCGTGTTTCTTTGCGCACAGACTCTGTTTGGCGCTGCGGAATTTGAGCTTCACGGTCAGCACGCTAACTTTACAGCCATCTTCAAACCGCACTGCCAAAGAAAGCTTTGACATGAAACACCTGCTTCTGACTTCCGCGCTCGTCCTCGGCGCAACCGCCGCTTCTGCCGAACCGGTGAAATACGCCCTCGACGCCTCGCACAGCCAGATCGTCTTCACCTATGAACACCTCGGCTTCTCTACCACCACCGGCATGTTCTCCGGCTTCGACGGCACGATCATGTTCGACGAGGCCGATCCGGCGAACTCTTCCGTCGAAGTCTCCTTCCCGACCGACAGCCTCTACACCGGCTGGGCCGAGCGCACCGCGCACTTCCTGACCGGCGATTTCTTCGGTGCCGAAGAGAACCCGACCATCTCCTTCAAATCCACCTCGATCACCGTCGAGGACGAAGACGAAGGCCTGATCACCGGCGATCTGACCATCAACGGCATCACCAAATCCGTCACCATCGAGGCCGAGTTGACCCAGAAGGGCGAGCACCCGATGATGAACAAGCCCTGGCTCGGCTTCGACGGCGAGCTGACCGTGCTGCGCTCCGATTTCGACATGGGTCAGTATGCGCCCTACATCTCCGACGAGGTTGAAATCGAGATTTCCATCGAAGCGATGCTGGCCGAATAAGCCGCCCCGCCCACGCATTCAAAAGGCCGCCGGAGCGATCCGGCGGCCTTCTTTTTGATCCAAATGACCCGGAATTTACTGTCGCACCGCCGTCAGCGTCGTCGCGACCGCGACGGCAAACCCGACGGTGCCCTCATCCGCATAGCCCGCGCCCATGCCGAAATCCCGGCGATCGAGCGTGCTCGTCCCGCTCATCGTCGCGGTGTCTCCGTCAATCGTCAGGTCGAAAGCCAGTGTCACCGGCACCTCCTGTCCCACCAGCGTCAGCGTCCCCACCGCCTGATGCGATGCGCCCTCGATGCGGGAAATCTCCCCTTCGAACGTGGCGGTCGCATAGGTTTCCGTGTTGAAAAACTCCGGCCCCATGGCCTGTTGCGTCACCGAGCCGAGCGTGAGCGACGTGGTGTCTATGGTGACCGTCACCTCGCCCGTACCCGTCGCCTCGTCATAGGCGATGGCGGCACTCCAGTTCGCAAAACTGCCCTCGACCGGCGCGCCCATCTGTTTGACGGAGATCGTCAGGCTGCCCTGATCGACCGTCCATGAGGGCAGATCGGAGGCAAGCTCGGCCTGTTCCACCTGAGCCTGTTCCATCGGCGCGGCGGCCCCATCCGGGCGTTCCGGCGCGGGCATCACGAAGGGAAAGGCCACAACGGCAATCCAAAGCACGGCGGCCAGAACCGGCGGCAGGGCAGAGGCATGGGCCTCCCCCTCGACACCCGCATCTGTGCCACGCAACATCCGGGACAGCACGCCGTCTTTCTCGATCACCGCATGTTTCAGCGCCCCTGCGACATGCAGCGCGACCGTCAGATAAATCACCAAAGCCGAAAGCCCGTGCACCGCCCCCGCCATATGCGCGACATCTTCGGATTTCGGCACGAACGGCAGGTCCTGCCCGAACGGCCAGAGGATCGGGGCAAAGCCGGTTTCGGCGGAATGCATCACCCAGCCCGACAGCGGCATGATCACAATCGCGCCATAAAGCATCCAGTGGATCACCTCGGCCAGCAACGTCTCGGCCTTGCGCTCCGGGTGCACCGGCACGGGTTTCGGCTGTGTGATCGCCCAGAGGATGCGCAGTACGGCAAGACCGAGCACGGCCACACCGATGGTTTTATGCGCAGAATAGAGCGTCGCGAGCCCGGCGGCGGTCTCTGCCGTGCGCGGCGTGTTCTCCCCGATCAGGCCCAAAGCAATGTCGGTGAGGATCAAAAGGGCAATCGCCCAATGGAAAAAGCGCGCAAGCGCGCCGTAACGGGTGGCTGTGTTGGTAAGCATGAAGCGACCTGTGTTGCATGCGGTTTACCGCAGCCTAGCCGATACGCCGTCCCCACACATCCAAATCCGCCGCACAGACTCTGTGCGAACAGGTGGAAAGCCCCCGGAGGGGCTTTCTCAAATCCAGCGCCACAGCGATCAGAAGCTGCGGGTCCAGCCGATCGACGCCGAAAGCTGGCTCATTTCCAGCTCCGCCGTGCCGCCATACATCACCGGCCCGGTGACCGTGTTTTCCGGCACATAGGAGATCGAGAAATCAATCCGGTCGCGGGCGTTGATCTGCCGCGAGCCGCCGAAGGTGAAGTGATCCTCCACCACGCCCGGCGCGAGAATACCGAAGGTCACGTCCTCCGATCCGATCGGGTTCGACGCATGGGCGTAGCCCACCCGCCAGGTCATATCCGGCGAGGATTTCCATTCGGCACCGAGACGGATCACCTCGACATCTTCCCAACCGAACCCCGCTCCGCCATCGGCGCCCAGCCCGCCCGCGTCGGAGGCATTGCCCACGGCCGGTACGTCTGAGTAGAAAATCTTCTGGTAATCGAGCAAAAGCGCCAGATCGGGCGTCGGCTGATAGGCCAGACCGACGGTGATCGAGGCCGGAATGTCGAAATCCCCGCCACCTTCGAACAGCCCGGCGTAATCGTCGAATTCCGACATGTCGAATTTCGTCTGCGCCGCGATCCCGAGTGTGAGTTGATCGCTCAACTCATATTGCATGCCGAGCCTGAGCCCCAGACCGTAGGAAAATTCCAAGCCATTGTTCGTGAGCGCCGAGGAATCCACGGACATGCTGAAAAATTGCGAAAGCCCTTTGGCCTCAAAGGCCTGCACCGCCAGCGTCGGCGCGATCCCGTAAGAGAGCCGGCCCATCTTCTGCGCATAGGTCACCGAGACGAAAAGCTGGGTCAGGTCAACACCCGCCTCGCCACCGCAATAGACCCCCGAGCCACCGCCGCAATTGGCATTGCTCACATCCGGGTAAGAGGTGTTCATCCCGCCGTTGCCGTAAGCGGAAAAGTTCACCACCGCCCCGTTCGCGAGCGGCAGGTTATAGGCGGCGTTCGGCACCGGGAAGAACTCCTTGCCCGAATTGACCTCGCCATCGGCGATGAACCCCGTGCCCGTGCCGGTATAGCCCCGCGACGGCGAAAACGCCTGAAACCCGAAACTCAGCTCGCGCCCCACGCTGGCCACTGAGGCCGGGTTGATCGCACCCGACATGGCGTCCTGCGAATAGGCCACGCCCGCCCCCGCGACGCCCCGCGCCGCCGGGCTATAGCCCAATGCAAAATATCCTTCCGTGGCCGAGGCCCCCTGCGGCAACATACCGGCGGCAAGGCACAAGACGACCGGTCCCGCGACACGGGTGTGTTCCATCCTGAACATCTTCGATCCTTCCAAGGTTTCCGGGTGATGCCGCGCCTCCTCAAACGCTGCGGCCGCGCCCGAACCCGCACACCGCGGGCCTGTGCTAAAAATTATGGGATCACGCGTCTGTGATCTCCATCAACCTATGCGAATATTTTCGATCCGGCGACGAAATTTTCCGCCGCGACGCGGCAAATCCGACAGGAACGCCCACCTCTTCTGGGGCTTTCCCGACCCTTTCTTTCGGAGTATATCGCCGCCATGAGCCAGAACCCGCCAAATCTCCGCCCCGACCTTGCCCCGAAGCCCGTCTTCGACACGAACCGCCGTGACGGCCAGCCGACCATCGGCATGGTCTCTCTGGGCTGTCCGAAAGCGCTGGTCGACAGCGAACGCATTCTCACCCGGCTCCGGGCGGAAGGCTATCAGATCAGTGCGGATTACTCCGGCGCCGATGCGGTGATCGTCAACACCTGTGGCTTTCTCGATTCTGCCAAGGCCGAGAGCCTTGAGGCCATCGGCGAGGCGCTTCAGGAAAACGGCAAGGTTCTGGTCACCGGCTGTCTCGGCGCCGATCCCGAATATATCACCGGCGTCCATCCGAAGGTTCTGGCCGTCACCGGCCCGCATCAATACGAGCAGGTCCTCGACGCGGTCCACGCCGCCGTACCGCCCTCGCCCGATCCGTTCATCGACCTGCTGCCCGCCACCGGCGTGAGCCTGACGCCCCGGCATTTCAGCTACCTCAAGATTTCAGAGGGCTGCAACCACGCCTGCAAATTCTGCATCATCCCGGACATGCGTGGCAAACTGCAATCGCGCCCGGTCCATGCCATCTTGCGCGAGGCCGAAAAGCTCGTCGAAGCGGGCGTCAAGGAACTGCTGGTCATCTCGCAGGACACCTCCGCCTATGGCCTTGATCGCAAATACGTCTCCTTCCCGTGGAAAGACCGCGAGGTGCGCAGCCACATCACCGATCTGGCGCGCGAGCTGGGCCAACTGGGTGCCGCCGATGACCTCTGGGTGCGGCTCCATTACGTCTACCCCTACCCCCATGTGCGCGACCTGATCCCGCTCATGGCCGACGCAGGCAACGCCGTTCTGCCCTATCTCGACATCCCGTTCCAACACGGCCACCCGGACGTGTTGAAACGCATGGCGCGCCCGGCGGCCTCGGCCAAAGTGCTCGACGAGATCGCCGCCTGGCGCGCGGTCTGCCCGGACATCACGCTGCGCTCCACCTTCATCGTCGGCTACCCCGGCGAGACGGAGGCGGAATTCCAATACCTCCTCAACTGGCTGGACGAAGCGCAACTCGACCGCGTCGGCTGTTTCCAATACGAAAACGTCGCCGGCGCGCGCTCCAACGCCCTGCCCGACCACGTCGCCCCCGAGGTGAAACAAGAGCGCTGGGAACGCTTCATGGAGAAAGCTCAGGCGATCTCCGAAGCCAAGTTGCAGGCCAAGGTTGGCACCGTTCAACAGGTCATCGTCGACGACATCGACGAAGACGGCATCGCCACCTGCCGCACCAAGGCGGATGCGCCGGAGATCGACGGGAACCTGTTTATTGACGAGGGGACCGAGGGGTTGTCTGTGGGGGATTTGGTGACGGTCGAAGTTGATGAGGCCGGGGAGTATGATTTGTGGGGCAAACGCGTCTGAAAAACTCTCCGGGGGAGAGTTTTTACGCGTTTGCGCGCGGAGAACCGGAGGTTCGAAGCGCCGGGGCGGAAATAGAAAACAGTCTTGAGAATTGTTTTCCCGAATGAACGAGATTCGAAACTGTTGATTGAAACAAATTTCTCCTCCTTAATATCCCCAATTGAGATTGGGGGATTGAGGAATGGAATTCAAAGAGCAGATCAAAGAGCTTGCCAAGCGGTCCAAAGCCGCGAGTGAAAAAGCTCTCACCGAAGAAGCAACGAAAACCTCTGTCATCCTACCCTTCATTCAGTCGCTCGGCTTCGACCCGTTTAATCTGGACGAAGTCATTCCCGAATATGTCTCGGATGTCGGCACGAAAAAAGGCGAGAAAGTCGATTTCGCCCTCAAGATCAATGGTGAGACCAAAATCCTCATTGAGGTCAAACCGATTACTTCCTCTCTCGGAAACACCCAATATAATCAGCTTTACCGCTACTTCGGAGTAACCGAAGCAAATCTTGCCATTCTGACCAATGGCAGAGAAGCGTGGTTCTTCTCGGACATCGACGCTCCGAACAAGATGGACAAAAAACCGTTCTTCAAATTCGATCTGCAAAAGCACGACGAAGATGAAATCGAAGAACTCAGCCGGTTTCAAAAAGATGTCTTCTCGATTGAAAGCATTCTTGAGGCAGCATCTGCGCTCAAGTATTCGCATGCCGCAGCCCAATATCTTAAAACCCAACTGGACGAACCGGACGACGAGTTCGTCAAGCTGATTGGCCGTAAAATTCATGATGGCATGCTGACCAGAAATGTCGTCGAACAAATCAGACCTGCCATTCAATCGGCCATTGAGATCATTGTAAGGGATCGCATTCAGGACCGTCTGGATATTGCATTCAGGCCGAAATCCGATACGACAAAAACGGACGGTGGAACCACACCTGAAGAACCGAAATCCGACATCATAACGACGGACGAAGAAAAAGAAGCCTTCATGATGGTCAAAGCGATTGCCGCTAAAACCATACCGACAGAGCGGATCACCATCCGTGATGCCAAAAGCTATTGCAGCGTGTTCGTAGACGACAACAATCGAAAACCCCTGTGCCGTTTCTATTTCAACGCGAAATCTAAAAACGTGCTGGGTCTCTTCGATCCGGACAAGAATGAAGAAAAGTTCGAGCTGACAACGCTTGAAGACATCTACAAACATGCGGACGCAATCGCCCAAACGGCCGCGTCTTATGTGTAATGCCTCGGGGACAGCGATCACGTTGCCCTCCCCGCACTGATCAGGTTAACTCTCCCCCAAGAGGAGACCCCCATGCTCAAAAACTACAAAGACCTGCTCGCCGCCGCCCACAAAGTGATCGAGACGATCCCGACGCAAGACGCCATGCTCCTCATGCAGGACGACGGTATCGTCTTTGTCGACCTCCGCGACCGCCGCGAGCTTGAGCGCGAGGGCCGCATTCCCGGCGCTTTCCACTGTCCGCGCGGGATGTTGGAGTTTTGGATCGACCCGGAAAGCCCCTATTACAAACCCAAATTCGGCGAGGACAAAAAGTTCGTGTTTTACTGCGCCTCCGCCTGGCGCTCGGCGCTGGCCACAAAAACCTGCATCGAAATGGGCTTCACCAACGTCGCCCATGTCGCGGGCGGCTTCTCCGCGTGGAAGATGCACGGTGGGCCTGTCGAAGAGGTCGAAAAACATTAAAGCCGGTCGAGGTAATAGCGCACCGCGTCCTGCACATGGCGGAACCGGTCGCCGCCAAGGTGTTTGCCGCCATACCAGCGCGTCACCACGACGATCTGGCCGGTGACGCCCTCGCGCTCCAGCATGCGCAGGATCACCATCCCCGCACCGCTCTCGCCGTCATCGTTCTTCAACGCCGTGCCATCGGGCAGCACAACACCCCATGTGTTATGTGTCGCCTTGGCGAATTTCTTCTTGCGGCACAGCTCTTTGACAAACGCCTTGGCCTCCTCCTCGGACCCACAGGCCCCGCCGGAAACCGCATATTTCGAGCCGCGGTCGGAGATGATGCCGTCATAAATCTGCATGGCGCCTTATAGCCTCACCCGATCAGCACGAAAAGCCACGCCACCCCCGCCGCCAAAGCCGTCACCGTCACCGCCGCAGACCCCGCATCCTTGGCGGTCTTCGCCAGCGGGTGCTCCCGCTCCGAAATGTAATCCACCGCATCCTCGATCGCCGTGTTCAACAGCTCGGCGGCCAACACCAACAGCCCCAGCGCAATCACCAGCCCCCGCTCGCCTGCCGTCAGATCAAGGACAAGGGCCAGACAGGCCGATATGAGATTGGCCCAGACCCACGTCCGAAAGGAATGTTCCGAGCGCCACGCATAGCGCAGCCCCTCCATGCTCCAGACCGTGCGCAGGACCAGTCGTTTCGCCGTGTAGGTCGCTTTGTCTTTCATCTTGCCTCCTCCGTCGTCAGAGCATGATCGAGGAAAAAGACCAAGGCAAGCGACGGAAGCGGGAGGCACGCCCGTAAAAGAGGGCAGAGACAAGAAAGGCTTTCACAATGTCCACCTTACGTAAATTCGCCACGCCCCTGACCATCGCCACATTCACCATCGTCGGCGTGACGGGCGTGCTCTGGTATTTCCATGTCATCACCTCCGCCGGTCGCTGGATGCATGAGATCATCGGTCTGGCCATGGTCGTCGTCGTCGCACTGCACGTCGTGCTGAACTGGCGCGCGTTCAAGACCTATTTCAAACGCCCGCTCGCCATCGGAATCATCGTGCTGGGCGTGGTTTTGACCGTCGGCGCCTATCTGGTGCCCGATCAGACGCAGGCCCGTGGTGGCCCGCCGCAATTCGCCGCCTTCTCGAAATTCGCCGATGAAAGCCTTGCCACTCTGGGGCCGATCTTCGACACCACCGGCGAGATTCTCGTCACCCGGCTCGAAGATGCGGGCTACACCGGCGCAACCCCTGCGAGCACCGTCGAGGACATCGCCGGGTCCAACACCCGCGCCCAGATGGAGGCCTTTTCCGCCATGGCCGCGGACGGTTCCGGCACGGGTGGGCAAGGCGTCGGTGCAGCGCGCAACTGAGCCGTCTCCCAACAAACAAAGGGACCCGCGGGTCCCTTTGTCATCTCTAGATCTCTGGACTTGCCTCTGGCCTTACTCGGCGGCCAGCAACGGATTTTGCAGCGCCCGCACGTAATAGAGCTTCTGCGCATTCAGACAATAGTCCGGTGCCTGCTCCTGGTGCCCCTGATGTTCCAGAAGCCAGAGGATGCAGGCGTCATGCTGGGTGCATTGCCCGCAACCGGTTTCCATCTTCGACAGGTCCTCCGGCGCAATCTCCCCGGACGCGGCGGCGCGCACCACATCGGCCCCCAACCGTTCGGCCATGCCATGCATCAGGCAGGCCTCACCGGGGCGCAGCAGTGTATCCGTCATGGTCTTTCCTCCAGTTTGCGTTAAACGTCCTCAGCGCGCGGCGAGGCGTTCCAGATCCGTCTTGTTGCGGCAATAGGCCGGGGCGAATTCCGCACCCGCTTCATGATCCGCGAGAAACACCTCGCAGGCCTCCGGATCGGTGCAGCCCATGCAGCGATGAACGCGATTTTCCATCGCTCCTTCGTCGCATTGCCCGCGTTGCTTCAGTTCCTCGAAATCGACGCCAAGTGTCTGCGCCATACGGTTCATAAGACGCTCATGCGTCTCGTAGCCCTTGGTCCCGGTCATGACAGCCTCCGATCTGTTGCGTTTCACATCCCGCGAAAAACAGACCATGCACCGGGTCCACACTCCTTGATCCTGATCAATTGCCGGATTTCCGGGCCATTCTGCACCGTCCGACCCTCTATCCTGACGGAAATTAAGGCGTTGTTTACGCTTTTTCCGAATATCTCAGGCCGCATGGCCGAATAGGGCAGCTACACTGCCCCGAATCTCGGGGCGCGCCAGAGGCCCGCTCGCCGCTTCTCCGAACAGGCGCAGTTGCGGAAAAATGCGGAAAAGCTCCGTCCGCGCGCCCTGCTCCAGAAGGCTCAGCGCCGTCTCCCCGGGGTAGAAGCTCTCGGAGAGCAGCCCGCCGCTGTCGAGGATTTCATGCGCCTCGAACATCAGATGCACATAAGTGATCTCGGTCAGATCGCTGCGCTGACGAATATTGCGCCGGTTCACCAGCCAGCGCGCGGGCACCAGCGCCTCGTCCAGACCGGCGTATAGCTCGACCAGATGGCCCGAGATCAACACCCGGTGCTGCGGCGATACCAGAACCGGGCGGCTCGGCACGCCCTGCCCCAAGGCCCCTCGCAGAATTTCAATCGGCGCAAGATCGGGCGCACGGCTCAGATCGACCTTCGAGGTGCCAACCCAGCGCACCGGGCGATACCCGTGGTCCAGCGTCCAGATCAGATCGCCGGGACGCACCGTTTCGATCGCCACCGCCCCCTGCTGTCCCCGAACGACCGAACCCGCGGCAAAACAGACCGCCGCCTCGACCTCGGAAACCTGCAACTCTCCGTCATTGTTGCCCGCCGCCGGGTCCGCCGTCTCGTCGGCGCCCGTATACACCATGGTCGAACTGTCCAGCCCGGAAATATCGAGGATATAGCCGTTCTGAAACAGCACATGCTCGTCGCCCGCGCCCATGTTCTGGTAATTGTTGTTGTCCGGGTTCAAACCTTCGGCAATCACGTTGCCCTGGGCATCGGTCAGCCGCCAGAACTGACCGTTGGTGAAGGTGTCGGAGACATTCTGATACACCTCAAGATAATAGACATCCGCCGAACTGCCCAGGGGCGTGCCCCCCGAGACGGTCAATTCCAGATTGGGAGGGTTGGTGCCGTTGAGCGAGGCGCTGGTATAGGTCCCGATCATGTCGCCGGTGATTTCTATCGCCATTTGCACCCTCTGCCTCAGCCCAGTCCGCGCCCGGCGTTAAGGTTAACGCGGGGTCGTCCTCCGATCTGGACACAGATCGGGGTAAAACCGGGACAGGGCTGCGGCGAAACCGTGGTTTCCCACACAAATCTGTGAAAACTCCGAAGGTTACCTGGGCTACAGCGTCGCCATGGTCCGGCGAACGGTCTCGATCCGCTGCGCGTTCGGCGGGTGCGAGCCGAGGAACCGGTCGCCCGGATCTGGGATTCGGGTAAAATATTCCGCCCCGCGCACCGGGTTGTAGCCCGCGCGATAGGCGATCACCGTGCCGAGCTGATCGGCCTCCAGCTCATAGTTCTTCGAATAGCTCCGCGCGCCCACCGTGGCGCCGATGTCCTGCGCGCTGCTGATCGCATTGGCGTCCCCGCCCATCGCGGCAATCAGCACCCCGCCCAGAAGTGCGCCCGTGAGCGCCTTCTCCTGGCTGCGCGCGATATGGCCCGAAATGTGATGCGCCGCCTCATGCCCCATGACAAAGGCCAGCTCGTCGGTATTCTGCACCTCCGCGATCAGCGCCACCGTGAAGGTCAGCACCGGCCGCCCCGCATTGTCGAGCGTCTGCCAGGCATTGGCCGGCGCGCTCGGGTCGTTCTCCACCACGATCTTGAAATCGCAATTCGCCCCTGTGGTCCGGGTCCGGCATTCGCGCTCGGCCACCGGTTCCACCCGGGAAACGACCTGCCTGAAATCCGCAACGGACAGCCCCGGCCCCGTCGCGCGGCTCACCGCAGCCGGAGCGGTCGAACTCGGCACAGAGGTCGTTTCGACACAGCCCGCAAGCGCCAGAGCCGCCAGAACGCATAAACCCGCACGATACATGTTCATCTCCCAATCGCATACCGCACTCTCACAGAGCTGCGACATTACGCAAAGCCATTTGCCCTGACCAGCCCTCCCGGCACGCCATGAGAAAGCCAGAGCGGTTTCCCGCTCCGGCTTTCCGTCTCTCACTGCGCAGATCAAAGGCGGTCGCCCCGTGCCGGAACCCGCCTCAGAACGAGGTCGTCAGCCCCAGTTTGAACAGCCGCCCGTTTTCGCGATACGCGGTTTCATCCGCCGGTTGCTGATCGAACAGGTTGTCGATCCCCAGATTCAGACGCGTCTTGTCCGTCAGATCGTAAGCCATCGCCACATCGACAAGGAAATACGGATTCTTGTTCTGTCCCGCCGGAACGGCACGTGCCTCCTCCGTACTCAGCTCATCCTCGGTCACATAGCCCACCTGCTTGCCGACATAGGTGACATTCCCCGACAGGGTCAGGCGGTCATTCGCCACCCAGCTCGCCCCCGTGGTGATGTTCCATTTCGGCGTGGTTGCCATCGGGAAGGCGTGGTCCAGACCTTCGTATTTGAACTCGGATTTCGCCAGATAGGTGAAAGAACTGGTCCAGGTCAGGTCTTCGCTGACGTCGAAGGAAAACCCGCCCTCGATCCCCGCCGTCTTCCCGCTCTCGATATTGGTCCGCTCGAAAATGTCATAGCCCGTCGACAAATCGACCTCGCCGGTTTTCCGCGCCCCGATCATATCGGTGATGTCATTGTAGAACGCGGTCAGCTCCCAGTTGAAGACCCCGCCCTGAGAGTTCAGGCCGATTTCGTAATTGTCCGAGGTCTCTGGCCCGATGTCCGGGTTCCCGTAGATGATGCACGGCCCCGGATAGGGTTTGCAGCCATTGCCGCGAGACGACATCTTGTAATTCGGGTTCAACGCCCGCAGGTCCGGCGCCACGAAGGCCTGCGCATAACCCGCCTTGAGCATCAGCCCGTTGCCAAGATCGTAATTCGCATAAAGCCGCGGGGTGAAGTGATCCCCGAAATCTTCATGGTGATCATACCGCAGCCCGGTTGTGAGGGTCAGCGCCTCCGTCACATCCCAGCGGCCTTCGGCGTAAAGCGCGCTGGCCACCGCCTCACCGGAAATCAACGCGCCATCGCGGTTGGTCGCCGGATCGCTCAGCTCATCCTTGGCGACGCTGCCACCGACCGTATAGCCGAAGCCTTTGCCGCCAAGCAGGGTTTCCGCACTATAACGCGTCTCAAAGGTGGTGGTCTTGTAGGTGATCGGATCGCCCCAGGCCGGGTCGCTCCAGGAGGCGTTCGAGCTGTCTTCATAGCGCAGGTAGCTGGACAACGTCCCTGCACCGATCATCCATTCATTGGTGATGGCAAATCCGTCGCGGTCGATCTTGTTCGTATCATGCGCCCCATCCGACGCCAGGTATGTCTCCTGACCCGTCGTCGCCTCGAAACCCCATTCGACGGCACCGTTCGGGCGCCATGTCAGACGCGCGCCAAGCTCCCGTGCGGAAGACCCGTCCGAGCCGTAGACGGAATTCTCCGCCCCCGTGCCATCCGTGTAGGTAAAGGCATCGGGCGCCTCGCGCTCGGATGTCTTGCCCCAGAATTCCACATCGACGGTCTCGCTCAGCGACCCGCTGACATAGCCAGAGATCTGGCGGTTGTCGCCCGTGGTCGCATGTTCGCCAAAGCCGAAATCCGTGGTGATCGAGCCGGACCAGACACCGGACGGTTTCTTGGTGATGATGTTCACCACCCCGCCCATGGCGTCGGAGCCGTAAAGCGTCGACATCGGACCGCGCACGATCTCGATGCGTTCGATCGCATCGAGCGGCACGACGTTGAGATCGCCCTGATAATGACGCGCAAAGCTCTTGCCCGTGCTGATCCGTCGGCCATCGACAAGCGTCAGCGTCCGGTTCGACGAGATGCCGCGGAACGAGACTTTCGAAATCCCGTCATTGCCACGGGTCAGGTTCAGACCCGGCACGAGACGCAGCAGGTCGTTGAGATCGCGGGCGCCTTCCTGCGCAATCGTTTCCTGATCAATCACGGTGATCGAGGCGGGCGCATCCTGCACGGTGGTCTCGATCCCCGACGCCGTGGTCACGACGATCTGATCGAGTTCCAGAACCTCTTGTGCCGACAGGGAGAAAGGCAGCAGTGCGAAAGCCGTGGAACACAGGAGCTTTCGGGACACAGAATGGGGGCGGGACGGGAGGAATGACATGAGGTCTCCGATATATGCGTTTGAAATGACAAACGACATCCGGGAAACCCGCCCGAAAACACGCAACAACACCGTGCTTCAAATCGGGCACAGCGACGCGACACAAACCGTCGGGACATGGGGCAGATCACTTTCCGAAATCTGTTCCCGGATGCGTTCAGCTCGCGTTTCACTGGCTGCCTTCAGAAAACAGACCCGAAAGCCGGGCGCAAGCCCGGTATCCGAGTTATTTAGTCAGCCATAAAACTGCCGCACGGACGTTGCCGCAAAGCCACATAAAATCATTGCACCGCCCTCTTGCTTTTGCCCTGCGGCAGGTGCAGCATCATCTCATGTTTACCATCGAGCACGATTTCGACGCGACCGTCGTCACCATAGTCGATGAGGGCGAGGCCCCTCTGCTGGAAGATGTCATCATCTCCGCCTTCGCCGAATGCGTGACCGTGGAACAGCACGATCCGCGCACCGACCGGGTGCACAAGATCACCTTTTCGCTGCAACAGCTCCGCGACCTCGGCGCCGCCCTCGACCTGCCCGAAGGCGCCTATCGGCTGACACCTGTCGAGGAGTGAGGCCGCACCTCACGCCCGCACTGAACCTTTAGAGATCGGCAACCGTTTCGATCCGCAGCATCCCGTCATGCAAAAAACATGCCTTCGAGAACACGTTGGGCACGGGATTTGGGCGGCGAATATCGGCCAGCCCGGGCAAAGCCGTTGGCCCCGGCGCAAAGGATCGGTCGATCTGTGAGATAAAGACCAAAATCAGCCCCCGTAACTGCGCGAAGTTGCGCAAAGTCCGCAACTGTTCCGCCAAGGGCGGCTTGTGGCGATCCTGATCGAGGATTTGCAGATAGTCGACAACCGCAACCGTGCCACGCGCCGCTGTCGCGAGGTCCGCACAGATGAACGCCGCGCTGATATCATCTGAGGTCTCGATTCTGATCTGCGCCCCATCTGCGCCCGCCCGGCCCAACCTGTGCAATCGGTGACGCACCTCTGTTTCCGTCAATTCCAGCGTGTAGAACACCGCCTCGCGCCCCACCTCAGCCGCCTCAAGCAGCACGCGCAGCCCTTGTAAGGTCTTGCCATGCCCCGGCCGCGCCCCGAGCAAAACAAGATCGCCCTGCGCGAAGCGGGGAAGAAGCGCCCCGGCCTCAGCCCTGTTGAGCCCCGCAGCCAAAAGCGACCAACGCGCAAAGCCCTCTTGCCGGGCAATCCGGTCAAGCGCCTCGTGCAATGAAATGTCATGATCCCGCGCCAACTTCCTGGCGCGGCGTTTCAGATGATAAACAGGTGCGGAAAGCCGCATGTCGAAACCTCCGTTCCGGGTCCAAAACGCAATCCCTCCTCATGCGTGCGCCCGAACAGACGTGTCGATGATCAACAGCCCCGTATGTCAGATACTGCCCCGTGTGGAGGGAGGGAGGCGCGGGCCGAGCCTTGCGATGACCCTAACGCGGCTCTCCTGGTCCGGCAAGTCGCGGCATCGAGGAATGATGGGGGAAACACCGACCAGAGGTCCGACAAAAGTCCGACAAAAATCCGACGCTTTGCCGACAGCGATTTTGATCCTGAATGGCGGCGTTACTCGACCCGGAACAGCTTGTCCCGCGAGGTCTCTCCCCGCACCAAAACCACCGTACTCTTCGCCCGCCCCATCGCCTTGGCCAAAAGCTTGATCACGTCTTTCGTCGCCTTGCCGCCCTCAGGCACCGTGGTCACATAGGCACGCACCTGCCCGTCCTCGACCGTCACCGCATTGCGCGAGGCTTTGGGGGTCACGCGCACCGCCAAAAGCCCGTCTGTCACCGCCGCCTCAAGCGCCGTTTTCAATTCCGCTTTATCCATGGCCCCTCATAGCATCTGAGCGGTTGAAAACACCTGCAAAAATGACGACATGTTGGGCGACCCGCTGATGAAAGGCCCCTCATGCCCGCTCCCAATCCCGCCGCTCTCGACTTCCTCCTGACCCGTCGGTCCCGTCCTGCCAAGACGCTCACGGCCCCCGTGCCGGATCGCGACGCGCTGATGCCGATCCTGACCGCGGCGGCACGCACGCCGGATCACGGAAAGCTCGAACCTTGGCGCTTTATCGTCTTGGAAAAAGACGCCCTCACGCGCCTCGCCGGGATGATCAACCCATTGGCCAAAAAGAACAAAATCGCCGAAGAGAAGATCGAGAAAGCCTATCGCCAATATGCCGACGCCGATCTCGCCGTCGCCGTTGTCTTCTCTCCGAAAGAGAGCGACAAGGTCCCGGAAATCGAACAGCTTTACTCCGCAGGCGCCGTCTGTCTGTCGCTGCTGAACGCCGCCCTTGCCGCCGGTTGGGGCGCCAATTGGCTCTCGGGCTGGGCCACCTTTGACCGGGACTTCTGCGAAAAAGGCCTCGGCCTCGCGCCCCATGAAAGCATCGCCGGTCTCATTCACATCGGAACCGAAACCATTGCCCCGCCGGAGCGCCCGCGCCCCGACCTGTCGACCATCGTCACATGGATGGATGCGTGATGTTCAGCGATTTTGCCAAGGCCATCGGCCAGCTTGGAGACAAGCGATTTCAATCGGTTCTGCTCAAGGGGCTGGGCCTGACGGTCGCGCTTCTTGTGGCGATCTATCTGGTCTTCGTCTGGGTCATCGGCATCTTCGTGCCCGACACATTCACCCTGCCGCTCATCGGCGAAATCACCTGGGTCGACAACGCGCTCTCGATCGGCTCGTTCTTTCTGATGATCGGTCTGTCAGTCTTCCTGATGGTGCCTGTGGCCTCCGCCTTCACTGGTCTCTTCCTCGAAGAGGTCTCCGAGGCCGTCGAGGATGTACATTACCCCGGCCTGCCCGAGGTGCCGCGTCAGTCGTTTTCCGACATGCTTCTGGACTCTTTGGGCTTTCTTGGCGTCATCGTCGTCGCCAACCTGATCGCGCTGGTGCTCTACCTGCTCCTTAACATCGCGGCACCGGTGATCTTCTGGGCCTTGAACGGCTTCCTTCTGGGCCGGGAATATTTCCAGATGGTTGCGATGCGCCGCCTCGGGCGCGAGGGCGCAAAAGCTGCGCGCAAACGCCATATGCCGGAGATCTGGCTGGCGGGGGCCTTGATGGCGATCCCGCTGTCGATCCCGCTGGTGAACCTGCTGATCCCGGTGCTGGGCGCGGCCACCTTCACCCATATGTTCATGCGGCTTGAAGGCGGCTCAACTGTCGGCCACTGAGGGCAGTTTCGCGGTCCAGTCGAGATCGTGCCAGCTCACCCAACCCGACAGGATCACCGCGACCAGTACGGCCCAAATCGCCGTCGCCACAAGAGTGACCCAAAGCGCCTTGCGCTTCGGGTTGTAATTCGCCGGCGCCCCGTCATGGGTGCCCTCAACCTTTTCGCCCAGATCGCCCTGTGTCTTCAAACCGATGGGCAGCGCAACCAGCATGGTCATGAACCATGTCACCGCATAGAGAACGATGGCCGAGGTGATCGCCATCAGACCTGCTCAAGCTCGATCAGGCAGCCGTTGAAATCCTTCGGATGCAGGAACAGGACCGGCTTGCCATGGGCGCCGATTTTCGGCTCGCCTGTGCCGAGGACGCGGGCGCCTTCGGATTTCAGCTTGTCGCGGGCGGCGAGAATATCGTCGACCTCGTAACAGATGTGGTGAATGCCGCCCGAAGGGTTCTTGTCGAGAAAGCCCTGGATCGGGGAGTTTTCGCCCAGCGGATAGAGCAGTTCGATCTTGGTGTTCGGCAATTCGATGAACACCACGGTCACACCATGATCCGGTTCGTCCTGCGGCGGGTTCACCTTGGCACCGAGCGTATTCGCGTATTGCGCGGATGCCGCTTCGAGATCCGGCACGGCAATGGCGACGTGGTTGAGACGACCGATCATGTTTCTCTCCTCCAGATGGGGTCTTTTCCCGGTTATCGCGCGCCGCAGGCAAGGCCGCAAGGGGGCGTTTGCGCTCACAGAGTGCCGATCCGTCCGCGAGCAGCGCTTGGTTAACCGCTCATTCACCAGTTTCGCGCTTTAATCCGACTCGCACTGGATGGAGCCATGAAATGACCGACGATCTCGACAGCCTGATGGTCGCGCCGATGCCGACCACCGACCGCCCGCTTCTGGGCCTCACCGTTCTCGTGGTGGAGGACAGCCGCTTTGCCTCCGAGGCGATGCGCCTTCTGTGCCTGCGATCCGGGGCGCGCATCCGACGCGCCGACACGCTGAGCGCGGCACATAAACACCTGCGCGTCTATCGTCCGAATGTGGTGATCGTCGATCTCGGCCTGCCGGACGGTTCCGGCGCCGAACTGATCGACGAGCTTGCCAATGCCCGCCCGCGTGTCGATGTGCTGCTCGGCATGTCCGGCGACAGCGGTGCGGAGGCGCTTGCGATTGCCGCGGGGGCCGACGGTTTCATCGAAAAACCGATTTCCTCGCTCGGGGCCTTTCAGGAACGCGTTCTCTCCTGTCTGCCCGAAGGCGTGCGGCCCGAGGGGCTGCACGCCGTCAATTCCGACGAGATCAGCCCCGATCCCATCGCGCTTCAGGACGATTTCGTGCATATCGCCGATCTTCTGACCACCGAAGGCGGGGAGAATCTTCTGGATTACATCGCGCAATTTCTGGGCGGCGTCGCGCGCACCGCGGGCGATGCGGAGATGGAGGTGGCCGCCCAGGCGCTCGCCTATCATCGCGAAAAGGGCCTGCCTTATGGCTCAGAGGTGGCACGCATCGCCGGGCTGGTGCAATCCCGGATCGAACCGCGCAAGGTGGTGTAACGCCCGCTGTTTGCCAAACAAAAGGCGCGGAGATCGCTCTCCGCGCCTTTGTCATGTCTTTGTCAGACCGCTTACTGCTCTTGCGGGATGACCCGGAGGTGCAACTCGCGGAGCTGTTCGTTCGAGGGCTCCGAGGGTGCACCCATCATCAGGTCTTCGGCGCGCTGGTTCATCGGGAAGAGCATCACTTCGCGGATGTTTTCCTGATCGGCGAGGATCATCACCGCGCGGTCGATGCCAAGGGCACAACCACCGTGCGGCGGGGCGCCATATTGGAAGGCGTTGACCATACCGCCAAAGCGTTTTTCGACCTCATCCTTGCCATAGCCCGCAATCTCGAAGGCTTTGAACATGATCTCCGGCTTGTGGTTCCGGATCGCACCCGACACCAGCTCGTAGCCGTTACAGGCCAGGTCATACTGGTTGCCCAGCACCTTGAGCGGATCGCCCAAGAGCGCGTCCATCCCGCCCTGCGGCATGGAGAAGGGGTTGTGTTCAAAGTCGATCTTGCCGCTCTCTTCGTCCTGCTCGTAGATCGGGAAATCGACGATCCAGGCGAATTTAAAGGCATCGCGCCAGTTTTCGTCCTCCGGCGCTTTCGGCGTCTCTTCCCAGATCACCGTGCGGGCTTTGCCAGCCACACGCTCAAAGGACTTCGGCTTGCCACCCAAGAAGAAGGCCGCATCGCCGACACCGAGGCCGAGTTGCTGACGGATGGCTTCGGTGCGCTCCGGGCCAATGTTTTTCGCAAGCGGACCGGCGGCCTCCATCTGACCGTCGGTCTCGCGCCAGAAGATATAGCCCATCCCCGGCAGGCCCTCTTGCTGGGCGAATTTGTTCATCCGGTCGCAGAATTTGCGCGAGCCGCCTTTCGGCGCCGGGATGGCGCGGACTTCATTGCCCTCTTGCTCCAAGAGCTTGGCGAAGATCGCAAAACCAGAGCCACGGAAGTGTTCGGAGACGTCCTGCATCTTGATCGGGTTGCGCAAGTCCGGCTTGTCGGTGCCGTACCACAGCGCGGAATCGCGGTAGGAGATCTGCGGCCAGTCGCGGTTCGCTTTGCGGCCCTTGCCGAACTTGTCGAACATGTCGGCGATGACCGGCTCCATCACGTCGAAGATGTCCTGTTGCGTGACAAAGGACATTTCCATGTCGAGCTGGTAGAAGTCCGTCGGGCTGCGGTCAGCACGCGGGTCTTCATCGCGGAAACAGGGCGCGATCTGGAAATATTTGTCGAAACCCGACACCATCAGAAGCTGTTTGAACTGCTGCGGCGCCTGCGGCAGGGCGTAGAATTTGCCCGGGTGAAGACGCGACGGCACGAGAAAGTCCCGCGCGCCCTCGGGCGACGAGGCGGTGATGATCGGCGTCTGGAATTCGTTGAACCCCTTGGCCCACATGCGCTGACGCAGATCGGCCACCACATTGGAACGCAGGATCATGTTCTGCTGCATGCTCTCGCGGCGCAGGTCGAGATAGCGGTATTTCAGACGGGTCTCTTCCGGGTACTCCTGATCGCCGAACACCATCAGCGGCAGTTCCTTGGCGGAGCCCAGCACCTCAAGATCGCGCACGAAGACCTCGATCTCTCCGGTGGGCAGTTTCGGGTTCACCAGCTCCGGGTCACGCGCCTTCACCGTGCCGTCGATGCGGATACACCATTCGGAACGCACTTTCTCCAGCGCGGAGAACACCGGGCTGTCCGGATCGCAGAGCACCTGGGTCATGCCGTAATGGTCACGCAGATCGACGAAGAGAATGCCGCCGTGGTCCCGGATGCGGTGCACCCAGCCGGAGAGGCGCACGGTGTCGCCCACATTGGATTGGTTCAGTTCGGCGCAGGTGTGGCTGCGATAGACGTGCATGTATCAGGTCCCTTTGGAAAACGTGCCATGCCTTTAAAAGGCGCTTGGGCTGATACACTCGTACAAGCGGGGAAAGTCAAGGGTTCGCGGCCTTCCACGCGGTCCGAACTGCCCCGAAGCGCACAAAACTCAGCGCATCGGAGCCGCAACAGCCACACGGCCCGATGCAGACCATTTGTCCGCGACCGGCACTCTTGCCGTCACCATGACGCGGTAGAGCCCGACCATGATCAGGACAGAGGCGTATCCATCCACGGCATAATGCCAGCCGAGATACACCGAGAGCACGCCGTAGATCAGGACACAAAACGCCCCGAGCACGGCGCTCAGGATCGGCAGGCTCCGCGCCACGGGGGCGGACGACAACCGGCGGGACAGATCGCGCCCGAGACGATAAATGTAGAGACCAAAGACCGTCGCCATGGAGATATGGACCGAGGGAAAGGCGGAAATCCCGGAGCCCACGACACCGGCTTCACCGGAATAGGCCGCCCAGAGACGCGTCTTGACCGCCAGAAGGCGCCCCGCGTCCTCCCGCTCGACAAGCGCCAGTGCGCCGGCATGCGCCTCCTTGAGCCCTCCCGGAAAAAGATCCGCGAAAATGGGACCATAGGACAGGAAAGCCACGGCGGCGACGTTGCCAATCAGCACCCAGGCCGCCATCCAGAGCAAAATGAACTGGCGCCGACGCTGCGGATCTGGGTCGCAAGCCACAAGGAGCACGGGAAAGAAGGTCGCCGGAAGAATCCAGGAATTGAGATAAAACGTCGCAAGCCCTGTGGTGTCGAGACCGGAAAGCGCCCCGAGCAAATCATGCGGCGTATGGCCGAAATGCAGCGCGACATCGAGGCGGGTCAACACGTCATCGGCCCAGAACGGCATCACCTCGGGCATGTTGACCTTTACGCTGCTGAACATGCAGGTGAACACCGAGCAATAAACCACCGCGGCCATACTCGGCACCCAACGCGATGTGAGATGGCGCCGCACGGGACGAAGGAAAGCAATGATCGTAACACCCGACACGAGGAGCCAGACAGGCAGAACATGCCCCGCAAGTTTCGCGGCGAAACTGAACGCCTGGGTGACGGCCGTCAGGACGACGAGGGGATTCTGCCCTGTATGAATCAGAAACAGGCTGCCGATCACCAGATAGATCAAGGTCCCCGCCCCCAGAACGGCATCCGGAGCGCTTGCCCTGCGCCAAATGGATTTGAAAAACTGTCCTGAAGTCGCATGCTGCGGCATATCGGCTATCGACATATAAAACACCTTAAAACACATTTTCCTCTCTGAATTCCGTCCAATTCAACGGGACAAATACGGCCCCAATCGGGCCGATTGGGGACAATTGAGAGACACGGGCCGACGGCGATCCCGTCTCAAAAAGCCGCCGATCCCGGGCTATCGCTTTTTTCAAGAAACATGCCCCAAAGCCGGCTTTCCACCCTTGCGCCCAATCGCTCCATGACTATAACCCACGACAATTTGCGCGTGCCCTGCTATGAGGTGCGCGCGAAGTGCTGCTCAACATATTGCCGGGGTCCGCCATGCCGAAGAGAACCGATATTTCCTCCATCATGATCATTGGTGCGGGGCCGATCATCATCGGGCAGGCCTGTGAGTTTGACTACTCCGGCGCGCAAGCCTGTAAAGCGCTGCGCGAAGAGGGCTACCGGGTCATCCTGGTGAACTCCAACCCGGCGACGATCATGACCGATCCGGACATGGCGGATGCTACCTATATCGAACCGATCACCCCCGAGGTTGTCGCCAAGATCATCGAGAAAGAACGCCCCGACGCGCTCCTGCCCACCATGGGCGGGCAAACCGGGTTGAACACCTCTCTGGCTCTGGCCGACATGGGCGTGCTCGACAAGTTCAACGTCGAGCTGATCGGTGCCAAACGCGAAGCCATCGAGATGGCCGAAGACCGCAAACTGTTCCGCGAGGCGATGGACCGTCTCGGCATCGAGAACCCGAAGGCCGACATCGTCGCCGCACCGAAACGCGAAGACGGGCGTTATGACATTGCCGCCGGGATGAAGATCGCCATGGAAGCGCTCGAGCACATCGGTCTTCCCGCGATCATCCGTCCTGCCTTTACCCTCGGCGGCACCGGCGGTGGCGTGGCCTACAACCGCGACGATTACGAGAAAATCTGTCGCTCTGGGCTCGAAGCCTCGCCGGTCGCCCAGATCCTCGTCGACGAGAGCCTTCTGGGCTGGAAGGAATACGAGATGGAGGTGGTGCGCGACAAGGCGGACAACGCCATCATCGTCTGTTCCATCGAGAACGTCGACCCGATGGGCGTGCACACCGGCGACTCTGTGACCGTCGCCCCGGCCCTGACGCTGACCGACAAAGAATACCAGATCATGCGGACCCATTCGATCAACGTGCTGCGTGAGATCGGTGTGGAAACCGGCGGCTCCAACGTGCAATGGGCGGTGAACCCCGCCGATGGCCGGATGGTCGTGATCGAGATGAACCCGCGCGTGTCGCGCTCCTCCGCTCTTGCCTCGAAAGCCACCGGTTTCCCGATCGCCAAGATCGCCGCGAAACTCGCCGTCGGCTACACGCTCGACGAGCTGGACAACGACATCACCAAGGTGACGCCCGCCTCCTTTGAGCCGACCATCGACTATGTCGTCACCAAGATCCCCAAATTCGCCTTCGAGAAATTCCCCGGCGCGAAACCGGAGCTGACCACGGCGATGAAATCCGTGGGCGAGGCGATGGCGATTGGCCGGACCTTCCACGAATCGATGCAGAAAGCGCTGGCCTCGATGGAATCGGGTCTCACCGGCTTCGACGAAATCGAACTGCCGGACATGCCGAAAGCCGCACAGATCGTCGAGGCTGACGGTGCGGAAGACAGCCTGCCGCGCATCCTTCTGGGCGCCGACGAAAGCGCGCAGCAGATGATCGACAAGACGGTGACCCGCGAGCTGGCGAAGGCCACGCCGGATCGTCTGAGGGTCATCGCGCAGGCCATGCGGTTTGGTTTTACCGACGAAGAGATCAACGAGATCAACAGCTTCGATCCGTGGTTCCTAGCCCGCATCCGCGAAATCATGGTCGCCGAATGCGAGATCAAGAAAGACGGCCTGCCGGTCACCGAAGAGGGTCTGCGCAAGCTCAAGATGCTCGGTTTCACCGATGCGCGTCTGGCGAAACTGACGGGTCGCGACGAGGCCAATGTACGCCGTGCGCGCCACAACCTCGGCGTCACCGCCGTGTTCAAACGCATCGACACTTGCGCTGCCGAATTCGAGGCGCAGACGCCCTACATGTACTCCACCTATGAAATGCCGATGATGGGCGAGGTGGAATGCGAGGCACGCCCCTCGGATCGCAAGAAAGTCGTCATTCTGGGTGGTGGTCCGAACCGGATCGGGCAAGGGATCGAGTTCGATTATTGCTGCTGTCACGCCTGTTTCTCGCTGACCGAACAGGGTTACGAGACGATCATGGTGAACTGCAACCCGGAGACTGTGTCGACCGATTACGACACCTCCGACCGTCTCTATTTCGAACCGCTGACCTTCGAGCATGTAATGGAAATCCTGCGCGTCGAGCAGGACAAGGGCACGCTTCATGGTGTGATCGTGCAGTTCGGCGGCCAGACACCGCTGAAACTCGCCAATGCGCTCGAAGCCGAAGGCATTCCGATCCTCGGCACCACGCCGGACGCCATCGACCTTGCCGAAGACCGCGAGCGGTTCCAGGACCTCGTGAACCGTCTCGATCTCAAGCAGCCGCACAACGGCATCGCGCATTCCGACGACGAGGCCATTGAAATCGCTTCCGACATCGGCTTTCCGCTGGTGATCCGCCCGTCCTACGTGCTGGGCGGCCGCGCGATGGAGATCGTGCGCGACATGGAAGGCCTGAAACGCTACATCCGCGACGCTGTGGTCGTCTCCGGCGACAGCCCGGTCTTGCTCGACAGCTACCTCTCGGGCGCGACCGAGATCGACGTCGATGCGCTCTGCGACGGCGAGAAAGTCCATGTCGCGGGCATCATGCAGCATATCGAGGAAGCGGGCGTCCACTCCGGCGACTCGGCCTGTTCGCTGCCGCCCTACTCGCTCAAGCCCGAGATCATTGAGGAGCTGAAACGTCAGACCGAAGCTCTGGCGCTGGCGCTCAATGTGGTCGGACTGATGAACGTGCAATATGCGGTCAAAGACGATGTGATCTTCCTCATTGAGGTCAACCCGCGTGCCTCCCGCACCGTGCCGTTTGTCGCGAAAGCGGTGAACAGCCCGATCGCCTCCATCGCCGCACGGTTGATGGCGGGCGAAAAGCTCGACACGTTCGAACTGGTCGATCCGGCGAGCACCGGGCGCTATGCGGTGAAAGAGGCCGTGCTGCCCTTCGCGCGTTTCCCCGGCGTCGATACGATCCTCGGCCCGGAAATGCGCTCCACGGGCGAAGTCATGGGCGCCGACAAGAGCTTTGCCCGCGCCTTCCTCAAGGCGCAGATGGGGGCAGGCACCAACCTGCCGAGCTCCGGCAAGGTGTTCGTTTCGGTGAAGAACTACGACAAGAAGCCGAAGATGGTCGAGGCGATCAAGACCCTCTCGGATCTGGGTTTCGAGATCATCGCGACCCGTGGCACCGCAAAGTTCCTCAAGGAAAACGGCGTCGAAAGCAAGGTTGTCAACAAGGTCTATGAGGGCCGCCCGAATATCGTCGACATGATGAAGGACGGCGATATCGCCCTCGTGCTGAACACGACGGAAGGCAATCAGGCGCTGGAAGACAGCCGCGAAATCCGCTCCGTCGCGCTCTACGACAAGATCCCGTATTTCACCACCGCCGCCGCCTCTCACGCCGCCGCCATGGCGATCAAGGCGCGGCTCGAAGGCGAGATCGAGGTGCTGAGTTTGCAGGACGCGTGAGATTTTACCTCTCCTGAATTGAGACAGATATTGCGACAGGCCCCGCTCAGTCGGGGCCTGTCTCTTTTGCGAATGCAGCAAATCCCTTGACTTCTTCCCCGCTCTCCCCCATTTGGCATCCAACCGTCTCCCCATGCTGCCGCGTGAGCAGCCGCGCACAGGCCGTTTCAGGCAGGCGCCACAGGGGGCGGAGATCGGGCGCACCCGCCCACAGGTTCCCACATTCACGCAAGGGGTCCGGCGGAAAGACGGGGTGGGCATATGGCACGCTCCGGAGACCTTTTCCGCGACCAACCAAGTGCCCGCAAAAGCGGGTGCGTCTAGCGTGTGGGTTTCCCACCAAAGGACAGATATGACTGATTTTTCCATGCTCGGCCTCAAGCCGAAGCTGCTCGATGTGTTGAAAGAGATCGGCATCGAGACCCCGACCCCCATTCAGGCCCGCGCCATTCCCGAAGTGATGAACGGCCGCGACGTCATGGGCCTTGCGCAGACCGGGACGGGCAAGACGCTCGCCTTTGGCCTGCCGCTTTTGCACATGGCGTTTTCCGATGGCTCGAAACCCGCGCCCAAAACCGTGCGCGCGCTGATTCTGGCGCCGACCCGCGAGCTGGTGAACCAGATCGCAGACGGGCTTTTCCCCTTCATCAAGGGCAGCCATCTCAAGCTCAACCGCGTTGTCGGCGGTGTGTCGATCAACGCCCAGATCAACCGTCTGGATCGCGGCACCGACATTCTTGTCGCCACGCCGGGTCGTCTGATGGACCTGATCGACCGCAAGGCCGTGCGTCTCGATGAGACCACCTTCCTTGTCTTGGACGAGGCCGACCAGATGCTCGACATGGGTTTCATCCATGCCCTGCGCAAACTCGTGCCGATGCTGGCGAAAGAGCGGCAGACCATGCTGTTCTCCGCCACCATGTCGAAAGAGATGAACGAGATCGCCCAGAGCTACCTGACCTCTCCGATCCGCATCGAAGTGTCGCCTCCGGGCAAGGCCGCCGACAAGATCGACCAGGAAGTGCATTTCATTCCGCAGCCGGAGAAATACGAGCTGTTGAAAGAACTGCTCTGTGACCACTCCGACGAGCTGGCGCTGGTGTTTTCCCGCACCAAACACGGGGCGGAGCGGATGGCGAAGAACCTCGTGCGCGATGGTTTCGAAGCCGGTGCGCTTCACGGCAACAAATCGCAGGGCCAGCGCGAGCGCACTCTGGCGGCGGCAAAATCCGGCAAGCTCAAGGTGCTGGTCGCGACCGATGTGGCCGCGCGCGGGATCGACATCCCTGCGGTGCGTCACGTCTATAACTACGAGCTGCCGAATGTGCCGGAAAACTTCGTGCACCGCATCGGCCGGACGGCGCGTGCGGGCCGCGACGGCAAAGCCGTGGCCTTCTGTTCGCCGACCGAGCTGGACGATTTTCGCGCCATCGAGAAAGTGATGAAGATTCGCATTCCCGTGGCGACCAAGGCCTCATGGGCTGCCGACGACCAGAAGGCCCAGCCGAAGCCCAAGCCGCAGGGTCGCCGCGGGGGCGGTGGCGGTCCGCGTGGTGCGAACTCCGGCGGCGGCAAACCGGCAGGCGGCAAACCCGGCGCCCCCAAAGGGGCAGGACGTCCCGGAGGCGGTCGCCCGCAGCGCAGACGGTCTCGCGGCTAAGACGAAAAAAGGCGGCTCCCGGAGCCGCCTTCATACATTCCAGCCCCTTGGTATCAGGTCGCTTCCTGTTCCAGATGCAGCTTCATGTTGATCAGCACCTGTTGCAACTCAAGCGTCTCGCGCAACAGCCGTTTCGCCTCGTTGATGGTGATGATGCCATCCTCGATCGCATCGGTATATTCCGCCATCAACATGGCAAACCGCTGCGACAGCGCAACCACATCCGCGTTCACCCCACCCTGTTTCGGATGCTCATTGCGGGCCGCGTCATAGGACAGTGCAATCCCCTTGAGCTCGGCCAGTGCCGAGGTCACATGCGGATAGCCCGCCGCCGCCTCGAGCTGGGACACCGCATCCACGGGCATGAACCGGTCGGAATGCTCGTCGGCCGTCGAATAATAGCGCCCGAGCGTCGCTTTCGACTTGCCGGTCAGCGCACAGGCCGCCTCCAAACCCACATCCTTGACCAAAGCCTCGGTGTGTTTCTTCAAATACGTTCCGGCTGCATCCATACCCTGTGCCCCTAAACCTCAGCGCATCCCCGGATGGGGAATTCGCTTTACCATTTCCCATTAAATTCCCGATTTTCGCATGACATACAAGAGCGTACCTGCCGTCGCAGGAGATGAACGAGTATCCGGTGCACTGCACCGGGCCGGGTGGAAGCCGTTTCAGGGAAGGAAGTCTGGGTCTCAGGTGCACGTTTCCGGCTCCCTCATCCCCTAGCCCTTACGGGCGTCAGCCGGTTTCTGGTAATGAGTATTCACTTTTTTCCGGTTTCCACCCGTGCGCGTTTTCGCGAACCGACCCCGCAGAGTTCAGATTCTCCGTCGGTTTTCCCGCCCCACGACGCAACACCGCTTGATCCCCCTACCCCCGATCTGGCAGATGAGCGTCATGGCAAAGCTCTACTTTCAATATTCGACGATGAACGCGGGGAAATCGACCCTGCTGCTTCAGGCCTCCTACAACTATCGCGAACGCGGGATGGATACCTATCTCATCACCGCGAAATTCGACAAACGCGCGGGCGAAGGCCGGATCGGCAGCCGCATCGGCATCGGCACCGAGGCCGACACGTTCGAGGAGGGGGAGGATCTGTTCGCCAAAATCGAACGTAGGTTGGCCGAGGGTGAGGTGGCCTGCATCTTCATCGACGAAGCGCAGTTCCTCTCGAAAGATCAGGTCTGGCAACTGGCCCGCGTGGTGGACGATCTGCGCGTGCCGGTGATGTGCTACGGGCTGCGGGTCGACTTTCAGGGCAATCTGTTTCCCGGCTCCGCGGCGCTTCTGGCTCTGGCCGACGAAATGCGCGAGGTGCGCACGATCTGTCATTGCGGCAAGAAAGCGACGATGGTGGTGCGCATGTCCGAAAGCGGCATGGTGCTTACCGAAGGGGCGCAGGTCGAGATCGGCGGCAACGAACGCTATGTCTCGCTCTGTCGCAAACACTGGCGCGAGGCCATGGGCGACGTCTGAGGCCGCGTTTACAGTTTTTTAAAGACTATGACAGGGGCGGGCGTGGACTGTGACAGCGCGTTAAGCTTTGCGCGTCCGTTTGTGACAGGGCGTTAAGGATCATCTGATCACGGATCAAACCGTCAATCGAACGAAAAAAGGGCGGATCAATCCGCCCCGTTCTTAGGATCAGTGCAAGCGCCCGCCATTCGGCACGGCCAGATCCGTACGCGCCAAAACCACCGCGCCGTTTTCATCCGGGAACCCG
Organism: Celeribacter ethanolicus; assembly: GCF_001550095.1. Lineage (GTDB taxonomy): Bacteria > Pseudomonadota > Alphaproteobacteria > Rhodobacterales > Rhodobacteraceae > Celeribacter > Celeribacter ethanolicus. The sequence continues at coordinate 85,197 of NZ_LRUC01000048.1, read as the reverse complement.
AGCACCAGCACCTCGGACATGAACCGCCCGATCTGACGCGGCGGAAAGTTCACGACCGCCATCACCTGTTGCCCGACAAGCGTCTCAGGCGCGTAATGCACAGTGATCTGGGCCGAGGATTTTTTCTCGCCGATCTCCGGGCCGAAGTCGATCCAGAGCTTGATCGCGGGCTTGCGGGCCTCTGGATAGGGTTCGGCACGAACGATCGTCCCCACCCGGACATCGACCTTCATAAAGTCGTCGAAATCTATGAGATCGCTCATCCCGCCAGCTCCTTCGACCGATCTGCCGCCGCCTTGACCGCCTTGGAAAGCAGCGCCGGGAAGCCCGTTTCCTCATCCATCAACACCGCCAGCGCCGCAGCCGTCGTACCACCCGGAGAGGTTACATTGACCCGAAGCTGGGCCGGGTCTTCGTCCGACTCCTCGGCCAGTTGTCCCGAACCGCCGACAGTGGCCTTGGCCAGTTGCATCGCAAGCTCCGGCGACAGCCCTTGCTCGACCCCGGCGGCGGCCAGTGCTTCGATCAGATGGAACACATAGGCTGGGCCGGAGCCGGAGACGGCGGTCACCGCATCCATCTGGGCCTCGCCCTCTAGCCGCACCACCTGTCCCACCGCGCTCAAAAGCGCCTCAGCGAGATCGAGATCCGCAGCCCCGGCTTTAGCGTTGCCGATGATCGCGGTGATGCCGCGCCCCACGGCCGCCGGCGTGTTTGGCATGGCGCGCACGACAGGCGTGTCGGCCCCCAGCACGGTTTCATAGGTCGCAAGCGTGATTCCCGCCGCCACCGACAGAAACAGCGTCGTACCATTTCCCAATGCCTGAAGCTTCGGCAGGGCATCCCCCATCATCTGCGGCTTGACCGCCACCAGAACGATGGCCGGGTCTTTCGGCAGGTCGGTGTTGAGATGCACACTGGTCGAGCGCAGCCAATCGGAAGGATGCGGATCGAGAACGGTGACGGAGCCCGGCGGCAAACCTCCGGCCAACCAGCCCTTGAGCATGGCCGAGCCCATCTTGCCGCAGCCCAAAAGCACCAATCCACGCGCTTTCACATTTTCCATGATCCACTCCGTCTGTCATAAGAAAGCCCCCTGAGGGCATCAGGGGGCACTCTATCAATCGTAAGCCCGAGCGCAACGCGGGCAAGCGGTGCGATTTCGCGCGGGTGCTTATGCCGCTTATGCGCGCCCGTAAGCCTCGCGGATCGCCACATCCATGGCGTCCTCGGGCGAGCGATCCGACCAAGCCACAAGCTGGAAGGCCGGGTAGAAGCGTTCGGCGGCGCCCACAGCCGCGCCGATCAGACGGTCGACCTGTTCCGGGCTGGCAATCTGGCCGCCCGACAGCACGAGTCCGTAGCGATAAACCATAAGGCGCTGTTCGTGCCAGTAGGTGAAGGCGCCGGTCCAGATCTGGTCGTTGGCGCGGTTCAGCACGTCGAAGATTTGCGGCAGCTTCTCCTCGGGCGGCTCCATCTCGAAAGTACAGATGAGGCGCAGCGTTTCGTCATATTCCGACCACGCCAAAGTGATCGAATAGGTGCGCCACTGGCCCTCGACCGCCATGGCGATCTGATCTTCGGCGACGCGGTCGAATTCCCAGTCATTGTACTCGCACAAATGCTCGCACAGGTCGATCGGGTGAATTTCGGTGGAAAAGCTCTGCTCAATAAGCGACATTCACGGGCCTCTTCTGGTCTGCGTCCCGTGGCTGTGCGACATCCCCCCTTGCGCGACATCACAGCGGCGGCCACTAAGACTTGGTGCCTGCTCTAAGGATCGGTGGGATTTCACCTCCCCTTACCAGATATGGTGTGATGAAAGCGACGAATCTGTAAAGCGAAATATTTGTGTTATCCCCAGCATTCCGGGGTCATCCACAAGTTGCTTAATTTTTCCCCAGCCCTCTAAAGCCCCCTGTGGACAGAAAAAAGCCCCCCAACGGGAGGCTTTCGCAGTCAGGAAACGTGAGGCAATCGGATCAGGCGTTTTTCACAGCTTCCAGCGCGTCGAGGCGCTTTTTCAGCTCTTCGTTTTCCTCGCGGGCCTTTTGGGCCATGGCGCGAACCGCTTCGAATTCCTCGCGGGTGACGAAATCGCGATCCGCCAGCCAGCGGTCCATGACGCTTTTGAGCGCGGTCTCTGCCTCGTCCTTCGCGCCCTGCGCCACGCCCATGGCATTGGTCATGAGTTGGGAAAAATCGTCGAGAATCTTGTTGCGGGTCTGCATGTCTGGCTCCGTCCGGCACATTCGTGATGTCTTGTGACCTATATGGGGCGACGGGGCGCAAATCACAAGGTTGACTTCCGCCCCGCCGTGGCGACAGTTGCGCTCATGTTGACACGCCTGCCTGCCGTTCTGAATTTCCCCGATCTCTCCCCGATCCTGTTCGAGATCAATCTCGGGCCGGTGCATTTCGCGCTGCACTGGTATGCGCTCGCCTATATCGGCGGCTTCCTGATCGGCTGGTTTCTCATCCTGCGCGCCCTCAAGGCCACGCGGCTCTGGGCCGCCGACACGCCCCCCCTGACCAAACCCGAGTTCGAAGACCTGCTGACCTGGCTGATCCTCGGCGTCATCCTCGGCGGGCGTCTTGGCTATGTGCTATTCTACAAACCCGGCTATTACCTTTCCCATCCGATTGAAATCCCGATGGTCTGGCAGGGCGGCATGGCGTTTCACGGCGGCTTTCTCGGAGTCATCATCGCGGCCCTGCTTTGGGGCGAGAAACACAAGAAACCGCTTCTGTCACTGGGCGATCTTCTGGCCATGGCGACCCCGCCGGGGCTTTTGCTCGGACGGATCGCAAATTTCGTCAACGCAGAGCTTTGGGGCAAGCCCTGGGACGGTCCCTGGGCGGTGATCTTCCCCGGAGAGACGGCACAGGCCTGCGCCAATGTCGGCCCGCTCTGTGCCCGCCATCCCTCGCAACTCTACGAGGCGGGGATGGAGGGGCTGATCCTCGGCGCGCTGATCCTTGCACTCGTCTGGGGCACGAAAGCCTTCAAACGACCGGGCCTGATCATGGGGCTGTTCTTCGCAGGCTACGGCATCTCGCGCTTCATCGTTGAGGTCTTCCGCCAACCCGATGCGCAATTCGTCACCGCCGCCAATCCCAATGGTACGGTCCTCCTCGGCATGCAGATGGGGCAACTCCTGTCCCTGCCGATGATCCTGATCGGGCTCTATTTCATGCTCCGCGCCAAACGCACATGACCGCCCTCACGCACATCCTGACCCGCCGTATCCGCCAAACTGGACCGATCTCGCTGGCCGAGTATATGGCCGACTGCCTGCTCCATCCCGAGCATGGCTATTACACCACGCGCGACCCTCTGGGCACGCAGGGCGATTTTACCACCGCGCCGGAAATCAGCCAGATGTTCGGCGAGCTTCTGGGGCTATGCCTTGCGCAAAGCTGGCTCGATCAGGGCGCGCCCGTACGCTTTACGCTGGCCGAAATTGGTCCCGGACGCGGCACGCTGATGGCCGATATCCTGCGCGCCACGCGCGGCGTTCCGGGGTTCCATACGGCCGCGCAGGTGCATCTGATCGAGGCCTCCCCCACCCTGCGCGCCGCTCAAAAGGATCGTCTGTCAGACTATGAGGTCACATGGTGCGATCAGGTGTCCGATCTGCCCGACGCGCCGCTCTGGCTCATCGCCAACGAGTTTTTCGACGCGCTTCCCATCCGGCAATTCACCCGCAAGGGAGACGGTTGGGCAGAAACGCAGGTCGGGCTGCAAGACGGCACTCTGACCCTCGGTCTCGCCGCCCCCGCGCCCCTTGCCGCTCTCGCCCATCGCCTCAGCGACACAACAGACGGTGATGTGGTCGAGCTTTGCCCCGCCGCCGCGCCCATCGTCACGGAGATCGCCACGCATCTCAAGCAAGGCGGCGCGGCGATCTTCATCGACTACGGCGACTGGCGCAGTCTCGGCGATACGTTTCAGGCGCTCGAAGCCCATAAGAGTGTCGATCCGCTCGCCCACCCCGGTCACGCCGATCTGACGGCCCATGTGGATTTCGAAGCCCTGAGCCTTGCCGCCCGCAGCGCAGGTGTCGCCGCCTCACAAATGCTCCCGCAAGGCGCGCTTCTGGCCCGCCTCGGCATCGCGGCCCGAGCCGAGGCGCTTGCGCGAAATCTGAGCGGGACCGCCCTCAAGAGCCACGAGAGTGCATTTGACCGGTTGACCTCGCCCTCGGAAATGGGAACCCTCTTCAAAGCGCTGGCACTTGCGCCCGCACCCGATTTTCTGCCCCCCGGATTCGACGCATGACACTCGAAATCATCACCTCCGACGCGCTCGATGGCATCCGCCACGGCTTTTTCACCCGCAAGGGCGGCGCCTCGTCCGGCGTGTTCGAGGGGCTCAACTGCGGCCTCGGATCGACCGATCAGGCCGATATCGTCAAAATCAACCGCAGCCGCGCGGCACAGGCGCTCGGGCTCGGGCCCGAAGCGCTTTGCGCGGCGCATCAGGTGCACTCCCCGGATGTCGCCCGCATCGACGGGCCGCAGGACGGCACTGCCCCCAAGGTGGATGCGCTGGTCACCGACCGGCCGGGACTGGCGCTGGTGATTCTCACCGCCGATTGCCAGCCGGTTTTGTTCGCCGACCGTGAGGCCGGCGTGATCGGCGCGGCCCATGCCGGGTGGAAGGGCGCAATCGCGGGCGTGCTCGAAGAGACGCTCGACGCGATGGAGGCGCTCGGCGCCACGCGCGGCAATATTTCCGCCGTCATCGGCCCGACGATTTCGCAACGCGCCTATGAAGTCGGCCCCGAGTTCTTCGAGGACTTCCTCGCGGACACACCTGAAAACGCCCGCTTCTTCGCCAATGGCGAGGGCGATCGTTACCTCTTCGACCTCCCGGCCTATGGGTTGCATCGGCTGCGCGAAGCCGGTGTCGGCCATGCCGAATGGACCCGGCATTGCACCTATTCCGATCCGGAGCGGTTCTATTCCTACCGCCGCTCGGTGCATCGCAAGGAAGCCGATTACGGACGACTCATCTCGCTCATCCGGCTCTGAGCCGAATTTACCCTGCCCCCGAAGTCTTTGGGGCAGGAATAGGGCCCTTCCCCGCCCCAATTTTGCCCGAAACACCCCGCGCAAGCCGCCGCCATCGCTGCATGGAATCTGGAATTAACCTTAATTTTCTTAAGGTTAATGCACCCCAAACCCGAGCGCCCCCAATGCGCCATATCGCATCGGGTTTCCGAAAACTTTCTCCTCGACCCGCCCCATTTTCGCCGAATCGCCCCGGCATATTGTTCTCAACACCGAAACAGACGCAGCGACAGCCCGCAGGACTGTCCCCTGCGGCGCAGGTCACGAGAGAGGCAGAAATGAAAAACCGTCGCTGGATGAAGTCGATGATTGCCGAAGCCAAGAAGGCCGAGGTCGAGATGCCTTGGGCGCGCGGCACGCGCCGCACCGCCTTCATCGCGAAGAAGGCTGACAAACCGGTGCTGCGCCGCTCGGCCTGAACCCGATCACGGCGACGATTCGCACCTTGAAGCGCCTGCCTGGCGCGATAGGCACATCATTGCCCCAATACAAAGAAACAAAGCGACGGCGGACCGGGCGACTGGTTCCGCCGTTAACTGTAATTAGCTAAAATTTTTGACAATCCTGGCGGAAATCTGAGATCGTATAGGAACTGGTATCGGTGGGGGCCGACACAGTAAGAGGTTTCCGATGTCGCAGCCCCTGTCTGGCTCTCTGGCCGGATCGCACCTGAGCGCCGAGCGCCGTGCCCTTCCGCAATCGCTGCCCCATGATCTGGATCAGATGCCCGGCTCCGGCCTGACAACGGCGCAGCCGAAAACCGCCTGGACCGTGCGTCGCGCCCGTCCTGTGGAGCATCAGGCGCAGGCCCTGCGTCGCTACGATCTTCTCTGGCGCGCGCCGACTGGCGAGATCTGCGAAACGCCACACACCGCCCCGGCACTCCCGGTATTCGAGGCCGCGTTCAATGCATTCGCACGCGGGGCGCTGATCCCGACCGTCGCGGGGCCCGTGGCGATCGAGGACCTGCTGCCCGGCGATGAGGTGGTGACGCTCGACAACGGCGTGCAGCGGGTGGACTGGATCGGGTCGATGACGCTCGATACCCGCGGCACACGGTCGCCCGAGGCCCGCGCCGAGCGGCTCTATCGCATCACCTCCGACACATTCGGGCTCGGGCGTCCCGCACCGGATCTCGTGCTGGGGGGAGGCGCGCGTTATCTCTTGCAGGCGGAGGCACTGAAATCCTGGCTGGGCACATCGAGAGCGCTGGCCCCAATCACCGGCATGGTCGACGGGGTCTCCGTGATCGAGGTCACGCCGATCTCCACCGTGCGCAGCTATCACCTCGCGCTCGCCCGCCACAGCCTGATCCGGGTCAACGGCGTCGATCTCGAAAGCTATCACCCCGGCACCTCTGCCTCCGGCCAGTTGCAGGGCGATCTGCGGGCGCGCTTCATGGCGCTGTTTCCGCATCTCGACAACTTGGGTGATTTCGGCGCACTAGCCCATCCGCGGCTCACCCCCGGCGATCTTCTGGACCTGATGTTCCGCTAAACCTTTCCACGGCCGGCCTTCCCTCCGACCGGCCTCCACGAAAAGCGGCCCAGCCAGAAGGCGGGCCGTTTTTTTCATGCAAATGTCGACAGATCAGGCGTTCTGGGCCAGCCGCGCTTCGAGCACGTCGAAAGGCACGCCCGGCTCGTCCTTGGCGCAGCGGATCACCAGCGAGGTCTTGACCGAGGCGACATTCTCGGTCGACAGCAGTTCTCCGGTCAGAAAGCTCTGGAAGGTCGAAAGATCGGGGGCGACGCATTTCAGGATGAAATCCACTTCGCCGTTGAGCATGTGGCATTCGCGCACCAGCGGCCACTCGCGGCATTTCGCCTCGAATTTCGAGAGGTCGCTCTCCGCCTGGCTTTGCAGGCCCACCATGGCGAACACCTGCACTTCGAAATTCAGCGCCCGCGTGTCGACGACGGCGTGATAGCCCCTGATGAATCCGCTTTCCTCAAGCGTGCGCACCCGGCGCAGACAGGGCGGTGCGGAAATCCCCACCCGGCGGGCCAGTTCGACGTTGGTCATCCGCCCGTCGGCCTGAAGCTCCGCAAGAATTTTCCGGTCGATCTCGTCGAGTTTATGTGAGGGCATCTGTCTTCCGCCTTGGCCATAAAAGGCCATTAATTCCATAGATGTGCGCAAACAGGCGTTTACGCGCAATATTCTTTCTCATTATGGCAAGAAAGTTTCAAGAGGATTTCGCCTGCGTCATGTGCGGCAAACGGGCATTCCGCCTTCGATTGCCCATTTTTTCACCGCGGCTGTGCGTCGCACAGGGTTTGCCACGCCGCGTCGCGGTGTCTATATCGAAGCCAACAGCAAAGACAACACGCAAAAATGGGGTCCCGACATGGCGGACACGAAACACACGAAAGTTCTGATCATTGGCTCCGGTCCGGCCGGCTATACTGCGGGCATCTATGCCGCGCGGGCGATGCTTTCGCCGATCCTCGTGCAGGGGATGGAGCCGGGCGGTCAGCTCACCACCACCACCGAAGTCGAGAACTTCCCGGGCTACAGCGAAGTGCAGGGCCCGGAACTCATGGTGAAAATGGAAGACCACGCCCGCGCGATGGGCACGGAGATCATCTCCGACCTGATCGTCGAGCTCGACACCGACAGCCGCCCGTTCGTGGCCAAGGGTGACAGCGGCACGGTCTATACGGCAGATGCGGTGATCCTCGCCACCGGTGCGCGCGCCAAATGGCTGAACCTGCCGACCGAAGAGGCGTTCAAGGGCTATGGCGTTTCCGCCTGTGCGACCTGTGACGGGTTCTTCTATCGCAATATGGAGATCGTGGTGGTCGGCGGCGGCAACACCGCCGTGGAAGAAGCGCTGTTCCTGACCAACTTTGCCTCGAAAGTGACGCTGATCCACCGCCGCGACAGCCTGCGCGCCGAAAAGATCCTGATCGACCGTCTCATGAAGAACGAAAAGATCGTGCCGCTCTGGGACAATGAACTGGTCGAGGTTTACGGCGATGAGGCCCCGATGAAGGGCGTGAACGGTGTCAAGGCGCGCAACGTCAAGACCGGCGAGATCACCGACATTCCGGCCAAGGGCGTGTTCATCGCCATCGGCCACGCCCCCGCCAACGAGTTGGTGAAAGACAAGCTTGAGCTGCACAACGGCGGCTATGTCTCGGTCAAACCGGGCTCGACGGAAACCTCCATCCCCGGCATTTTCGCTGCGGGCGACCTGACCGATCACAAATACCGCCAGGCCGTGACCTCGGCAGGCATGGGCTGTATGGCGGCGCTCGACGCCGAACACTGGCTCGCCGCACAAGAGTGAGCACCACTCTGCTCACTGTCTACCGTCTGGTCGTTCCGGGGCAAAACCCGGAACGGCCCGTTTCCTCTCCAGAGGGCCGTTTTCACCACGACGGCCAGCCAGCGATCTACACCTCCCTGACCCCGGAAGGCACCCGCGTCGCCATTGCGCGCTATGCCGGTGACGGGGTCGAACGCGATCTTTGGGCGCTGGAGATTGCCCTCACGCAGCTCTCGGACCACAGCGGCAACCCCGCGCTTTCCATCATCTGGCAGAATATTCGTGCCCGTGGGGAGCCTGCGCCAACATGGCGGTTCTCGGACCAAGCCCGCATGAAAGGCGCAGAGGCCATGCTCTATTCCTCGCGCTCGCGCCCAGAACTGACCCATTGCGTCCTTTTCACCCCGCAGGTGATCCGGGCGATACGTCGCCTTTCCACCTGACAACATCCATGTCCTCTCGTGCGAAAAGAACCAATCCCAAGGCCCCGGAAACATTGATCGCGGAACAGCGACATTACCGGGACATTTGTTCCATAAAATACGGAAAATGAGGCCTTGAAGCCTCATTTTCCGTTTCTTGAACCGGCTCTATTGATTTGCCGACCCGCAAGGGAGTATGGCTCCCCGGAGCCTGCGGCGTCATGTTTGTGCGGGCCAATTTCGTTCGTACCGTCCAGCGCAAGAAGGCCCCAAACATGCCGCAGAACCTCGCCCCGATCCCCGAGCTCTATGTCTCCTACGACAGCGCCCAAAAGCTCAAAGTCGAAGCCGCCGATCTGGTGAGCTGGGACCTCTCCCCGCGTCAGATCTGCGACCTCGAACTGCTCATGAACGGCGGGTTCAACCCGCTCAAAGGGTTCCTTTCCGAAGCGGATTACAACGGCGTTGTCGAGAACATGCGGCTTGCCGACGGCACGCTCTGGCCGATGCCGATCACGCTCGATGTCTCCGAGGATTTCGCCGCCAGGCTCGAACTGGGACAGGACATTGCCCTGCGTGATCAGGAGGGTGTGATCCTCGGCACCATGACGGTCACCGACCGCTGGGAGCCGAACAAGTCGAAAGAGGCCGAGATGGTCTTTGGCGCCGACGATCTGGCGCACCCGGCCGTCAACTACCTGCACAACAGTGCCGGCAAGATCTACCTCGGCGGTCCAGTCGTCGGCATCCAGCAACCGGTGCATTACGATTTCCGCGCCCGTCGCGACACCCCCAACGAGCTGCGCGCCTATTTCCGCAAGCTGGGCTGGCGTCGTGTCGTGGCCTTCCAGACCCGCAACCCGCTGCACCGCGCGCACCAAGAACTGACCTTCCGCGCCGCCAAGGAAGCGCAGGCCAACCTGCTGATCCATCCGGTCGTAGGCATGACCAAACCCGGCGATGTGGACCACTTCACCCGCGTGCGCTGCTATGAGGCCGTGCTCGACAAATACCCGCAGTCGACGACCACCATGTCGCTCCTGCCGCTCGCCATGCGGATGGCTGGTCCGCGTGAGGCCGTGTGGCACGGCCTGATCCGCAAGAACTACGGCTGCACCCATCTGATCGTCGGGCGCGATCACGCCGGTCCGGGCAAGAACTCTGCGGGCGAGGATTTCTACGGCCCCTACGACGCGCAGGAACTCTTCGCGAAACACGCGGATGAGATGGGCATCGAAATGGTCGACTTCAAACACATGGTCTATGTGCAGGAGCGCGCCCAGTACGAACCTGCCGACGAGATCGCCGACAAGGATGACGTGACCATCCTCAACATCTCCGGCACCGAGCTGCGCCGCCGCCTTCAGGAAGGTCTCGAGATCCCCGAGTGGTTCTCCTTCCCCGAAGTGGTGAACGAGCTGCGCAAGACCAAGCCGCCGCGCTCGAAACAGGGCTTCACCGTGTTCTTCACCGGCTTCTCCGGCTCCGGCAAATCCACCATCGCCAACGCGCTCATGGTGAAACTGATGGAGATGGGCGGTCGCCCGGTGACTCTTCTCGATGGCGACATCGTGCGCAAAAACCTGTCCTCCGAACTGGGCTTTTCGAAAGAGCACCGCGATCTCAACATCCGCCGCATCGGCTATGTGGCTTCCGAGATCACCAAGAACGGCGGCATCGCCATCTGCGCGCCGATTGCGCCCTATGCCACCACCCGCCGTGCGGTGCGCGAGGATGTCGAATCCTTTGGCGCCTTCGTCGAAGTGCACGTCGCCACCTCCATCGAGGAATGCGAACGCCGCGACCGCAAGGGGCTCTACAAGCTCGCGCGCGAAGGCAAGATCAAGGAATTCACCGGCATCTCAGACCCTTACGAAGTGCCTGCATCCCCGGAGCTTCGGGTCGAGACCGAAGGCCATGACGTGGACAACTGCGCCCACCAGGTCATTCTCAAACTCGAATCCATGGGGCTGATCGCCGCGCACTGATCCGGCGGTTCCATCAGACATAAAAAAGCCCCGGCCATCGGTCGGGGCTTTTCACACATGGGTCCGGCTTTCAGTGAGGGGCCATGCGTTTCAGAAGATTGTCCTTGAGAATGAACTGGTGATAGAGCGCCGCCGCGACATGGGCGACGATCAACAGAATCGTCAGGTTCACGAGCACCTCATGGACGTCCCCCGCGTCATGGATGCCGAGAAACCAGGCCGCGCCGCCGGCGGCAGGCGTCGCGATCATCGCCGCATAAAGCAGGAAATGCACCCCGTGGGCGGCCTTTTCCATCAGCGGGTGCGGCGCGGGCGGCAGGGCTGGCGCGCCCTGGATCAGACGGACCAAGAGCCGGAGGATCATCAGCACAAGCGTCGTCACCCCGACGATGACATGCAGCTTCGCGGTCGTGCTGTCGTTCACCCCGGTCTCGGTGAAGGTGCGCAGCGCCCGCCCCATGCCATCGGACACCACGTAGTTGAAGGCGAAGGTCAGCACCACCGCCCAGTGCAGGATCTTTTGCAGCCCGCTGTAAGATTGGGAAATTTTCATACTCGCTCGCTTTCTGGCTTGCCTCCCGGGGATCGCCCCCCGGTCGATGCGCCGAAGCTAGGCCCTCTTCAGGCCCTGGGCAAATGCCTTTCGCGGGAAATAAACCGGTCTATAACCCGGGTTTAGCCGCGAAAGGCACAAACGAGCTCAGCCCTGCCAATGGCGCGGCTGCGTCAGGTCGCGATCGAAACGGGTCGCGGGGTCATCGCCCCCCCAGAGCCCGTATTCGCGCCGGAAGTATTCGATACAGGCGGTGTCGGCCTCTGCGCGCCCATGCCCCTGGTAGACGAAATCCGCAAGCGCCTCCGCGCCCCGGTTGTGACCGAACCGCAGCGTGTCCGCCGGGCGCCAGATGCCATGACCGTTTTTCGTGAAATGTCCCGACAGCCAGGGATCGTCCACCGTCCAGAGGATCTCGGGAATGTCATACATGTCCGGCGTGAAGAACGACGGCCGGACCAGAACCCCGCCATAGCCTTCCGCAATGTCGATGTAGCCAGGCGTCCCGAGGAAGGCGAATTTCTTGCGCATCCCCGTGCGCAGCCGCCAGAGACGATAGCGCCAGTCCTTGCCCCGGCGTTTTGCCCGCGGCTGAAAGCTGCGTGGAAAATCGTAACAGGGATTGGCCAGCCTCTCGTTGAGGTTGTAGCCCATGTTGGCGATCACATCGTTCGGATGGGCCTCGGCGGCGGTGCCGAGCTTGAAAAGCAGCTCCGGTTCGTACCGCTGATCGTCGTCACAGAAAAACAGGAACACATCCTGTCCGGCATAGTCCTGCGCCGCAGGCAGAATCTTTGTCGCCGGCCCGTAGTCCTGATCGTGCAGGTGAAGCGTCACCCAGTCCGGCAGGTCGGGCAGATCGGTCGCCGGATCGAACGGGAAACGACGATAGCTCTTCGGCAGATCGAGACGAATCTCGCGGATGTTGACGTGTTTCTGCGCCTTCAGAGACAACAGCGTCGGCATGAGTTCGTTGAACCGCGGCGGGATCGCGGTCAGCGACACAATGAAATCTTTCATAATGACCTTTCCGGGGAGCAAAACTTCTCTTGCCCTTCGGTAGGCCAGCCCCCCCGGCTTTGCAAGAGGGAGGGCCGGGCCGCGTCCTCAGTGCACGTTCACCGGCGCGAAATCGTGCTCTCGCGCGAGCACGAAGGCGAGATGGCGATTGGCGACCAGCGCCAGACGCGTGCCATCGGCACCGTTCACCGAATAGATATGGTCGAGCCCCCCCGCCTGTGCCTGCACCTCTTCGGGCAGATCGGCCACGGCAACCGGACGGACATAGACGATTTTTTCCTCGCCCCCCTCAGAGGGCAGATGCGGATAGCGCGTGTTCATGGCTCACCCCTTTCTGATCTGAATGGTCTGAACGATGGTGTCGGGCATGGCCCGGGTCAGGTCGATGTGCAAAAGCCCGTTTTCCATCGAGGCTCCGGTGACATCCACCCCCTCCGCAAGCACGAAAGAGCGCTGGAACTGCCGCCCGGCAATGCCGCGATGCAGGAAAACGCGCGCCTCGTCGGCCTCCGGCTGGCGCCCCCGCACGACAAGCTGGCGATCTTCGAGCGTGATGGCGAGATCTTCCTCGGCAAACCCCGCCACCGCGAGCGTGATTCGATAGGTGTTCTCGGAGGATTGTTCGATATTGTAGGGCGGATAGCCCCCGGCGTCGGATTTCGCCGTGCGCTCCACCAAACGCTCCAACTGGTCAAAACCCAGCAGAAACGGATGGGCGCCAAAGCTTACTTTCGTCATCACCACGTCCTTTCTCAGAAGCGACTGTGTCCGTCACACGGGTCCCGGATGCGGCAACCCTTCCCTGAAAATATGGGGCCAGACGCCACGGGCTTCAAGAGCTTCTCAGAACGCTTTGAGTTTTGAAGAATTCCCGTTAGACTTGGAAAGCGACCGCCGAAACAACACATAGAGACAACGCGATGAACGTGTCCAGCCGAATGGATCATCTGGAGGTGCTCAAGGTCAAACTTGAGATGCTGAAACGCGAGCACCGTGACCTCGACGCCGCGATCGAGGCAATGCAGGAGACCGGACACCTCGATGCCCTGCGCCTGCAACGGATGAAAAAGCAGAAACTCGCTCTCAAGGACCGGATCGCGCTTCTGGAAGACCAGATCACCCCGGACATCATTGCGTAACGCCCCGCATCGGCTATAAGGCGGGAAAGCGACACTTTCCCGGGAGATAGCCATATGAGCGTCGAGGTCGGCATCATCATGGGCAGCCAGTCCGACTGGCCCACCATGAAACGCGCAGCGGACATTCTTGATGAATTGGGCGTGCCCTACGAGGCCAAGATCGTCTCCGCCCACCGCACGCCGGACCGGCTCTGGAGCTATGGCAAGGAAGCCGCCGGGCGCGGTCTCAAGGTGATCATCGCGGGCGCTGGCGGGGCCGCGCATCTGCCGGGCATGATGGCGTCCAAAACCCGCGTGCCGGTGATCGGCGTCCCGGTTCAGACCCGGGCACTGTCGGGCGTCGACAGCCTCTATTCCATCGTGCAAATGCCCAAGGGCTTCCCGGTTGCCACCATGGCCATCGGCGAGGCGGGCGCGGCCAATGCCGGGCTGATGGCGGCGGGCATTCTCGCCACTGCGGACCCGGCGCTGGCCGAACGTCTCGACGCCTGGCGCGAAGCCCTGTCTGCCTCCATCCCCGATGAGCCTTCCGATGACTGACGTGATGACGAATGGGCAAACCCTCGCCCCGAACGCAACCATCGGCATCCTGGGCGGCGGGCAGCTGGGTCGGATGCTTTCCGTTGCCGCCTCCCGCCTCGGGTTCAAGAGCCATATCTATGAGCCGGGTGCCAACCCGCCCGCGGGTCACGTCGCCGAAACCGTCACCACCGCGCCCTATGAAGACGAAGCGGCACTGCGCGCCTTTGCCGAAAGCGTCGATGTGGTGACCTATGAGTTCGAAAACGTGCCGACCTCGGCGCTCGACCTGATCGAGTCCCTCGTGCCGATCCGCCCGAACCGCAAGGCCTTGGCCGTGTCGCAGGACCGTCTGGTCGAGAAGAATTTCCTGCGCGATCTGGGCCTGTCGGTCGCCCCCTTCGCAGCGGTGGACGACGATCTCGATCTGGCCGAAGCACTGCTTGAGATTGGCGCCCCCGCAATCCTCAAGACCCGCCGCTTCGGCTATGACGGCAAGGGCCAGGCCCGGATCATGGAGCTTTCGGAGGCCGATCAGGCGCTGGCCGACATGGCCGGAGCGCCCGCGGTCCTCGAAGGCTTCGTCGATTTCAGCCATGAGGTCTCCGTGATCGCCGCGCGCGGTCAGGCGGGGGATATCTCCTGTTTCGACCCGGGCGAAAACGTGCACAAATCCGGCATTCTGCACACCACCACCGTGCCTGCACGGCTGACACCCGCGCAACGGACCGATGCCGTCTTGCTCGCGGCCAAAATCTTGAATGCACTGGATTATGTCGGCGTGATGGGGGTCGAGCTTTTCGTCACGTCCGCCGGTTTGGTGGTCAACGAGATCGCGCCGCGCGTACACAATTCCGGCCATTGGACACAAAACGGCTGTGTCATCGACCAGTTCGAACAGCATATCCGCGCCGTGGCAGGCTGGCCTCTGGGTGACGGCAAGCGGCATTCCAATGTCGAGATGCTGAACCTCATCGGCGACGATGTGGATCGCATCCCGGAGTTTGC
Source organism: Celeribacter ethanolicus (assembly GCF_001550095.1). Taxonomy (GTDB): domain Bacteria; phylum Pseudomonadota; class Alphaproteobacteria; order Rhodobacterales; family Rhodobacteraceae; genus Celeribacter; species Celeribacter ethanolicus. Next base: position 70,195 of record NZ_LRUC01000048.1, on the reverse strand, counting down.
GAAAGACGGCTCGGTGGCGATCCATCTCTACGGCAAGGCGGATGTCAAACCGGGCCGCAAAATGGGCCATATCAACAAGATCACCGGCGCTGCGTAATCTGGCACAGAGACGGCCCTCGGGGCGTCTCACGTAAGCTTGTCCGTCCAGCCCCCGGCCCGAACTTGACTCTTCTCCCCGCGCGTTCCCTTCTCGGAACAACAGAGAAGGACATCCCATGACACATCCGTTCGACAAAGCCCTCGAGGACCGTCTGGTCCGTTACGCCGCCATCGACAGCCAAAGCGACGAGGACGCCCCCGGCGCGCCGAGCACCGCGATCCAGCTCGACCTGCTGCGTCTGCTCGAGACCGAGCTGACCGCGATGGGCGCATCCGATGTGGAACTGACTGACTACGGCGTGGTGCTTGCCACCATTCCCGCCACCGCCGAGGGCCCGACCGTCGGCTTTCTCGCCCATGTCGACACCGCACCGCAGTTCAACGCCACCGGCGTCAAACCGCGTGTCGTGCGCGGCTACAACGGCGGCGAGATCACCTTTCCCGACAATCCCGACCTGATCCTGTCGCCCGAAGAGTTCCCCTATCTCGCCACAAAACAAGGCCATGACATCGTCACCGCCTCCGGCACCACGCTTTTGGGGGCCGATGACAAGGCTGGCGTGGCGATCATCATGACCGCCGCCGAGCACCTGCTCAAACATCCCGAAATTCCGCATGGTCCGATCCGCATCGCCTTTACCCCCGACGAGGAAATCGGGCGCGGCGTGTCGCCCCAGCTCCCGAAAGACCTCGGCGCGAAGTTCGCCTATACGTTCGACGGCGGCAAGGTCGGCGAGATCGAGTTCGAAACCTTCTCCGCCGACGCCGCAGAGGTGACTGTCACCGGCGTCTCGATCCACCCCGGTTTTGCCAAGGACAAGATGGTGAACGCCATCCATCTCGCCTCGAAGATCATCCAGACCCTGCCCCATGTCACTATGACGCCAGAGACCACCGACGGGGCGGAAGGGTTCATCCACGCCACCGACATGGTCGGCGGTTCGTCCGAGATGAAAATCCGCTTCATCCTGCGCGATTTCGAACGCGAGGGGCTGGCGGCAAAGGGCGCGCTGTTGCAGCAGGTCTGCGAAACGGTGGCCGCGACCGAACCGCGCGCGACGATCACCTGCGAGATTCGCCCGCAATACCGCAACATGCGCTACTGGCTTGAAAAGGACATGACACCGGTCGATCTGGCCAATGAAGCCTGTCGCAAGATCGGCCTCGAACCGGTCTCCGTGCCGATCCGCGGTGGCACCGATGGTTCGCGCCTGACCGAGATGGGCGTGCCGACACCGAACCTGTTCACCGGGATGCAGAATATCCACGGCCCTCTCGAATGGATTTCGGTTCAGGACATGGCTGTGGCGACAGAGCTGTGCTTGACACTCTCGGAACTTGCGGCGACCCCGACCTGACACCGCAGCCGCGTTCCTCCGTACTGTCGGGACGATCAACGCCAGGGTCGGTTCTGGGCGATGGCTGCGCGATTTCGGGCCCTTCTCGCTCACCCGTCCCACATATTACTCGGAGGCGCACGCCACGGCGGGCGGCTCCGACGTGATCCCGACCGGCAATTCGCCCCTACCCGCCGCAGGGCTGAGAGGCACGCCGCATCTGGCCCTCGGCCCGGGCGAGCGCCATCAGCGCGACACCCAGAATGTCTTCAGAGGTCGAGCCGCGCGACAGGTCGCTGACGCTGTGGCGAAAGCCCTGCAAAAACGGACCATAGGCGTCGGCGAGGGCAAAGCGTTGCACCGCCTTGTAGGCGATATTACCCGCATCGAGATCGGGGAAAATCAGGATATTGGCCCGGCCAGCCACCTCGGAGGGACGCGACAGCTTGCGGGCTGCGACCTCCGGCACGATGGCCGTATCCAGTTGAAATTCACCGTCGATTTTCATCTCTGGCGCTTCGGCTTGTGCGAGCCGCACCGCGTCGCGGACCGAATCCACCTTGTCGTGCCTGGCGCTGCCATCGGTGGAAAACGACAGGAAGGCAACCCGCGGCTCCCACCCCAAAAGGTCGGTCGCGGTCTGGGCCGTCGTCAACGCGATTTGCGCCAAGGCGGCGCTGTCGGGGGCGGGCTGCACACCGCAATCGGCAAAGATCACGGCCTCGCCCTCGCTGCCCGCAAACCCCGGAATGCGCATGAGAAACAGGCTCGACGGCGCTTTCAACCCGTCGTTCAGCCCGAGATAGGTGAAGGCGGTGCGGATCACCTCTTCGGTCGGGGCGACAAGCCCTGCGACCATCGCCTCGGCCCCGCCCGCACCTAGCATGATCGCCCCAGCATGCAGGGGGTTCGGGAAACCGCGCAGCAGGCGGGCCTCGGAAACCCTCTGGTTTTGCTCTCGAAAATCTGCGGCCCACTGCTGCGCAAGCGCCGGATCATCGACCGCCAGACAGGTTACACCAACGGGGAATTCCCCCGCATTTTCCAAGACTTCGCAGCCATTGAACAGCAAAACCGGGCGCGCCAGATTTTCACGGATCAGCGTGTCCACCACAGGCCGAAGCCGGGCGTCGCCGCCCTCGGGAAACACGATCCGCAAGCCCTTGCCGCGCACGCGCGCTTTCAACATGTCGATGATCGTCATGGTCCCTCCTGACACAGGACCTCAGTGACAGGTTTCGCCAAGCCTGTCGCGGAGAATGTCCGAAACGAGACGAATTGCCGCCCGACGCGCACAGGCGGGCGATGCTCAAGTGACTGTTTATCATGGATGAAATGGTGCTGCTGGAGAGAATTGAACTCTCGACCTCTCCCTTACCAAGGGAGTGCTCTACCTCTGAGCTACAGCAGCGCCGGGGTGCGTCAAGTGACCGTATCACCGTCGCTGTGGGCGGCTAATTAGACGTGATCGACGCAGGGTGCAAGCGCATTTTCGCGAAAAATCTCACCTCGGGCAAAGTTTCTTTTTCCAACCGCCCCTCTCCCCTTGCACCCACCTCTCCGACGGGCCGGATTTTAGAGAGATTTCCGAGAAGAGCCCTGTCGGCAAAGCGTCGGACTTGCGTCGGACTTTTGTCGGACCCTAAAGCACGATGGGGTAAGGGATTTGAGAGGCAATCGGACATGCGGGGGCCTGCGCCCCGACAGGCCCCACGCACACGGATCAAGATTGATGCCGCCCCAAACACGCTATTGGCTGACTTTGAATTCGCTCGAAGAGACCGACGCTTCGTTCTGCCATCCTGCGGACCGTGCTGCGTCGATATCAGGATAGGCACAGTCGAAAATGTTGCCGTAGAGAGAGGCTGTCACCGGTTGGTTCTCATAGGGCTCACGCGGTGAAAAGCCTTTCATTTTGTCCTCCCAAAATTCCTCTGTCTCCGTGATGACCCGCAAGAGAGGCAGTTCGGTTTTGCCGCCGGGAACAAGTGTGATTTTGGTTGCGGTGTATCCCCGGGGGGGCCTGTGAGTTCCCCTTTGGAATTGACCCAGACTCCTTCGCTCAGCGTTTCAGCTAATTCCCAGCCATCCGAGATGCGAGTAAACGAGACAAGGGGCTGATTGGACACCTCATAGGAGAAACAGATATCGCGCTCGGAAAAGTTCGCGACCGAGATCATCAAAGCGATTTCGCGCGGGGACAATTTCTTGGCGGAGACGATCTCCAGAGATACGTCCTCCCGCCTGATCGCCGGGCCGTCATCGCCCGGCGCGGGGATATCGGTGGTCATCTGACACCCGACGAGCAGAAGGGTTGAGAGGAAGATGGAGGTTTTCAGCATTTAAGAAAATCCTTTGAGGCAGCTTCATGATTTTCGGCCGCTCAGCGGGGCGCAAATAGGCATCAGTCCAAATCAGCCCCATTCATCCAGATTTTATACCGAAGCGTCAAACCATCCCGCGCGGCGTCATCGAATTTGCTTCTCACGAGAGCGAGGGCACGACCGGGGTCCTTATGGTCTCGCCAGTTTTCACCATCGTCATCGACGCCGAGGATTTGATGGTAGAGTGCGTGTTTCCCGCGCGATGCGCCCACCCCAAAAGCTTCCATTTTTGACACGCCAAAGCCATGAGACATCCCATATTCCGCGAAAGCAAGCGCTTGTCCCGCATCCATATCGTCCGACCCGCGACCGGTTTGTGCGAGGTCGAGCTGGTGGAGGAAGAGGGTTGCAATATTAGACACCCATCATCCTCCACCACACGCCAGAGCAGAAAACTTTCGGCTTTTGCTCAAATGGGATGATCGTGGCCAGCGTCTCGGGGACGCAGCTTCCGATTTGGCAGCGTTCAATGTCGAGGCTGAGATTGATGTCCTCACCGAAGCGCGGGGAATAGATCAGGGAATAGGATGGGGCACTCTCGCCGTCGCTCCGCCTGATCAAGCCTTCGTCCATGTCGTCTGTCTCCTCGGTGACGTCAAAGCGAACCGAAGCACTGCCCTGGTGAAGTGTTACCCCTGTGATGCGGAGCGTTTCGCCCGGCTCTTGGGGCGTGATGATCGAGATCGCAACCTGTCCTGCATAGGAGGTCCGGTCGAAAAGGAGGCCTGGGTCCTCGACCAAACGGGTGTGGGCAAAAATGGAGACACCTTCCTCCCGCAGATCATAGTTTTGCCGACGATAATTGGACGGATCGTGAAGGGTCGGGTCGAGCAGCCATCCGAAGGCCAGAAGGCACAGGGCTGCTATTAAATGTTTCGCTCTCATATCTGAATCTCCTTAAAACTGAAACTTGCACCCTCATCCTCGACCTCAAATATATCGAAGCAAGGATAAATTTGGCGGTGAGCATTTGCCTCCTGATGTCCTCCCGGATCTTCCATGCCGCTTTCACAACGACTGCGGGTCGCAGCGTTTCACTTTCCCGCGTCTCCCCCACCAACACTGGACGGGGCATGCCGCATTGGCTACATGGAACAGCATGGACAACAAGACCGATCCCTCCCGGAAACCTGCGAAACCTGCGCCGAAAAGCCGGGATGAGCGGTTGAAAGCCGCGCTGAAGGCCAATCTTCAGCGGCGCAAGGCGCAGGCGCGCGCGCGCACGGCCTCCGATGAGAGCGACGGCAAGGACGAGTGAGACGAGCGGATGGATTCGATTCTGGTGCGGGGCAACGGGCCTCTGAATGGCGACATCGAGATTGCGGGGGCGAAGAACGCCTGTCTCGCGCTGATGCCCGCAACACTTCTGTCGGATGAGCCGCTGACGCTGACCAATGCGCCGCGGCTCTCGGACATCAAGACGATGACCGCGCTTCTCGCCTCTCTCGGTGCAGAGGTTTCCGCATTGCAGGACGGCAAGGTGCAGGCAATGTCCTGCCACGGGGAGATCAATCCGATCGCGGATTACGACATCGTGCGCAAGATGCGGGCGTCGAACCTCGTTCTTGGGCCTCTGCTCGCCCGTCTCGGCCATGCGGTTGTGTCGCTTCCGGGCGGCTGTGCGATCGGTGCGCGGCCGATGGATCTGCACACCACGGCTTTGGAAGCCTTGGGGGCGGAGATCGAGTTGAAAGACGGGTATCTGCACGCCAAGGTGGCGGGCGGGCGTCTCAAGGGCGCGGTGCACAAGATGCGCTTTCCGTCTGTGGGCGCGACCGAGAACTTTTTGATGGCTGCCTCTCTGGCGAAAGGCACATCGGTTCTGGAGAATGCGGCGCGCGAACCGGAGATTGTGGATCTGGCCGATTGCCTCAACAAAATGGGGGCGCAGATCGAAGGCGCGGGCACCTCGCGGATCGAAATTCAGGGCGTCGACCGGCTTCATGGCGCGACGCACCCGGTGGTGACCGACCGGATCGAGTTGGGCACCTTCATGCTGGCGCCGGCGATTTGCGGCGGGGAAGTCACCTGTCTCGGCGGCAAGCTGTCGCTCGTGGAAAGCTTTGTCGAGAAACTCGAAGCAGCGGGGATTTCCGTCACCGAGACGGAGCGCGGGCTGACCGTCAAACGCAATGGCGACCGGGTGAAAGCCGTGGACGTGGTGACCGAGCCCTTCCCCGGTTTCCCGACCGATTTGCAAGCCCAGATGATGGCGCTTCTGTGCACCGCCGAGGGCACCTCCGTTCTGGAAGAGACCATCTTTGAGAACCGTTTCATGCACGCCCCGGAACTTATCCGCATGGGCGCACAGATCGAAGTGCATGGCGGACATGCCACGGTGCATGGCGTCGACAAGCTCAAGGGCGCGCCGGTGATGGCGACCGACCTGCGGGCGTCCGTGTCGCTCATTCTGGCCGGTCTGGCGGCGGAGGGAGAAACCGTGGTCTCGCGCGTCTATCACCTCGACCGGGGCTATGAGTTCATCGAGCAAAAGCTCTCCGGCATCGGGGCGCATATCGAGAGGATCAAAGGCTGATGGTGGAAGACGCCCGGTTCGAAGACGGTGGCGAGCGCCCGCTGGCGCTCAAGGCGATGGACGCGGACGACCTGACGGTGATCTCGGCCCTGGTGCAGGACGCTATCGTGCCGATGGGCGAAATTTCCTATGACGCCACACATCGCCGCTTCGCGCTTCTGATCAACCGCTTTCGCTGGGAAGATGTCGAGACCGCCGAGCGCCGGGGCCGCCCGGTGGAACGCGTGCAGGCGGTTCTTTTGTTCGACGATGTGATGGCGGCGCGCTCGACGGGTGTGCCGACGGGGGACAAGCAAATGATCCTGTCGCTTCTGGCCGTTGCCTTTACTCCTTCCGAGGACGGCATGGGCACGGTCGAGATCACTTTGGCGGGCGACGGCGCAATCGCGCTTCAGGTCGAGGCCTTGGATGTGACGCTCAAGGATGTGACCCGCCCCTATGTGGCCCCGTCGCATCACATTCCGAAACACGACGACTGAACGTCACGTTCGACCTTGCCCCCCACGGCAGCGTGCTTTCTCTTGAGCGCATAAACCATTGTACCACGCATATTCTTCGGGGGATTTCATGAAGAAAACACTTCTCGCCGCCCTTGTCGCGCTGTCGGCGGCCAGTGCCGCGCATGCGGGCAAGGTCACTTCCACGCTTCCGGTCGACAAGGACTTTGCCACTTACGAGCTGATCTGGAAACCGCGCGGCAAGACGCTCATCCGCTGGGATGTCATCAACGATGGTGGCTATGTGGCAGTCTGTGGCGGCTATTCCGCAACCGGCGGAAGCTACGCCTACAAGGCCTCGGGCGATTCTCTGGGGACGATGGGGGTCAAGCTGAACGGTGAGGTTCTCATCAAGAACCTGCGCTATTTCGCGAACTTCAAAAGCAACAATCAGGCCAGTGGCCATCTGGGAGAGGCGGCGAATTGCGTACGCACGGGAACGCCCGTGCCAAAGGGCAAGATCTCGGTGGAAATGTTCTCCACCAAAAGCTCGTTCCGCTACTGACCCATAATGACGCGCGGGCTCGCCCGCACCGGAACCGCGCCCGCAGAGTTTCTCTGCGGGCGTTGCCGTTCCGGAGCTTGAGACCCGCGCCAAGCCGCGCTATGTCGGAGCCACGCAAGGAGACCGACATGCCCCATTTCCTGTCCACCACGGACCCCGATTTCGAGACGCGTTTCGCCGCGCTTCTGACCATGAAGCGCGAGGACAGCCCGGATGTCGACGAAGCGGTGGCGAAGATCATCGCCGATGTGCGCACCCGCGGCGATGCGGCGGTCCTCGAATTGACTGCCCGGTTCGACCGGATGCAACTGACGGCGGACAAGCTGCGGTTCTCCGACGCAGAGATCGACGCGCTTTGCGCCGAAGTGTCAGACGAGGAGCGCGAGGCTCTCGAACTCGCGGCCCAGCGCATCCGCGCCTATCACGTCCGCCAGATGCCCGACGACCAGATGTGGACCGACCCGGACGGCACGACGCTGGGCTGGCGCTGGACGCCGGTGTCGGCGGCCGGACTTTATGTGCCGGGGGGGCTGGCGTCCTACCCGTCGTCAGTGCTGATGAATGCGATCCCGGCGAAGGTCGCGGGGGTCGAGCGTTTGGCGATCACCGTGCCGACGCCCGACGGCGTGGCGAACCCGCTGGTGCTTCTGGCCGCGCGCATTGCGGGTGTGGACGAGATTTACCGCGTCGGCGGGGCGCAGGCGATTGCGGCACTGGCTTACGGCACCGAAACCATCGCGCCGGTGGACAAGATCACCGGCCCGGGCAACGCCTTTGTGGCCGCCGCCAAACGCCGGGTGTTCGGCAAGGTCGGCATCGACATGATCGCGGGGCCGTCGGAGATTCTGGTGATCGCCGACAAGCACAACGATCCGGACTGGATCGCCGTCGATCTGATGTCGCAAGCCGAACATGACGAAAGCGCGCAGTCGATTCTGATCACCGACGATGCCGAGTTCGGTGCGGCGGTGGCGAAGGCCGTTGAAAAGCGGCTTGAGACGCTGGAACGGCGCAAGATTGCGGGCAAGAGCTGGGAAGACTTCGGCGTGGTGATCACCGTGCGCGATCTGGGTGAGGCGGCGATGCTGTCGGACAGGTTCGCGCCCGAACACCTTGAGCTCTGCGTCGAGGACCCGGACGGGCTTTCGGAGAAAATCCACCACGCCGGGGCGATTTTCCTTGGCGCCTGGACGCCTGAAGCCATCGGCGACTATGTCGGAGGCCCGAACCACGTCCTGCCGACGGCGCGCTCGGCGCGGTTCTCGTCGGGGCTGTCGGTGCTGGATTTCCTGAAACGCACGACGCTGGCAAAAATGTCGCCAGAAGCGCTCAAGGCCATCGGGCCCGCGGCGGAACGTCTGGCGAAATCCGAGAGCCTTGAGGCCCACGGCTTGTCGGTGCGAGCGCGGCTCGACCGGTTGAACGCGGACGATTGAGATGAAGCTCCTCGGGCGGATGTTCGGCGACAAGAAAGATGCCGCGGAGCTGCGCAAGGAACGCGCCATCGCGCAACTCACCGATGAAGCAGTGCCGACCAATGCCTTCCTGCCGCCGCATATGGCGGTGGGCGAGGACATCAGGCGCAGCGAGGAAGAGGTCGTGACCCGGCTTCTTGGCGCGATGATCGCCGCCGTCAAAGGCGAGACCCGCGACGACACCCTGATCGCGCAGGTGATTGCGCAATATGGCGCGGCGGAGTGTTTTACCCCCGAGGAGCGCGCCTTCATCGACGACCCCGCCCCGTCCGAGGAGACCTGTGTCCAATTCGCTTGGCGCTATGAGGGGGTCTATGTGCTGATGTGGGCGCTCGGGTTCTTCGACACCCTGCCCTACCCGACCGACATCGTGCATGTGCCCGACATGGGCGGGCTGATGAGCCGTCTCGGGCGCGAGGGGATGATCCGGGAAGCGCGCCTCCGGCCGCAGAACGAGATCCTCGACGCCGCCGAATTGACCTATCGCTACAACTGGGCCGCCACCAATGCGCGGATGAACAACCGTCCGGCGCCCTCGAACCTCGATGGAGGGGTTGTCTATGAGCGGCATTATGCGTTCAATTGGCTGGTCGGATATGGCAAGCAATCCTGGGACGAGATTTCCACGGATACGTAACGGCAAGAGCGCAACCCTCCTGCGCACAGGACTTGAGACACAGCCCGAAACGGGCATGAAGCGGGCGAGCACGCGATGAGCAAACTGATTTCCGTCAAGATCGACGAGGCTGGCCTCGCGCCGCCGACGCCCGAGATCGAGCAGGAGCGCAAGGTCGCGATCTTCGACCTGCTGGAGGACAATTCCTTTACCCTGCCCGCGCGTGACGACCGGCAGATGCCGGAGGGTCCGTTCCGCTTGCTTCTGGCGATCCGTGAACGGCGCCTGGTGTTCGATCTGACGACGGAGGCGGGCGAAAAGGCGGCGGAGTTCCACCTCTCGCTCGGGCCGTTCCGTCAGGTGGTGAAAGACTATTTCCAGATTTGCGAAAGCTATTTCGACGCGGTGAAAAAGATGCCGCCGTCGCAGATCGAAGCCATCGACATGGCCCGGCGCGGCATCCACAACGAAGGCGCGCGGGTGCTTCAGGAACGTCTTGAGGGCAAGGCGGTCGTGGACATCGACACGGCGCGGCGGCTGTTCACCCTGATTTGCGTATTGCACTGGGGGTGAGGAGCGTGGCAGCAGATCTTCCCCATTCGGTTCTGTTCTGCTGCGACCACAACGCGGTGCGTTCGCCCATGGCCGAGGGGTTGATGAAGAAATTCTATCCCGGTCAGGTTTACGTTCAGTCGGCGGGCGTGCATTCCGATCTCGATGTCGACGGGTTCGCCGTCGCGGTCTGCGAGGAAATGGGCATCGAGCTGCACCGCCATCAGGCGCGCTCCTTCGACGATCTCAAGGACTGGGGCGACGATATTTCCTCTTACGACCTGATCATCGCGCTTTCCCCCGCCTCTCAACGCCAGGCGCTTGAACTGACACGTTATTACCACCTCGACGTGGAATATTGGCCGATCATGGACCCGACCGGCATCGGAGAGACGCGGGACGCGAAACTCGATGCCTACCGTCAGGCCCGCGATCAGATCATCACCCGGATGCAGGCCCGTTTCGGCCCCTCCCACTCTTAACCTCCCCTCTCCTCAAGGATCTCCCATGACCCAGAACCGCGCTGAAACGCTGGCCCTCCTGACCCGTTATTACGAGGCTTTCGCCGCCCATGATCACGCCACCATGCTCGACTGCCTGACCGACGACATCGAGCACCGGATCAACCAGGGGCCCATCGAGCACGGCAAGGAAGCCTTCGCCGCCTTCATGGTCGCGATGGACACCGCCTATGAAGAGGTCCTCACCGACATGGTGCTATTCGCCAATGACGCAGGCACGCATGGGGCCGCCGAATTCCGGGTGCTGGGCAAGTACCTGAAGACCGCCGAAGGCTACCCGGAAGCGACAGGCCAGCGCTACAACCTGCCTGCGGGTGCCTTTTTCGACATTCGCGGCGGCAAGATCGCCCGTGTCTCGGTCTATTACAATGCCGAGGACTGGGTGGCGCAGGTCTCCTGAGGAGGAACGCATGACGCTGAGCTTTCGCACCCTCAAGGGCGCCGAGGTCGAAGCCGCGCTGGACGACCTGGCGCGACTGCGCATCGCGGTGTTCCGTGAATGGCCTTATCTCTATGACGGCTCGCTGGCCTATGAGCGCGACTATATGGCGAGTTACGTGGGCAATCCGCGCGCCGTTCTTGTCGCGGCCTTCGACGGCGACCGGATCGTCGGTGCAGCGACAGGATCGCCTCTGGCGGAACATGCCGAAGATTTCGCGGCGGCCTTTGCGGGTGTCGATCTGCCGATGGAGCGCGTGTTCTACTGTGCCGAGTCGGTGCTTTTGCCCGCCTATCGTGGCCATGGCGCGGGGCATGCGTTTTTCGACGCGCGCGAGACCCATGCGCGCAGCCTTGGCCTCAGCTATTCAGCGTTCTGTTCCGTGATCCGCCCTGAAGATCATCCGCTGCGCCCCGAAGGCGCGCGCAGTCATGATGCGTTTTGGCGCAAGCGGGGTTATGCACCGATGGCGGGCGTGATTGCGTCGTTTCACTGGAAAGACGTGGATGAGGCGGAAAGCTCGGAGAAGCGCCTGCAATTCTGGGGGAAAATGCTATGAGACTGATCGCGACGACATGGCAGCCCGTGTGGCATGAGACGCCTTTGGGTTGGCTGGATCGCTACCGAGCCGCCTTGGCGGAGATCGCGGCGGACCGAGACACCCTGGTGGTCTTCCCGGAATATGCGGCGCTTGAGGCGGCATTTTACGGCACGGTCACGCTGGATGCGCGGGGCTGGATGCAGCGGGGCGCCAATCACTTTGACGCCTATTGCGACGGCATCCGTGCGCTTGCGAAAGACACGGGCGCGACGATCCTCGGCGGGTCCGGCTTTGCCCGCAAAGGCGACCAAATCGTCAACCGCGCGCTGTTTTGCGCGCCCGAGGGCGAGGCGTGGTTGGAAAAGCAAATGCCGACGCCCTACGAGCGCGCGCTCGACATGGCTCCGGGCGAGGCGATGCCGATCCTTGCCACCCGCTTCGGCAAAATCGCCGCCGTCATTTGTTACGACAGCGAATTCCCTCCGATCGCACGGCGCTTTGCCGAGGCCGGGGCCGAACTCCTTTTGGTCCCCTCCTGCACCGACACGGAACAGGGGGCGAGCCGGGTGGAGATCGGATGCCGTGCCCGCGCGCTCGAAGGCCAGATGATCGTCGCCATGGCGCCGCTCGTCGGCGAGGTGCCCGGATGCGAGGTGATCGACGTCAACCTCGGTCAGGCGCGCATCTTCTGCCCACCCGACGGAACCTCGCCAGAGGACGGAACCTTGGCGCAGGGTCCGAGAAATGCGCCGGGCTTTGCCATTCTGAACACCCTGTCCGAGTCGCTTGCGCAAGCGCGCAAAGGCACGGATGTGAGCGTTTTTGCCCACTGGCCGGAGAGTGAAACGCCGCAAAACCCGCCCGAGACGCGCAATTTCCGTTAAAACCAGCTTGAAAACGCGGCTTTAAAGGCGCATTTACCAGAGCGCCCGCAAACTGGCGGGAGAAATCAATCACGGAGTGACCATGGCCAAGGAAGAAATGCTCGAATTCCCCGGTGTCGTTAAGGAACTCCTGCCGAACGCGACATTCCTGGTCGAGCTGGAAAACGGCCATACGATCATCGCGCATACGGCAGGCAAAATGCGGAAAAACCGTATTCGCGTTCTGGCTGGCGACAAGGTGCAGGTCGAAATGACCCCTTACGATCTGACCAAGGGTCGGATCAACTATCGCTTCCGCTGAACAGCGCCCGCGATCCTATGAAACTGATCCTCGGTTCAGGCAGCCCGCGCCGGAAAGAGCTTCTGGCGCAACTCGGGCTTGTGCCCGACGAGATTCGCTCCCCCGACATTGATGAAGACCCGCAGAAGGCCGAGCTTCCGCGCCCCTATTGCGCGCGCATGGCGCGGGAAAAGGTGCTGGCAGTACCGCGAGCGGCGGATGAGGTCGTGCTCTGCGCCGATACCACGGTGGCTTTGGGCCGCCGGATCATGGGCAAGCCTGCCGATGAAAAGGAATGCGCCGCATTCCTTTTGGCCATGTCGGGCCGTCGCCACCGGGTGATTACGGCTGTGGCCGTCGCCCATGGCGATCGGGTCTGGGAGGCGGATGTCGTCACCACGGTGAAAATGAAACGGCTCTCGGACGATGAGCTGAACAGCTATCTGGCCTCGGGCGACTGGCGCGGCAAGGCGGGCGGCTATGGCATCCAAGGCCCGGCGGGCGCGTTTATCCCGTGGATTCAAGGCAGTTATTCCGCCGTCATGGGATTGCCCGTGGCGGAGACCGCCAATCTTTTGCTGACCGCAGGCTATCCGGTTTATGGAGATCGCGCATGAAGGGTTCTGTCATTGCACTGGGCGAGGTTCAGGGCAAACGCGCCGCCGCCTGGATCGTTGACGGTCGTCTCGAAGACCTTTTGATCGACGCGGGCGAAGACGCCCCCCCTGCCCCCGGCTCGATCTTTCGCGCCAGGGGTGGGCGCAGTCTCAAGGGCATGGGCGGCGCGCTTCTCGATCTGCCGGATGGCGACAAGGCCTATCTGCGCGGCAACAAGGGGCTGAAACCCGGCGCGCCGATGTTGGTGCAGGTCAGCCATATCGCTGAGGAAGGCAAAGCCGTTCCTGTCACCACGCGCCTGCTGTTCAAATCGAAATACGCCATTGTCACACCAGATGCGCCGGGGCTGAACATCTCCCGGCAAATCTCCGAAGACGAGGAACTGCTGCGTCTCCACGACCTCGCCTCCGAAGGCATGGAAGGCGCGGATGAGACGATGGGGCTGATCCTGCGCTCCGCCTGCGAGGGCGTGTCCTCTGACGCAATTGCCGAAGACATCGCCGCGATGCGCGACCTGGCCGAAGCGGTTCTGGCCGATGAAGCCGGTGAGCCGGAACTTTTGGTCGCGGGCGCCGATGCCTGGGAAGCCGCCTGGCGCGACTGGCCCGATGCCGATGTGTTCGACGACAGCGAAGATGCCTTCGAGAACCACGGCGTGCATGAGCTGATCGACGCAGCACTCGATGTGCGCGTGCCGCTCAAGGGCGCGGGCTATGCCTTTATCGAGCCGACCCATGCGATGGTGGCCGTGGATGTGAACACCGGCGGGGATTTCTCACCGGCGGCGGGGCTCAAGGCCAATATCGCCATCGCCCGCGACCTGCCGCGGCAGTTGCGCGTGCGGGGCCTGGCCGGGCAGATCACGGTGGAACTCGCGCCGATGGCCAAGAAGGATCGTCGTCAATTCGAGCAGAGCCTCAAGGCCGCGTTTAAATCCGAAGGCGGCGATGTCGTCTTGGCGGGCTGGACGCCGCTTGGCAATTTCGAGATTCAGAAGAAACGCAGCCGCGTGCCAATCGCGGAGCTGATCGCATGAGCTGCCCGATCTGCGGCAATGAGAGCGTTCCGGCCTACCGGCCCTTCTGTTCGAAACGTTGCGCCGATATTGATCTCGCGAAATGGCTGAACGGCTCCTATGCCGTGCCGTCGATGCGCGAAGAGGACCCGGAAGAGATTGCCGAGGCGCTTGAAGAGGCGCTCAATGAAAACCTGCGGGAGGCATTTGAGGACGGCGCGAAAAAACCTCACTAGAGAGGTGTTTTTCCTCTGGACACTCCCGGAGCCGCCGACTAGAAACCCGCTACCCGAACGACAGAGACGTTCAGCGAGAAATCGCTCCCGATGCCCGGGTAGCTCAGGGGTAGAGCAGTGGATTGAAAATCCTCGTGTCGGTGGTTCGATTCCGCCCCCGGGCACCATTAAAATCCAATGAAAACAATGGCGTGCCGCGTTCCTATTGTCGCTAGACACCCATCTATGTTGTCGTGGGTATCATTTGGGTAGCATTTCGGACCCGGCGGCTATCAGCGCGCAGGGACAGCGTCGTGGTATCGTGGGAATAGTTAGCTTCCGTCCAAACCGATCCATCGGGAACACCTCGCGCAAAAACTCGACTGCGCGCGCTTCCTCGCTCTGGTCATCCTGCCCCTGCCGCTCAAGATCATCGGCAGTGTAGTGCGTTGTGCCGCGCCATTCGATCACCGGCAGGCCCACGGGCTGTGCCACGATCTCGTAGACATAGCTCTGGGGCTTCGCGCCGATGTTGTTCTTGACCTGTGCGAGGATGCGCAGGTTTTCGTTCTCAGGGTGCTTGGCGACTGCCAGCGCCGTGCGCGCCACGCCGATCACGTCGATTGAGCCGACGCCCCGGTATATGGCCTTCCCCTTGCCGCCCTTCGTCCAGTGCCGGATGACGATGACCGCCGGGCCATACTCCTTGAACAACTTGTCGAGTTGGTGCAGCCCGGCCCTGATCGAGGTTGGCTTTCCGAGGTCCACCTTGTCCGACAGGAAGGAATAGAGCGTGTCGACCACCACAAGGTCCGGGGTGTGGTCTTCCAGTTCCTGCCGCAGGCGCTTTTGCCCCTTGTCGTCGAACACGATGAAGTCGTCTAGGACGCGGACCCGTTTCAGGTCCGCCCCCATTTGCTCCATGCGCGGCCTGATCGTGTCGGCGGCGTCGTCCTCTGAACTGATATAAAGCACATTGCCCTTAGAAACCCGTGAACCATCCGGCAGCTTTCCGCCCCGCGTCACAAGCGCGGCGATATGCATACACAGATAGGACTTCCCGAGTTCGGGGTCGCCTTCGAGGATCGTGGTTTTCTCGTAGGGGATCAGTGAAGGCCATAGCCAATCGATTTCCTTGGCTTCAATATCGGCGAGCGTGCGGAATGTATCGTCCTTTGTCATTTGGGCACCTCTACCGTGTCGAGAATGCGGAAAACCTCCTCCTCCAGTTTGCCGAGGTTGTCGCCGTATTTGTCTCGAAAATATGGGCTGCCCCAGATCACGGCTGCAATTTCACTGGGGGAAGCGCCTGCCTCAGCGAGTCCAGCCACCATCGCGTAGATACGGTTGGAACGGTTCTCCGCCCTCACTTCGGTGTGCCTGATCAATGAGCGGGTGGACGCGCTCAAGTGCCGTCGGTACTTTTTGAAAACTGACATCCGGTCATGCAGGAATGGATCAAGATCGGTGCGAGTAAACGCTGCGGCCTTTCGTTGGGTACTCGATGCCAGCAGCGTTGGCCGTTCAGAGACCGGACCAGATGCAAAATGCAGCATAGGTATGAACGGTTTCCCATATTCCGGTTTGTGGTTGAATGAACCGGGGAGGCGTAGGATCTTGTTGGCAGGGCTTCCCGCTTTGTCGCCGCCATGCCGGTAGGCAAGCGCCTTGGAGAATGCCGAGGCCTCCGTGTAGTCGTGAAAGGCGTCCCAGAACCAAATAGCCTGCGTCCGACCCGGTGATGTCTGCCAGATCATTGAAGGGTGCGGCTGGAAGGCATGAGGATCGGCGCTGTCTACATCACACCAGCCTAGCCAAGAGTCCGCGACACTGACGAGGCGGCGGTCTCTACGCACGTAAACATTGGGGCTGAAATACTGGTCGTAGTGATGTCGGTCATACTTCCACATGCGTATTCGCCTCGGAAATCGCCCTCGCGCTTCCCAACGCAATAGCGTTGTCCGGCTCACATGGATGCCAAGGCGCTTCAGGTCGTCGCGCGTGGCCAAGGTCTTGCGACCGTCTTCAATTTTCATGATGGTCCTCCATCGGTTGATGAAGGGGCGCCCCATTGTTTTGCATGCCGTCACAGGTTAGCAGGCGCGACGGGGTGGCGCGCGGGACACAAATTACGGGTTATCGTCCCAGATCGTTTCAGACTGAATGCCGAGGCTTTCGAGCTGTTCGAGAATGGCGATAATAGTTCGAGTGTGGGGTGCCTCAGGATCGAACAACGCCTCAAGTTCTGCCATATCCCGTGTGGTCAAAGGCGTGCGGGCCTTGCGCCGCAGTCGATCTTCCAGCCCGTCTTCGCTGGCTGCTGACCCGGCAAGACTTCTAAAATCCCTAGCAGCTTCGCGAATTGGCTTTGGATCACGCGCGATTTCCGCCTCCCATTCGGGCGTCTGCAATTCTTCGTTCACCTTGGCAATAGCGCGGCGCAGACCATCGAGTTCGCGCTTTCGATGCGCGTCCAAAATCTTGAAAAGTGCTAGGTCATCGAAGGCAGCGACGCGGCCACGGCCTCGCTTTTCACCGAAAAGAGCTTCGCGCGCTTCGGCAAGCCGCTCCTCCTCGCTTTTACGGTCTGGATGATCGTAGGCGCGAATGATGCTGAGAAGCAGGAGATCAACTTGACGCTTTCGCAATTTGGGCTTCGGTTGCGGCATTTCTCGACCTGACCAATTTCATGACGTGTTCCGACCATGTGGCGAGGGCTTCGCGCTTTTCGTCGGCATATGAATAGACATTGTAGATAGCGGCGACGCCCGAGACCACACCCGTCTTGTGGTTGAGAAGTGCTTCGGTGACGGGCTGCGGAACGCCCAGCCTCGCCATGTTGGTGGACATTGTGCGGCGCAGGTCATGAATGATCCACGGCTCCGTGCCCTCGGGCAATGCTTTGTCGAGCCGATCCTTCAGGCGACCGAAGCCCGATACAGGCGACTTGCCGGTGGTCGTGAACACAAAGTCAGAATTGAAGAACCTCGGCGTCTTGCGCAACACCTCAAGCATCGCGTCGGTGATCGGCACCGTATGCTGCCTGCCGTTCTTAGCCCGCGATGAAGGCAGCGTCCAAAGGCGTTTTTCGAGGTCGATTTCCGACCAGCGCATTTCGGCGACCTCGGCGCGTCTCTGGCCGCTAAGCATCAACAGCTTCATGCAATCCCCGAACGGATAGCCCTCGTCGCCACAGACCGCCCACAATGCGCCCACCTCGCTATCGGTTAGGACACGCTCGCGAGGTTTTTCCTTCGAAAGCGGTTTCATCCCGGCGATGGGGGAGGCATCGATCATGCCGCGCTCGACACACCAGCCCATCAGGTGCTTGAGGTGGGCCAGCGCGCGGTTCGCGCTGACCGGCGCGGATTTGTGGATCACGTCGCAGGCTTTCACGATATCGGCGCGCTTGATCTCGTCGATCCGTTTGCCGTGCAAGGTGGTGAATTTCGCCAGCAGCGCTTCCTTGCGCTTCCAATCCCGGTTGTGAACCTTGGCGTGTTTCTCGATGTAATCGGGGATCACGTCGCCCAGCGTCCGCTTGGCTTCGATCTCAATGCCGGTGCGATCCTCGAAGCGGCCTGTCTCGATTTCGTAGAGAACCTGTCGCACCCGTTCTCGCGCATCGGCCAGCGACATGATCGGAAAACGTCCGACGGTCAGTCGTCGCATCTTGCCGTTGATGCGCTTGTGCAGGCAGAACGTCTTGGTGCCAGAGGTGCTGATGCGCAGGACAAGACCCGGCATCAACTCGTCCCGAAAATCGAGGCGTTTCGACGGATCGGGCTTCTGGCCCTCGATGAATTTGGTGGTGAGTTTGCGTTTCATAAGCCCATGATAAGATGGGCGGACAAGCCGCGTCAGGGACAACCCTAGACGGTTTGCAGGGTTTCGGTCCGACTTGTGCCGGAACGAGATACCCGTGTGGTCTCCGGCGTCTGTGGGTATCACTGGGGTAGCAGGAACGGTGAGCTTAAATGCTCCGGCGCGAAACAGTGCGAGACGATCTGCCATGCGCAAAGGTCAAGATTTTCAATCGGCTATGATACGGGTTGAGCGAAACTGAGACAGGTCGCGCGGATCACAAGGCTAATTGAAAATCCTCGTGTCGGTGGTTCGATTCCGCCCCCGGGCACCACTTCTTCCTGAAGCAATTGTTTTCTTGCGGATCATTTGACCCTCATCTCGCGCTCTGCCATCACTGGGAGGGGCATCCATGTGAGGTTGGCAGGTGATCTGGAAACAGAAATGGCAGAGAAGCTCTTTGCGATGCGTCGCCGCGATGCTTTCGCTCGTCCTGAGCACCCCGATTCAGGCCGGCGAGCCGTTGCGCATCGGCGTGCTGGATTATCTCGGTTCCGATCATTCCCTGTCGCATTGGGCGCCGACACAACAGGCGCTCAGAACCGCCCTGCCCGATCATGACGTCACACTCGAAGCCTTGGGCATTCATGCCCTCGATGCGGCGCTCACCGAGGGGCGGCTCGATTTCGTCATCACCAATCCGGGCAATTACGCCGATCTCGAATTTCACCATCATATCAGCCGTATCGCCACGATCGACGGCGATCTGCCCGTGGCCTCGACACTGGTCGGCACGGGCCAGATGACGACACTCAGGGAGCTTGCGGGCAAACGTCTTGCCATTGTCGATCCCGATGCTTTCGGCGGCTTCCAACTGATCTGGGCCGAGATGCAGGCAGTCGATCCGCGCCTGCCCGCACAGGTTGAATTGGTGGTCACAGGCTATCCGATGCAAGGCGCGGCCGAGGCGGTGCTGGACGGTCGGGCCGATGCGGCAGTGCTGCGGGGCTGCATGCTCGAAACCCTGAAGGCCAGCGATCCCGACCGGTTCGGCACGCTCACCGCCTTCGCCCTCGATGACTCGGCCAGTCAGGACGCCGGTTGCCTGCTTTCGAGCCCGGTCTATCCCGGCTGGCCCTTTGCCAAAACGCCCGGCACCTCGCCGGAACTGGCCAAGCAGGTCGCCGTCGCGCTCTTGCAGATGACCGACGGCAACCTCTGGACCGTGCCGCTCGATTATCAGCCGGTGCACGATCTGATGCGCGGCCTCCAGATCGGTCCCTATGCCCGCACCGGCCCGGTGTCGCTCCGCGACTTCATCGCCGATTATCGCGACTGGCTGATCGTGCTGGGGGTCGCTCTGATGTTCTGGGCGCTCTATTCCGTTCGGATCGAAACGCTGGTGCGCCGCCGCACTCGGGCGCTCGATGAGGCCAACGCCCAACTCAAACAGGAGATGATCGACCGCCAGCGCGCCGAGGCCGCCGATCGCCAGCACCGGCGCGAGTTGGAACATGTGGCGCGGCTGTCCATTCTGGGTGAAATGGCCAGTTCCATCGCCCATGAGCTGAACCAGCCTTTGAGTGCGATTTCCAACTACGCGCAGGGTTGCCTGTTGCGCATTCAGGCCGGGCGGTTTTCCGAAGCGGACATGGTGAAAGCCTCGGAAGAAATGGCCGGACAGGCCGAACGCGCCGCCACGGTCGTCAAACGCATCCGCGCCTTTGTGCGCAAACGCGAAAGCCAGATGGGGCCGGTCGACATGGGGGCGCTCATCGAGGAAAGCGCCGCGATCTATGCCGCCTCGGCCAATCGTGCGGGGGTTACGGTCGATGTTTTTGTCGCCGAAAATCTGCCGACGGTCATGGCCGACCGGGTGCAGGTGCAGCAGGTCATTCTCAACCTCGTGCAAAACGCCATCGACGCCATGACCGACACCGATCCGAAGGCCCGCAGCCTCGAGATCCGCAGCGCGCGCTACGACGATCTGAGCCGCGGCGCCGGGATTTGCCTCTCGGTGCGCGACCATGGTCATGGCATGAGCCCGGAGGCGATGGACCATTTCGCGGAGGCCTTTTATACCACGAAACCCGAGGGGATCGGCCTTGGCCTTGCGCTGTCGCGTTCCATCGTCGAAGCCCATGGCGGCTGGATGCGGGCCGAAGCGCCCGAGCGCGGTCCGGGTCTCAGGGTGTTGATCTGGCTGCCGGTGAAGGAAGAAACATGAGCGATAACGGCCTCATTCACATCGTCGACGACGACCGCGCGGTGCGCGAGGGGCTTGGGTTTCTCCTGGGTTCTCTGGGGCTGGAGATCGAAACCCACAGCTCCGCTCTGGCCTTTCTCGATGCGCTGGACGCGACCGCCACCGTCGGCTGCATCCTCGCCGATGTGCGCATGCCGGGCATGTCCGGCCTCGAACTTCTGGACGAGCTGGCCCAGCGCCAATGTCCCCTGCCCGTCATCATGATCACCGGCCACGGCGATGTGCCGATGGCGGTCAAGGCGATGCGGGCGGGCGCGATGGATTTCTTCGAGAAACCGGTGCAGGGCATGGCCCTGATCGAACGGATCAAGGAGGCTCTGGAGCTGAGCCGCAGCCGCTCACACGAGGCCTTTGAGCGCGCCGAGATCGCCACCCGGATTGAAAGCCTGACCGCACGCGAAGCCGAAGTGGCCCGCGCCGTGGTCAAGGGGTTGCAAAACAAACAGATCGCCCACGACCTTGGCATCAGTCAGAAAACCGTCGAAATTCATCGCCATAACGCAATGGAAAAACTCGGCGCGCGCTCTGCGGCCGATCTCGTGCGGCTGGTGATGGCGGCAGGATGGGACAGTTGAGCACGGGGGCTGGCCGATGCCTCGCTCTGTGAAATACGGTCTGATCGGCCTCGCCGCTCTCATTGCGCTTGTCGCCGTCTGGCCGACGCTTCAGGTGCTGTTCATCTTTCACATCCTTGGACGCCTGTTCAACCTGACCATCCCGGAGCGCGATCTGACCGAGGTGAGCGTTGTGGAATGGCTGGGGCAGCGTCCCATGGGGGAGGTGACGCTGTTCCTGACACAGACCGACAGAGGCGGCAGAGAGGCGCGGGTGATCACCGATCCGCAGCTCATCTTCGATCCCGAAAGCCGCTTCGGCTATTTCGAGACGGTTTTCGAAAACTGGTCACCGGGGCCAAGCTATGCGGCCTGTCGCCCGACGGCGGAGCAGAGGGGCAAGATCATCGCGCTGGTGGTCGCGGGCGACATTCTGGCCGAGCGGGCATATTGCCGCCCGACCGCGCTGAATTTCCGAACCCTCTGGCGCAAGGCGAATCCGGTGACTTTGCGTGAAGAGGTGTTGACACGGGAGGCGCATCGGGTGCGCGTTGCCGAGATCACCCGCGATCCGCAGCGCCGCGTGATCCGCGCACCGGACACCTATGGCGCCTATGACCAGACCTATCACATCCCGCTGCCGACGATCTGGGCGGAGGGGCCCTATGCGGTTGGTACAGGCGCGCTCACCGAACGGCTCGACCGGATGCTCGCACCCTTTGGCGACGGCGCGACAGGATGGTTTCGCTCCGACGACACCCGCCCCTCCGTGTCCGGAACGCAGATCATGATCGAGGGCGGCGATGTTCCCGTCTGGCAGAAACGCCTTGTGATCGACGGGCCGGAGGGCCTGCGCGATTTGCGGGAATTTACCATGGAGCGCCATGTGCTTGAGATCGCCTGCATCCAGACGGTCTGTGACCGGATCGCGGCCTTGGATTTCATGACCTTGACGCTGCGGGATCGCGACGCTGACCTGTTGCATCGCGCCTATAACGCCGCGCCCCCCGCAAGCGGGAGTGAGGCGCGGGAAGGTGGGATTTCTCTGTCTGATCTGCTGCAAGAAACCCCCGGGCCGGTCACCGCCACCCCGATCACCTACGCTCTGACGTGGATCGGCTTGCCGGAAGGGGCGCAAAACTAGGGGTTAACCCCTAGGCCCTGCGGGTTTCTGCCAATACCGCGCAAAATGTCCCCGACGTAGGGTCCGGCTGAGCCAAAAGAAAGGATCAGCCAAATGGACACGACACGTCGCGGGTTTTTAGGAGCGATCGGACAGGTGACCATCGGTGCCGCGGCCTCTGTCGCGGGCGCCGGCCAATCCGCAAGCGCCGCCGAGGGCGAACATGTGCCCCATTGGGGCATGGTCGTCGATCTCAGGAAATGCATCGGCTGCCAAGCCTGCACCGTCGCCTGCATCATGGAAAACGCGGTGCCCGAGGATGCCTTTCGCACCCATGTGTCGGTCTATGAATTGGTCAAGGACGGCAAAGACCCCGCGATGGTGATGCTGCCCCGGCTGTGCAACCATTGCGACGATCCGCCCTGTCTTCCGGTCTGTCCGGTCGAGGCGACGTTCAAGGCGGAGAATGGCGAGGTTCTGGTGGACGCGTCGAAATGCGTCGGCTGCGCGTACTGCGTGCAGGCCTGTCCTTATGACGCACGCTTCATCAACCACGAAACCCAAGTGGCCGACAAATGCACTTTCTGCTTCCACCGCACGCAAGCGGGGCTTTTGCCCGCCTGTGTCGAAACCTGTGTCGGCGGTGCGCGGAACTTTGGCGATCTGAACGACCCGGAGAGCGAAGTCTCGAAGATGCTGCGCGACAATGAGGTTTCGGTGCTCCGCCCCGAGATGCACACCAACCCGAACGTCTATTACATCGGCCTCGATGACGTGCTCGACGGACGTGTGGCGGGCGAAGCCGCCTATCACCCGGAGATGGCCGCATCTGTGCAACACCATGGGGAGGGCCTGTGATGGAAATCCAAGTTCACGAACTCGTCGGCGCCGTACACGATGCCGCATGGCAGCCCTGGGCGGTGCAGTACTTCTTTCTCATTGCGATCTCTGTCACCGCACTTTTGATGGCCCTTCCCGCCTTTGTCTTTGGCAAGACGACAGACCTGCGCGCCGCGCGTCTGGCGCTTATGGTCGCTGTCACCACCGGCATCACCGCGCCCATCGCGCTTTTGGCCGACCTGCACCAGCCCTTCCGCTTCTGGGAGTTCTTCGTCTACACGCATAAGAGCTCGTGGATGGCCTGGGGGGCGTGGATTGTGCCGTCTTATGTGGGTCTCCTGTTGCTGTTTGCTTGGTCGATCCACCGCCCCGAGTTTCACCGCATGGGTCAGGACGACTGGCGGTTCGCATGGCTGTTCCGGCTGTTCTCTCTGGGCGGCGCGTCGAATGGTTTCACCCGCCCGCTGGGTATGCTTGCCGGGATCGCAGCGCTCGGCATCCTGACCTACACCGGCTCCGAGGTGATGGTCGTGCGGGCCCGCCCGCTCTGGAACACGCCCTTCCTGCCGCTGCAATTCGCCGCCACGGGCTTTGTCGGCGCGCTGGGTGTCATGCTGGTGCTCGAACGCAGCCTCTGCCGCGATGGCACTCTGGAAGCCACGCTCAACCATCGTCTGGCCCTCGCCCTCGCCGTCGTCGGCGGCCTCGGGATCGCATGGTTCGCCGTCGCCCTCTCGGGCATCTCTCCGGTGCATTCCGAAGCCCTGGCCTCTGTCGCAGGCTTCCCGGTCTGGAAAGAAATCGCCCTCTGGGGGGCCGCCTCCGTCGCGATCCCCTTTGTCTTGGCCCTCGCCCTGCCGCGCAACACCGGCCTCATCACCGGGCTGATCGCGATCCACGCCGCGTGGATGTTCCGCTGGACCGTGTTCATGGGCGGTCAGGCCGTCCCCAAGGTGGGCTCCGGGCTCTATGACGCGCTCATGCCCACTGGCATCACAGGTCTCATGGGTGTCATCGGCACCTTCGGCCTCTGGGTCTTCCTGATGATCGTCTACACCACGTTTGTGCCGTGGACGGACGCCACGCCCCCCGCACACTCCCAACCGCACCCCGCCCCTGCCCGCTCATAGGAGACGAAAATGACCAAACGTCGTAACATTCTCAAAGGTGTCGCAGCCGCCGGTGCGCTTGGAACCTTCGGGGTCGGCTATACCGAAACCGTCCAGAAACTCGCACGCGGAAAATGGTCCGGTAAGAAACCCCGCGACGAACATGTCGTCGGCAATTCGATCCCGGCGGAATATTCCGTCGATCCGGTGACCGGCGACGTGACGCCGAACCCGGATCAGGCGATCAGCTATACGATGTGCAACGGCTGCACCACCATGTGCGGCGTGCGGGTGCGGGTCGACAAGGCCAATAACAAAGTGCTGCGCGTCTCCGGCAACCCCTACAGCGCCATGAGCACTGATCCGTTCATTCCTTACGAATCCTCCGTCGCCGAGAGCTTTGCCGCGATGGCACAGGCGGGCACAGGGCAAGGGCTCACCAATCGCTCCACCGCCTGCGGGCGCGGCAATGCTGTGTTGCAACAGGTCGACAACCCGCGCCGGGTGCTGAAACCCCTGAAACGGGTCGGCCCGCGCGGCTCCGGCAAATGGGAGACGATCAGCTTTGAACAGTTGATCGAAGAGGTCACCGAAGGCGGCGATCTCTTTGGCGAGGGCCGCGTGGCCGGTCTGCGCGAAATCCGCGATCTGGATACTTTGGCCGTCGAAGGCGCGCCCGAATTCGGGCCGCGCGCCAACCGGCTTGTCTGGATGAACTGCGTCGATGACGGGCGCGACAATTTCGTGCTGCGCTGGCTGAAACAGAGCTTTGGCTCGAACAACTTCACTCGTCACGGCAGCTATTGCGGCGGTGCCTACCGCTCGGGTTCCGGCGCGATGTTCGGCGATGTCAAAGCCATGCCGCACGCGAAACCCGATTTCTCCAACGCAGAATTCGTGATCTTCGCGGGCACCGCACCGGGCAATGCCGGGAACCCGTTCAAACGCGTCGGCAACCTTGTCGCCAAGGCGCGCGTCGATGGCGATCTGAAATATGTGGTCATCGACCCGGTGCTGAACCATGCGCAAAACGGCCCTTCGGGCGAACGGTCGCGCTGGATCCCGATCAAACCGGGGACGGATGGCGCGCTGGCCATGGCGATGATGCAATGGATGTTCGCCAATGACCGCATCAATCACGCCTACCTCGCCCAGCCTTCCATGGCCGCCGCCGAAGCCGTGGGCGAGACAAGCTGGACCAATGCCACCCATCTGGTGATCGTCGAAGAGGGCCATCCCCGCTACGGCAAGCTCCTGCGTGGCTCCGACATGGGGCTTGCGATCGAGGGCGATGCCTATTCCGAAACCGATCCCTTCATGATCGCCTCCGATACCGGCCCGGTCCCTGCCGGTAACTCGGCCGCCCCTCTGTTCCACGAGGGGCGGACCGAGACCCAGAACGGGCCAGTCGCGGTGAAAACCAGCCTCACGCTTTTGCGCGAAGAGGCCGACCGGCTGAGCATGGACGACTATGCCGCCGCTTGCGGCATCCCGGTTGCAACCATCGAAGAGCTCGCCCGCGAGTTCACCAGCCATGGCCGCAAAGCCGCCGTCAATTCGCATGGCGGCATGATGAACGGCTCGGGCTTTGGCAATGCCTATGCGCTGATGATGCTCAACACGCTCATTGGCAACCTGAACTGGAAAGGCGGGACGATGATCGCCGGCGGCTGGTTCCCCGACAACAAGGGGCCTGCTTATGATCTCGCCAGCTTCCCCGGTGCGGTCAAAGCCAAAGGCCTGCCTTACGGGCGTAATGCGCCCTATGAGAAAACCACCGAGTTCAAGACCAAGAAAGCGGCGGGCAAACCCTATCCGGCGGACGGGCCGTGGTATCCGAACGCACCGGGGCTTGCGACCGAATGGATCAGTTCGCTGGTGAACCATTACCCCTATGGCGCCGAGGCGCTGATCTTCCGCAACACCAATCCGGTTTACGGCATCCCCGGCATCGCCCATGTGGTCGACAGGCTGAAAGACCCAGAGGTCGTCCCGCTGATCATCTCCATCGACCCGTTCATCAACGAGAGCACGGCGATCTCCGATTATATCGTGCCGGACTCGGTGATGTACGAAACATGGGGCTTCTCGAAACCCTGGGGCGGCGTGGCGACCAAAGCCACGACGGCGCGCTGGCCGGTCATTGAACCAAAGATGGAGAAAAACGCCGAAGGCGAGCGCATCGGGATGGAGACCTTCCTCATCGCGGTTGCCAAACGCATCGGCCTGCCGGGCTTTGGCGACAAGGCGATCCCGGATGCGGAGGGCAATCTCCATCCGCTCAACCGGGCCGAAGACTGGTTCATACGCGGGGCGGTCAATGTCGCGATGATCGGCAAGCCGGTGGCGGATGCGACGGACGAGGACATCGCGCTCTCCAATGTCACCCGCATTCTCGACGATCTGAAAGCCACGCTGAAACCCGATGAATGGCGCAAGGCCGCGACGGTCTACGCCAAGGGCGGGCGTTACGAGAATATCACCCGCAGCTATCAGGGCGACAAGGCCACTTATGCCTTCAGCGAGCCGATGATGGTCTGGAACGAAGGGCTCGGCAGCTTCCGCCGCGCCACCACCGGCACGCGGCTTCCCGGCACGCCCTATTGGCGGGAGGCGGAGTTTGCCGATGGCTCGAAAGTCTCCGAGCATTTCACGCCGAAGGACTGGCCCTTGAAGGTCATGAGCTTCAAATCGCCGTTGCAGAACTCCTATTCGGTCGGCTCCCCGGCCCTGCTGCGCATCGTTGCGTCCAACCCGGTGATCGTCGGCACGGCTCTGGCCCGGGAACACGGCATCGCGACCGGCGACATGATCCGGCTCACCACGCCCGGCGGCACGCTCGAAAGCGTCGCCGTGGTTCGGAACGGCATCGCGCCCGACACCGTGGCAATCGAGCACGGCTTCGGTCACAAAGGCTTCGGTGCGCAGGACATCACCATCGACGGCCACACCACGCCGGGTGATACGCGTCTGGCCGCAGGGGTTCTTTTGAACGATCTGGGCATCATCGACCCGACCCGCTCCAGACCCGGCGTCTGGGTGGACCCGGTCTCCGGCACTGCCGTGCGGCAGGGCCTTCCGGCCCGAATCGAACGCATCGCGTAAGACTGCCAAACCTCTGAAACAGGCCCGTTTCCAAGCGGGCCTGTTGCTTTTTCATCACCTGACGCGACGACAACGACATATACGACAAAAACCATAAGAATTATTCTTGTCGGCTTTCCGCAGCCCTTCTAGAACGCCGGAAATCCTCCGAAGCAAGCCAAGCGCCAGCCCAAGGACCCACGCACATCCAGGACGGGCCCCATGCGCTTTACATCTCTCTCTCTTCGCCACCGCGCCGTGCTCATGGGCACAAGCGCACTTCTTCTCTCCGCCCCCGCCGCCTTCGCACAGGAGGCCACGGTGCTCGACCCGATCCTGATCGAAGGTGCGGAGGGGCAAATTCAGGCGATTGAGGGCTCGGACGAGGGCGTCGGCGCCACCGCGCTCGACGCCGATGCCATAGCCATTCGCGGCGACGGCTCGGGCGATGCCAACACCGCGCTGACCACCCTGCCGCAGGTGCAGGGCGCCACCGCCGACATCAATGATGCGGGCAGCAACATCGACGATGTGCTCGACCTGAAGCCGGTGGAATTGTCGATCTCCGGAGCAACCCTGTCGGAAAACAGCATCCTCCTGAACGGCGTCGGCATCGACTCCGTCACCGGCAACACAAGCCCGACCACGGCAACCGACCTGAACCGCGAAAACGACATGCCGAACATGTATTCCTTCTACGGGATGCATACCCAGAACCAGTTCATCCCAAGCTCGATGCTCGACAGCGCCGAGGTCCTGAGTTCGAACATCTCCGCGCAATATGGCGGGTTTCAGGGCGGTGTTGTGAAATACGAGCTGAACGCCCCGACGCCTGAGCGCGCAGAAGGCTCGGTCACGCTGAATTACAGCAGCTCCGACTGGACCGACTACAAGATCGGCACGGAGGACGGCGAGAATCCCGAGGATCAGCCGGAACCGACATGGACCAAGCTCGAATACGCCTTCGACGTCAACCAGCCGCTGGGAGACCGCTCTGCGCTGCGCTTCGGCTTCTCGCGCCGCTCCGCCGAAGGCAGCAAGGCGATGAATGCGCAATATGTCGAGGACACCGTCGACAGCGACAGCCGCAGCGATTTCTACACCCTGTCCTACCTGCACGACTTCCTGAATGGGGACAGGCTGACCCTCTCCGGCCAATACACCGATTACAATCAGGACTGGGACAGCAATTTCGCCGAGGATTTCCACCTCGACGTCACCAAACAATCGCTGTCGCTCGATGCGAAATACGAGAAAGAACTCGGCACCCTGTCCTTTGCGGGCGTCGATCTCAGGGACACAAAACTGACCCTGCGCGCCATCCGTCAGGACAACAAGAACGCCAACGAAAACGACGCAACCGAGTTCTATTATTGGTACGGCTCCTATCGCAACGGATACTACAGCGACGCCTTCGAGGATTGGTGCATCGCCGACGAAACCGGCACGACCTCCGTCTCCTGTCTGACCGGGGGGCTGGGCAGCACCGACTACAGCGACACCCAGAACCGCATCGAAGCCCGCTTTGAGGGCGATATCTGGAACGGAAAATTCCTGTTGGGCGGTGCGATGAAACAGATCTCCGCCAATCGCACCGGCTCCGGTTTCACCTATTACTCGACCACGACCCGGATGTCGGACAGCTACGCGTTCGACGCTTTCACCTGCCCCGCAGGCGATGCCGCCTGTTATGAAGACGCCTATTTCAACCGGCGGATCATTCAGGAGGCCTATGACATCGACATAGATGTCTTCGCTGCGGACACCTTCGCCGAACTGGAACAGAGCTGGGGCGACGTGACCCTGCGTGCGGGCCTGCGCGCCGATTACAACGATGTGCTCGAAAATCTCGACATCGCCCCCCGGTTCATGGCGACCTGGAAACCTTCCGACGACTTCTCCCTGAGCCTCGGTGCGAACCGTTATTACAGCGACAGTTACCTGAAATATGCGATCCACGACGCCCTGCCGCGCGGCCTGAACCAGACCCGCAGCCATGACAGCGCCACCGGCGAGGTCGAGGACACATGGGAGACCCAGATCGACCTCGGCGGCTATTATTACACTCAGGGCAACCTCGATACGCCCTATACCGACGAAATCGCACTCACCGCGCTGTTCCGCGACCGCTGGACCGGCGGCACATGGCGACTGAACGGCACCTACCGTGAGGGCAAGGATCAGTTTGCCGCCTCAGAGGACAGCTCGACACGCGACCAGACCCTGACCAACGACGGCTGGACCGAATATAAAGCCGTGTCGCTGGAATATGAGAACAACTGGGAGATCAACCACGGGGCGCTCGACAGCCTCGGCATCTACATCTCCGGCGTGATGGAAGACAGCGCCACTTCCTCCAACAGCTATTTCGCCGAAGAGGTCGGAAGCACCTCTTTCTATTACTACGACGGCAAGAGCTACACCTATGGCGAGTTCGAGCGCATGCGCAACAATCTCGACATTCCCCTGCGCACCACGCTCGAGCTGCGCAGCAGTTGGCACGACGAACGGCTCAAGTTCGGCCTCGGGGCCAATGTGGTCTTTGGCTACAACGGGGTGCGCTACACCGGCGAGGACGACGATTTCGTCAACGACAGCTATGGCGAGGTGGAGCATTACATCTACGAAGACTACAGCTACAAGACCACCGCCACCGCGTTCCTCACCGCCAAGCTGCGTCTGGCCGAAGTGCAGGGCAAGACCGTCGATCTCAACATGAAACTCTCCAACCTGTTCAACGACACCGGCAACGAGGTTGCCAGTGACGATAACCCGTGGCTCGAAGGCCGCAGCCTCTATCTCGGTACATCCCTCACATGGTGATCCTATGACAAAGACCTCCGCACTCCGCACCCATCTCTGGCACATGCCCGTCTGGGCCGCCGTCGCCGTGGTTCTGGGCGTGGGGGTCTATGACCGTCTCGAACTCACCCCGTCCGAGACCGACCGGCTGCGCCAGATCTATTCCGGCCCGTCTTCGGACTGGCCCGCGCCCTGGGTCGACGCCGGTGTCGCCTATGTCGAACTGGCCCCCGCCCCCCTGCCCGCCCTGCCCGAAGACGGCAGCCGGGAGGCCTTGCAGGTCGCTTTGGGAGAGCGGCTGTTCAACGATCCGGTTCTGTCCGAATCCGGTCACATCGCCTGCCAGAGCTGTCACAACCGACGCGAAGGCTGGGGCGACGGTCTGCCGCGTCCCTTCGGTCACGCCCGCACCGAAGGCCGCCGCAACGCACCCGCGCTGTTCGCCGCCTGGGCGCGTCCGGCGTTTTTCTGGGACGGGCGCGCCGACAGTCTCGAAGATCAGATGATGGGGCCGCTGTCGGACCCGGCGGAAATGGCCAATCACGATCTGAGCAGCGTGACCCATCGCCTCAAATGGCTCGACGGCTATCCCGAGGATTTCGCCGCGGTCTATGGCGATCAGGAGATCACGCTCGACCGCGTGGCGGGGGCATTGGCGGCGTTCCAGACCCATCTCGATGCGCCGACCCGGCTGGACCGGTTTCTCTCCGGCGAAACCGCCATGCTCAGTGATGAACAGATCGAAGGGCTGCACCTCTTCCGCACCAAGGCGCGCTGCGTGAATTGCCATATGGGGCCTGCGCTGATGGACGGGGAGTTCCACAAGATCGGCCTGACCTATTACGAGCGCAGCTATCACGACATGGGGCGCCATGAGATCACCGGTGAGGCGGCGGATGCCGGGGCCTTCCTGACCCCCAGCCTGCGCCATGTCTCGCGCAGCGGGCCTTACATGCACAACGGTCTGTTCCCGACGCTGCGAGGTCTCGTGAACCTCTACAACGCAGGCGGCGCGCATCAGCCCGAACAACCGGAACGCGCCGCCCGCGACCAGATGTTCCTCCCGGCGACCGAGGTCGATCCGCTGCTAAAACCGCTCGATCTCACGACGGACGAACGCGCGGCCCTGGTCGCCTTTCTCGAAGCGATCTGATTCTCCATCAAATATTCCATGAAAAAGGGCGCCCCGAACGGGACGCCCTTCTTGCATGTCCGAGGCGATCAGGCGGTCAGGTCGAACCGATCCGCGTTCATCACCTTGACCCAGGCCTTGACGAAATCCGCCACGAATTTCTCCGCGTTGTCGTCCTGAGCATAGACCTCCGCATAGGCGCGCAGGATAGAGTTCGAGCCGAACACCAGATCGGTGCGCGTGGCGGTGTATTTCACCGCGCCGGTCTTGCGATCGGTGATCTCATAGACCCCGCCTTTGACCGGCACCCATTTGTAATCCATGTCGGTCAGGGTCACAAAGAAGTCCGGCGTCAACGCGCCTTCGCGCTCCGTGAACACGCCATGTTTCGTACCGCCGTAATTGGTGCCCAAAACCCGCATGCCGCCGGTCAGAACCGTCATCTCCGGCGCGGTCAGCCCCATGAGTTGGGTGCGGTCGAGCATCAGCTCCTCGGGAGAGACCACATAGTCCTTCTTGAGCCAGTTGCGATAACCATCGGCGATGGGCTCCAACACGTCGAAGCTCTCGGCATCGGTCATCTCGTCGGTGGCGTCGCCCCGACCCGGCGCAAACGGCACGATGATCTCAAAGCCCGCCGCTTTCGCCGCCTGCTCGATGCCAACGCCCCCGGCCAGCACGATCACGTCGGCCACCGACGCCCCGGCCTCTGCCGCAATGGGTTCGAGCACGGAGAGCACCTTCGCCAGACGGGCGGGTTCGTTGCCTTCCCAGTCCTTTTGCGGCGCCAGACGGATGCGCGCGCCATTGGCCCCGCCCCGCATGTCGGAACCGCGATAGGTCCGGGCGCTGTCCCAAGCGGTCGACACCATCTCGGAGATCGACAGACCGGAGGCCGCAATCTTCGCCTTGACCGCATCGACATCGTAAGAGGTCGAACCGGCGGGCACCGGGTCCATCCAGATCAGGTCTTCGGACGGCACATCCGGCCCGATGTAACGGACTTTCGGCCCCATATCGCGGTGGGTCAGTTTGAACCAGGCGCGGGCAAACGTGTCGGCGAAATAGGCCGGATCGGCCATGAACTTCTGGCAGATCGCGTTGTAGATCGGGTCCACTTTCATCGCCATATCGGCATCGGTCATCATCGGGTTGTGGCGCTTCGACGGGTCGGTCGCGTCCAGAGGTTTGTCCTCTTCCTTGATGTCGACCGGCTCCCATTGCCACGCCCCTGCGGGCGATTTGCGCAGCTCCCACTCATGGCCGAAGAGCATGTCGAAGAAGCCCATGTCGAACTGCGTCGGATGGGTCGTCCATGCGCCCTCAAGACCGGAGGTCACGGCATTCGCCGCCTTGCCATGCTGGTTCGGGTTCGACCAGCCAAGCCCCTGCATCTCGGGACCGGCGGCTTCCGGGTCCGCGCCCAGAACGGAGGCATCCCCGTTGCCGTGGGTCTTGCCGACCGTGTGACCGCCAGCCGTCAGAGCCGCGGTTTCCTCGTCGTTCATCGCCATCCGGGCAAAGGTCTCGCGCACCTGAGCGGCGGTTTTCATCGGGTCCGGTTTGCCGTTCACCCCCTCGGGGTTCACGTAGATCAGGCCCATCTGCACCGCCGCGAGCGGGTTTTCCATCGTGTCGGGCTTGTCGACATCGCTGTAGCGCTCGTCGGAGGGCGCGAGCCATTCCTTCTCCGCACCCCAATAGGTGTCTTTCTCCGGGTGCCAGATATCTTTGCGGCCAAAGCCGAAGCCAAAAGTCTTCAGCCCCATGTTCTCATAGGCAATCGTGCCCGCCAGAACGATCAGGTCGGCCCAGCTCACCTTGTTGCCGTATTTCTTCTTGATCGGCCACAACAGGCGACGCGCCTTGTCGAGGCTGACGTTGTCGGGCCAGGAGTTCAGCGGCGCAAAACGCTGGTTGCCGGTGCCACCACCGCCACGCCCGTCGGCCAGACGATAGGACCCCGCCGCGTGCCACGACAGACGGATCATCAAGCCGCCGTAATGCCCCCAGTCCGCCGGCCACCAGTCCTGGCTTTCGGTCATCAGCGCATGCATGTCGGCCTTCAGCGCGTCGAAATCGAGACCTTTCACCGCCTCGCGATAGTCGAAGGCCTCGTCCATCGGGTCGGTCTTGGTATCGTGCTGGTGCAGGATGTCGAGGTTGAGCGCATTCGGCCACCAGTCCATCACATTGCTGCCCATGGCCGTATTGCCGCCATGCATGACCGGGCATTTGCCCGCGGTTTTCATCTCGTTGCCGTCCATCTGGTCCTCCGTTGACTGACGTGAATGCGTCTGGGAACAACCGCTTTCGCCCGGCAACAGGTTCCGGGCTGCGACAAGCTGTCACCTCTTGAGCACAGGGGTAGCAAGCCAGATAAATAAAAAGAAATTGTATTATTTTTGATATAAAATAAGAAAATCTAATATCAAAACCGGCCTGCACAGACATCAGGGGGGACAGATCAGCTTCCGGTTGACATTGCCCGAGACCGAGGACAGGCAGGGCATCCTGCTGATCCCCGCCCTGCCCGGGATCAAGGCCACCGGCGAGGGGCTCCTCGATCTTTTGCGCCACACGCCGGGTGCGTCGAGCTACGCTGTCCTCTCCGCCCGCGACCATCAGTTGCGCGCCCATGCTCTGGAGCTTCTCTCCGCCTGATTGTCCCCGTCCCGTTCCCCCTGTCTTCGCCCCTTCGGGTGCGGAGGTTTCAGGCGTTCGCTCAGGAGTGCCCCATGACCCAGCCTTCCCCGACCAAGGCCCGCCGTATCGTCATCGCCACCGCCCCAGGTCAGTTGCGTCTGCGCTTCATGACCGCGCCTCTCGGCCCCAGCGACAACCGGACCGCCCCGCCGCGCTTCGACGCTCCGCCGCGCCCGAACGCTCTGCCCCGCCGGGAACATGAAATGACCGAGCACCTGCTGGAGCGTTGCACGCAGTATCAGCATCAGGGCAAGGACGAGCTTGCCGCATTGATCGACCGCATCGGCATGCGCATGATGCAGATCTTTCTCGACCGGGAAAATCATTGGGAAAGTCACTGGGAGAACCATGGCACCCCCACGGAACCGCAGGAACTGCCGTAACCGCATGAGGCCCCGGCAGGGCAGGACACGGGCAGAGCTCCAGCCGTTTGGAGCCTCTGTGGCGGTCGATGCCGGAGCGTCCGAAAAGCGCCCCGGCACCGCAGGTCACATCACTCCACGATAATCTCTGCCGTCGGCCGCGGGGTCGTCGCGGTCTCGGCCGGCAGGACGGGCGTGGTGATCACCGGCATTTCGCCGGTCAGCCCCCCGAGGAAGGCCACGATCTTGCCCGCTTCCTCATCGCTCAGTTCTTCGCCCAACTGGCTTTCGGCCATGATCTGCACGGCGACCTTGAGGTCCCAGACCTTGCCCGAATGGAAATAGGGCGCAGTCAGCGCGATGTTGCGCAGCGGCCCGGCGCGGAAGACATATTCGTCATCCACCGTGTCGGTCACCGCGAACCGGCCACGGTCGCCTTCCGGCAGAATGTCGGAGCCGGGTTTCTCGATCAGGCCGAAGGGATAGTAGCCCTCGCCACCGATGTTCACACCGGCGTGGCAGGCGACACAGCCCTTGTCCATGAACAGTTCGAGGCCGGCGATCTGGTCTTCGCTCAGCGCATTGTCATCACCGTTGAGCCAGGAATCGAACGGCGCAGGGGTCAGAAGCGTCGCCTCGAAGGCCTCGATCGCCTTGGCCATATTGTCGAAACTCACCGGTTCGGCCTCATCCGGAAAGGACTCCTCGAACCATTCCACATATTGCCCCATCGACGACAGGGTCGCGACCACGTTTTCCGGCGTGTTGGCCATCTCGACACCGGCCTGGATCGGTCCTTTGGCCTGTGCCTTCAGATCGTCGGCGCGCCCGTCCCAGAATTGCGCCTCGTTGAACACGGCGTTCAGCACGGTCGGCGAGTTGCGCGGCCCTTTCTGCCAGCCATGGCCCACCGAGGTCTCCATGTTGTCGTCCCCGCCCGTCGTCAGGTTGTGGCAGGAATAGCAGGAGAACACGCCAGAGGCCGACAGGCGCGGATCGAAGAACAGCGCCTTGCCGAGATCAATCTTTTCCTTGGTAATCGGGTTGTCCGCCACGGCAGGCACCGTGGAGGGGAGCGGTTTGAAATATTCGAGCGCAGTGTCTCTCAACTCATTCGCCGAGGCGGCCGAAGCGCCCAGAGCGGCGACACTGGCCAACAGAGCAATACGCGGTGCAAGTCTCATAAATCTCTCCCTCGCATTCAAAGATGCAATTTGACGATCGCGCGTCCGTGATCAAATTTAGAATTCCTCCAATTCCAAACCATGACTTGGATCAATTCCAATTCCAGAACGCCACTTGACCGCCCATACCCTCCCTCCTCTGATCGCTGTGCGTCCCGTGATCCCTTGCCAACGAAGCGATCCACGTCGTAAGCGGGGAATATGGTTTCTCCCCTGAGGCGATGTCTTGCTGCTGTATCGTGCCCTTCTGTTGCTCCTGAGCCCGCTTTTTGCACTCGCCCTCCTGCGGCAAGTGCTGCGCGGGCGCGAAAAGCCGCGCGATCTGGCGGAGCGTTTCACCGCAGGCATCCCCCGCCACCCGCAGTCCTGCGCCACCCGGCTCTGGGTGCATGGTGCCTCCAACGGTGAGTTGACCGCCGCGCGCAGCCTCATCGAAGAGGCCCTGAACCGCGCACCGGGGCTCGAGATCCTCGTCACCGTCAACACGGTGAGTGCCCGGCGCATGGTGCGCAAATGGCATCTGCCGCGGGTTCAGGTGCGACTGGCACCGATGGATCTGCGTCCGGTGCTGCGGCACTTTCTCGATCTTTACGATCCCGCCGCCCTCATTTCTCTGGAAAACGAGATCTGGCCCAATCGCTTCACGATTCTGAAGAAACGCGGCATCCCGGTGATCGTCGCGGGCGCGCGCATGTCGGAACGCACGGCACGGCGCTGGTCGCAGATGCAATGGCTCTTCGGCCCAACCACCCGCGCGACCATCGGTGCCATCACCCGACTGGCGGCGCAGGACGCCGCCTCCGAACAACGCCTGTTGCAACTGGGTCTGCCCACCGACCGCCTGTTGCCGCGCATGAACCTCAAGACCACGGTCGATCTGCAAGCTGCCCCCGAAGCCGCGCTGGCCGCGCTGCGCCCGCATTTCCCGCATGCCACAACGCTTTTGGCCGCCTCCACCCATGAGGGCGAGGAGCGCGTGCTGCTCGAAGCCTATGGTCTGCTGCGTCAGAGCCAGCCCGACGCCCGGCTGATCCTCGCCCCCCGTCATCCCCGGCGCGGCGATGCGGTGGCGCAGGAGCTGACCCGCGCGGGGCTCGCTTTCGCCCGCCGCTCCCTGAACGACGATCCCGCCGCCGCGCCGGTCTATCTCGCCGACACGCTGGGCGAGATGGCGCTCTGGTATCAGCTTGCGGGGCTCTGTTTCGTCGGCGGTTCCCTCGGCCCGCGCGGCGGCCACACCCCCTTCGAACCGGCGCAGTTCGATTGCGCCCTGCTGTATGGCCCGCATGTCTCCAACCACCTCGC
Organism: Celeribacter ethanolicus; assembly: GCF_001550095.1. Taxonomy (GTDB): domain Bacteria; phylum Pseudomonadota; class Alphaproteobacteria; order Rhodobacterales; family Rhodobacteraceae; genus Celeribacter; species Celeribacter ethanolicus. The sequence goes on along the minus strand of NZ_LRUC01000048.1, from coordinate 33,410 downwards.
CGCCTATCAGGCGCTGGCGGACATCGGCGGCGCTGTGGAGGTGACGGATGCCGCCGGTCTGGCCGCCGCCGCCGCCCGGCTGATGGCCGATCCCGAGGCCGCCGCCCAAATGGCACAGAACGCCCACACCGCCCTCACGCCGCTGCGCGCCGCCCAGATGCGGCAGGAGGCGTTCTGGAACGCGCTGGCCGATCTGCCCAAATTGCAGGCGCTGGCCTGAGCCACGGACGTTTTTGCTTTTCAGCCGTCACATGAGCTTGTTACTCATGCGCTAGTCTGTTGCACATCTGCCGGTTGGGGGGCCGCAGATGCAGCGGCGTCGGAGGATTTCGAGCAGGTGTCATTGATCAGAGCCAGACAACTTCCGGTCAAACTGGGCCGGGGCGGGAAAGACGGAGTGCGCACACAGTTCGGCGCGCTGATCTGGCGTCAGCGCAAGGACAAATTGCAGGTGCTTCTGGTCAAATCCCGGCGCAGCAAGCGCTGGATCATCCCCAAGGGCTGGCCGATGCATGGCGAAACCCCGGTTCAGGCCGCGGCGATCGAGGCCTGGGAGGAAGCGGGCGTTAAGGGGCGCCCCGCGCCGATCTGCATCGGCCTCTATTCCTACCTGAAAACCCCGCGCGAGGGCGGATTGCCGAAACCCTGCGTCGTCGCGGTGTTTCCGCTCAAGGCCCGCTGGGTGTTCGACAAATACCCGGAAATGCATGAACGCAAACGCAAATGGGTCTCGCAGAAGAAGGCCGCGAGCCTCGTCGCCGAACCGGAACTGGCACAGGTCATCCGGCATTTCGATCCCAGACATTACAAACTCTGAACCACGGAGCCGCCGCCAATCAGGCCGCCAATCAGATTGCCAAGCCCCCCAAGGGCAGCTAGTCTGGGGCACTTGCAAACCCGCATCAGAGACACCCCAGCCCCCGCCCCAACCATGATCCGCTACAGCCTCAAATGTGCCGAAGGCCACCAGTTCGACAGCTGGTTCCATTCGGCGGACGCCTTCGACACGCTGCGCGCCAGCGGACAGGTGAGCTGTCCGGTCTGTGGCGCGACCGATGTCGAAAAGGCGATCATGGCGCCCCGGGTCAGCACCTCGCGGAGCCGCACCGACGCCCCCGCACAAGGGACGCCGCCCGCCACGCCCGCGCCCGATATGTCTCCGCCTCCCAGCCCTGAGCAGATCGAACAGGCGGTCGCCAAGCTGCGCGCCGAGGTCGAGGCCAATTCCGATTACGTCGGTGTCGAATTCGCCGCCGAGGCCCGCAAGATCCACGAGGGCGAGGCCCCCGCCCGCGCCATCTATGGCGAGGCGAAACTCGACGAAGCCAAGGCGCTGATCGAAGACGGCGTGCCGGTTTTGCCCCTGCCGTTTACACCGAAACGGAAAATGAACTGACCCGGTTGCCCCCTCGTCGCGGCGCTCTATGTGTCTGCCACACCGGAACGAACCCTCAGGACAGATACCATGCCCACCGCATTGATCACCGGCGCCTCTCGCGGCATCGGGGCCGCCATGACCCGCGAACTCACCGCCCGGAGCTTTGACACCATCGGCACCTCCACGAAAGGCGGCGACGGGCTCTACCCGCTCGACGTCACCGACCCGCAAGGCCCCGCCGCACTGGCGCAAACGCTCTCCGGCACCCCCATCGACCTTCTGGTCTGCAACGCCGGGCTCTATCTCGACCAGGGCCAAAGCCTTGCAACCGGCTACCCCGCAGAGATGTGGGCCAAGGAATTCGCGGTCAATATCACCGGCGTCTTCCTGACCGTGCAGGCCTTTTTGCCCGCGCTCCGTGCCGCACAGGGCAAGATCGCGATCATTTCCTCGCAAATGGCCTCGCACACCCGCGCACCGGGGGGCTCCTATATCTACCGGTCCTCGAAAGCGGCCGCCCTCAATCTCGGGCGCAACCTCGCAACCGATCTGCGCCCCGAAGGCATCGCCGTCGGCATCTATCACCCCGGCTGGGTCAAAACCGACATGGGCGGTGCTGGCGCGGAGATCACGCCCGAAGCGGCGGCCACCGGCCTCTCGGACCGCTTCGATGCCCTCTCCATCGCGACCACCGGCTGTTTCGAGACCTGGGACGGGCGCGACCACGCCTATTGAGGCCGATCCGGCTTAAAAATAACGGCGTCACACAACCGTCACCCTTGCGCTTTGCCCCTTGGGCACTTAGAGAACCGTGACCAGTTTGAGACGGGGGAACCGGGCAAAAATGCCAATTCTCGTGATGAAATTCGGCGGCACGTCCGTCGCAACGCTCGACAAGATCAAACGCGCCGCCAAGCGCGTCGGTCGCGAAGTCGCCAATGGCTATGACGTGATCGTCGTGGTCTCGGCCATGTCGGGCGAAACCAACAAGCTCGTGGGCTTCGTGAACGAAACCTCGCCGATGTATGACGCGCGCGAATATGACGCCGTCGTGTCCTCGGGCGAGAACGTCACGGCGGGCCTCATGGCGTTGACGCTTCAGGAAATGGATGTGCCCGCGCGCAGTTGGCAGGGCTGGCAAGTGCCGCTCAAGACCAATTCCGCGCATTCCGCCGCCCGGATCGAAGAAATCCCGACCGACAACATCCTCGCGAAATTCGCCGAGGGCATGAAAGTCGCCGTTGTGGCCGGCTTCCAGGGCATTTCGCCCGAAGGCCGGATCACCACGCTGGGCCGTGGCGGCTCCGACACCACCGCCGTGGCCTTCGCCGCCGCCTTCGAGGCCGAGCGTTGCGACATCTACACCGATGTGGACGGGGTCTATACCACCGATCCGCGCGTCGAAAGCAAAGCCCGCAAGATGGAAAAAGTCGCCTTCGAGGAGATGCTGGAGATGGCCTCCCTCGGCGCGAAAGTGCTTCAGACCCGCTCCGTCGAACTGGCCATGCGCTACGGTGTGCGCCTGCGCGTCTTGTCGTCTTTCGAGGAATATAACCCCAATGCCGGCACGCTGATCTGTGCCGAGGAGGATATCGTGGAAAACAAACCTGTCTCCGGCATCGCCTCGTCGCGCGAAGAAGCCAAGATGACCCTCGTCTCCATCGCCGACCGTCCCGGCATCGCCGCCGCGATTTTCGGCCCGCTGGCCGAGGCCGGTGTGAATGTCGACATGATCATCCAGAACATCTCGGAAGAGGGTCGCACCGACATGACCTTCTCCTGCCCGATGGATCAGGTGAAACGCGCCGAGGCCGCGCTCGACGAGGCCAAGGCCAAGGGCGATCTGAACTTCGGCGAACTAATCTCCGACATGAACGTGGCGAAGATCTCCCTCGTCGGCATCGGCATGCGCTCGCAATCCGGCGTCGCCGCGAAAATGTTCAAGGTGCTGCGCGACGAAGGCATCAACATCAAGGTGATCGCCACCTCCGAGATCAAGATCTCCGTGCTGATCGACCGCAAATACACCGAGCTGGCCGTGCAGGCCCTGCACGACGCTTTCGAACTCGACAAGGCGTAAGCCCTTCACACATCGCCTCAAGGCCCCCGTGCAATGCGCGGGGGCTTTTCTTTTGCCGATCGGGACGAGCCGTCACACCACCATGCCCAAAGCCACCTCCGCGATGCCGCGAATGGCGGAAACGGCCGCCGGGGTGTTGCCTTTTTTCGTATCGACATAGATCGCCATGGCAAACGCCCGCTCCTCCGGCGCCCACAGCATCGCAATGTCATTGGCCGCGCCGTTGAGCGTCGTTCCCGGCTTGTTGGCCACCTCCCAGGACCTCGGAACGGCGGCGCGTATCCGGTTTTTCGCATTCTGTTCGTTGCGCATCCAGTCGACCAGAAGGGATCTCGACCGCTCCGACAGAACGCCCTCGGGCATCGTCATCCTTTGCACATTCTGCGCCATGGCCAGAGGCGTCGTCGTGTCCCGCGCATCGCCGGGGCTATTGCTGTTCAGGTCCATTTCCACACGATCCAGACGGCTCACCGGATCGCCCATGTCCCGGAAGAACCGCGTCACCGAGGCCGGGCCTCCGACACGTGCCAGCAGAAGATTGGCCGCCGTGTTGTCGCTCCATTCGACCACGGCCTGACAAAGGCTGCGGATCTCAAGCCGCCCTGCCTGCACATACGCCTTGGTCACCGGAGAGGTTGGCAAGAGATCTTTGGCACCGAAGGCAAGGGCCTCGCCCAGATCCAGCGCACCTTCATCGGACTCTCGAAGACATAAGGCCGCCAGAGATGCCTTGAAGGTCGAACACATGGCAAACCGCTCTTCGGCCCGGTGCAGATACACCTGCCCCGTCGCAAGATTTCGGACACAGACCCCGATCCGCGCCGTCAGCTCACGCTCCCTGTCTTGCATGTAAAGATCGGCATCCGGCTTTGCGATCGCGATACCGCCGCTCCAGGGCAACATGGCGGCGCCCAGCACAAAGTCTCTGCGTTTCATTCTGATCTCCATCTATGCATTGAGTGAAACAGGAATAGTCATTCGGCCAGTGGGTACAGTTTTTCGAGCCCCGGGCTCTCCAATATCCCGCCGGTTGTCACAATGGCCGTCCCCTTGATGACATCCCAACAGCCTTCCCGGCTGGCGACATAGGTACAATAGGGGTGGTCCTGCCAATCGGTCAGGAACGCCTCCCGAATCTCCGGGTGCCCCTCTGCGAGATCCGAGAGCATCACAGGAGACGCCAAAGCAACCCCTGCCCCCAAAGCCGCAAGATAGACCATTTCGGCACCGTAATACGCATCTCCGCCAACCAGACGAAACCGGTCCGCCGCATGACCATCAGCCACAAGCAGCGCATTGTAAGACACCGGACTGTCGCCCTGGCCCCAGTCGGCCATGTTCCGCACCCGATAGGCGGCATAATCGTCCGCCCCAAGACCGGAAATAAAATCGTCGAGCAGGGTCTCGGTCACACCATTCTCGGGATCGACATAGACAACATGCGGCGCACCGCTTCCGGCCCGCACGATCGCCACGGAGCCGAATGCCGTCCGCGTGGCCTGCGCGATCAGATCGTCCAGCGGGTCCAGCCCCGAGCGGAAAATGAGATCCCCGGCGCGCCAGTCCCACTCTGCCTCTCGCCATTCACTGGCCTGTGCCGGTGGAGGACAAGCGACATAAACACAACAGACCAGAATCGGAGCGAATCGCCGGGCATATCCATGACCCCGGCGCCATGCCGACTGCAACATCCGCATGCGCCTGTGGCCTGAGGCCGCCCCTATTGCACTCATGCCGCCGCCTTACCCTGTGCCCTCATGACCTGTCGCAGGTTAGGCATATGCCGTCAGCTCTACCAGCCGCGACCACAGGATAAGCGGATATCGGCGCAGCGCCGATCCGGTCATGATCCTGGTCGCATGATCGTCTCGGAAATCACCTGGAACTTTTGTGATCACAGTCCCTGACCAGATCGGCGAAAATACCGGACAAATCGCACCTGCGGCGAATTTTTCTGCACCTGCACAGGCAACTCCCGGATTTTTCTGCACTTTTTCCACGCAAATTCACGCTCACCCTGCCCGCAGAGGTTGATTTCCTCTGGGCAATCCCCACATCTGTGCTCTAAGAAGACGACGCCCAAAGCAAGGCGCGCAAGAGGACCGGCGGGGACATGCCAAACAATATGGAGAGCGAAAGCCGGAAGCTTCTGGGCCGGCTCAGGGACACTCTGGCCGAGGACAGCGCCGGGCAGGCGCGCCTTGATCGCATCACCCATCTGATCGCCGACAGCATGCAGACCGAGGTCTGTTCGATCTACCTGTTCCGCGACAAGGACACGCTCGAACTTTGCGCCACCGAAGGCCTCAAACCCGAGGCCGTGCACAAGACCCGGATGCGCATCGGCGAAGGCCTCGTGGGCCGGGTCGCCCGCACCCGCTGCATGGTCAACACCGCCGACGCCCCCGCCGAGCCGGGGTTCCGCTATATGCCCGAGACCGGCGAGGAAATTTATTCCAGCTTTTTCGGCCTGCCAATCCAGCGTCTTGGCGAAATACTCGGCGTTCTGGTCGTTCAGTCGAAAGAGGCCCGCGCCTTCACCGACGATGAGGTCTACGCCCTCGAAGTGGTCGCCATGGTGCTGGCCGAAATGACCGAGCTTGGCGCCTTCGTCGGCGACGAGGGCGGCATGGGCGCGCTCCACACCCACCCCGTGCTGTTTCGCGGCGCCACCGGCCAGGAGGGCGTCGCCGAAGGGCATGTCTATCTCCACGAACCGCGCGTCGTGATCACCAACCCGGTGGCCGACGACCCGGAGGCCGAATCCCTGCGCCTGCGCGAAGCGGTGGACAAGCTGCGGATCTCCGTCGACAGCATGCTTGCCCGTGTCGAACCCTCCGACAAGGACCAGCGCGAGGTGCTTGAGGCCTATCGCATGTTCGCCAATTCCCGTGGCTGGATGCGCCGGATGGAAGAGGACATCGGGCGCGGTCTCTCCGCCGAGGCCGCCGTCGAAAAAGAACAAAGCGCCGCGCGCAGCCGTCTCGCCACCGTGCCCGACCCCTATATGCGCGAGCGGTTGCACGATCTCGACGACCTGTCGAACCGGCTTTTGCGCATCCTCACCGGGCAGGGCAAGGAAACCGGCGCCGAGATGCCGGAGAACCCCATTCTCGTGGCCCGCAATATCGGCCCCGGCGAGCTTCTGGACTATGGCAAGGATCTCAAGGGCATCGTGTTGGAGCAGGGCTCCGTCGGCTCGCATGCCGCCGTCGTCGCCCGCGCCTGGGCGATCCCTCTGGTGATCCATGCCGAGGGCATCACCACCGAAGCGCTCAATGGCAACGCAATCCTCATAGATGGCGATCAGGGCATCGTGCACCTGCGTCCCGAAGAAACCGTCGCCACCGCCTTCCGTGACAAGATCGCGATGCAGGCCGAGGCGCAGAAACGCTATGCCGGTCTCGTCGGTCTTCCGGCGCAGACGCTGTGCGGCAAACACATCGCGCTGCACATGAACGCCGGGCTGATGGCCGACCTGCCCTCTCTCGCCACATCCGGGGCCGAAGGCGTGGGGCTGTTCCGCACCGAGTTGCAGTTCCTGATCCGCAACAAGGTGCCGAAACGTGGCGATCTCGCCTCGCTCTATGCCCGCGTCATGGATGCCGCCAAGGGCAAGCGCGTGGTGTTCCGCACCCTCGACATCGGCTCCGACAAGGTGCTGCCCTACATGAAGCCGCAGGAAGAACCCAACCCCGCGATGGGGTGGCGCGCGATCCGCGTCGGTCTCGACCGGGGCGGTGTCATGCGGATGCAGTTGCAGGCCCTGATCCGCGCCGCAGCAGGCCGCCCGCTCACCATCATGTTCCCCTTCGTGGCGCAATTCGACGAGTTCCGCGACGCCAAGGCCATGCTCGCCGCCGTGCTGGAAAGCGAAGGCAAACTGGGCCATGTCCTTCCCGCCTCGCTCGAAGTTGGCGCGATGTTGGAGACCCCGTCGCTGGCCTTCGCCCCCGACCGGTTCTTCGAGGAAACCGATTTCATCTCCATCGGCGGCAACGATCTCAAACAGTTCTTCTTCGCCGCCGACCGGGAAAACGAACGCGTCCGCAAGCGCTACGACACGCTGAACTATTCCTTCCTGAGCTTCATCCGCCAGATCGTCGCCCGCTGCGACCAGTTCGACACGCCCGTGTCCTTCTGTGGCGAGGATGCCGGGCGGCCTTTGGAAGCGGTGGCCTTCGCCGCCATGGGCGTGCGCACCCTGTCGATGCGCCCGGCCTCCATCGGCCCGGTCAAGGCCATGCTGCGGCGTCTGGACCTCGACGAAGTGGCGGCGGTGATCGACCAGGCGGCGGCCGATGGCGCGCAATCGGTGCGCAAGGCGCTCTCCGAACATCTCGCGGAGCGCGGGTTCATCACCTGAAACGCGTTAGCGCTTCATCTCCACGCGCAGCATCTCTTTCAGCGCGTCAAACCCCAGATCGCTGTCTTCGGCCATGCGCAGAAGCCCGAAGCTCACATGCGCCATGTCCTGATAATAGGCGGTATAGGCGTAATTCGTCGCCGCCCCTGCCACCGCGCCCAGAACGGGAATGGTCTGGGTCGCAAGCTTCTGCCCCAGCACCACCGACAGCCGCGGCGCGACCTTGGCGATGATGCCGTTGAGCGTCGCTCCGGTCAGCGTCGTGCGTGCCGCCAGAAACCCGAGATCGGCCCCGTCGTCCGCCTCCAAGGGTCCGGCAGCGGCAAAGACCTGAATGCAGGCCTTGCGCACATCCTCGCGCTCGGGATCGAAGCCGTGTTCCTCGGCCACCACCTGAATCGCATGCAAAAGCACCGTCGTCGTCACCGGCAATTCGGCCAGAGCGGTCGGCAAGCCCCCGGCCCCGCCCAGCGCCCCAAGCCCGGAGGTCACAGCCCGCGACAGCCACGTATTGCCCTTCACATTGCGCCGTCCGCGCGCCGCACCGTCAAAGGCCAGTTCAAGCGCCGACATCGTGGCGCTTTCCAATTGCCCGCGCACCGGCCCGGGCAGCTTGTTGAACAACCCGTCGGCGGTGCCGCCGACCATGTTCAGCAATTGCATGCCGGGGTGATTGGCGCGTTTGAGACGCCGCGCAAGCGCGCGGATCGCCTCCGGCGTCGGGGCTTGCAACACGGCATGAGAGCCATCGGTGAGGGGCGGCAATTCTTTCATCATGTCCCTTAGATGGGATCAGTCGTCCTTGTGGACAAGCCCCTCAACGCCGTCCCAGGCTCCGGGGCGCAGAGCCACGCCCAAAACCCGGTCGGGGTTGGTCGGCGGCGGCATCTGGACACGGTCGAGCTTCTCGAAACCGAAACGGCTGTAATAGGGCGCATCGCCCACCAGCATCACCCTGTCCCAGCCAAGGCGCACCGCCTCCGCCATCGACTCGGTCATCAACATGCCGCCAAGCCCCTCGCCCTGACGCGTCGGGTGCACGGCGACAGGCCCCAGCAAGAGCGCGCGGTGTTCGCCTGCCCCGATGCGGATCGGCCAGAACCGAATCGCGGCGGCCAGAACGCCATCCTCGTCACGAGCGATCAGGCAAAGATCCTGAACCTTCGGCACGCCGTCGCGCAGGCGATAAGACGACAAAAGCTCGCGCCCGGGTGCAAAACAGGTGTCGTAGAGGGCTTCGACCTCCCACCAATCCGCGTCCGTTTCCACGTCGAGCTTGTACACATCCGCCTCATTTCTCGCCGCAGGGCTTGCAGCCTGCTGGTTTTGCTCGAAATCCTGCTAGCACGACGCTACATGAGGGGCAACGCGAAGAAGAGGTCCCGCACAATGTTCTACCGCCCCAAAGACGGCCATGGCCTGCCACACAATCCGTTCAACGCCATCGTGTCGCCCCGCCCCATCGGCTGGATCTCCACCCGTTCGTCGGACGGGCACGAAAACCTCGCGCCCTATTCCTTCTTCAACGCCGTCGCCTATATCCCGCCGCAGGTGATGTTCTCCACCGTCGGTGCGAAGGATTCCCTGCGCAACCTCCGGGAAACCGGCGAATTCTGCGTCAATCTGGTGGGCGCGAACCAGATCGCGGTGATGAACGCCTCCTCCGAGGCGCTCGGCTTCGAGGAGGACGAATTCGCCCATTCCGGCGCGCTCCGCGCACCCTGTCGCGACATCGCCTGTTCCCGCGTCGAGGACGCGCCGGCCTCTCTCGAATGCAAGGTGAGCCAGATCGTGCGCCTCGAAGGCAAGGAGAACTTCGCGATTTTCGGCGAGGTCGTCGGCATCCACATCCGCGAGGATTGTGTCATCGACGGGCGGTTCGATGTCGTCCATGCCCGAATGCTGTCGCGGCTCGGCTATCGCGATTACGCCGAGGTCAAAGAGGTCTTCGAACTGACGCGCCCGAATGATTAATCCCCAATGACTGAGCTTGTCTGAGTATTTTTCCAGCAAAGGAAACGCATAAGGGGCCACTAGGGCCCCTTTTCTTGTCTTTATCGAATATTCGGGCTCAGTGGCCAGCGCCCAGCACCCCGGTGCGCACCGAATAGTCGGTGGCGACCTCGTAATCCGGGTCGTCGTCGCTGTCGATCATCAGGTGACCGGCGTTTTTCAGGAGCTGGTGACAATCGCGCGACAGATGTCGGAGCTGGATTTCCTTGCCCTGTGCTTCGTATTTGCCCGCAAGGCTTTCGATCGCGTTCAGCGCGGACTGATCCGCCACCCGGCTGTCGCCGAAATCGACGATCACCATCGACGGGTCGGTGGCCGGGTCGAACATTTCGAGGAAGCCTTCGACCGAACCAAAGAACAGCGGCCCCTGGATCTGATAGACCTTCGCCCCTTCCGGCGTTTCATAGGTCTTGGCATGGATGCGCGAGGCGTTCTGCCAGGCATAGGCCAGCGCGGAGACGATCACGCCGACGACCACCGCCACCGCGAGGTCTTCGAACACGGTCACTACGGTCACGAGCACGATGACGAAAGCGTCGACACGCGGCACTTTGCGCATCACGTTGAACGAATTCCACGCAAACGTGCCGATCACCACCATGAACATCACCCCCACGAGGGCTGCGAGCGGGATTTGTTCGATCAGCGGGCTTGCGACCACGATGAAGAGCAACAGGAACACCGCCGCAGTGATCCCGGCCAGACGCGTCCGCCCGCCGGATTTCACGTTGATCATCGACTGGCCGATCATGGCGCAGCCGCCCATGCCGCCGAAAAAGCCGGTGACGAGATTGGCCGTGCCCTGTGCGACACATTCCTGCGACACGCCACCACGCTCGCCCTTGATCTCGCCCACGAGGTTCAGCGTCAGAAGGCTCTCGATCAGGCCCACGGCGGCCCCGACCAGCGCATAGGGGAAGATGATCTTGAGCGTCGCAAGGAAGCTGTCCATGCTCTCGAACATCGGCACGGCAGGGATATGAAACTGCGGCAACCCGCCTTTGATCGTCGCCATATCGCCCACACGCGGCACGTCGATGCCAAAGGCGATCACCACCCCTGCGGTCACCAGAATGCCCGCCAGCGGTGCCGGTATGACCGACGTGAATTTGGGCAGGAAATGCACCACCGCCATGGTCAGGCCGACCAGCGCCAGCATGATCATCAGAGGCAGACCGGACATGTAATGATCCGTCCCCGGCTCTTTGAATTGCGTCATCTGAGCAAGGAAGATCACGACGGCGAGGCCATTGACGAACCCGAGCATCACCGGATGTGGCACCAGACGGATGAATTTGCCGAGCCGGAAAATCCCCGCGAGGATTTGCAGAAGCCCCATAAGAACCACGGTCGCAAAAAGGTATTCGACCCCGTGGTCCGCAACGAGGCTCACAAGCACCACCGCAATCGCCCCCGTCGCCCCGGAAATCATCCCCGGACGTCCGCCAATCAGCGCGGTGATCAACCCCATCAGGAAAGCGGCATAGAGCCCGACCAACGGGTTCACCCCGGCGACAAAGGCAAAAGCCACCGCCTCCGGCACCAGAGCCAGAGCGACGGTCAACCCCGACAGCAGGTCGGTTTTGATTTGTTTCGGCGTCAGCGGATAGGAAGACGAAGAGGTAATGGAGAGATTCTTCGCAAAACTTGCGAGTGCGGATTGGATCACGGGGGGCCCCCAGATGTCAGGAAAGGTGCGTTTGCCCCCTCTTAGCGCGATTGTCACCGTGGCGCAAAGACCGAAGCCGAACGCTCCCCCCAATCGAGTGGCAGGACCGCAACAGGTTCGACGGAGCTGGCCAGTTTACCCGACCAGCTTCGCCGGGATCAGTCCACGCAGGGAATTTCCGACCCAGACCCGCACCGCCGTGCGCAGGTCCGCTTCGGTCAGAACCGCTTCGCGCACACGTCCCTGGGCCAGCATCTCCTCGCGCAGCACCCCCGGCAACAGCCCCGAAGACAAGGCGGGGGTCAGCATCTCGCCGCCCCGCTCCAGAAAGACATTGGTGATCGTGCCTTCGCAAAGCTCCCCGCGCGTGTTGAGGAACAGCAGCTCGTCGACCCCCTCGGGCAACGCCGCGCGGGCCTGATCGTAGAGCTGGCGCTCGGTCGTCTTGACCGAGAGCCAAGGGGCGGTCGGATCAAGGCGCGTTTCGTGCACCTGCACCCTGAACACAGGTTTCGCGAGGGCAAGCGGCGCGTCTTGCAACTCGAGCGTACCCGCCCGAGCCAGCGTCAGACGCATCCGGCGCGGGATGTCGGCGCGAAACTCCGTCATGAGGCGTTCGGCCTCCGCCCGATCGAACGCGACGTTCAGCTTTTCCGCCGTCCGCGCCATCCGCGCGAGGTGCAGTTCTCCCCGCGTCATCCCTTTCTCGGGCACGTAGCCAAAAGTCTCGATGATACGGAAACCGTCGCTCATGAGATGGGCTCCAGATCGGCAAAGCGGGATTTCAGCAGCGCCTCGTCATATTCCGACTGCGCCTCACTGTCATAGACCACACCGCCGCCGACATGCAGTCGTGCCTGCCCGTCTGCCATTTCCAGAGTGCGGATCGCCACGTTGAAACACGAGCGCCCATCCGGCGCGGCCCATCCGATGGAGCCGCAATAATGCCCACGCGGACCGGCCTCCAGCTCGTGAATGATCTCCATCGCGCGGATTTTGGGGGCGCCCGTAACGGACCCGCAAGGAAACAGCGCACGGAAACGATCGTAAAGGCCGATCCCCGGCAAAAGACGCGCCGTGACGGTCGAGGTCATCTGATGCACGGTGGCGTAGCTTTCGATCTCGAAAAGTTTGGGCACCTTGACCGACCCCACCTCTGACACACGCGACAGGTCGTTGCGCAACAGATCGACGATCATCAGGTTCTCAGCCTGATTTTTCTCAGACCCGGCGAGCCAATCCCTGGAAGCGACATCCTCTTCCGGCGTCGTGCCACGCGGCACGGTGCCTTTCATCGGACGTACGGTGATGCCCCCGGCCCCGTCGGTCTCGTAGAACAGCTCCGGTGAACGCGACAGAACCGCCGTGCCATCGGGCCGTTCGATCAAAGCGCCGTGGCCCACAGGCTGGCGCGCCTTGAGCCGGTCATAGAGCGCGCGCGGTGCGAGATCGGAACTCAGTGTCAGCGGAAAAGTCAGGTTGGCCTGATAAATATCGCCAGCACGGATGTACTGCGCCACCGCGTCAAAGGCTTCCTCATAGCGCCCTGCGCCCCAGAGCGGCTGCTTATCCGTAGAGCCTTCGTTCGGAACCTCGCGGGCGCTCTGGGGCGCAGGCGCCTCGTAAATCCCGACTTCCAGAAGCGGCACATCGCGCCCCTCCGGCAAGAGCGGCAAGAGGCACGGCTCGAAACAATAACCCAGCTCATAGGAAAACCCGCCCGCGATCCAGAAGCCCTCCGCCAGAGCCGCCTCCAACCGATCGAACGCCACCGCAACCTCGTCCGGGTGGTGGGCGAAGACCATATCTTTCGGGTTATGGAACAGGCTGCCTTCGTTCAAAGGTCCTGTATCGAATTCGATCCGCATCTCATCCCCGGCGTGTTCGGACGCGCAGCGTTCTACGGCGTGCCCCCCCGCTTTGGCAAGTCCACCTGCGCCTCCTGTCGCAGTTCTCCTGAGCCAGATCGCCGTGCACTCAATGTGCGCCCTGTCGAATTGCCTCTTGCGCGCCGCAATGCTGCGCCGCAAAGTTGGGCGGAACAGGCGAGCCAGGAGACGAATATGACGGGAAAACAGCGTGTGATCGGCGTGATGGGCGGCTCTGGCGTCTATGAGATCGACGGGCTGGAGGATGCCGCCTGGCAGGAGGTCATCACCCCTTGGGGCGATCCCTCCGACGCGCTTCTCACCGGCACGTTGGATGGCGTCAAAATGGTCTTCCTGCCCCGTCACGGGCGCGGGCATGTCCATTCACCCTCCACCGTCAATTACCGCGCCAATATCGACGCGATGAAACAGATGGGCGTCACCGATCTGTTTTCCGTCTCCGCTGTCGGATCGTTCCGCGAAGAAATGGCGCCCGGCGATTTCGTCATCGTCGATCAGTTCATCGACCGGACCTTTGCCCGCGAAAAATCCTTTTTCGGCACGGGCTGCGTCGCGCATGTTTCCGTCGCCCACCCGGTCTGCGAACGCCTGTCCGGCATCGCCTATGAGGCCGCGCGCGCGACGGGCGTCACGGTTCATATGGGCGGCACATATCTCGCCATGGAAGGGCCGCAGTTCTCCTCCATGGCCGAGAGCGAGATGTACCGAGACTGGGGCTGCGACGTGATCGGCATGACCAATATGCCGGAGGCCAAACTCGCCCGCGAAGCCGAAATTTGCTACGCCTCCATCGCCATGGTCACCGATTACGACAGTTGGCACCCGGATCACGGCGCGGTGCAGATCACCGACATCCTCAAGACGCTCAAGGCCAACACGGCGCACGCCAAATCCCTTGTCGCGGCACTCCCCGAGCTTTTGGGCGGCGCTTATGAACCCTGCCCCTTCGGCTGCGACCGTGCGCTTGAGTATGCGATCATGACCGCGCCGGACAAACGCGATCCGGAGATGATCGAGAAACTGGCGACCGTCGCAGGTCGTGTCTTGAAAGGATAACCCGATGCCCTTAGACCTTTGGCTGGCCTTTGTCGCCGCCTCCACCGCTTTGCTGATGATCCCCGGCCCGACGATCCTTCTGGTGCTCTCCTATGCCCTCACCCAGGGCAAACGCGTCGCCGTCGCCACCGCTCTCGGCGTCGCACTTGGCGATTTCATCGCCATGACCGCCTCGCTTCTGGGTCTGGGCGCGCTGGTGATGGCCTCGGCCACCGCCTTTACCGCCCTCAAATGGGTCGGCGCCATCTACCTCTTCTACCTCGGCTTCAAGATGCTGAAATCCGCCCCCCACGCCACGCTCGGCACGGTCGAACAGATGGGCCATGTCAGTTCGAAACAGGTGTTCACCCATGCCGCTGCGGTCACCGCGCTGAACCCGAAATCCATCGGTTTCTTCATCGCCTTCGTGCCGCAGTTCATCACGCCCTCCGCCCCCATTGCGCCGCAATTCATCGTGCTGATCGCAACCTTCGTCACCCTCGCCACCCTCAATGCTCTGGCCTATGCGCTCCTCGCCAATCGTATGCGCCAACGCATCCAGCGTCCCCGCGTGCTGCGCAACATGACCCGCGCGGGCGGCATCGCGCTCCTCGGCATGGGGGCCTTGACCGCCACGCTGCGCCGCGCCGCCTGACAGAAGAGAGAAAGACCATGAAAACCGTCAAGGATTACATCCGCACCATCGTCGATTTCCCGCACGAGGGCATCCTGTTCCGCGATGTCACCACGCTCTTTGCCGATCCGCGCGGCATGCGGCTTGCCATCGACCAGTTGCTCGATCCTTACGTCGGCCAGCGCATCGACAAGGTGGTCGGCCTCGAAGCCCGCGGGTTCATCATCGGCGGCGCCATCGCGCATCAGCTCTCCATCGGTTTCGTCCCGATCCGTAAAAAGGGCAAACTGCCGGGTGCTGTGATCTCCGAAGAGTACAAACTCGAATATGGCGAGGCCGTCGTCGAGGTGCATGACGACGCGATCCAGCCCGGCGAGAAAATCCTCGTGGTCGACGATCTTCTCGCCACCGGCGGCACCGCAGAGGCCGGGATCAAACTGGTCGAACGTCTGGGCGGCGAAATCGTCGGCTGCGCCTTCATCATCGACCTGCCGGACCTCGGTGGTCGCAAACGTCTGGAAGATCTCGGCTACGACATCCACGCCCTCTGCCAATTCGAAGGGCTTTAAACGCTTTCGTAAGGAAACGAACATAAAGCTGTGCCTGTTCCGAGGAGCCGGAATGCTGTCTGCACCACATGTGAGCACTCACATCCCGCGCCCTGATCGCCCCCCCGATCAGGGCGCTTTTCTCTGTGCCCCGCCGGCTCTCAAAGCACAAACCAGCTTTCTGATGGCTGAAATACTCAGCCCCCTTAGCCCCGCAGCACCGCGCCGGGGTTCATGATCCCCTTCGGATCGAGCGCCGCCTTGATCGCCCGCATCGCAAACAATTTCGCCGGATCGCCATAGCGCTCCAGATCCTCCGCCTTCAAACGCCCGACGCCGTGCTCGGCGGAAAACGACCCGTCGTATTCCGCCACCAGATCATGCACCACGCGCTTCACCTCGGCCCGGATATTCTCATATTCCGACCGGTCCCGCCCCTTCGCGGGGAACACGTTGTAATGCAGATTGCCGTCCCCCAGATGGCCAAAGGCATTCACCCGCACATCTCCCAATTCCGACAACCGTTCGATCCCCTCCGGGATGAACGCCGCAATCCTTGACAGCGGAATGGAAATGTCATGCGAGGAAATCGACCCGATCCGCTTGTTGCCCTCCGGGATCGTCTCCCTGAGCGTCCAGAACTCCTGCCGCTGCGCCTCGCTCTGGGCAATCACGCCATCGCTCACCAACCCCGCCTCAAACGCGCGCTCAAACAGCGTCGCCAGCATCTCGTCCGGGTCGGATGCGCCCGACACGCCCAGATCCATGAACACGCACCACTCCGGGCGGGTCTCGAACGGCTGGCGAATATCCGGCACCGTCTCAGCCAAAAACTCCAGCCCCATCCCGGAGATCAATTCGAAGGCCGAAATTCCCTCCCCGGCAATCCCCTGTGCCATGTTCAAAAGCTCCAGCGCCGCCGCAGGGGACGGCACCACAAGGATCGCCGCCGCCGTCCGCTCCGGCCTCGGGAACAACCGAAGCGCCGCCGCCGTGATCACCCCCAGCGTCCCCTCCGCCCCGATCAGCAGGTTGCGAATATCGTAGCCCGTGTTGTCCTTGCGCAGCCGTTTCAGCCCGTGGAAAATCTGCCCGTCCGGCAAAACCGCCTCAATCCCGAGACAGAGCTCCCGCGCATTGCCATAGCGCAACACATTCAGCCCCCCCGCGTTGGTCGAGAGATTCCCCCCGATCCGGCAGGTCCCTTCGGCCCCCAATGAGAGCGGGAACAACCGCCCTGCCTCTTCCGCCGCGTTCTGCACATCGGCCAAAATCGCCCCGGCTTCCGCGACAATCATGTTCTCCTGCGGATAGACCGCGCGAATGTGAGTCATCCGCTCCAGCGACAAAACCACCGGCGCCGGTCCCTCATAGGCGATCTGACCAAGGACCAATCCGGTGCCGCCGCCCAATGGCACGATGCCCACGCCTGCCTCGTGGCAAAGCCGCACCACGGTGGCGACCTCTTCGACCGTCTTCGGACAAGCGATCGCTGCGGCCTGCCCGTGATAGCGCCCGCGCGGGTCTTCCAACTCGCCGGGACGGCGGTCGCGCAGCGTGCCGGGCGGCAGGGCCGCGTCAAGCCGGTCGAGAAATTCGGGTGTGGCGGGTTGGGTCATCGGGAACTCCTTTCCCCCGGATGTAGCTCAAAGCGGCTCACACGGAAAGAAGCAGCGCCCGCGCAAGGGTCCGACAAAAGTCCGACAGAAATCCGACGCTTTGCCGACAGAGGTTTCAGCGCCGCAATCAGGCCAGCCCGACATCCGTCGGCCCTCGCCGGTCGTGCCGCAGCGAGGAATAAAGCACATGGTTGCGCCAGCGCCCGTTGATCTGCAAATACGCCTGCGCCACGCCTTCATATTTGAATCCGGCCTTCTCCAAAGCCCCCCGCGAGGCGGCGTTTTCCGGCAGGCAGGCGGCTTCGATCCGGCTCAGATCGAGCCTGGTGAAGGCATGATGCACCACCGCCGCGATGGCCTCTTTCATATATCCCTGACGGGCGTAACGCGCGCCGATCCAATAGCCGATGGTCCCCGCCTGTGCAGGCCCCCGCCGGATGTTGTCCAGCGTCAGCGCCCCCACCAAAGCCTCATCTTCCCGGCGAAACAGAAACACCGGCAGGCCGGTGTCCGCCTTATAGGTCCGCTCCGCCCAGAAGACACGATTGGTAAAGGCCTTGCGCGTCAGGTGATCCGCCGCCCAGGTCGGCTCCCAAGGTTGCAAGAACTCCCGGCTCTCCGCCCGTAACACCGCCCAGGCGCGATAATCGGCATGTTGCGGCAGGCGTAAGACCATGCGCTCCGTGTCGATCTTCACCTTGGGGCGGCGCTTGAGCATCAGGCGGCGAACCTTTCGCGCAGATGCTCCAGTTCAGGGGCGGCTTTGACCGGGCCGTAAAGCGCCATGGAGGCCTTACCCATACCGGTTTTCACAAGGAATTCCCGCACGTTATCCACCGTCACCGCATTGATCCGCTCGACGGTTTCCTCAAGCGCCGGGATGCGCCCCCAGATGCCGATCATCCGCGCATTGCGCTCGGCGCGCGACGACGGGCTTTCCAGCCCCATCAACAATCCGGCCTTGATCTGCGCCCGCGCACGATCCACTTCCACGAGTGTCATCTCTTCGGCGGCACGTTTCATCTCGTCGATGGTCACTTCCGCCAGATCCTTGATCTGATCGCCCGACGTGCCCGCATAAATCGTGGTCAGGCCGGTGTCGGAATAGGCCCCGGATTGCGCGTAGATCGTATAGCAAAGACCGCGCCGTTCGCGCAGTTCCTGAAACAAACGCGAGGACATGCCGCCGCCCAAAGCGGTGGTCGCGGTCTGCGCGATATAGATGTCCTCGTCGCGGTACGCCGGGCCTTCGAAGGCCAGCGTGAAATGCGCCTGTTCGAGTTTCTTGACCTTGCGATACTGGCCGCCTTGGAACTTGGCCGGATCGGCATGATCGCGACCATGCGGTTTGAGCCCGCCGAAAATCTCTTCGGCCTCGGCGACGATCCGGTCGTGGTCGATATTGCCCGCAGCCGACAACACCATGCGCTCGGGGCTGTAATGCTCTTCGACAAACCCTGCGAGATCGTCACGGCTGAAACTCCGCACCCGCTCGGCAGGGCCCAGAATGGTCCGGCCCAGCGCTTGTTTCGGATAGGTCGCCTCTTGCAGCCAATCGAAAATCACATCGTCCGGCGTATCGAGCGCCTGCCCGATTTCCGACAGGATCACACCGCGCTCAAGCTCCAACTCTTTCGGATCGAAAATCGGATTGAGCACGATGTCCCCGATCACATCGAGCGCCAGAGACACGTCGTCTTTCAGCACCCGCGCGTAATAGGCCGTGGTCTCCCGCGTCGTATAGGCGTTGAGATACCCACCCACGTTTTCAAGCACTTCCGCGATTTCCAGCGGCGTGCGGCGATGCGTGCCTTTGAAGGCCATATGTTCGAGAAAATGCGCAATGCCATTTTGTTCGAGCCGCTCATGCCGCCCGCCCGCCATGACCCAGACCCCGATGGAGGCCGACTGCATCGAGGGCTGAAGCTCGGTGACGATGCGAAACCCGTTGGGCAGCGTGTGAATGCGCGGGCTCAAGCAAGACGCTCCTTGATCAGGGTTTTCAGCCCTTCGAGATCGTTCGGCACAACCGTGAAGCGTTCGTCGCGTTCGAACAGGTCCGCCATATGTGGCGGAAGCGCCGGGTGCACGCCACAGGCGGCTTCCACGGCAGCGGGGAATTTCGCAGGGTGAGCGGTCGAAAGCGAGATCATCGGCACTTCGGACAGGTTCTCCTCGCCGACCTTGACGGCCACGGCGGTATGCGGGCAGAGCACTTCGCCGGTGCGCGCATACATGTCGGTGATCGTTGCGCTGGTTTCCTCCTCCGAGGCCCGGCCAGAGGTGAAGGTTTCACGCAGACGATCCATCGCCCCCTGCGAAATCGCAAAAGAGCCGGATTTCAATTCATCCATAAGTTGGGCAATCGCGGCCCCTTCGCGGTCATAGACATCGAACAGGGCACGTTCGAAATTCGAAGACACCTGAATGTCCATCGACGGCGAGATCGACGGCGTCACGCCCTCTTTCGTATAGGCGCCCGTCACCATGGTGCGGTGCAGAATGTCGTTCTGGTTGGTCGCGATCACCAGCTTGTCGACCTGAAGCCCCATGCGTTTCGCAATATAGCCGGCGAAAATATCGCCGAAATTGCCGGTCGGCACGGTGAAGGACACCTTGCGATGCGGCGCGCCGAGAGAGACGGCGGAGGTGAAATAATACACCACCTGCGCCAAAACGCGCGCCCAGTTGATCGAGTTCACAGCGGCCAGTTTGACGCCCTCGCGGAAGTCCTGATCGGCGAACATTTCTTTCAGCGCGGCCTGACAATCGTCGAAATCGCCCTCGACGGCGAGCGCATGCACGTTGCTCTCCGGCGGCGTCGTCATCTGGCGACGCTGCACATCGGACACACGGCCATGCGGGAAGAGGATGAACACATCCACATTCGACAGGCCTTTGAACGCCTCAATCGCGGCGGAGCCGGTGTCGCCGGAGGTCGCGCCAACGATGGTCACATGTTTGCCGGAGCGCGACAGGGCAGCCTGGAACAACTGGCCGATGAGCTGCATCGCGAAATCCTTGAACGCCAGCGTCGGCCCGTGGAACAGCTCCAAAAGGAAATGGTTCGGCCCCAACTGCACCAGCGGCGCGCGGGCATCGTGTTTGAACCCGGCGTAGGCCTTGGAAATGATTTCCTTGAATTCCGCATCCGTGAAGGTCTCGCCGATGAAGGGCTTCATCACGATGAACGCCGCTTCTTCGTAGGACAGCCCGGCCAGAGAGGCGATCTGATCCGCACTCAGGGTCGGGATGGTCTCGGGCACGTAAAGCCCGCCGTCGGAGGCAAGGCCCGTCAGCATGGCCTCTTCAAAGTTCAGCACCGGCGCTTGGCCACGGGTCGAAATGTAACGCATGTGTTCCGCTCGTCAGATTGTTCGCGCCCTGATACGCCACAGGAGGAAAAGAGTCATCCCCAACCAGACAAGGCACAGCGAAAACCATGTGATCGCATATTGCAGGTGATCGTTCGGAATCCCCTCGACGCCCACCGGCATCGGGGCGATCCCCTCCCCCGTGCTTTCACGGGCGACGATCAGCACGGGTTCCGTGTCCAGAGCATCCGCCATTTCCGGGATGTCCCGTCCAAACCAGATGTTGCGGCCCAGGTCGGGGGCGGGTGTGGAGCTGTTCATATCGTCCGGCCAGTGCAGATTGCCGATCACCGTTGCGGGACCACCGCCGCGTGGGGCATCCTTGGCCATCTCCGGAACAAACCCGCGATCCAGAAGCACCCGCCGCCCGTCCACCGTGGTGAAGGGCACAATGATCAGATAGCCCGCACCGACCTGTTTGCGCGACACGAGGACATGCAGTTCATCCGTCCCGATCTCGCCCGAGGCCATGACTGGCAGGTATTTCATCGACGGGTCGATCACCGCAGGTAAAGAAACCGGAGCGGCATCAATCTTGGCCTCGATCTCCGCCAGCACGCCCTGTTTCCACTCCAGCCGCCTGAGCTGCCATGTGCCGAGCGCGATCAGGATCGCACAGCCCAGCACCCCGATCACCAGAGGAAAGATCATGCGTTTCAAAGTGTCGTCTCCAAGCGAAAGGGCGCCAAAGCGCCCCTCTCCTTTGTGCCCGAAATACTCAGGCCTTACTGTCCCCAAATATAGACCACGACGAAGAGGAAAAGCCACACCACGTCGACGAAGTGCCAATACCACGCGGCAGCCTCGAACCCGACATGGTTCTCCGGCGTGAAATCGCCCTTCATCGCCCGCACCAGACAGACGGTGAGAAAGATCGTGCCGATGATGACGTGGAACCCGTGGAACCCCGTCGCCATGAAGAAGGAGCCATAGAAGAAATCGCCGCCGAACGTGTAGCCTTCATGGACGAAAAGCTCGTAATACTCATAGGCTTGAAAGATGGTGAACGCCGCACCGAGACCGATGCCAAGCGCCAGCCCCGCGACGATGTCCTTGCGGATATTGCCATGCACCAGCGCATGGTGCGCCCAGGTCACGGCAGCCCCCGAACACAACAGGATCAGCGTATTGAGAAGCGGCAGGTGAAACGCCTCGATCGGCACGATCTCCGGCTTGACGTATTCGGTGCCGGAATAGGTGTACATCGGGTAAAGCGCGTTCTTGAAGAAGGCCCAGAACCACGCGGCGAAGAACATTACCTCCGACATGATGAACAGGATGAAGCCATAGCGCAGCCCGATCCGCACCACCGGCGTGTGATCGCCCACCGCGTTCTCGCGGATCGTATCGCCCCACCAGGACCACATCACGTAAAGCGTGCCGATCAGCCCGACGAAAAACAGCCAGGGCATGTCGTTGGCCATCCACATCACCGCCCCGAAGAGCATGATGAAGGCCGCAACCGCCGCCATCAGCGGCCAGGGCGACGGCGGAAGGATGTGGTAATCGTGGTTTTTTTCATGCGCCATGTGCGTCCTCTCCCTTGGATGCCCGTTCGGGCTTAGTTCAGACTCGTGTCCGAAGACCCGCCGACATCCAGCGCGGCATAGTCCTCGGGCAGGTCCGTTTCGTGAAACGTGTAGGACAGGGTGATGCGATGCACGTATTTGGCATCCCTGTCGGTGGTGATCTCGGGATCGACATAGAAGGTCACCGGCATGAGCACCCGCTCGCCGGGTTGCAACACCTGTTCGGTGAAACAGAAACAGTCGATCTTGGTGAAAAACCCGCCCGCCTCGAAGGGCGCGACATTATAGGACGCCGTGCCGGCAACGACCCGGTCGGTCGGATTATAGGCCTCGTAAAACGCCAGCCCCGTCTCGCCGATGCGCAGCTCCATCGTGTTGACCACGGGTTTGAAATGCCACGGCATATCCGGATCGGTGTTGGCATCGAAGCGGATCTTGATGGTCTCGTCGAGGATCACGTCCGATCCCGTTTCGGCCACATCGACCGTGCCGCCAAAGCCTGTGACCGCGCAGAACCAGCTGTAGAACGGCACGGAGGCCCAGGCGAGCGCGCCCATGACGGTGACGACACCGAGCAGTTTCACAACCGTTTTCTGCGGGGCCCTGAGTGGCATCAGCGCGACGCCTCCTGCGCGAAATGCGCCGGATCGAGCACGGTCACTTTGACCACGGTCAGCCCCATCAGCAGAACGACGAAAGCGCCCAGCACGAGACCGAGCCCGACGTTGCGGGAGCGGCGGCGGTCGTGAATTTCGTGAAGTTTGGTGATCGCCATGTCAGAACGGCCCTCCGAAACCGAAAGAAAACAGTGCTTTGTCCACCATCAGCGCCATGAAATGCAGGAAGGTGTAGGCAAGCGAGAGTTTGAAAAACGCCTTTTCGGCCCTGTAGCCGTCGGCCTCCGCCACCGCCTCATCGCGCCGCCAGAGCGCAATGGCGCCTTTGACGAAGAGCGCGTTCATCACCACCGCAACCACGAGATAAGACCAGCCCGCCAGAGGTGTTGCGAACATCGCCGCTGAGAACCCGGCGAGCAAGATCGTGTAGACGAGGATGTGATTGCGGGTCGCGCGCTTGCCATGGGTGACGGTCAGCATCGGCACACGCGCCTTATCGTAATCCGCGTTCATGAACAGCGCCAGCGACCAGAAATGCGGCGGCGTCCACATAAAGATCAGCATGAACATCAGCACCGACGACAGGGTGATGTCTCCGGTCACCGCCGCCCAACCGATCATCGGCGGAAACGCCCCGGCGGCCCCGCCGATGACGATGTTCTGCGGCGTGCGGCGTTTCAGCCCCATGGTGTAGACGACAACGTAGAAGAAGATGGTGAAGGCCAGCAAAGCCGCCGCCACCCAGTTGGTCGCCAGCCAGAGCATCACCACCGCAAAAGTCGACAGCGTCAACCCGAGCCCCAACGCCTCCTCGCGCGTCACCTTGCCCGCCGGGATCGGGCGCGACTGCGTGCGTTTCATCACCCGGTCGATGTCGCTGTCATACCACATGTTGAGCGCGCCAGATGCCCCGCCGCCAATGGCGATGCAGAGGATCGCGAAAAAGCCGACAAACGGATGCACCCCGCCGGGGGCCACGATCAGACCGGCAAAGGCGGTGAAGACGACAAGCGACATGACCCGCGGCTTCAAAAGCGCGAAGTAATCGCCAAAACCGGCTTCCCGGCTGTCGTCCCGTCCGCTTTCCAGACTGATCGTCACATCCGTCATCGCGTGTTCTCCTCCCTGTGCACCGCGGGTTTTGCCTCTGTCGGCGCATATTGTGCGTGGGTCTTTCGATGGGGCGATTACCCGCCCTCACCGGTATTTTAACGCAAGATTACTCGGCAGAGGCCAGCTTGATCGCCGCAGGCGCAGTGTCATTGGCCGCATAAAGCTCCTTCGCCTCCACCAGCCAGGCGTCATATTCGTCCTGCGTCACCACCTGCACGGTGATCGGCATGAAGGCATGATCCTTGCCGCACAGCTCCGAACACTGGCCAAAGAACGTCCCGGTCTTCTCCGGTTTGAACCACAGCTCGGCCACCCGCCCCGGCACGGCGTCCTGTTTCACGCCAAAAGCCGGGATGGTCCAACTGTGGATCACATCCGCGCCAGTCACCCCCATGACGATGGTCTTGCCCACCGGCACCACCACCCGTGTATCGGTCGCCAGAAGATAGAGATCGTCACTGTAGCCATTCGCCGCAAGCTCCTCACGCGGCAGAAGGAAGCTGTCGAAGGCGATACCCTCATCGACATAATCATAGCCCCAGAACCACTGATAGCCCGTCACCTTGATGTAGATGTCGCCATCCGGGATTTCCTGTTGCTTGAACAGCACCGGAAGCGAGAAGGCGCCAATCACCACGAGGATCAGGATCGGAATCAGCGTCCAGGCCACCTCGATCGGCGTGTTATGGGTGAACTTGGCTGGCGCTTTGTTGGCACGGCTGTTGTAGCGGACGATCACCCAGAGGATCAGCCCTGCGACAAAAAGGACAATGGCCGTGATGATCACGAGGATCATATGGTCCAACCCCTGAAGGTCGCGTGCCAATTCGGTCGCGGCCGGCTGAAAGCCCATCTTGCCGTTGACCGGCGCCCCCAGAAGCTCGCCTTCCTGGGCCATGCCTGCAATGGGGGCGACCATGGCGCCGAGCATGGTTGCGAAAAAAGTGGCCGCGGAAACCGGCCATTTGGCGTGTGTGCGCATTTTTCCTCCCTTTGACACAATGGAACCTGATGCGGAACGTCATGCGGCGTTTTCTCCGCAGCCCCGGTATTCCGGGTGCTTTTTCATTGAGTCTGCTTTAACAGAAACCATATTAGTCGCATTGGAACAAGAATTTCCGTGCCATGCCGCGCGTGGTTTGCGCTTGAACCCCATGCAACCAAGGAGAATATCCGTGACTTCGGGACGTTTCGATCCGTTCAACACCAGCCTCGACCTTGAAGCCGCCTTGACGATTCTGCGCGGAGCCGTGGCGGGCGCGGACGATGGCGAACTGTTTCTGGAGCGCCGCACCTCCGAGGGTCTTGTGCTCGATGACGGGCGCATCCGCACCGCCTCCTATGACGCATCCGAGGGTTTCGGGCTGCGTGCCGTGCGGGGCGAAACCGCCGGTTACGCCCATTCCACCGAAATTTCCGAGGCCGCGATTCGCCGTGCCTCCGAGACCGCGCGCCTCGCGGTGGGGGACGGCGGCGGCACGCTGGCCGAGCCCCCGCGCGCCACCAACGTGAAACTGTACACCGATGAAAACCCGCTCGAGGGTGCGGCTTTCGAGGTCAAGATCGACACGCTGCGCGAGATCGACGCCTATCTGCGCGATCTCGATCCCCGCGTGGTACAGGTCACCGCCTCGCTCGCGGCCTCGCATCAGGAGGTCTATATTTTGCGCCCCGAAGGCGGGCTTGTCTCCGACGTACGCCCGATGGCGCGGCTCTCGATCTCCGTCATCGTCGAGCAGGCCGGACGCCGTGAAAGCGGCAATGCGGGCGGCGGCGGGCGCTTTGACCTGACCGGGCTGATCGCCCCCGATCATTGG
This sequence comes from Celeribacter ethanolicus, assembly GCF_001550095.1. GTDB lineage: Bacteria > Pseudomonadota > Alphaproteobacteria > Rhodobacterales > Rhodobacteraceae > Celeribacter > Celeribacter ethanolicus. The sequence goes on along the minus strand of NZ_LRUC01000048.1, from coordinate 7,729 downwards.
AAAGGTGTGGCGCGCGAGGCGCTGCGCATCGCGGTCGTGAACCTCGACGCCGTGCCTGCGCCCGCCGGCGTGATGGACGTCGCACTTGGGCCGGGCTGGCCGGGGGTCTTGCTGCACGAGGCCGTCGGCCATGGGCTCGAAGGCGATTTCAACCGCAAGAAAACCTCTGCCTTCGCGGGTCTGATGGGGCAACAGGTGGCTGCCAAAGGCGTCACCATTCTCGATGACGGCACGATCCCGGACCGGCGCGGCTCGATTTCGGTCGACGACGAAGGGACGCCCTCGGGCAAGACGGTTCTGATCGAAGACGGCGTTCTCGTCGGCTATATGCAGGACCGCCAGAACGCGCGTCTCATGGGCGTCACACCCACCGGCAACGGGCGGCGCGAAAGCTACGCGCACCCGCCGATGCCGCGCATGACCAACACGTACATGCTGGGCGGAGACATGGCACCGGACGAGATTCTCTCGGGCATGGATGATGGCATCTATGCGGTCGGGTTCTCCGGCGGGCAGGTCGATATCACCAACGGCAAATTCGTGTTCAATTGCACCGAGGCCTACCGCGTCGAAAAAGGCCGTGTCGGCGCCCCCGTCAAAGGCGCCACCCTGATCGGGGACGGCGCAACCGCGATGAAACATGTGCGCGCCATCGGCAACGACATGGCGCTCGACCCGGGCGTCGGCAATTGCGGCAAGGCCGGGCAATGGGTTCCGGTGGGGGTCGGGCAGCCGACTCTGCTGATCGGCGGGCTGACAGTCGGCGGTTCGGGCACCTGAGACCTTTTGCAAATTTGAAAGAGGCGCGCGCTGTTCAGCCTTAACAAAGCTGAACAGAACGCGCGTTTTTGCTTTGCCATCAGGGGCAAGGTGTAAAAAATATCGTTCAACGGGGTTAAAAGGCGAAGTTTCCGCAATTTGGTAACCGCTCATTAACCATTTTAAGGGATTCTAAGGGGGCAAGAGACGGAGAGAGTTGGTTCATTGGATTTTATCCCTTCCCACCACCCCCTCACCCCACCCCACACCGTGGAAGATCGGGCCGACTGGCTCCGGCTCTTGCGCTCCAGACGCGTCGGCGTCAGTACCTTCTACCGGTTGATGCAGGAACACGGCTCCGCCCGCATCGCACTTGACGCCCTTCCCCAAATCGCCAGAAACGCCGGTGTTGCCGAGTATCAGATTTGCCCCAAGGGGGTGATCGAAGCCGAGCTGCGCGCCGGGCGCAAGACCGGCGCCCGGCTGATCCTGCGCACAGATGACAATTACCCGGCGCTCCTCGCCCTGATCGAAGATGCCCCGCCCGCGCTTTGGGTCAAGGGCGATCTGTCGCTTCTGGAACGCCCCGTGCTGGCCGTGGTCGGCGCGCGCAATGCCTCCTCTCTCGGTACACGCTTTGCCCGCACTCTGTCGCGCGACTTGGGCGCGGAAGGCTTCGCCATCGCCTCCGGGCTTGCCCGCGGCATCGACACGAGCGCCCATGAGGCCGCCTTGGATACTGGCACCATCGCCGTTCTGGCGGGCGGGCTCGACGAGATTTACCCAGCCGAGAACACCGCGCTCTATCATTCCATCGCCGAACAGGGCCTGCTGATCTCTGAGCAGCCCTTTGGCATGAAACCCTTTGCCCGGCATTTCCCGATGCGAAACCGCATCGTTTCCGGTCTTTCCCCCGCCACCATCGTGGTGGAGGCTGCCGCACGCTCCGGCTCGCTTCTCACGGCGGGCAACGCCCTCGATCAGGGGCGGGAGGTCATGGCGGTGCCCGGACATCCTTTCGATGCACGCTCCGCCGGGTGCAATATTCTGTTGCGCGACGGGGCAACGCTCATTCGCTGTGCACGTGATGTGATCGACGCGCTCGCGGTCGCCTCGCCTCTGGCCCAGACCGCGATGGAGACGCCGGACATGGCCATTCCCGTCCCGGAGGCCCCGCAGGAGAGCCGCAACCTCGCCGATCACGTCGCGCTCCACAGGGAAATCCTCGCCCGGCTCGCGGGCGCGCCCCTGCCGGAGGACGATCTGATCCGCGACATCGGCCTCGCCGCCGACCGGGTCAGTTCCGAAATTCTCAATCTCGAACTCGAAGGCCGGATTTTCCGCAAACCCGGCGGGCTGCTGGCGCTGGGTTAAGCGTTGTAAGCGCTTCACACTCAATCCGTGTTTCAGATTAATGCAAAACACGTCAGGAACACCCGCCGGCGCCGATGGCACTCTCGTCACTTCAGAGGACAGTAGCCGTGCAAAACGACCGGAAAAGCGCTGCAATAGGGCTCGCGGGCAAACCAGACATCCGTCGCGCCGATGCTGTGGTCGATCACAGCCCATTGATCGCCCTCGCGGATCAGAAAGGCGATGACATCAAGCCCGCCGACCTCCTCGAAGTAAGACGCATCCTCGCCGAAATAGCGCACCATGGGGGTCGCGGCGACATGGATCGCACCGCCGCCCGGACGCTGCGGTGCCAGCATGGCAAAGGCGTGATCGTTGCTCGCGCGCAATTGCCGCACCACGAACTCCACGGGGCGTCCCAGGCGCCACTCGATCACAGGCCGGATCGCGTTCATCAATTGCGCCCGCTCCGCCGTGCCCCGCGCCGGTTCGTGCCAGCTTTGGGCAACTCCGAGCGAGGGCAGGATCATCGTCGCCATCGCGACGACCCATCGTCTCATCTGTCTCATCCGCCCCACTCCATACTCATAAACCTGCCCGATCCTCGCGCATTCGGACCCGAGGGGGAACAATAATCCCGGCGATGCATTGACAATCCGGCCTCCCTCAGCCCATTTTCCGCCGCCATAAGACCCCCCGTTTCAGAATCCGAAGGACGTTCCATGCCTGTTGTTGTCGTCGAATCCCCCGCAAAGGCCAAAACGATCAACAAGTATCTCGGCAAGGATTACACCGTTCTGGCTTCCTACGGCCACGTTCGCGACCTGCCCCCGAAGGATGGCTCTGTCGATACGGACAACGATTTCGACATGACGTGGGAGATCGGCGCGGACAGTCGTAAACACGTCAAGGCCATCGCCGATGCGCTGAAAGACGATGACGAACTGATCCTCGCCACCGACCCCGATCGCGAAGGGGAAGCGATTTCGTGGCACCTGCAAGAGGCGCTGACCAAGCGCAAGGCGATCAAAAAATCGACCGCCGTATCGCGCGTCACCTTCAACGCCATCACCAAGCCCGCCATTCTCGAGGCGATGAAACACCCGCGTCAGGTCGATGTGCCGCTGGTCGACGCCTATCTGGCGCGCCGGGCGTTGGACTATCTTGTGGGCTTCAACCTCTCGCCGGTTTTGTGGCGCAAACTGCCGGGCGCGCGCTCGGCGGGCCGTGTGCAATCCGTGTGCCTGCGTCTCATCGTCGAGCGCGAGATGGAAATCGAGGCGTTCAATCCGCAGGAATACTGGTCCGTCAAGGCGATGCTTGAGACGCCCCGCGGGCAGACATTCGAAGCGCGTTTGACCCAGCTCTCCGGCAAAAAGCTCGATAAATTCGATCTCAAGGACCGGATGCGCGCCGAAATGGCCGTTCAGGCCGTGTCGTCCCGTGCGCTCAAGGTGATCTCGGTCGAGGCGAAACCCGCCTCCCGCAATCCGTCTGCGCCCTTCATGACCTCGACCCTCCAGCAAGAGGCCAGCCGCAAATTCGGCATGGGCGCACGCCAGACGATGAACGCGGCGCAGCGGCTCTATGAGGCGGGGCTGATCACCTATATGCGGACCGACGGTATCGACATGGCACCCGAAGCCGTGACGCAGGCCCGCGATGCGATCAAGTCGCGCTATGGCGACAAATACGTGCCCGCCTCGCCGCGCATCTACAAGAACAAGGCGAAAAACGCGCAGGAAGCCCACGAATGTATCCGCCCGACGGACATGTTCGCCGCCCCTGACAGCGTGAAGCTCACCGATGCCGATCAGCGCAAGCTTTACGATCTGATCTGGAAACGCACGATTGCCTGCCAGATGGAAGGCGCGAAGCTTGAACGCACCACGGTCGACATCGCCTCCGACGACCACGAAGTCGTGCTGCGCGCCACGGGCCAGGTCGTGGTGTTCGACGGCTTCATGGCGGTCTACACCGAAGGCCGCGACGATGTGGACGAGGATGACGAAGGCCGGCTGCCGCAGATCATGCAGGGCGAGGCTCTGAAAAAGGTCGCGGGCGCGCTCAAGGCCGAAGCGGCGGAGAAAGAGGCGGTTCTGGGCGCCGACGCCGCCGTGCTGGGCCTCCAGCACCACACCAACCCGCCGCCGCGCTATACCGAGGCCACTTTGGTCAAACGCATGGAAGAACTGGGCATCGGGCGCCCCTCGACCTACGCCTCCGTGCTCTCGACCATCGTCGACCGCGAATATGTCCGCAAGGAACAGAACCGCCTGATCCCGGAGGACAAGGGCCGGATCGTCACGATCTTTCTGATGAATTTCTTCCGCAAATACGTGGGTTACGAATTCACCGCCAATCTCGAAGAGCAACTCGACGAAATCTCGGCGGGCGATCTCGACTACAAGGAGGTGCTGGCCCGCTTCTGGCGCGATTTCCACGCCGCCATCGAGGAAACCAGCGAGCTGCGCATCTCCGAAGTGCTCGACAAGCTCGACGATGCGCTCGCGCCGCAGCTTTACCCGCCGCGCGAAGACGGCACCGATCCGCGCATTTGCCCGAAATGCGGTCAAGGCTCTCTGCACCTCAAAACTTCGCGCACCGGCGGCTTTGTCGGTTGTTCGAACTACCCGGACTGCACCTACACCCGCCCGATCGCGGGCGAAGGCGCCGAGGGCGACGAGCGCGTGTTGGGCGAGGACAATGGCGACGAAATCTGGCTGAAATCCGGGCGTTTTGGACCCTATGTTCAACGCGGCGAACCGACGCCCGAGAACAAGAAACCGCCGCGCGCCTCCCTGCCGAAAGGTTGGTCGAAGGACGACATGGACTTGGAGAAAGCGCTCACGCTTCTCAACCTACCGCGCGAGATTGGTGAGTACGAAGGCGCTATGATCTCCGCCAATTTTGGACGCTTCGGCCCCTATCTGATGCACCAGCTCCCGGATGAGGCGAAGCCGGTTTACGCCAATCTCAAGGACCCGAACGACGTGTTCGAGATCGGCATGAACCGCGCGGTCGAGATGATCACCGAGAAGCGCAACAATCCGGGGCGCGGGCGCTCTGCGGCGGCGAAACCGCTCAGGGAATTGGGCGAGCATCCGGATGGCGGACCGGTGAGTGTCATGGAAGGACGCTATGGTCCCTATGTGAAATGGGAGAAGGTCAACGCGACCCTGCCGAAGGACATCAAGCCCGAAGACCTGACCATGGAGCAGGCGGTGGAGTTGATCGCGGAAAAAGCCGCGAAGGGGGGCAAGAAAACCGCCGCCAAAAAGACCCCCGCGAAAAAGCCCACGGCCAAGAAACCGGCCGCGAAGAAAGCAGCCCCGAAAAAGACGGCGGCGAAAACAACCGCGACGAAAAAGAAAGTCGCCGATGACGATGACGATCCGGTCATCGAAGGCTGAGGCCGAGAAGCATGAAAAAGAAAGGGCGCCTCTGAGCGCCCTTTTTCTCTGCCGGTTCAGGTCACGGGATGCAACCGCCCACCGTGATTGTGGATGCAGCCGCCGACCATGGCCTTGAGATAAAGCGCGGCGCCGGGTTTCACCACGATATTGCCGCCCACCATCCCCTTGAGTGTCAGTTCGACGCCCTCCTCGATCACCGCATCCTTCGCGATCAGCCCCTCGAAAGTGCCGCTCTTCGAAAAGATGTGGTTGCCGCGGATCATGGAATAAAGCTGGGACATAATATTCTCCTCCCTGGAAAGTATGTAGCCTGGGTTAAGCCTTCGCTCTCTTTCTTAACAAATAATTAAAGGCGCCCCGCAGGAGCGCCTTTTCGCCGATCCGTGAATCAGCGCTTGGGCTCAAACCGGTTGAGCGGGATGCGCAGCACCGCGCGCCCCTTGTCATCAGGCTCCGGCAATCGCCCACCGCGAATGTTGATCTGAAGCGCGTAGAGCATCTGTTTCGGCAGCGGCAGAGTGGCGTCACGGGCGTCCCGCGTGGCGATGAATTCGTCCTTGCCGATGCCGTCTTTCACGTGGATATTCGCGGCCTTATGCTCCGCGACCGTAGCCATACAGGCCTCTTCGCGGCCGCCCTTGCGATAGTCGTGACCGACGAAAACGCGGGTGTCGCCGGGCATCGCCAGAATCGCCTGCAAACTGTCCCAAAGCTCCTCGGAAGAGCCACCGGGGAAGTCGGCGCGCGAGGTGCCGCTGTCGGGCACCATGAAGGTGTCATGGGCAAAGACCGCATCGCCGATCACATAGGAAATCGACGCCAGCGTGTGGCCGGTGGAGAGAATCACCTTGGCCGTCAGGCTGCCGATGCCGAATGTATCGCCCGGCTCGAACAGACGATCCCAGTAATCGTCACGGTTCTTGAGACTGTCGTCGGCATAGAGATCGGCCCAGATGTTCTGCACCTCAAGCACCTTCTTTCCGATCGCCTGCGGAGCGCTCAGCTTCCCGGCGAGATAGGGCGCGGCGGAGAAGTGGTCCGCATGCGGGTGGGTGTCGAGCACCCAGACGACGTTCAATCCCCGGTCCGTCACATAACTCAGAATCTCATCGGCGCTGGCGGTCCATGTGGCCCCGGCGGCGGCGTCGAAATCGAGCACCGGGTCGATGATGGCGGCGGCTTTGGTTTTCGGGTCGGACACGACATATTGCCAGGACCCGGTCACCTCTTCGTAAAAGGCGGCGACGTCGGGGCTGCCGGGGTTTGCGGAAGCGGCGAAAAATTGCATGAAGGTCTCCTGTGCGTTGCTTTCATATTCTATAAATGGAATATGTATAACCCCTGCGAAGTTTCAAGCCCGACTGAAACCATAAGCTATTTTGTCGCAACCATATATGCGCACAAAATGTTCGCATTTCGAACCCGATACGTTGCAACGCAGCATATGATTGACTTGCCTATGCAGAAGCCGATTTAGTCGGCGCGAGGAATTTGCAAGTTTCCGGGAGGAGAGAAATGAAAAAAGTGTACGAATCGGCAGCGGATGCCCTTGACGGGCTTTTGACGGACGGCATGCTGATCGCTGCGGGCGGGTTCGGGCTGTGTGGCATTCCCGAGCTTTTGATCGACGCCATCGTCGAGAGCGGCGTCAAGGATCTGACCGTGGCTTCGAACAATGCGGGCGTCGACGGGTTCGGGCTCGGCAAGCTGCTGGAGACCCGCCAGATCCGGAAAATGATGTCGTCTTACGTGGGCGAAAACGCTGAATTCATGCGCCAATACCTCTCGGGCGAGCTGGAATTGGAGTTCAATCCGCAGGGCACTTTGGCCGAACGCATGCGCGCCGGCGGGGCGGGCATCCCGGGGTTTTACACCAAGACGGGTGTGGGCACGGTGATCGCCGAAGGCAAAGAGCACAAGGACTTTGGCGGCGAGACCTATATCCTCGAAGAGGGCATTTTCGCCGATATTTCCATCGTGAAGGCGTGGAAAGCCGACGAGACCGGCAATGCCGTGTTCCGCAAGACCGCGCGCAATTTCAACCCGCCGGCGGCGATGTGCGGCAAGATCTGCATCATGGAGGTCGAGGAGATCGTCCCGACCGGCTCGCTCGATCCGGATTGCATCCACCTGCCGGGGGTTTATGTGCATCGTCTGGTTCAGGGCACGCATGAAAAGCGTATTGAACAGCGCACCACACG
>NZ_LRUC01000047.1 GCF_001550095.1 Celeribacter ethanolicus | reverse complement strand
GGTAATCCCCCCGAAATTTAGGGGCGTTTGAAAGTAGAATTTTCTCGAAAGATAAAAGAGGAGATTCTGATGAAGAAATCGAAATACAGCGACGCTCAGATCATGAGTATTTTGAAACAGGCCGAAGGCGGTGTGCCGGTTGCGGATCTGTGCCGTGAGCATGGGATGAGTTCGGCGAGCTTTTACAAATGGCGCTCGAAGTATGGCGGCATGGATGCGAGCCTGATGGCGCGGATGAAAGAGCTCGACGAGGAAAACAAGCGCCTCAAGCGCATGTATGCCGAGAAGAGCATGCAAAACGACCTGTTGAAGGAAGCGCTTGGAAAAAAGTGGTAAGGCCGTCTCAACGCAGAGAGATGGCCGAGTGGGCGGTTCGGCACCGGTCCGTCAGCATTGCTTTGGCCTGCCGAGCATTCAGCATCAGTGAGACGTGCTATCGATATCAGCCGACGCTCAGAGCTGAGAACGAGCTGATCGCCGATTGGCTTGTCGCGCTGACAACGGCCAAGAGGAGTTGGGGGTTTGGTCTGTGCTTTTTGCATCTGCGGAACGTCAAAGGTTTTGGCTGGAACCACAAAGACGCCAAGCGCCAGCTCGTCAAGCTCGACGGACAGATTGCCAATCTCGTGGAACGGATCATGGACAGCAGCCAGCCTGCGGTGATTGCCGCCTATGAAAAGAAAATCAGCACCTTGGAACAAGAAAAGCTGGTGATGAAAGAGCGGATCGCCAAACCGCAGGAAGAAAAAACACGCAAAGGGACGTATTACGAACTCGCTCTCGCATTTTTATCAAGCCCACAAAGGATTTGGCAGGAGGGGAATTTTGCATGGAAGCGGATTGTCCTGAGATTGGCCTTTATGGAGCCAATTATCTATTCCCGTGAGAAAGGTATTCGAACTCCAAAAACCACCTTACCATTCAAGGCCTTAGAGGTGTTTGATAGGGAAAAATGTTGTGGAACGTCATGCGGAGTTGACCCAATCGGGTGAGAAAATCGAGGCAAATCAGTGAGCGCCCTCACGCAATTCTGACCCAAACATCAAGCATTTCTGACCCAAAAAATTAAAAATCTTAGATGACATGGGCGATGGCTCTAAGGTGTAGCCGTATCTGCGCTTAGCTACCGCTTATGAAAACCGCAGGAAATGACAGGCGCTGCGGCGGCAGAGGCAGCAATAGCCCCAGCAATCATAACGCCTGCGACGCCATTGGCCCTCATCGCTCTCAAACAGAAATTGTCATGTTGGCAATTAAGCGCACCCCGGTATATTTGCGTCCATATCCGCGAGAGAGCGGGACGTTGCATTTAAAACCTAGGGGCGAAATGATCGTATTTTCCGCTCAGTGTGAAATATTATTGGAACGGAAAAGGGTTTGGACACAGGCCTATTGTCCGGCACCGTCTCCTCAGGCGATAGATACCCTGCTTCGCGCACGACTTGACTCTATCGGCGGGCAACTGCTGTTTATGAGCACGCCTGAAGCCGTCGGCATAGAGGTTCTTAAATTTAATCCAGAACACACGGCATTCAATGGAATATGGATCGATGTGTTGGATCGGGCAGACGGTGCCGCAACATTGGCTGGACACTGGCTGGGCTTCGAAGACGAGCATCTATCCGTCTCTCCTTTGGATTCACAGTTTGGCGTGTATCCAACACGATCTATACCACCTGAATTGAGCGAAGCGCTCTCTTGCGAGCCCCTCCATCTTTATGGCTTAATATGCGCTCGAAAGGTCGATAATCTGGACCTGCGCTTGAGCCGTGGCCCCACACCGGCCTTATGCCTATACGAAGGTGAGCAGCGCGAAAAATTCGCAAAATCGGCACCATGGCTGGTCGCTCTCGCAGAGGACGACGCGTTTACACGTTCGCTGTTTACAGATGCGCCCGACAAGCCCTCATTCACCAGCTTGTGGCGCAAAGACCCTGTCGTAATTTTACGCAGTTCGCTCGAGATCGGTGATCTTGCCCGCCACCTGAAAAGGTTTGTCCGGTTGCGGGATGATAGCGGGGATTGGCATTACTTGCGATACTGGGAAAGCGATGCATTCAGCACCTTCGTCGATTGGCTACATTGCAACCCGTCTTTTTTGCGCAAATTTCTGACGACATCTAACGGCGAAGATCAGACCATTGATAAAATTGCGATCCCAGACAGCAACAGCTCCCATTGCCGCGTCATAACTTACCCGCGCATAGAGTCGTCAGCGCAGGCGGCAACGCCTGTAATTGACAGCAGTCTCAAGGCGCGACTGGCCCAGGTCAACCGCGTGCGCAGTTTTCGCACCTGCTGCGACTATCTCCATAAAGTAATGCATCGCCGGACCCCTGCGCGATCCGGATTGGATGCAATCTCGGAAAACTATATGCGCGCTGCCTGGGTCGAAAGTTATGGTCTCGGGATGACGAGCGAGCTTGGCCGATGTCGTCTCGCTGTCGCGATGACGAGACTGGGGCACAGGTTCCTGGATGATCCCAAATACATGAGTGTTGGGCTATCACGACATGCGTTAAAGCATGACACGACGGGCCAGAATTTGTTCGATACCTTGAAAGAGATCGAACCTGTCTTGTTCAAGCTGGACAGGGCACGCATGCGCGAGATGATCGACGATGGTGCTTTTGCAAGTTTTACATCTCTGGAACACTGGTTGCGACATAACGATGGGCGCGCGATGAACCTCTGGGGCGATAGCTTCGATGATATTGTTCGCGCGACGCTGAATGCCTCTGTCGAGGAACCAAGTACAATAAGTGCTTTCTTCGCTTACGTTTACGGTGCGGGATACATGAGCGACCCTTTGCTTGAACCGGATTTTTTGCAAGACCTCCAACGCATTTAGTTTTAAACAGAGGTTGTTATCGAGTGTGCCGCCATTTAGCGAGAAAGGTCTTCTTCATGGAAGATGAACTGGTTGACCCCGCAGACGATCCGGAGACCGAGCTGTCTCCGACCCCGGAAGGCACCGAAGGGATGTGTCCCGGCCCGGTTGTGTTTCCGCTTGCCGAAGGGGCTGACGCGGACGGTTGGTCGGATTTGTTCGGATACCCTGGCGAGCATGAAACAGGGTCGATTTCGCTGGGCCGACTGATGCAAAGTCAGGACCCCGAAATGCAGTTTATTTTCGACGTCTACGACGAGCTTGTTCGCCAAAAAGGCGGCGAAGACAGTGACGCCGCGATGGATTGGCTCACCAACTTCTTTCCACCCCGTCCCGAAGTTGGTGACCGCAGAACTCATTATTGCGTGCTGGTCTTTGAAAGCGAGGGATTGGAAATCATCCAGGGATCAGGCTGGTTTACCGATAGCCCCGACAACACCCGCCTGGAGACACCGGGTCTGATGGACGATGCCATCTATGAGATCAAGGTGTCGATGAGCCTTCAGGTCGACGTCGTCGCGCGATGGGGGCGGCACACCCGCGAGATCAACCCGATCGGCGACGCCGCAGGCGTGGCGCGTTCGATTATTCGCTTTGTAGATGAGGCGGCCCGGCACCGAGAGAACCGCCTCGCCGATTTGTTCGCGTTGAATATCGTTTCGGTCTTTATGGGAGTTGGCATAGGGACTGCTGCGCTGCGTGTTGCAACAACCGTCGGAGCACGTCTGGCAGCCTCCGCCGTGATCCTGTTCGAGACATCGCAGGGGGTGGAATACATCACGGGATATATGGGCGGACGGCGCAGTGGCTATAATCCGCTGCGCGAAACCTTCAGGTATCTTGGGCGGACGAGCAATGGGCGTTCTGGCGAACAGACAGGAGAGATCGTGTTCAATACACTGAACATCGTGATCGGCTTCGGCGGCAGGGTCGGGCTTTTGGCGGGTGGGCTTTATGCGACAAGATCGGCCATTCCGACGTCTTGCACCCCGGCAGAGGGCGACATCGATATCATTGATGCCGAAAGCATCCCCCTTGAGGCGCAGTCTCGATAGTCATGGCAAAGTTGAATGTTCTTAGAAACGGCTCTGTCCGCTCGACCGCCAACGGTGCGACGTTCCGCCGGTTGACCGGTATCGCTGCGCGCTTGCGTAAAGGTTATTCCGTTGAAATCGCGCCCTATCCCTCTTCGTCCGGCAAATGGCTGGTGCGCGTCGTCGCTCCGACACGCGGCTCCACTCAGGGGATGACCACAGTCGACAGCTATTACGAGGTTATCGCCCGCAATCAGGCCGAAGCCGAGCGTTTCATCAAGACCGACGGTCTGTGGGGCGGCGCATTGGCGGAACGGGTGTCCAAGACGATCGGTGATATGGGGGAGGCGCATTTTGTCTCCCGTTTGCGAGGGGCCGGGATTTTTGACTCGATCTGGGGCAAGCAAGTGCGTTTCACTGACGTGCACCAGTTCCAAAACGCATCAGGCCACGGTGTCGATGCAATTGCCCGTGTTGCCCATGCGGCCCCCCCGCCGCCCCCGAATGTCGGCGATTTCGTTGCGTTCGAGGTCAAATCGACGCTGGGGGTCCGAGGTCGCCCTCCCAGCATCGGCACAAGTCAAAAAACACCGTCGCCATTGGGCTATGTGCGAGACCGCTTGCAGCGGGCCCGCAATGCCTCGAACTACCCCAATCTGAGCGCGGCGGACCAACGTTTTCTGAACGCGGCGCTGGCTGCCGCCGGTCCTCGCGGTGCCGGAATTCATCTTCGCAAAGGCGAGGTTGTCATGGACCATGCCGGCAACCTATCTTCGGCGGGCGGTCGTCCGGAAATTGCAACAAAAACCTGGTAGGACATATGGCACTCGAACCCAAATACACCGTTGCGGAATTGCGCGGCTTTCGCGCAGGAGCGCTGCGCGAAGCCGCTCAAAAAGCTTTGGCTATAGACCGCATGGATCTTGAAGAGTTCGCCGCACAAGAGAACGGAGATGTCGGCATCGCTCTGGTGCAACTTGCGGGCGCCATCGTGTGGCAGAGCCGCGTTGCACTGGATGACTATTTGTTCGCGCAAGACGATATCGCAGATCTGCTTCCACCGGATTTTCAAGTCGCCCGCATGGCCTTTGCCGAGCGTTTGATTCAATGCCGTGACTGGCTTCATTTCCGATCCCCTGATATCGGACCGGACATGGCGAATGTTGGCGGCTGTATCGTTGATCTGATTGCCATCGGACAAGCGGCAAATGCTGCGGAACTGTGCGAGGTGTCGCGTCAGGTTCTAGAAGAGACCGGCTATAGTTGGCAGGTTTTCTGGCGCAATCGGAGAGGAACCAAGCCCGAGATTCCGGATGAGGAATTTCCCACACAAAAGCTATTGCCATTTGCGCATGAGCTGATCGCGGCACAAGCGGGTGAAGAGATTGATTGGGAGGCGCTGTTTCTCGAAACCGAGCCCGGATACATCGCCGCCGCGCGCAGCGTGATGTCCACAGATATGGCCAAGGTGAAAGCGGCGGTTGACGCGTTGTGTGATCTCCACATCACGTTCACGACACCGAACCCTGATGGCAATCTCCGGGCTTTGGAGGGATATGAGATCGACACATGGCATCACATGCTATGGCCAACCACGGTATTTGCCTATTTACGTGTCCGGCAGGCCCATGGCCTTGAACTGCCAGCACTGGATCACCCTTTGCTGCGCCAGACCATGGGACAATTCCCGCCCCGCCCGTTCAAAACGCAGGACCTGCCCGAGTGGTACCTTTCCGCGCTCGAGGCGCTGGGCAATGCGGATCCCAACCTATCCGATCTTCGGTCTCTCGTCATGCGTGAGAACACCCTGTGACTCTGAGTGATTTTGGAAGTGAGGGGCCTCTCGATTTGTAGACACCTGCCAGCTTCGTTCGAACAAGCTGGCTCATATTTCAAGAGCCCCTAGGCGTGTTATGTAAATAGCCCCCAGCACATCAGCAAACCTTCCCCCTTTCATAAGCCCGGACATATCCGCTGGTGCAACTGATCGTCGGAATTCCCTCCCAGTCAAGACGCCGGGCAAGATGGATCGCGGCCACATTTTCCAGATCGGCCATTTGGCCCAGCGTGATGTATAACGCCTCAAATCGCTTGATGCTGGCTTTGGTTATATAGAACCTCTGAAAATTCGTATCCGGGTTGCGGCGCCGAATTTGCGTCAGATAGCCTCCGTCCCTAAGCCTGCGCACTGCCACAACATTGAGCTTCAGATAACTGGCAGTCTCACACAGCGAGAGGTCAACCTCACGCGGCTCAGGCTTCGAGGACCGAACGGCGCAAAGGACGAATTCCTTCTCGCCGCCATCGCCCAGAACCTCCGAAAACTCGCCAAGCTTCGCCCGCAGTGCGTCCAAAAGGAGGTCAGCGCATGACTTGAAAGGTCAAAAGAGCCGGCCTCCGGCAAACCAAATGGCGAAAGCCGGGACCAAACGGCTGCTATGTCTCCAGCAGCGTGAAAATCCCACAAAACAAACCGACTTTTTCAACAGTATCCGCCCTTAGCAGTCGTTCGTGAAACCCGCAGCGAACGACGGCAACAAGCCGCCCCAAGCTGAAGGGAGCACCGTCGGGCGCTCTGTGGACCCCTTCGGGCGTTGGATAGCTCTACAGCAATGGCAGGTCCCCGCCGCTTGGGCGACGATGGTCCGGGCTGCGCGACTGGCGCTCCCAGAGTTACCGGCACTTGTCGCGGACTACGCGTCGACCACAAGCCCGGACCCGAGAACATCGGTCGGCAACCTGAGCGATGCTTCGAAACCGGAAGAGCCACCAGGTCGCGGCGATTTCAATACGAGCGAGCTTCCGATCCGGTCTGCGATGGCCGCAACGATGGCAAGGCCAAGCCCGCTGCCATCGGTGCTTGCATTCGCCCGTTCGAAGCGCGTCGTGAGGCGGTCGAGAGTGTCGCGCGGGAGGACCGGGCCATCATTCGCGACGGAAAGCATCCCGTCCGCGGTCAACGTGACGTCGATCGTCGTGTTCTCGGCTCCGTGACGGAGCGCGTTTTCCATGAGGTTGCGGCACAGGATGGCGAAGGCGTCCGGGTCGATATCGGACATGACGGCTGTTCCTGGCAGCCTAAGCGCGATGCGGTCCTTCGCAATGGCGCGTCCGAGATCGTCTACCACCACACGGGCGACCGCCCTCAGGTCAGCGCTTCGGTCCACCCGCAGCCTCCCGCCTTCCGCCCGCGCGAGCTGCATGAGGCGTTCAGAGAGTCGGGTCAGACGTTTGAGTGTCGCCTCGATCTCAGAGGCACGAGCTTCGGTCGCCGGCTCGTGCGTCTCCGTTTTCAGCCGCTGCGCCTGGGCGATTGCGCCGGCCAGCGGCGTGCGCAACTCATGCGCGGCATTGGCCGCGAAGCTGCGTTCGGCCTCGAACGCCTCGCGCAAGCGGGCCAGCAGGCTGTTCAGGGTTTCGGTCAGCGGACCAATCTCCGTCGGCAGATCACCCGCAGGCACCTCCGACAGGTCTCGGGCGCCACGCGCCTCGAGCCGCGCACGGAACCGGCGCAGGGGATCCAGGCTGAAGCGGACCGCCAGGATGATGGCCGCAAGCGCGACCGGCAGGACGATCAGCAGCGGCAGGCCGAGCCCCATCCGGATCTCACGCGCGACCGACGCGCGATGGGCCAGCGGCTCGGCCACGGTGATCCGGATCGTGTCCTGAAGCGCCGCGTCGCTGTAGAGCCGGTGGGTGGTGGTCTGCCGAAACCCCTGACCGTCCCAAGGTGGGAACACGGCAGGGTCGGCCGCGTGCGATTGCAGCAGGATGCGCCCCTCGGCATCGCGCACGAGGTAGGTGAAGAATTCGTCGTGCTCCCGGATGGGCGCGAGCCGCTGCGTCACGCCCTGATCTTCCCGCCCGACGATATCGGTCACCGCAAGCGGCAGGATCCGTTCCGCAGTCTCCCGCAGGGCACTGTCGAAGACCTCGTTCAGCTCGCCCCGGACGATCACGGCCGTTACCGTCGCCGCGAGCAGCCACAGCACCGTAAGCGCCAGGCCGAGCGACAGGCCGAGCCGGCCCTGAAGGCTCGCAGGCCATTTCATGATTTGCCGAGCCTGTAGCCCATGCCGCGCTCGGTCTCGATGACCGGAGCCCCGAGCTTCTTGCGCAGGCGGCTGACATGGACCTCGATGGTGTTGCTCTCCACCTCGGCATCGAAGGCGTAGAGCTTCTCCTCCAGCTGTGCCTTGGACAGCAGTTGACCGGGGCGTGCGAGGAAGGCGTCGAACAGCGCCCATTCCCGTGCCGTCAGTTGCACTGGTTTGCCATCCCGGTGAACGCTGCGCGCGGCGAGGTCGATTTCAAGCGGCCCGTGGCTGACGATGGGGTTCGGGTTGCCGCTGTAGCGCCGGGCGACTGATCCGATCCGGGCGGAGAGCTCGGCCAGATCGAAGGGCTTCACAAGATAGTCGTCGGCGCCCGCGTTCAGCCCCTCGATCCGATCCGAAACCTGGTCGAGCGCGGTCAGGATGATGACCGGGGTCACGTCTCCGCGCGCGCGCAGGCTCTTCAGGAAGCCGATCCCGCGACCGTCCGGCAGCATCAGGTCGAGCAGGATCAGGTCATAGGACGCGGATTTCAAAGCGTCGCCGGCCGCATCGAGGCGCATCACCCAATCGACCGACTGACCATCGGCCGCGATCTGGTCGCGCACCGCCGCGCCAAGCACCGTGTCGTCCTCGATCAGCAGGATGCGCATGCTCGTTCCCGTCCTCTTCCGATGACCCTCCATGATCCGTCTGGCTGACACGAAGCTGAAGCGGGTGGTCGCGTCCCTTCAGGCTGCCGTCAGCTTCGCCGCGCATGAATTTCGTCAAGATGGCCGCATCGAGGAGTGTACCCCATGAAGAAGACATTGACAATTCTCGGCTTTCTCGCGGTCTTCCCGGCCGGAGTCGCGCTGGCGGACGACGACTGCTTCGTGCCGATGGCCGGCTGGCAGCCGCGCGACGCCGTCGCCCGATTGGCCGAGGAAAACGGCTGGACGGTGCGCCGCATCAAGATCGACGACGGCTGCTACGAGATCAACGGCCGCGACGCCGAGGGGCGCCGGATCGAGGTGACCGTTCATCCGGCGACGCTCCAGGTGATCGAGTTCGAATACGAGGACGAGGACGACGACGATCGCCCCCGCCGGGATCGCGAAGGAGGCAACGATGACTGACGCAATCTCACACCAAGGGCCAGAGATGAGCACGGGGCCAAGCAGCAAGGTCCGTGTCTGGGATCCGCTGGTCCGCGTGTTCCATTGGGGCCTGGTCGCAGCCTTCGCGACCGCATGGCTGACTGCGGACGAGCTGCAACCTGTCCATGAGTTCGCAGGCTACGCCGTCGCCGCACTTGTGGCCTTCCGGCTGGTCTGGGGCCTCGTCGGCAGTCGCTACGCGCGCTTCGCCCAGTTCCTGAAAGGCCCTGGCGAGACGCTGGCCTATCTCGGGGACATGACCCGCGGACGCGAGCGGCGCTACCTCGGCCACAACCCGGCGGGCGCGGCGATGGTCGTGGCGCTGCTGGTTACGCTGTCGGGGACGGCTTTCACCGGCTGGCTTATGGAGGACGAAGCCCGTCTGGCGATGCTTCCGTCCGTGCCCGCCATCGTGGCGCCCGCCTGGGCCGACGACGACGGTGAAGAGCGGGAATACGGCGGGCGGGGCGAGGTCGAGGGACCGCTGAAGGAGGTCCATGAGACGCTTGCCAACCTGATGCTGCTGCTCGCCGCGCTGCATGTGGGCGGCGTCGTGCTGGCATCCTTCCGTCACCACGAGAACCTGGCGCGCGCCATGGTGACGGGCGACAAGCGCGGACCCGGTCCCGGCGACATCGCCTGACGGCACCCATACTCAAGGCCGACGGTCCCTTCGGCCCCGCCTGGCCTCGCCCTCACGGGCGGGGCCTTTTTTCGTCCGAAGCCGCTCTCTTCCTGACGGCAAGCTGAAGCGGGAATCGCTGCCGCGTCAGGAAGCCCTCAGGTCGCGTCTCCAGATTGTGCTCAGCAGACGAAAGGAGACTCTGCCATGAAAAAGACCCTGACACTTCTGGTCGCGTCCACGGCGCTGACCGCCGCGATCGGCGTCCCCGCCTGGAGCGCGATGCAAGCCCCATCCGACGTCCTTCGGCCCGTCGCCGCTCTCTTCGATGACGCCCCGCAAGCGATCCCGCTCGTTCTCGCAAGCGACGATGACGACGACGACCGCTGGCGGGACGGTTCGCGTCGCGGCCACGACGACGATGACGATGACTGCGACGACGATGATGACGACGACGATTGCCGGGGCGGCGCCCGCAGTCCCGCGCCCGCAGGCTCCGTCGCCCCACCGCAGAACGGCCTCTTCGGGACCGGCGCACCTCCGCAGGTTCAGGTCAACTGAACCGCTCCGAAGCCCCCTCCGAACAAGGATCAACCCGATGAAATCGCTTCTCGCAACGCTCGCGCTCACCACGGCGCTGACGCTTCCCGGCCTCGCCATGGCGCGGCCGGTGACGCTCACCACGACCCTCAATAATTATGGGGGCGACGGGGCCTACCTCGCACTCTACGTCACCGACGCTTCCGGCGCCTATGTCGGCAGCCTGTGGATGGCCGGCGGCAAATCCAAGTATTACGAGCACCTGAGCGACTGGTACCGTGCCACCGGCGGCGACACCGCGCAGGTCAACGGCATCACCGGCGCCAGCGTCGGCGCGGGCCGCACGCTCGAGATCACGCTCGACCTGGCCGACGCGCTGTTCGATGCGGGCTACACGTTCCACATCGACGCGGCGGTCGAGGACATGCGCGACAGCCCGAACGAGGTGGCGGTTCCGCTCACGACCAATGGCGCTGGCACGCCGGTGACCGGCCGCCGCTACATCGCCAGCTTCGCCTACGACATGTGAGGAGCGGGGCCATGATCCGTGCACTCCATCGCTGGCCGGGTCTTCTGGCCCTCGCGCTCGTCACCATCCTGAGCCTGAGCGGCGCGGCGCTGTCGGTCTTCCCCGCGGCCGAGCGCATCGCCGCGCCGCAGGCAGAAGCCGGACTGACCGTTGCCTCTCTCGCGGACCGCATCCACGCGGTCTATCCGGGCGTCGAGCAGATCCGCCGATCACCCTCGGGCCGGATCACCGCCTACTGGTTCGATCAGGGTGCGCCGGGCGCCGCCGTGATCGACCCGGCGACGGGCGGGGGCGTGGCCTCGGCCGACCCGAACCAGGCCGAACGCTGGCTGACCAACCTGCACCGGTCGCTGTTCCTCGGGGATGGCGGCCGCATCGCAATGGCTGCAGGGGCTGCCGCCATGCTGGTCCTCTCGCTCTCCGGTGCCGCGCTTGTCGTGCGGCGGGCGGGCGGATGGCGGCACTGGTTCGCGCGCCTGCGTGGTCCGCTCGTGGGCAGGCTGCACGTCGAGATCGCCCGGATCGCCGTCGTCGGCCTCGTTCTGTCCTCCACGACCGCCCTCTGGATGACGGCGTCTACCTTCGATCTCCTGCCGGATGGAGGCGCCATAGCGGCCGCCCCGACCGAAGTCAGTGGAGAGACGGGGTTCACGCTGGACCGGATACCCACGCTGCAGCAGACGCCCGTCGCCGAACTGCGCGAGCTGAGCTTTCCTTATCCCGGCGATGCGACGGACGTGTTCACGCTCAAGACGGACCGGGGAACCGGATACCTCGATCAGGGCGACGGGGCGTTGCTGGCCTGGGCCGACCTCACGGGGTGGGAACGCGTTTCCGAAACCATCTACATGCTGCACACCGGACAGGGCGCGGCGACGCTCGGCCTCGTGCTCGGGCTCATGGCGCTCAGCGTACCCGCAATGGGCGCGACCGGCGTCCGGGTCTGGCTCGCCGGGCGACGCGGTCGGCCGCGCATCCGGGGCAATCAGCCCGTGGGACGCGCCGAGACGATTCTGCTTGTCGGGAGCGAGGGCGGCAGCACCTGGGGCTTCGCCGCGACCTTGCAGGCCGTACTGACAGAAACCGGGCAGAGCGTCCATGTCGGCCCGATGTCGGCCTTCACGCCGGAGCGCTACACCAGCGCCCAGCGGATCATCCTGCTCGCCGCGACCTATGGCGACGGGGCGGCGCCCGCGTCGGCGAAAGGCTTTCTCGACCGGCTGAACGCGTCTGACCGCGCGCCGAACATCCCTCTGGCAGTGCTCGGCTTCGGCGACCGGAGCTTTCCGGCCTATTGCGCCTTCGCCAAGGACGTCGCGGCAGCGGCGCAAGCGAAGGGCTGGCCCGAACTGCTGGCTCTCGACACCATCGACCGGCAATCGCCGCAGGATTTCGCGCGCTGGGGCCGCGCGCTCGGAGACGCGCTCGGGATCGACCTCGCCCTGTCGCACCAGCCCGTCCTGCCCACCACCGAGACGCTAACCCTCGTCTCGCGGCGCGACTACGGCGCCGAGGTGCAGGCGCCGACGGCGATCCTGCGGTTTGCCCTTCCCCGCGTCTTGCTCTGGCAACGGCTGATCGGGGGCGGCTTCGCCCGGTTCCAGGCGGGCGACCTGATCGGCATTCTGCCCAAAGGTGGCACCGTCCCGCGGCTCTATTCACTCGCCTCTGGGCGCCGCGACGGCTTCATCGAAATCGTGGTCAAGAAGCACCCCGGCGGGCTCTGCTCGGGTCAGCTCACGGCGCTGGAGCCCGGCGACACGGTGAGCGGTTTCCTGCGCCCCAACCCCGGCTTCCGTCCGGGGCGGAGCCGGGCGCCGCTGATCCTGATCGGCGCGGGGACCGGCATCGGGCCGCTTGCGGGCTTCATACGCGGCAACGCGCGTCGCAGGCCCGTTCACCTCTTCTTCGGCATGCGGCATCCCGACAGCGATTTCTTCTACGGCGAGGACATCGCCGGCTGGCAGGACGAGGGTCGTTTGACCGGGCTGGTCACGGCCGTCTCACGCGGGGCGCGTCCGCACTACGTGCAAGACGCGCTGCGCAGCGAGGCCGCCCAGGTCGCGGACCTCATCCGCAACGGCGCCCGCGTGATGGTCTGCGGCGGGCGCGACATGGCAGCCGGCGTGGCCGACGCGCTGGCCGAGATCCTCGCGACCTCCGGGCTGACGCCGGCGGTCCTGAAGGCGGAGGGGCGGTATGTCGAAGATGTCTACTGAACGGGTGAAGGTTGCCCTGAACGGACCGACGATGGGCACGCGCTGGTCCGCGTTGTTCTTCACGGAGCCCGAATTTGACAAGGCCCCGGTCCGCGCGGCGCTGCAGGGGGCCGTGGACGAGGTGGACAGGCAGATGTCGACCTGGAACGCGGGCAGCGACCTGATGCGGGTCAACGCGGCGCCGGTGGGCGAATGGGTGGCGGTGCCTGCGCAACTGGCCGCAGTCCTGCGCCTTGGCCTCGAGATCGGGCGCGCCTCGGGCGGGGCGTTCGACATCGGCATGGGCGACGCGGTGACGGCCTGGGGCTTCGGGCCCGGGGATGCAACATCGGCTGGCATCCGCGCCGCGATGCAGACCGCGCGCCGCCCGGCACATAAGGTGCTGGAGAGCGATGGCGACAGGTTCCGCAAGGCCGCGCCCATCGCGCTCGACCTCAACGGTATCGCCAAAGGCTACGGCGTCGACCGGCTCGCCGAGACCCTGCGCGATCATGGGATCGCCGATGCCCTTGTCGGGATCGATGGCGAGATGCGTGCAATGGGCCTCCGGCCGGACGGCGAGGCCTGGACGATCGCGGTCGAGGCGCCGGACGCCAAGCGCCGGACGCCGCATTCGATCCTCGCGCTGCAGCATGCCGCCGTCGCCACCTCGGGCGACTACCGTCACTGGATCGAGGTGCAGGGGCGCCGCCTGTCGCACACGATGGACCCGAGGCGCGGTGCGCCGCTGATCGCATCACCGGCCTCCGTCACCGTCGTGGCTCGAACCTGTGCCGAGGCCGATGCGTGGGCAACCGCGCTCATGGTGCTCGGGCCGGACAAAGGAGCCGAACTCACAAGAAAACAACGGCTCGACGCCCTGTTTCTTGTGCGTAATGATATAGGAAACGTAAGGAGCGTAGGAGTCGGACGACTGTTTTCCGAAGAGCCAGCGGCAATCGCCTCAGCCGAGGGGAAATGAGCCGTATGGAACAGAACCGCACCGATCGCATCAAGACCGCCATTCTGCTCATTGTCGCGACCGGCCTGATTGCGGGACTTGCCTTCTACTTTTCCGGCCGACCCAACGCTGCGAACCTGATCTGGATCGCCGGCGTCGTTCCCGCGCTCGCTGCGCTCGTGGTCGAGATCCTGCGCAGCCTGCGCTCCGGCGAGGTGGGCCTCAATATCGTCGCCGCGCTGTCGATGTCGGCGGCGCTCGTCTTCGGCGAGACCCTCGCCGCGGCAGTCGTCGCGGTCATGTACTCAGGCGGCACCTTCCTCGAAGCCTTCGCCGAAGGCCGTGCCCGGCGCGAGATGCATGACCTTCTCTCCCGCGTGCCCCGGACGGCGACCCGGCACCGCAACGGCGGGCTGGAGGAGATCCCGCTCGACGACATTGCGCCCGGCGACCGTCTCCTGATCCGGCAGGGCGACATGGTGCCGGTAGATGGTATGGTGGCCTCGGAGACGGCCTTCGTCGACACCTCCGCGCTGACCGGCGAATCCCTACCGGTGCGCCTCGCCCACGGCGCCGACGCCATGAGTGGCTCGACCAATGCGGGCGAAGCGTTCGACCTGACGGCGACGAGAGAAGCCAAGGACAGCACCTATGCCGGGATCGTCCGGCTGGTCGGGGAGGCGCAGGCGTCCAAGGCGCCGATGTCGCGGCTGGCCGACCGTTGGTCCCTAGGGTTTCTGGCGGTCACGGTCAGCATCGCCTTCGCTGCGTGGTGGTTCACTGGCGATCCGATCCGGGCCGTCGCCGTGCTCGTCGTCGCCACGCCCTGTCCGCTGATCCTTGCTGTGCCGGTCGCGCTCGTCGCTGGTCTGTCACGGGCCGCGCATTTCGGAGTGCTGATCAAGGGCGCAGGACCGCTCGAGACGATGGCACGCATCCGAACGCTGATCCTAGACAAGACTGGCACGCTGACCGACGGCCGCCCGCAGATCGTCTCGATCGACAGCCACGACGGCATGGCGGAGGACGACATCCTGCGCCTCGCGGCATCGCTCGACCAGGCCTCGAAGCATCCGGTGGCGCAAGCCATTGTCGCCGCCGCGAAGGAGCGGGGCTTCGCCTTGCCCGTGCCGTCGGACGTGGCCGAGATCCCGGGCGAAGGCGTCGAAGGCCATGTCGAGGGCCGGAAGGTCATCGTCGGTGGCGACGGCTTCGTGGCCTCGCGCGTGGGGCGCCAGCCGGGCGATCATTCCACCATTTCCGCCGGTTCGGTCCTGGTCGCTGTGGCGGTCGACGGTCACATGGCGGGGCACCTTGTCATGTTCGATCCGCTGCGCGATGGCGCGGGCGTGATGCTCGACGGGCTGCGGCGGGAGGGGATCATTCGCATCCTGCTCGCCACCGGCGACCGCGCGGACGTGGCTGAGCGCGTGACCGAGGGGCTTGGCCTCGACGGGTTGCGCGCCGGGCTCACGCCCGACCAGAAGGTGCTGCTGGTTCTCTCCGAGCGCAAGCACGGACCGGTCATGATGGTGGGCGACGGCGTCAACGACGCGCCGGCTCTCGCGGCGGCCGATGTGGGTGTAGCGATGGGCGCACGCGGGACTGCAGCATCGGCGGAGGCGGCGGACGTCGTGCTGCTTGTCGACCGTATCGACCGGCTCGGGCCAGGGATCGAGATCGCGCGCGGCGCGCGCCGCATCGCTGTCGAAAGCGTTGTCGCCGGGATCGGCCTGTCAGTCATGGGCATGATCGCGGCGGCTTTCGGCTATCTTACTCCGGTGCAGGGGGCGCTCCTGCAGGAGGTCATCGACGTTGCAGTGATCCTGAACGCCCTCCGCGCGCTGCGCATCGCGCCCCATAAACCCACCACTCCGGAACCAAAGGCTGTCTCCTCCGCGCAGGATGACATCGCGCAAGGAGCCACGCCATGAGCCGCCTCTCGCATTCCGAAATCCACATGGTGCATCGCATCGGCTGGCTGCGGGCCGCCGTTCTCGGCGCCAACGATGGGCTCGTCTCGACCGCGAGCCTCGTGGTCGGTGTCGCCGCGGCAGGATCCGGAAAGCCTGAGGTCCTGATCGCGGGGTTGGCTGGCCTCGTGGCCGGTGCGATGTCCATGGCGGCAGGAGAATACGTCTCGGTCAGTTCCCAAACTGATGCGGAACAAGCCGATCTTGCCCGCGAGACCCGCGAGCTGGCGGAAGCGCCCGAGGCGGAGCTCGAGGAGCTCACCCAGATCTACGTGGACCGGGGGCTCGATCGCGACCTCGCAGAAAAGGTGGCCCACCAGCTGACCGAACGCGACGCGCTCGGATCGCATGCCCGCGACGAACTCGGCATCTCCGAGACAGTGACGGCCAGCCCGATCCAGGCGGCGCTGGTCTCAGCCCTCACATTCGCTGTGGGTGCGGTCGTTCCGCTAATCGTCGTTCTATTGGCGCCCGAAACGTGGATCGCGCTATTCGTGGCGGCACTGACAATCGTCGGCCTCGCGGTTCTCGGCGGTCTGGGCGCCTCCGCCGGCGGCGCTAGTGTCGTTCGGGGCGCTGCGAGGGTCACGCTCTGGGGCGCTCTCGCAATGGCAGCGGCAGCTGCGGTCGGAGCGCTTTTTGGCGTATCGGTGGGGTAGCAATTATTGCGCTGTTGGTTGGGCGCCATTACGTCTTCAGGTAGATGATTTGAACCGTTCTGAGCTGCAGTGGCTGGTCAGTTCTATCGTGCAAAATACCGTCTCGAGTGGTTCGAACGAAGTGGGAGGCCTTGCTGTTTTCGCGACAAATGTGGCCTGCTCCGAACGTGGTCAGGTGGTCGCCGCTCTGCGCGAACTGATTTATGAGGGGCGTTTTTATGTAAAATCTATCTCATCTTGGGACGGGCGCTTTGCAATTATCTTCAAGGGGCGCACTGGGGGCGCTCTTTCATCACTGCGGCAGCTTATGGGCTTCGCAATGGAAAAATGAGTTATATCAGCAGCTACGCCGACGTAATGTCTGCGCGTGCGGGCGGGGGAACTGGTGCGGCAAGTGCCGCTCGATCTGCCGCGAAAGGCAACTTCATTGGCTTTATCATCGCCGCAAGCTTTGACGTTTCGGATTTCGTTCAGAGTGAAGACCCTGAAAAGAATTGGGGCGATTTGTTGGGTGCGCTCGGTGTAACCTTCGCCAAAGTATGGGCCGCTGGCTTCGCAGGCGTCATGATTGCTGGGGCTATTGCTGCCTCTGCCGCCGCAGCGCCGGTTATTCTGGTGGTGGGGATCGGACTCGGTGTGTCGATCGTCGTCGGCGTCCTGCTCGATAAGATTGATCAGTGGCTGGCGGTTAAGGAACGCGCGAGCCGTATCGGACGTGTCTTTGCCGGAGCGGTGCCGCGTGGACTACGTGCTATCACAGCATTTATCGAAGAGATCGCCACAAATGTGGATTCTCTTCTTGACCAGTGGTATGCCGATTTTGAGCAACATTTGCGTGAAAATGACCCTTTGGGGCATTGTGCGCTTTTCTGTTCTGACCCGCTCGACCAACTGGATGCATGGATGCATGGATGCATGGATGCGAGGCATGGGTGGTAGGGGAGTGTATTGACGTGAATGCCTCGATCCAGTCACGCGAAGAGCTCGAGCGTCGCAAGCTGCGCACCAATATCCATACGCTGATGGTGCTTCCGGCATTGATAGCAGGGCTAAATGCCTTTTCTCCGCAATCACAGGGACTTTGGATTGCGGGTGCTTTTGTGCTGTTGGCTGTATTGGCACCTTTGGCAACCTGGCCGCTCAGGAGGCACGGAAGCTATCGCCCCTCTTATGCCACGGGCAGTTTGTTACTTTTGAATGTTTTCTCTATCGCGGCTTTCCTGGCGCTGCCTTTGGCTTGGCTGTCGCATAATGACCGTTTATTTTGGTCTTTGTTTCTCGCGATGGTGCTGGCGGTCTTGCTCGTGGGGCTTGCTGGAGTGTTGCGGTATAATTCTGTCGCTCATGCTCAGAATCTCAAATCTCGCTATCAGACGGTGGCGGGTCAGATGATTATTCGTTCACGTCCGACCCCACACTGGGGTATGAAGCGGGAGACAAAGAGCGTAACTGATATTTTCCTAAAAATCGCATTTGGATTTTACGCTCTGGTTATCGGCCTCGGCGTGCTGATGGGGGGAGGATCAGGGATCATTATTTTACGGATCATGCAATATATCCTGCCCATTGGAGGCGAGATTGATCAGCATGCCACGGTGATGGCGGGGGTCGCCTTCGTGGCATTGCCTGTAATGGGGTTTTTCTTAGCTCCGTTGTGGGGTGGGTGGCGATCCTTGCGCAAAATTGAAGGCCAAGCGCAAACTGAAAGTGGGAAGCTCGACATTTTTTGGCAAAACTGAATAACTTGTCCCGCTACTGTTTCGGCTTGTCCTGTGGGAGCAAGGCGGTTTTGGAAGCAGGGTCAAAAATGCGTGACGTTTGGGTCGGATTTGAATGACGTGGTGGGGCAATTTCTCTAGGTTTTATCCATCGGTTGAGTCAAAGGTTCGCGACGTTTCACATCTCTTGTTGAACGTCACACGAAAACGACCTGATCCTCAGGTTTGTGACCCAATTTGACGGTTTGGCGAAATAGCGTCAGTCAGAGGCAGCCTTTGGCGAGGCGTTGCCGGGATGAAAGACCACGGCCGTGCGCGAATTGATCCGCGAGTACAGCGCCGAAATCCAAACCGATCCCAAACACGAGATTTGCAAGTACATTGGGCTGCAGGTGCCATTCGTCGGCGACCATGAAGTTCGTCTGGGCGGCGACCTTGCGAGCTCTCGGCTCGAGACAGGAGAATTAGATGCAGGTAATAAACCAACCTTTTTCAGGTCAACTTGGGGATTGTTTTATGGAGTTGCTTGCCCCAACCTCACCGGTGGTGGCTTGTGGGCGAATTGCGAAAGTTCGGTGCACACGCGAACCGCTACCAAGGCCAAAGGCCGATGGAAATTCAACGGATATTCAGGGCGCAGCGTCTGCAAGGCTCCCCAGCCGGTGCGCTGCTGGATTTTGCTGTCGTCACTCTCATCGGTGAGCATGGGCAAGCGCCGGGACGTTTCGACGGGCAGGGGCAGGCTTGGTTTCTTGAGTCGCGCGGCTTGAACCTTGGGGCGCATTCAGGTCTACAGCCCGGGATAGATCAGGGCCTTTGGAATCAAAACCATGACCTCATACGACGGCCAAGCGGCCTCCATCATATTCGACACGGTCGGAAAATCCTTTGCCAAACCGGGCGGGGGAACCGTTTCCGCGATCAGCGATGTCTCCCTGACCGTCGGGGCCGGGACCATCACCGGCATCATCGGCCGTTCGGGCGCGGGCAAGTCCACGATGTTGCGCATGGTCAACGGGCTAGAGCGTCCGACCTCTGGCAAGGTGCTGGTCGGCGATCAGGACGTGGGTACCGCGCGCGGCGCCAAGCTGCGGGCCATCCGGCGCGACGTCGGGATGATTTTTCAGCATTTCAACCTCCTGTCCTCGCGCACCGTCTCCGAGAACATCGCTTTGCCGCTGGAAATTGCGGGCATTGGAGGCGCAGAAATCAAGACCCGCGTGGCCGATCTCGTTGACCGTGTCGGGCTGACGGCGCAGGCGGATCGCTACCCGTCCGAATTGTCCGGCGGCCAGAAACAGCGCGTGGGCATCGCCCGTGCTCTGGCGACCGAGCCGAAAATCCTGCTCTCCGACGAGGCCACCTCGGCGCTCGATCCGGAGACCACGCAAACCGTGTTGTCGCTGTTGAAAGACATCAATCGCGATCTCGGGCTGACCATCCTTTTGATCACCCATGAAATGGCCGTGGTGCGTGACATCGCCAGCCATGTCGCTGTGATCGAGGGCGGCCAGATCGTTGAGGCCGGCACGACCTATGACGTCTTCACCGCGCCGCAACATCCGACGACGCGTTCTTTCTTGTCGGGCGTGACGGGTGTCACCTTGCCCGCCTTTATCAAAGATAAAATCATCGCTGAACGTCCGACGTCGGGCGGCGAGGAAGTGGTGCGCGTGACCTTCTCCGGCAAACATGCGACCGATCCGATGTTGGCGCTTTTGACCCGCGATCTAGGGATCGAGGTCAATATTCTCGCCGGTGCGGTCGAAGAGATCGGCACCCAGCCCTTCGGTAATCTTCTGGTCTCGCTCGACGCCGCCAAAGGCGATGAGGCGCGGGCCTATCTGGAACGTCACGGGCTTTTGACGGAGGTGCTTGGCTATGTCGGCTAATCTCATCAACCTTTTGATCGAAGCGACCGGTCAGACACTTTACATGGTGGCGATCTCGACCTTTCTGGGGACGGTGTTCGGCCTGCCTCTGGGTGTGTTTCTGGCAATCTCCCAGCGTGGGGAGCTTTTGTCCTCGCCTTGGGTGAACAAGGTTCTGGGCCTCGTGGTCAACGCCACGCGGTCCGTGCCGTTCATCATTCTCGTTGTGGCGATCATCCCCTTCACCCGCGCCATTGCGGGCACCTCGATCGGCACCACCGCCGCGATCGTGCCGCTGACCATCGCCGCTGTGCCCTTCATCGCGCGGCTGGTGGAAAATGCCATTCGCGAGGTCGATGGCGGGCTCATAGAGGCGGCGCGCGCCATGGGGGCGACCCCGTTTCAGATCATCCGCAAGGTGCTGATCCCCGAAGCCTTGCCTGCGATCACGCTAGGCCTCACGCTCGCCGTGGTAAGCCTCATCGGCTATTCGGCCATGGTCGGCGCCGTCGGTGGCGAAGGGCTTGGCGATCTCGGCATTCGCTACGGTTACCAACGCTTCATGCCCGATGTCATGGCCGTGGTGGTCGTCATTCTCATTGTTCTCGTCCAGCTTGTGCAGTCCATCGGTGAATGGATTGCCGCCCGCGTGGACAAACGTGCGCCCAAGGGGCGTGGTCAATAACCCTATCCGAACCGCATCATAAGGAGTTTACACATGCTGCGCGTTGCAACCCTTTCCTCCGTGCTGGCTCTGATGGCCTCCGTGGCCATGGCCGAAGAGATCAAAGTCGGCGTGTCCCCCGGAGAACATGCTGAAATCATGGAAGAAGTCGCCAAAGTCGCCGCCCCGATGGGCCTCGACATCGACGTGGTGGAATTCTCCGACTACGTGATCCCGAACACCGCGCTGGCCGATGGCGACATCGAAGCCAACTCCTTCCAGCACGTGCCCTATCTGGACAACCAGATGAAGGATCGCGGCTTTGAGCTTGTTGTCGTGGGCAACACGATCACCACGCCGATGGGCATCTATTCCGACAAGATCGAAGATCTCGCCACCCTCGAAGACGGTGCAAAAGTCGCGATCCCGAACGACCCGACCAACGGCGGCCGTGCTTTGTTGCTGTTGCAAGACCTCGGTCTCGTGACGCTCGCCGAAGGCACCGGCCTCGTGCCGAGCCCGCTCGATGTGCAGGACAACCCCAAGGGCCTCAAGTTCCTCGAACTGGACGCCGCCCAACTGCCGCGCACCCTGTCGGATGCCGACATCGCGATCATCAACACCAATTACGCCATCGCTTCGGGTCTGAGCCCGAAAGACGACGCCATCGCAATGGAAAAGGCCGACAGCCCCTATGTGAACGTGATCGTCGTCCGCAAGGGTGACGAGGACCTGCCCTGGGTGAAAACCCTTGTGGAGGCCTATCACTCCGATGAGGTCAAAGCCTTTATCGAAGAGAGCTATGACGGCGCGGTGATCACCTCTTGGTAAGAGGCCTCTGTGGCATGGCTCAGGCGACGTCTTGACCGTTTCACCTGCCTGAATACCGAAACGCCGCCCTGCATCGGGCGGCGTTTTTCATTTGCGACGAGACATATCCAAGGTCCGTTTTTTGGCATTCCACATCAGCAAGCGAAGAGAGGTCTGCCTGCCCGGGGTGTTTGCTGCGGACGCGGCAAAACCATTCTGAAACACCGAGAGGGGATCAAACGAAAGACCATCGAAATGTGGCGCCTGATCTCCCTGAAGATGCCGTCGTCCATGCGTCCGCCAGATGGACACATCTTCCTTCCGCGTATCTTTTGACTGAACACGTTCCTTATTTTCGGCCAAAAGCGTTTGGGAGGAACGCAATGAAAACGCATCACACCTGCATGACTGCGGGCATCCTGCCATCCCGGAGACACGAGGGAAAAGAATGGCACGCATGACCCGGCTTACTTTCAAGAAAATCATCTCGAACGGCTTCCTGGCAGGCGCCGGGGTTTGTTTCCTCTTTGGGACAGGCGTGACTGTGGGGGATGTCGCCCTGCGTGCGCTTGCGGACAAGAACATTCCCGGCGCGATCGAGATGACGTCTCTCTCCATCGGCCTCGGCGCGCTTCTGTCTATGCCGGTTTGCTATGCCAAACGCACCCATGTGACGGCCAAGTTGCTCTCCGAGCTGTCGCCGAACCGGTTCACCTATCCGCTTGGAGTGGTGGGTGCGATCGCTTCGACCGTGTTTGCGGCGTTGCTGGTCTGGATCGTTGCCGAAAATGCCATCGGCAAGATCGGCTCTCCTGAAACGACAGCCGATCTTGGCTTGCCGATCCCGGTTCTGATCACGCTTGCCGCACTGTCGCTCGCGGCCTGTCTGGTTGCCGCATTGGCCGGACTGCGCTTTGCGCTGCGCAATGAGAGGGATTGGTGATGAGCGGACTTCTTTTGGGCGGCCTCGGCTTTGCCGCGGCCATTTTGATGATCTTTCTCGAAGTCCCTGTCGCCGTGGCTCTGGGTCTCGTCGGTATCCTCGGTTCGGCCATGATCATCGGCGCCGACGGGGCCATGGCCATCGGTGCGACGACAACCTGGGACAGTCTGACGAACTACACGCTGACCATGCTGCCGCTGTTCGTGCTCATGGGCAACATCGCCGCGCGTTCCGGTCTCTCGGCAAAGCTCTACCAGTCGATGTCGGTTCTGATCGGTCATCGTCGAGGGGGGCTGGCTCTGGCGACCATCGGGGCGTCGGCCGGTTTCGGGATGATCTCAGGCTCCTCGCTTGCCACCACCGCGACCATGGGCCGGATCGCCATGCCGGAAATGCAAGACGCGGGCTATTCGCGCTCGCTTGCCGCAGGTTCCGTTGCCGCAGGCGGCACTCTGGGCATTCTGATCCCGCCCTCCACCGTGCTGGTGATCTATGCTTTCATCGCGGAGCAGTCCATTCGGGATCTTCTGCTTGCCACTGCCGGGCCGATCTTCCTTGCCGTGCTGCTCTATTGCATGGCGATCTGGGTGCCGATCTGGTTCGGCTGGTCCACCGCGCCGCAACGCGCCCGTGCCAATGCCCATGAGCGCACCCTCGCCCTCAAGGAACTTTTGCCTCCCGTCGGCATTTTCGGCCTGATCATGGGCGGTCTCTATTCCGGCGTCTTCACCGCCAACGAAACCGCAGCCATCGGCGCCTTTGTCGTGCTGCTCTACGGCCTGCTGTCTCGCCGACTGACCCTTGAAGGCATGTTCTCCGCCCTGATGGATACGGCGATGACCTGCGGTGCGCTTTATCTCGTGCTGATCGGGGCGAACCTGTTCAATTTCTTTCTGGCGCTTTCCGGTCTGCCGTTCTCTTTGACGGGCATGTTCTCCGGCATTCTCGATCAGCCGCTTCTGGTGATCCTGCTGATGCTGGTGATCTACCTGGCGCTCGGCACGCTGATGGACAGCCTTGCCATGCTGCTGCTCACCGTGCCGCTTTTCGTCCCCATCGCACAGGCCGCCGGAATCGACCTCGTATGGTTCGGTATCTTCGCGGTGATGGTCGTCGAGATGGGGCTGATCACGCCGCCTGTGGGGATGAACCTCTTCGTGCTCAAGACCGTCCAGCCGGACGTGAAACTGACCGAGCTTTGGAAAGGTGCCGCGCCTTTCGTGATCGCCGATTTCATCCGCGTCGCCATCATCATCGCACTTCCGGCCATCGTGATCTGGCTGCCCTACAACGCCTTTTAAGAACATAAGGGAGGAAACCATGTTCAACCGACTGCACATCAAGACGCTTCTCAGCGCAAGCGCTGTCGCTCTTGCCCTCACCGCCACCGCGACGCAGGCCCGCGAGCTGCGCGTCTCCGTGCATGAACCGGCGCAGGGGTTCTATTCTTCGAAAGTTCTGCAACCCTGGATCGACGAGGTAAACGCGAAACTGTCCAGTAAAACCAGTCTCAAGCTTTATCCCGGCGCAATTCTCGGTGCGCCGCCCGCGCAGGCGGAACTGGTTAAGGCCGGGGTGGCCGATATCGCGCTTGTGGTGCCGAACTACACGCCGGGCCTCTTCCCGCTTACGGGCGTGGTCGAACTGCCGGGTCTTGTGGACAAAAGCGCGACCGGGGCCAATATTCTCAATACGCTGGCCGAAGACGGCGCGCTCGATGCGGAATATGCCGATTACAAGGTGATCGCGCTGTTCTCAACGCCCGCCTACCGTTTTTTCATGACCGACAAACCGGCGGAAACCCCGACAGATCTCGGCGGGCTGAAACTGCGCTCGCCGTCGAAATTCGGCTCGGCACTCTTCGATATGGTCGGCGCCTCCGGCGTCGGGATTCCGGCCCCGCAGGTCTACGAAAATCTGGAGCGCGGCGTCGTGTCCGGCGCGGTTTGGGTGATGGATGCCTATCGCACTTTCCGTCTCAACGAGGTTGCACCCTATGTTTCGACAACGGGCTTCATGTCTTCGCCCATGTCCATCCTGATGAACAAGCGGACCTATGACAGCCTGTCGGATGCGGACAAGGCGGTGATCGACGAGATGTCCGGTCGCGCGACTGCGGAATGGATCGCCTCTGTCGTCGATCAGACCGATGCAGAGATCGAAGCGGCCTTCCGCGAAGACGACAAGGTGACCTTCATCGACCCGGACGCCGCGGGCATGGCCGCCTGGGCCGAAGCTTTTGCCGCAGCGCCCGCACTTTGGGTGTCCGAGCAACCGGACCCGGCGGCGGCGCAGGCGGCGCTGGACCGCGCCCATGAGGTTGCCGGGCACTGAACATCACAGGCCCTGTCCGCTCTTCGGACGGACAGGGATCCCGCCTCGGGGTCAGGGAGCAGATCCCCTAAACTGAGGCATTCCGATTTCAACCAATGGAGACAACCATGGCGATCATTGCTCTGGGCTATCTCGGTGTGCGCTCCGACAAGCTCGACGACTGGTCCGATTTTGCCGGCAAGCTGCTGGGCATGCAGAAGATCGACCGCGGCGGCAAGGCTGTTGCCTTCCGCATGGACGACAAGATGCAGCGACTTCTGGTGTCCGATGAACCCGGCGAAACGCTGGCGTTTCTGGGCTTTGAAGTGGCGGCCAAAGACGATCTGCAACTCTACGCCGGGCGCTTGGACGCCGCTGGCGTCAAGGTCACGCTGGGTTCGAAAGAGCTGTGTGACCGGCGTTTTGTCGAGGGGCTGATCTGGTTCGAGGACCCGGGCGGAAACCGGGTCGAGCTGTTCTACAATCCGATGATCGCTTCCGATCCCTTCGTGCCGGGCCGTCCGATTGATGGGTTCAACACAGGCCCCTTGGGCATGGGGCATGCGGTTTTGCACGTCAAAGACATCGACGTGATGATGCCGTTTTACCGCGATCTCTTGGACTTTCATGTGTCTGATTACGGTCTCGAACCCTATGGCCTCTACTTCTTCCACCTGAACGACCGTCACCATTCCTTTGCCATGGTCGGCTCCGGTCAGTTGGGCTTTCACCACTTCATGGTCGAATTCCAGAACCTCGACGATCTGGGGCAGGGCTATGACCTCGCCCAGATGGATGAGGGCCGCGTCGCCTATACGCTCGGGCGGCACACCAACGATTACATGACGTCCTATTACGCCCATTCGCCGTCGGGTTTCTTTGTTGAAAACGGCTGGGGCGGACGGCTGATCGACCCGGAAACATGGGAACCGCATCAAACCCATGACGGGCCGAGCTTCTGGGGGCATGAGCGACTTTATCTCACCGAAGAAGGCGGGCGCAAACGTCTGCGCGATATGCGCCTCGACGCCGCTGAACGCGGCCGTCGCAGCCCGCCGATCGCGGAATGTCCGTGGCTCTACGGTGAACTTGCCAAAAAGAACGCAGCAGGGAGAACATAAATGGAGCATTTTGACGTCGCTATTGTGGGCTACGGGCCTGCGGGCGCCACGCTGGCACATCTGTTGGGGGCCTGCGGGGTGAAAACCCTCGTGCTGGAACGCGAGAGCGCCCATTATCACCTGCCACGTGCGGTGCATTTCGACGCCGAAGTCATGCGGGCTTTCCAATGGATCGGCATCGCTGACGAGATGGCGCCGAAGACCCATCGCCACCCCGGCATGCAATTCGTCGACCGGGACGGCAAGATGCTCCTCGACTGGCCGCGTCCGCAAGGCGAAGGGCCGCAGGCGTGGAATGCGAACTACCGCTTCCACCAACCTGACCTCGAAGAGCTTTTGCGGGACCGTATGGCGGATCGCCCGGAGGTGACCGTGCGGTCGCGCTGCGAGGTGTTCAATATCGACGACCAAGGCGACAAGGTCGAGTTGCGCTACGAGGACATGACCAAGGGCAAGGTGCATCACGTCACCGCCAAATATGTCGTCGGTTGCGATGGCGCGCGCTCCTTGGTGCGGCGGTATATCGAAAGCGATATGGAGGATTACGGATTTCACGAACGCTGGCTCGTGGTCGATGTGATCCTCAATGAGGACAAGCCGGAACTGGGCGATCACTCGATCCAGTATTGCGTGCCGGAACGTCCCGCGACCTACGTGCGCACGCCCGGGATGCGGCGGCGGTGGGAGATCACCGTGCTGCCGGAAGAGGCAAGCCATGAGATCGCCAAGCCGGAATGCGTTTGGGAATTGCTCTCGGACTGGCTCAAACCCGACGAGGCCGAGCTGGAGCGCACCGCCGTCTACACCTTCCATTCGCTCGTCGCCAAGGATTGGCGCGAAGGGCGGCTGTTGCTGGCGGGCGATGCCTGTCACCAGACCCCGCCCTTCATGGGCCAGGGTATGTGCGCGGGCACCCGCGATGTGGTGAATCTCTATTGGAAACTCGTGCTGATCTGCAAAGGTCTGGTCACGGGAGAGGAAGCCGAAAAGCTGCTCGACACCTATGAGAGCGAGCGCAAACCCAATGCCGCCGAATACATCAAGACCGCCGTGCGGCTCGGCGGGCTGATCAACACGGTCGGCACCGAAGAGGCGTTGCGCGCCGCTCTGCCCTCCGCCGATGGTTCGGCTCGCATGGAAAGCATCGCGCCGCCGATCGGGCCGGGGCTTGGCGATGGCAGCAACAAGGCCGGGCGTCTTTTCGGTCAGCCGCGGATGAGCGATGGCGCACGGATGGACGATGCCTTCCCGCACGCTTTCGTCGTCGTGGCCGAAGCCGATCTGGCCGAGGGGCTGACGCTCCCGGATGGCGTGGGGCTTGTGACCTCCGACAACTCGAACGCCGCCGATCACCTCGCCCGTCTTGGGGCAAGGGCCACCGTTCTGCGTCCCGACCGCCACACTCTGGGCGGGGCCGACACAAAAGCGGAGCTTGAGGCGCTGATCGCTCGCATCCTCCCCAATCCGCTTCAACCTTCTTCTGAAACGCAACAACCGGAAATGGCTTAATCATGAAACTTTGCTCTTTCACCAAAGACGGTGTGTCCTCCTACGGCCTCGTCAACGACTCTGGAATCGTCGATCTCGGCAAACGCTTCGACGCGCCGACGCTTCGCGACTTCCTTGCCACGGGCGATATGGCGGCGGCTGAGAAATTTGTGTCCGCCGATGCCGATTACGCCTTTGACGACGTGAAGCACGATCCGGTTATTCCGAACCCGGACAAGATCATCTGCGTCGGTCTGAACTACCATGCGCATATCGAGGAAACCGGACGCGAAGAGACCCCGAATCCTGTGCTCTTCGCCCGTTATCAGGGCTCTCAGATCGGCCACAACGAAGCGCTGATCAAGCCGCTCGAGTCCGACATGTTCGACTATGAGGGCGAAGTTGCCGTGATCATCGGCAAGGAGGGCCGCCGCATTTCCGAAGCGGACGCGATGGATTATGTCGCGGGCTACGCCTGTTACAATGACGGTTCCGTGCGCGACTGGCAGAAGCACACGCATCAGTTCATGCCGGGCAAGACCTTTGCCGGCACCGGCGCCTTTGGTCCTTGGATGACCACCGCCGACGAGATCTCGAAGACGATTGGGGATCACACCAAGATGCGCCTGCAAACCCGCCTCAACGGCGAAACGGTTCAGGACACCACGCTTGACATGCTGGTGTGCTCGATCCCGCGTCTGATCGCCTATTGCTCCACGATCCTGCCGCTTTTGCCCGGTGACGTGATCGTCTCCGGCACGCCGGGTGGGGTTGGCGCGCGCCGCAATCCGCCGCTGTTCATGAAAGACGGCGATGTCTGCGAGGTCGAGGTCTCCGGTGTCGGCGTGCTGTCGAACCCGGTGAAGGCCGAAGTCTGACATCGGCTTCTGGCGCTTTGGCGGGCGCTGTGAAATGGTTGTCCAATGACCAACGAAACAGCCCCGCCGAAATTATCTCAAGGTTCCGTGCGATCTCTCGCGCGGGGCCTGACCATTTTGCGCTATGTCAACAAGGTTGGCGAAGCGCGCCCGGGCGAGATTGCCAAGGCGCTCGGCATTCCGCGCCCCACCGTTTACCGGCTGTTGGAAACGCTTGAGGAACTGGGTTACGTTGCCTTTTCCGCGACCTCGAACTATGTCCGCGTCACCCGGTTTGCCGCCGCCTTGGGCGATGGTTCTGCCCTGACTTCTGAGATCACCCAAGCGGCGGGTCCGATCTTTGGCGAATATGCCAAACGCGTGGTCTGGCCGCTCGATCTCAGCGTCTACAACAACGCCGCCATGGTGGTTCAGGAAACGACCCACGGCCGCTCGCCTTTGTCCATCGACCGGGGCATGACCGGGTTTCGCATGCCAGTGCTGCGCACCTCTGCCGGGCGGGCCTATATGGCCTTTTGCCCGGAGCAGGAACGCAACCTGATCCTCGATCATCTGCGTCGCCTCAATGTCGAGGAAGACCGGCCCTATCTCGAGGAACCGATGTTGTCGCATTTGCTGGAGGAGACCCGCGCCCGTGGCTTTGCCGTGCGCGACAGTGGCGAATTCCGGCTGGAGACCGCCTCCATCGCCGTGCCGATCCTGTCGCGGGGCGTTGTTCTGGGCTGTATTTCCCTGATCTGGATTCGCAGCGCCATGACCACGCGACGTGCGATAGATGACTACGGCACCGCATTGCAGGAGATTGCCGACAAGATCTCGGCGTCGCTGCCGGATTAAGGCTTCAGAGCGGGTTTGCCTCGATCTCGGCCGCGATCTTGTCGTCGACGGGTACGTCGTAGGTCATCAGGATCGTGCCCAGTACCGTGTAGAACCCGACCGTGGCGATGATGTCGAACACGGCCTTCTGACCGAAGACCTCCGCAAGGCGACGCTCCAGCGCTGCGGGAAGCTTTTGATGGTCGATGATCGCATCGACCGCCTGCGCCAACAACGCATCATCACCTTCGGGCGTGGCCAGAACCGCCTTGATCCGATCATCACCCATGCCCAGTGCTCGCGCGCGGGACACGTGGTGCGCCCATTCATAGGATGAGCCAAGCCGCACCCCGGTGCGCAGGATCACGATTTCCGAATTCTGGGCCCCAAGCGTGCTGTCCTTGACGATATGCTGACGCAAAGGCGCCCAGGCGCGCAGCAACTCCGGGTGATGCGCCATGGTGCGATAGACATTCAGAGCCCCCGCGAACCCTTCGCGCAAATCGGCAATCTCGTCCGGCCAGTTTCCATCTGTGAGCGGAGAGATCGTATCTGGATCGGTGCTGGTCATATGGTCTTCCCTTTTCACGCGAGAAAGCCTTGGAAGCCGCAGAGGTCCAAACATATTCTCTCAGATGTCCGTATCGTGGACGCGCGTTGCGCAAAGGCTGCACGCCCGCGGTTGTTCTGCTCTGATGGCGACACAGGAGGCCTTCATGAAATTCTATCACTCACCCGGATCGTGCTCCGAGGGAATTCTTCTTTTGCTCGAGGCTTGTGGCGCTTCATACGAAGTGATGCCCACGGATCTCAAGACAGGCGCGCATCGCGATGCAACCTATCTTGCGCTCAATCCGAAGGGCAAGGTTCCCGCGCTCATGCTGCCCGATGGGACGGTGCTCACCGAATGGCCCGTTATCGCCTATTGGCTCGCCAAAACCTACCCGGAGGCCCGGCTTTTGCCTGCGGGTCTGGCAGAAGAGGTCGCGGTGATGGCCTTGACCGAACATATCGTCTCTGGCCTTCACATGCGCGGCTCTGTCTTCGCCATGATGCCACAGAAATTCGTGTCCGACGCGGCGGCTCAAATGGAACTGAGACGCCATGGGCAAGAGGTCGTACAGACGGGATTCGCCATGCTGGCCAGGCAACTTGGCGATAAGGATCATCTCTTTGGCGGGTTTTCCATAGCGGATGCGGCTGCGTATTATCTCATCTCATGGAAAGACAGGATCGGCGTCGAACCTCCGGCCATGCTCGAAAGCTATTATCTTCGTCTCAAGCATCGCTGTTTGAAACCGTGACGGTACGACTTTGTCGACTGAGGAACGGAGCGATCGGAATTGATACGCGCCCCATGCGGGGACAGATTGTGCGACGTTTGGGGATGTTTCTGTGCGAGCCAGTAAATCGAGCCTGGAAATGAAGATAGCGTTCTGAGCCAAAGGTCAGTTCTCCGGGGCCTCTCGGGCATTCAAGGCTTTCCCGACAAAAGGCCGGTTCGGGGTGTATGGTCTTGCCAGATCGCCCCGAACGAAAGTTCGCGCTACTGCGCAACAGCAAGTCGCAACTGATCAATATCACGTTTGGGCGGATTGCCGAAAAGCCGGGCGTATTCCCGGCTGAACTGCGACGGGCTCTCGTAGCCGACACGGTAGGATGCGGTGGCCGCATCCAGGTGATCATTCAGCATCAACTGTCGCGCTTCGTTGAGACGGAGCCACTTCTGGTATTTGAGGGGGCTCATGGTCGTCAGGTCGCGGAAATGCTGGTAGAAGGTCGAGGCACTCATCTGCGCGCGCTCGGCCAGATGCTCCACACGGAGCGGCTCGGCATAGTTCTCCTTCATCCAGTTCAGCAGCGACAGGATCCGCTGGTTCGGATTGCCGGCGGCCACGAACGACCACATGCGGGCTCCCTGATCGCTCAGCAAGAGGCGATAGTGGATCTCCTGCAGGATCAAGGGGGCAAGCACAGGGATCGCGTCCGGTTCGTCGAGCAGTGCGACCAGCCGTTCGAGCGGCGAGATCAGCTCAGGTGTCACAGTCCCCACCGCGACGCTGCGGCGGTCTGCCCGCTGGCTGGGCGGGATCACGTTGCTGGCCACCATTTCGGCCAGCATCCGTTGGTTGAGTTTCATCACGAGGCCCAGACAGGGTGCGTCCGGGCTGGCCTCGATGATCTGTGTCTGTCCGGGAATTTCCAGAGATGTGATGAGAAAGCCCGAAGGGTCGTAGCGATGCGGCGCGCCACCGACGACCATCTGCTTTGCACCCTGTGCCACGACCAGCAGCGCAGGCTCGACCAGACAGAGATCCGGCTCGGTCGGTCGGGTGCGCCGGAAGAAACTCAGCCCGTCGATCGGGGTGGAGACGTCCTCCGACGTGCCACACCACACTTGGATCATCCGGGCCAGCCTGCTATGCGGCGCCTGTCCGAACTGGGGCTCGCGGTGGCTCATGTGAATGGTTCCAAATCGTGAAGCCGGACCACCCGGAGGCGGCCCGGCCAGTTTATCACAGGTTTTCAGTGAAAAAACGGGTGAACTTGTCGAAGGGGATCTTGTCCATCTGATCGTAGAGGTCGGTGTGCGTCGCATCCTCGACGATGAACAACTCCTTGGGGTCTGCCGCATTGGCATAGGCGGTCTCGCTGAAGTAGAGCGAGTGTGCGGCCGAACCATGGACCAGCAGGACGGGGCGCGGTGCGATCTCGTCGATGTAGGTCAGCAGCGGCATGTTCATGAAGGACAGCGGCGTGGTCAGCGTCCAGGACCCGTTGGAGTTGACCGAACGGGGATGAAAGCCACGGTTTTCGTCGGTGTAATAGGCCGCGTATTCCTTCACGAATTGCGGGGCGTCCTCCGGAAGATTCTGCAGCGCGGTCGGACCGTAGGCGGCGGTGCCAGACTCTGCATCTGCCCAGCGGAGGTCGTTCAGCGCCTTGCGGCCTTCGATGCGCTGGTCCTTCGTGGTGCTGTCGAAGTAGCCTTGCGACATCATGCGGCTGATGTCGTACATCGTGGTGGCGGCGACCGCCTTGATACGGGTGTCGCCTGCGGCAGCGTTCAGCCCCATGCCGCCGAAGCCGCAGATGCCCAGAATGCCGATGCGTTCGCGATCCACGTCGGGCAGCAGCCCCAGATAATCGACGGCGGCGCTGAAATCCTCGGTGTTGATTTCGGGCGAGGCCAGATTGCGGGGTTCGCCACCGCTTTCACCGGTATAGGATGCATCGAACGCCAGAGTGACGAATCCGCGCTCGGCCAGCACCTGGGCATGCAGGCCCGACGATTGTTCCTTGACCGCACCAAAGGGACCACTGATGGCGATGGCTGCAAAGGGGCCTTCGGTCTTGGGGGTATAGAGATCGCCCGCCAGGGTGATGCCGTAACGGTTCGTGAAGGTCACCTTCTTGTGGTCGACCTTGTTGCTCTTCGGGAAAGTCTTGTCCCAGTTCTGAGTGAGTTCCATCGTGTGTCCTTTCAAAATCCGCGCGCAAACAGGCGCATCTGCGTTGAAGGTTAGATAGGTTGGTGACGCGCGGAACAGATAGACCATTCCGACCCGATCATTGCCTGATCCTCCGAGGGGCGGGCTGAATTGCAAAGAATGGTTCTCTGCGCGCAGGCCTGCCCCTTTGTTCCACGGTCACCAAGGGGCGTAGGGACGGCATATCTCTTAAAAGCTGATGCGGCAGGGCGGTCGGCGATGAAGAGAAGAATGTTCCTTGACAGGTCGAATTATATAAATAACATTTGTGAAATAAATAACATCAGGTCAGTGGCCTGGGAGAGGAGCCCTGGTGGGGAACGCGCATGAAGGGCGCGGGTTTGGAGTGGTCCTTCTGGAGGAGAGGGGCTTTTTGTGGAGCATGCCTGGAGGCATGCCCGTCATGGGAGGAAACTATGAGAAAACTTATGCGCGGCCTGTCGGTCGCGGCCTGTAGCATTGTGTTTGGCGCATCGCTGGGCGCAACGGGTGTGTCGGC
This sequence comes from Celeribacter ethanolicus, assembly GCF_001550095.1. GTDB lineage: Bacteria > Pseudomonadota > Alphaproteobacteria > Rhodobacterales > Rhodobacteraceae > Celeribacter > Celeribacter ethanolicus. The sequence goes on along the minus strand of NZ_LRUC01000047.1, from coordinate 45,115 downwards.
TCAGGACGCAGCCCCTGAGATCAAGGACGAATACCGCTTCGTGATGATCCCGATTCTGGCGCAGGCTTGGTTCGACATCGTTCATGATGCGGCGGCGGATTCGGCGGAACAGTTGAGTGCCCAGCTTGGCACCAAGATCACCATCGATTACCAAGCCCCGGCGCAGGCCGATCTGGTCGAACAAAACACGCTTTTGGAGCGCGCCATCGCGACCAAACCCGACGGCATCGCCATCGACGCCATCGACGTGAACGCCAGCATGCCGATCCTCAACGAAGCCCGTGATCGCGGCATCCCGGTCGTGCTTTTTGTCTCGACCGCGCCGCAGGGCTCGCAATTCACCTATATCTCCAATGACTTCTACGATCAGGGGCGGATTTTGGGCGAGGAGCTTTTGAAGCGTATCGACAACAAGGGCAAAATTGCGATCCTGCACGGGGTGCCGACCAACTCCGCCCATGCGGACCGCTATGACGCGCTCAAGGACCTGTTCGCGCAATACCCGGATGTCGAGATCGTCGACGAGGGCTTCGATTATGACGATGTGCAAAAGGCCCAGACCGAAGCCTCGCGCATGTTGGCGGCCAATGCCGATCTCGACGCCATCGCCGTGGTGGATGCCGCGGGTCCCGTTGGTGTGGGACTGGCGCTGCGCGAAGCGGGGCGTGTCGGCGAGGTGCAATTCGTCGGCATCGACGATGTGCCGCAGCTTCAGGAACTGATGCGTGACGGGGTGCTCGATCTCTCGATTGCCACCCGCCCTCGTATGATCGGCGAATGGTCCACCGTGGCGCTGATGCTTCAGAACATGGGCGTGGAAACGCCGTCCTGGATCGACACGGGCATCGGTTACATGACGCCCGACATGGTGGCGAACGGCAATATCGACGGTTTCTGAGATCCGATTGTCGGACATGACACCGACCGGGCGCATCTCTGCGATGCCCCGGTCTCACTCTCAGGCCAATCTCAGGGAGACGCGACATGAGTCTTTTGGAAGCCCGTGGCATCACCAAACGCTTTCCCGGCGTGGTGGCGCTTGATGCGGTGGACTTGCGGTTCGAACGCGGCGAAGTGCATTGCATCGTCGGCGAAAACGGCGCGGGGAAAAGCACGCTGGTCAAGGTGCTGACCGGCATCTACCGACCCGACGAGGGCGATCTGCACTACGATGGTGCGACGCCTCCGGCGATTGGCTATGTGCCGCAGGAACTGAATCTGTTCGACCATATGACCGTGGCGGAAAACATGTTCCTGCCGCTGGGAAATGGCGCGCTGTTCCGGCGCAAGGCGCTTGAGAAGGCGGCACAGCCCTTTCTTAAGGACCTGAAGATGACCTGTGCGCCGGATGACATGGTGCGCGACATTTCGGTGGCCGAAAAGCAGCTTTTGCAAATCGCCCGCGCGCTGGCGAGCCGCCGATCCGATATTCTCATCCTCGATGAACCGACCGCCTCTCTGACCGCGACGGAAATCGAACGGCTCTTTGCGATTGTCGAAGAGTTGCAGGCCCGCGGCACGGCGATTGTCTTCATCACCCATCGGCTCGACGAGGTGATGCGGCTGCATTCCGTGGTCTCCGTGCTGCGCAACGGCTGTGTTGTGGGTAACTCCGATGGCGAGGAGGTCTCCGAGGCCTGGATCGTCTCCAAAATGACCGGCAAGGAGATGGACCTGAGCACGCTCTACCGTCCGCGTACCCCGCGTGGCGACCGTGTGTTCCGCGTCGAAGGGCTGTCTGGCGACGGCTTCGAAGAGGTTTCTTTCGATCTTCACGCGGGTGAAATCCTCGGCTTTGCCGGGCTGGTGGGCGCCGGGCGCTCCGAAGTTCTGCAAACCCTGTTCGGGATGCGCAAACCGACAACGGGGCAGGCGTGGTTCGACGGTGAGCCATGGGTGTTCAACAAACCGGCGCGGGCGATTTCCAAGGGGGTGATGTATCTCTCCGAGGAACGCAAGGCACATGGGATTTTCCCGCATATGTCGGTGCGTCAGAACGTCGGCGCAGGCTTGCTGCGCGACGTGGCGCGGCTGGGGGTGGTGTCGGACGCGCGTGAGGCGCAGGCCGCCGCCAAGATCATCGGCGACTATCGGGTCAAAACCGCCTCGGCTGACACAAAGATCATGAACCTCAGCGGCGGCAATCAGCAAAAGGTGCTGATTGGGCGCGGCCTCATGGCCAATCCGCGGGTGATGATTTTCGACGAACCGACGCGCGGCATCGACGTCAACGCCAAGGACGAGATCTACCGCCTGATGCAACGGGTGGCCGAGGACCAAGGGATTGCCGTGGTGCTGATCTCCTCGGAAATCGAAGAGCTTTTGAAATGCAGCAACCGGGTTCTGAGCCTCTATGACGGGCGGATCAACGCGGAAATTGCGGCAGAGAATTTGAGCGAGGAACGCTTGCTGTCCTCGATTATCAATACGGGCGGCGCCTTTGATGCGACGACCGCAAACAGGGAGGAAGCCCATGTCTGACGGGCTGGTGAACATGACGCAGAGACGGGGTTTCAATCTGAAAGACGGCGGCCAGATCGTCGGGGTTCTGATCGCTTTTGTGGTGATCTGTGTGGTCGCGTCTTTGGTCGCGCCGCAGTTCCTGACGAGCTACAACATGACGATCATTTCCCGCGATCTTGCCTTTATCGGCATTGTAGCCATCGCGCAGGGCATGTTGCTTTTGCTCGGCGACATCGACGTTTCCATTGGCGCAATCGCGGGGCTGTGCGGCATCGTCTGCACCAAACTTCTGGTCGATGCGCAGCTCGATCCGGCGCTCGCCATTTCGGCGGGGCTGGCGGTCGGGGCCATTGCGGGCGCCATCAATGGTACGATCATCACCATGTTCAACCTGAACTCTCTGGTGGTTACCATCGGCATGCTCAGTGTCTATTCGGGTCTCAACCTCTGGATCACCAAGGGCCGCACCATCGTGGGCCTGCCGAAAGAGGTGACGGTTCTGGGCGGCGGTACGCTCATGGGGGTGCCGGTGCCGGTCTATATCATGGCGGGCGTGTTTCTGGTGATCCTGTTTCTGACCACGAAAACGGTCTACGGGCGGCGTCTCTATGCCGTGGGCAACAGTCGCGAGGCCGCCAAGATCATCGGCATCCACGAACAACGTGTTCGCATCACCGCCTATGCCGTGGCGGGTGCATTGGCCGGGCTGGCGGGGATGCTGTTGTGCTTTCGCCTTGTGTCGGCGCAGGCCTCGATGGGGCAATCCTGGCTTTTGCCGTCGATTGCCGCGCCTGTCATCGGCGGGATCGCCACCACGGGCGGCATTGGCACGATCTGGGGCGCTCTTCTGGGTGCGGCGATCATTGCGGTGATCGGCAATGTGATCGTGCTGGGCGGTGTCGACGTCTACCTGCAACAGGTGGTCACGGGTGCGATCGTGGTGATCGCCGTCGCTCTCGATGCCATCACACGCAAAATGGGCCGGGGGTAATCCCCCGCCCGCAGTTTCATTCCAAAAGAGGAGAGAGGAATGTCCGAGGAAACCAAAATCACTCAGATCGGTGTCGTTGTGCGCGATCTGGATGCGACGATGAAAATGTATCACCAGCTTCTGGGCTGGGGGCCGTGGAATGTGTACGAACACACTGCTCCCGTGCTGCATGACACCCATCTGCACGGCAAGCCTGCCACCTATTCGATGCTCTGCGCCGAGGTAATGGTGGGCGACATGTGTTACGAGCTGATCCAGCCGCTTGAGGGCGACTCGATCTACAAGGAATGGCTCGAAGAACATGGCGAAGGCCTGCACCACGTCGCCGTGATGAAACACGGCCAGGACGCGGCCGATCAGTTCAAGAAGGACATGGATGCGGCGGGCGCAAAGATGCTCATGGGCGGGCGCATCGGCGAGACCATCGAGTTCTATTACCTCGACAGCGAGCCGCAACTGAAGGTGATCCTCGAATCCGGCACCGGCCACGCCATCGACCTGAAACCGATCCGCACATACCCTGAGTGAACGGACACGGGCGCAACAGAATGCTTCCGCGATTGCGGGGGCTTTCTGCTGTCTCGTGGCGGGATGCGCGTTCAGGGGGGGGGCGTCCGCGTGGCGGTCTGTGTCCTCCGATGTCGGTAGGGCCGAGGGCACCGTGGAGACAAGGTTGCGCGCGGCCCTGAGCGCGGCTTCGCTTTCGAGCGCCGAGCACCCGTCGTCATCGGGGACTTCGCCGCGATCATTGGTGAGAGGGTTGGCGAAGACGGAAATATTCTGAAGCGGCGCACGACTGTCCGCTTCGATTTTTGTCTGCATTTTGGTGTTCATATTGTCCTCCTTTTGGGCTGGGCCCGGCTTTTTCCCGGACCGGCAGGCGCATAAATGAGCTTGACATGTTATAAATATCAGTAAAGTTATTTATAACAAAACGCGGATGCGTGGAATGGGAGGACGACATGGAAAAACTCAAGATTGCGGCCATCGGCGATCAATTCATCACTTCGGAGGTTTTTGAGACTGCGGTGCGCGATGCGATTGGCGCGGGGTGCGAAGTGGTCACGCGCGATTTGCAATGGCCGGAGGTGCCGTTCTTCGCGTATGACGGGCCGGCGGGGACGGAAATCAAGGAATACAGCGGCAACCCCAAGGACCTCGAAGCCATGTTGGCGGAGGCCGAAGTTCTGGTGACGCATCTGGCGCCTGTGACCGCAGAGCTTTTGGAAAAAGCGCCGCGCCTGAAATTCATCGGTGTTTCGCGCGGAGGGCCGACCAATATCAACATGGAAGCGGCCCGCGCCCGCAATGTGACCGTGTGCAATGTTCCGGGGCGCAATGCCTCCGCCGTGGCGGAATTCACCGTCGGCGCAATTCTTGCCAATGTCCGGCGCATCACCGTGGGCCATGCCGGGCTGTCTCAAGGCATCTGGCGTGGCGATCTCTACCGTTACGACCGCACCGGCGACGAGTTGTCGGATCTGACCGTCGGACTTTTGGGGTACAGCCATATCGGACAGCGGGTGGTGCGTCTGCTCAAACCCTTCGGCTGCCGGATCTTGATCTGCGATCCCTATGCGAAACTGACCGTGCAGGATGCCATTGACGGCGTCGAACAGGTCGAAATCGACGATCTGATTGCGCAATCCGATATTCTGAGCCTGCATGCGCGGGTGACGCCAGAGACGACGGGTATCATCTCGGCGGAGCGGATCGCGAAGATGAAAAAAGGCGCGGTTCTGGTGAACTCGGCGCGGGGCGAATTGGTCGATCAACCGGCGCTTTGCGAGGCCTTGGTCAGCGGACATCTCGGCGGCGCGGCGCTTGATACCTTCGAGGTGGAGCCCCCCAAAAGCGACGATGACTTGTTGCGATTGCCCAATGTCACCCTGACCCCGCATATTGCCGGTGCATCGCGCCGCGTGGCGACATTCGCCGCCGAACAGATCGCAGAAGATCTGGCGCGCTTTCTGAAAGGGGAAAAACTCAAAAACCCTTGTAACTGAGGCAGAATGCGAGGCGGTGCGGGGAGGCATCGTCAGGGAGGACATTATGAAGACAGCCTATGTGATGGCGGTCGATGCCGGCACAGGCAGCGGGCGCGCGATTATTTACAATACGCGAGGTGAGATTGTCGGAAGTGCTCAGGAAGAATGGGTGCATCCGGCGGTGGAGGGTGTCCCCGGTGGTCTGGATTTCACAACCGGGCCAAATGGCGAACTGATTGACCGGGTGATTGCCCGATCCATCGTCGCCGCTGAAATCTCCGCCGGGGAGATCGCCGCCGTGTCAACGACCTCGATGCGTGAGGGGATCGTGCTTTACGACGATGCGGGCGAGGTGCTTTGGGCCTGTCCGAATGTCGACGGGCGCGCGCAGGTTCAGGCCGAGGCGCTGACCGAGGCGGGCATCTCGGATGAGATTTACCGCCGTGGCGGAGATTGGGTGTCGATCACGGCACCTGCGCGGTTGCACTGGTTGCGTGACAATCGTCCCGATGTGTTCGCGCGTGTGCATCGCCTCGGGATGATTTCCGACTGGATGGCAACCCGGCTGACCGGCACCTATGTCACCGAACCCACGGCGGGCTCGTCGAGTGCGCTTTTCGATCTTGCGGCGCGGGGCTGGTCGAAAGAGTTGCTCTGTCTGATTGGACTGTCGGAAGAAACCGTGCCGACGGTGGTCGAAGCCGGGACGAAAATCGGCGAAGTCACACCGGAGGCCGCGGCACGCTGCGGTTTGGCCGAAGGTACGCCGGTGGTGGCGGGCGGTGGCGACACGCAGCTTGCGCTTCTGGGGCTTGGCCGTCGGGCCGGGCAGGCCACGCTCGTTGGTGGAAGTTTCTGGCAGATGACGATCCTGTCGGATCAGCCGCTGATCGACCCGGCCTTCGGGCCGCGCACGCTGTGCCATGCGCGGCCGGGCGAATGGATGGTCGAAGGGATCGGATTTCTGAGCGGCTTTGCTCTGCGCTGGGTCCGTGACGCGTTCTTCGAGCCCTTGCTCCAGCTCACCGGCAGCGAGGTTGACGCCTTCGATCTGATAGAAAAACTGGCGCAAGATACGCCTGCGGGCTCTGCTGGTGCGATTGCCGCCACGGCCTGTCCGATGCAGTCGGATGCGTGGAAACAGCCGCCGCTGAGTTTTCTGGGCCTCGATCTGAACGCGCCGGGACTGGCGCTTGGACAGGTGGCGCGCTCTGTCATGGAGGCGGGGGCCTTCCTGGCCAATCACCATCTTGAGACGCTCGAAGCCCTGTCGGGGCAGCGTTATGACACGCTGCAATTCACGGGTGGATCGAGTCAGGGCAGGCTGTGGCCGCAGATCATTGCGGATGTGACGGGTCGGGACATTGAGATCCCGGTGGTCAAGGAAACCACCGCGCTAGGGTGCGCCATGTTGGCGGCTGTGGAGGCGGGACTGTTTGCGACGCTGGACGAGGCGGTCGCGGCGATGGCCAGCCCGATCGAACGCCGCGTGGTGCCCGATCCGGACAACATGGCGCTCTATGCGCCGTTGAAAGCGCGTTGGTCTGAGGTGACTGACGGTGTGCGCGACCTTGGTGAGGCCTCCGGCTTGGAGCCGATCTGGCGTCCGGCGGGGGCACGTGTGAAACAGTAATTATGGAAAAGGACATGTGATTATGAAGTCTCTTTGGGACGAAGCGGAAGCGGAGCGTTTGCGCCGCGCGGCGGGGGATGACCCGGCGGAACAGGATCTTGCGATGCGGGTCTATACGTCGCAGCTGATCGGGCAGGAGCCGGATCTGGTGCTGCATGGTGGGGGCAACACCTCGGTCAAAACCCGGCGGCGCGACGAGAACGGCGCCGAACACGATGTCATCCATGTGAAGGGCTCCGGCTGGGATTTGGCGACCATCGAGGGGCCGGGTCTGCCCGCGATGTGGCTCGATCCGCTGTTGGAGGCCCGCAAGACGGCGACGATGTCGGACGAAGAGATGGTCGCTTTCCTGCGCCGCGAGATGTTGGACCAAAGCGGGCCGAACCCGTCGGTGGAGGCGTTGCTGCACGCATTTTTGCCGGCGAAATTCGTCGACCACACCCATTCCTGTGCGGCGCTGGCCATTGCCAATCAACCGGACGCCGCCGAGCGCGCCCGAGAGATTTTCGGCGATGAGCTGAGCATCGTGCCCTATGTCATGCCCGGTTTCAAACTCTCGCACGCGGCGGATCAAATCCATGTCCAAGAGGGCGCGGGAACGTCGGGGCAGTTTCTGGTGAACCATGGCTTGTTCTCCTTTGGCGACGATGCCCGCACCTCTTACGAGCGCATTCTGCGCTATACGACGATGTGCGAAGAGTATCTTGCCGCGAAAGGCGCGGCCTTGTTGCCCGAAGAGGTCGGCACCAAAGCGCTGGACCCTGAGGCTTATACTGCGGTTGCGGCACTGCGCATCGCTTTGAGGGAATGGGGGCTTTTCGCGGAAAACCTGGCGCTAGACTTGCGCCTCAGCGAGGCAAATGACTGCTTTCTGGCCTTGGAAGGACTGGCGGAGATCACCGGGCGGGGCACCGCGACACCGGATCACGTCATCCGCATCAAACCCCGTCCGGTCATCGGCGAGGCGACATTCGGCGTCGAAGACTGGCGCGAAGCGATCAAAGGCTTCGCCGCGTGGTACGAGGCCTATTTCAACCGCAACGCGCCCCATGCTGACGAGCCGAAAACCATGCTCGATCCGCTGCCGCGCGTGGCGCTGATCCGGGGGCTCGGCATTGTCGGCATCGGGCGGACGGCAAAAGAGGCCGGTGTGGCCGCCGATCTCGCCGAACAGACCGCGCGAATCGTTCTGGCCGCTGAAGGGATCGGGCGCTTTACGCCGCTCAATGAGCGCGATCTGTTCGATATGGAATACTGGTCGCTGGAACAGGCCAAGCTCAAACCCAAAGCGTAAAAGTGGCCGTTACTCGGCGTCCAGAATGCGCTGGGCCACGCTAAACGATGAAATGAATCCATTGAGCAGGCCCGAGCGCAGCGCCGCGCGGGCCGCTTGCCATTTCTCGATCCCGGCGCAGACGGCGACAATTTCGCGATCATGCATCAGGTCGCGCTCCATCCCCAACATGCGTTTTGCGATGCCGCTGTCGATAAAGGCACCGGTGTCGTCGATCAGGTTGCCCGCGAGGTCGGCGGCCACGCCTTGGCGGATCATCTCGCCCTGTTCGGCGTCGGTGATCAGGCCGAAAGAGCGGAAAAATGAGCCGGGGCCGACATGGCCGACGCCTATCATAATCATGGAGGCGTCGCGCAACCGCTCGAAGGACTCACGAATGCTGCGCTGGCGCAGGAACAGGTCGCGGTCCGCTTCGCTGTCGACGATCAAGGGCGCCGTGAAGGCGTAGCCCTTGCCCCCGGTCTTGTCGATCAGGGCGTGAATGACCTCGAAGGGGTTGGCATCGCTCAGGGCCGCAAAATCGCCGGTGACGGAAATGAATTCCGCCTTTTTACGCTTGATTGTCGGCATGGCCTTTACAATCGCGGACATGGTGCGCCCGGAGCCGATGCCAAGGATCATCTGGTCCGTGTTCTCCAGCCGGCCATGCAGGAAACGCGCTCCGGCGCTGGCGACGGCGGGCATCGAGACATCCATGGTCTGGAGCTCATTGACATCCGGCACGATGGTGCAACTCGACAGACCGTAACGCTCGATCAAGCGGCTTTCGAGATCCATGCAATTCGTCGGCACGTTGTTCACGAAAATCTTGACCAGCCCCTGTTCATGGGCGGTTTGCACAAAACGATGTACTTTCATCTTGCTCAAACCACGGCGCGTAGCGATTTGTGCCTGTGTCAGGCCGCCCACGTAATGCATCCATGCGATTTCGCGTATCTGATCTTGTATCTCTGTGCTCGAGCTCATGCGCCGTAGGTCTTTGTTTCTAAGTCTTCTGTGATGTATGCCGCATGATAGTCATGTGGCCTGACGTCGCAATAGCTGTCAATGAGGCGCGAAGTGAGGAGAGGCGTATAAGGCTGCGAACTGCGGTTTTAGCCGATTGCGTCAGATTTCCCTGATGGCACCCATTGAGTGGATGCAGTTTTTGTGGGAGTTCGTCCGGTCGCCCCCGACAGGGGGGGCGATATATCCGCGGGGCGCTTGGGGTTCCGGCCATCTCCAATCATGTATGTTTGTCAGAGTGTGTAAAATCTGTGCCGCGCCATTCATCCAAAGGGTAGATCGGACGTGGTATGCGATCATAGGTCCTGCGACCGCTGCGGGGACTTGCCAGGCCGCCGCCATCGACAAGGGCAATTCTTGCGGCGTAAGGTGTATAGGCCGCCCGGAAATGTTGGACCGATTTCAAAGCCACGACCCGGTAGCGGGTCGGTTCCGCTCCGAGTGCCCTGAAGATTCCCATGTCGAGGGCCTGGGTCGGGATGCTCGACACCAAGACATCCACGTCTTCGATCCGCAAGAGAGCCGCCGTACCGCAGGATTGCGCGACACCGTTCCACATGGGCCCGTCGCAGATGAAGGTGCCGTCGCTCAGAGCTCGCACCTCTGCTGTGACCTTCAGAGGGGCACCACCGAATTCGGGGGCGCTATGCCCGCCCAGGGACAGGGCAACCTGCGCACCCACTCCGGCGTGCTGCGCCTGCGCCACGGCATCGGGATCACACAACGCACCCAAAAGGATGTTGTCGCCGCCTTTCTCTATCAGTGCACCGAGCACTTCTGTGGCATCGGCATAGGCGCCATCGCCGGGATTGTCCGACAGATCGGCCAGAACCAAAGGCGCGTTTTCCGCATGCGTGCGCGCAAGCTCCGCTGCTTCTGTCGGTGTCAAAATGGGTTCTCCGGTCTCGTCACGCACCTGCCACATTGCCTCGGCAATCTGCTCGGCGACCCGCGCGGCACGCTCCGGTGCATCGCGATGACAGACGGTCACCGATGGCCCGATTTCCGGCACATCGGCAAGCGAAAACCCGGCGTTGATTGAAATGTCGCAAATCTCCGGCGCATCGACCTCCAAGCTGCGCGCCAGTTTTTGCAGGCCTTGCATCGGCTCGCGATCAGTGCGCCCGCCTTCGGGCAGGGTTAGCATCGGAAGTTTGCGGATCACAGTCCGCAGATCGGTCTGTCCGTGCAAAATCTCGGCCAGCGCCCGTGCCGCCTTTGCCCCGGTGCCGCGCATGTCGACATGAGGAAACGTCTTGTAAGACATCAGGATTTCGGCATCCTTCGCCATCTGCGGCGCAAGATTGGCGTGCAGATCGAGCGTCACGGCAATCGGGCAGTCCGGCCCAACGATCTGCCGCAACTCACGCAGCAAAAGCGCATCTCCATCCCGTCCATCTGCGCGCACCATCGCGCCGTGCAGCGACAAGAGAACCCCGTCGAACGGGCCTTGTTCCTGGGCGATCCGCAGGATGGTGCCGGCAAAATCCGACCAGGCCCGATCCGACACTGCACCACCCGGTGTGGCAAAGGTCGCCACCGTCGGTACAAGCTCCCAGCCCTCGGCCTCGGCCACATCGACAAAGCCTGCGACTTCATTCGCGGTGCCGCGTAATGCCGGGATCAGCGCCGGACCTTCATAACAATAGAAGCCGCGGAAGGCGGGCGTGTCCGTTTCCCTGTGGGAGAATGTGTTGGTCTCGTGCATGAATTGCGCGAGAAGAACCTTGGTTGGCATATCCGATTTCCTTGTACCGCTGCTGCGGTGGAGAAAATCGTGGCCGGACATCAGAATGCTGTCGGTGTAGTATAGAGCCGCGCGGCAAGGCAACAGGTTTTTACGGGAGGTCCCATGCTGGATTCAAAACTCGACTGCTTTCTGGCCGTCGCGACCGAAGGCTCGATCCGCAAAGCCTCGGAAAAACTCAACATCGCCGCCTCCGCCGTGAGCCGTAAGATCACCGGTCTCGAAGAAGATCTCGGTGTGCCGCTGTTCGAACGCCATGCGCGCGGGTTGCGCCTCACCGAGGCGGGCCAGATTTTTGCCGATCATGCGCGCAAGGTGATGCGTCATGAATCCTGGGCTTTGGGCGAGATCGAGGCCCTGCGCAATCTCCAGCGCGGGCAGTTGCGCATCTATTGCGTCGAGGGCACGATCAATGGTCTGATCACCCCCGCCATTGCTGCGTTTCGCAAGAAAGCCCCCGGTGTGAAACTCACCGTAACACGGTCGGGCAGCACCGGGGTGATGCGGGCTGTGGCAGCCGACGAAGCCGATCTCGGGCTGGCCTTCGACCCGCCCAAACATCGCGATGTGACGGTCGTGGCGGATGTGCCCGCGCCGCTTTATGCCGTCAGCGCTCCGGATTTCGGGATGCCCGACGGCCCGCTCAGTCTGGCCGATCTGGCACATCATCCGATCTCGATCCCGCAAGACAGCAGTTATGGCATCCGTGATGTGATCGACCAGGGATTGCGGGCACGGGCCGATGTGACACTCGATCCGCCGATGCAATGCGACTCGGTCTACGGGCTGATGGGATTTGCCCTGACGGGACAGGGGATCACGATCCTGCCGAAATGTTGTTTCGAAGAAGAAGAAGCCCGCGGGCTTGTGGTCGCCCGCCCGATCACCGACGTGCCTCTCAGCCAGTCGCGCATCGCATTGGTGTCGCGTCTGCATCGCAATCTGCCACCGCTGACCCGACGGTTTTGCACAATTCTTGCGCAGGTCATGCGGGAGTCTGCGTTCTAATTTCAGCAATCCGGTGTGCCGAAGCGTTGCTTGTTGTGCAGGCATCGGTCGGGAAATCTTACGGCACAGGTGTAAGATCATCGTGGCCGGGCGTCAGAAGTTTTGACCGCGATACACACGCGATACCGCGTGTCTGAAAACAGGCACGGGGAAAAACAAACAGGGTCAAAAGACCCGTTCCGACACAACAGGAGAGTTTCCATGACCACCCCCCTTCGCGCGTTTTGCGCTTCTGCGGCGCTGATGCTGGCCGCGACCCCGCTCTGGGCGCAGAGCCTGACGATCACACTGGCGCATGAAGAACCGGCCGACACCGCCGCGTCCGCCGCGCATATGTCCGCCACCGTCTTCAAGCAGATGGTGGAAAGCATGTCGAATGGCGATATGGCCGTCGACATTCAGGCCGCCAGTGCCCTTGGCAATCAACGCGAGCGCATGGACCTGACCCAGGCCGGGATCATTCAGGTCAACATCGCCTCCGTCGGCGGTCTGGCGCAATTCTACCCGGCGATCAACGGCATCGAACTGCCCTTCGTTTTCCCCAATGAAATTGTCGCAGAGCAGGTGTTCGACGGTCCCTTCGGCGATGCGCTCACCACACAGATTTCGGAGGCCACAGGCTTGCATCTTCTGGGGGTGACCGCCGGGGATTTCTATGTCTTCACCAACTCGGACCATATGGTGAAATCGCCCGAAGACATGGCCGGGCTCAAGGTGCGCACCATGTCGGTGCCGAGCCATATGGAGTTGATGAATTCGCTCGGTGCCGCAGCCACGCCCGTGCCGTGGGACGAGCTTTACGGGGCGCTCGAAACCGGCGTGGTCGATGCCCAGCACAATCCGATCCCGATCATCGCCATCGGCAATCTTCAGGAGGTCCAGAGCTACGCCACGATGACGAACCACCTCTACGGTGCCGACTGGTGGGTGACCTCCGAAGACTTCCTCGCCAGCCTGACACCGGAGCAGCGGCGCATTTTCATCACCGCTGTCGAGACCGCCAAGGTCGCCGGGCGCGGGGCCAAGATCGCATTGCGGGCCAATACCTACGGCGCCGAGTTCCTGAAAGAGGCCGGGCTTGAGGTCTATTATCCGAATGCCGAGGAAATGACCGCCTTCCGCGAGATTGCCGTTCCCGCCGTGATGGGCACGATGGAAACGGAATTCGGTGCGGATGCCGTCACCCTCGGACAGTCTCTGCTCGAAGCTGTCGCAACCGCTGAAGCCGAGATTTACGGCGAATGACCCGGGCGCTCCGCCCGGCGTGATGCGCCCGGTGGAGGTCGCCGGGATCGGGACGGATCGGTGGAGAGACAAGATGAAACAGCAGATCGTGACAGCGCTTTGGCGGCTGTCCAAACTGGTGAATATCGTCGTCGCGGTGCCTCTGGTGCTGGCCGGGGCGGCGATGGTCGGGGTCGTGGTGGCCGGAACGGTGTTTCGCTACGCCCTGTTCGAACCGCTGGTCTGGTCCGAGGCGGCTGCACGCTATTTGATGATCTGGATCGGATTGGTGGGGGCTTCGGTGGCGCTGCGCCATGGCGATCACATCGCGATCGACGCCCTGCGCAACCGGTTGCCTGCGCTGCTCCGGCATCTCGGCGATCTGGTCGTCGCTTTGGCAATCGCGTGGTTTCTCTGGGTGATGATCTCCGAAGGCTGGGCCAACGCTTTGCGCGGCGCACGCCAGGCCGCCCCGGGTCTCGGTCTGTCGATGTTCTGGCCCATGCTCTCCGTGCCGGTCGCGGGGGTCGCCATCCTGATCCAGCACATCCTGCACACGCTTCTCAACCTCCTCGACGCAGAGGTCGTTGAAGACAATCATATTCCCGGCGGAGGCGCGTTCTGATGCTCAGTCTCGTTCTGATCTTTGCCGCCCTCGTGGTCTTGGGAACGCCTCTGGGGTTTGCCATCGGCATCGTCGCCCTTGCCGCGCTGTCCTTCGCCGACGGGCCGAGCCTGTTGCGTCTCGTGCCGATGCGGCTGTTTTCCGGTATCGACATGTTTTCCCTGATGGCCATGCCGTTCTTTATTCTTGCGGGCGACATCATGAACCGCATTCGGATCACGGATCGTCTGGTCGATCTCGCAAATGCGTTGGTCGGGCGGGTGCGCGGGGCGCTGGCGCATGTCAATATCCTCGTCTCGGTGTTCTTTGCCGGTCTCACTGGCGCCGCCGTGGCTGATACCGCTGCAATTGGCCGGATGATGATCCCCACAATGGCGAAACAGGGCTATTCGCCGCGCTTTGCCGCCGCGTTGACCGCCGCGTCTTCGGTGATCGGGCCGATCATCCCGCCCTCGATCATTATGGTGATTTACGGCTCTCTCATGCAGGTCTCGATTGCCGGGCTGTTTGCCGCCGGGATTGTGCCGGGGTTGGTCATGGCGGCGGCACTGATGGCCTATGTCGGCTGGCGCGCGAAGCGCGACGACCTTCCGATTGCCACGCTCGACCGCGAGGTGCCGCCGTTGGGGCAGGCGTTTCGCGCCGCGCTTCTGCCGCTGCTGATGCCGCTGATCATTCTGGGCGGCATTCTGGGCGGGGTGTTTACCCCGACCGAAGCCGCCGCCGTGGCGGTGGTCTATGCCCTTCTGATTGGGGTGCTGGTCTATCGCAACTTCGGGCTGCGCGATCTTTGGGATGTGCTCTACGAAATGGTTCGGGCATCGGGGTCGATTTTCATCATCCTCGCCGCCGCTTCGATCCTCGGCTGGGTGCTGGCCAAGCAAGGCGCGCCGCGCGAGTTGGCGCAGATGCTCGGCGGGATCAGCGACAATCCTGTGGTGTTTCTTCTGATCGTCACCGGGGCGCTTTTGGTTATCGGCATGTTCATGGAGATGACCGCCGTGCTGATCATCCTCGGTCCGATCCTGCATCCGATGGCGGTGCAGATGGGGATCGACCCGCTGCATTTTGCCATCGTCATGGTGGTCAACCTCAATATCGCGCTGATCACCCCGCCGCTTGGCGCCTGCCTGTTTGTCGCTTCTTCCGTCGGCTCGGTCAAATTCGAGGAGGTCGCCCGCGGCATCCTGCCCTTCATGCTCGTGGAACTTCTGGTTCTGCTTCTCATCGTGCTGTTTCCCGCCCTCTCTTTGAGCCTGCCGCATTGGCTTGGTCTCGGCTGATCGGGGCGTTTTCTACAAAGGACTGACCATGCAAAAAGACATTATTCTCTATGGCCTCGGGGCCATGGGGCGGAGGATTGCGCGCCTTGTCATCGAGCGCGGCCACCAAATCGTGGGGGCCATCGACCTCGATCCTGCGAAAAAGGGGACTTCTCTGCACGACCTGCTTGAAATGCCGGAGGCACCGGATCTGACGATCTCCGACGATGCGGAAGCGGTGCTCGCGGCCCATTCGGGCGCCGTGGTGCTTCAGGCCACCGCCTCTTTCCTGCATCAGGTTGCGGGTGCGATCGAGACCTGTCTGAGCCACGGCCACGATGTCATCTCCATTGCTGAGGAAATGACTTTTCCCGAAGCTGCCGATGCCGATCTGGCGGCGCGTCTCGATATGGTGGCCAAGGCCCATGGACGGCGTGTCCTCGGCACCGGGGTCAATCCCGGCTTTGCCATGGACATGCTGGTTCTGGCGCTGACCGTGCCCTGTGGGCGGGTCGATCACATTCGGGCCATTCGCACCAACGACCTGTCGGATTTCGGCCCCAGTGTCTTGCAAAGTCAGGGCGTCGGTTTGAGCGAGGCGGAATTCACCAAAGCGTTGGCTGCGGGAACGGTGGTCGGTCATGTCGGCTTCGCGCAATCCGTCGCACTGATCGCGGGACACCTCGGCTGGCGCATCGACCGGGTCGAAGAAACGCGCATGCCGATCCTCAGCAGGGTCGCCCGTGAAACCCCTTGGCTTACCATCGCACCGGGGCAGGTGGCGGGCTGTCTGCATTGCATCACCGGCTATGCCGACGGGCGCGAGGTCCTGCGGCTTGAACATCCGCAACAGATCCGGCCTGAGGCGGAAGATGTGAAGACCTCCGACCGGATCGTCATCACCGGCGATCAGACGCTCGACATGGTGCTGTCCCCGGAAATCGGCGGCGGGGCCGGAACAGCCGCGGCAGCGGTCAATGCGGTTGCTTACCTGCATCGCGCCAATCCCGGGCTCGTGCATCTGACCGACCTGCCTCTGACCAGCCCCCGCGCCCCTCAACCTCAGGAGCAAGAGAAAGTATGACCATGACAGAACAGGCACAGGCCGGCGATTGGGTGCAAATTCATCGCATCGTCCTGACACCGGAGCAACGCCCCGTCAACCTGCCGGACGAAACCCGCGCGGTGCCGCTCGAGATGCGGACCAAGGGCTGGCTGATCACCGACGCGGCAGGTCTCGGCGACGAGGTGACCATCCGTACGGCCATCGGTCGCGAGATGACGGGCCGTCTGATCGCTGTGAACCCGGCCTATGGTCATGATTTCGGACAGGCCGTGCCGGAACTTTTGGCGGCAGGCGACGATCTGGTCGCCCTGATGCGCGGTGCCAAGGAGAGCTGAAATGACGGACAACAGTTACGCTGCGGTGATGGCCCGCAAGGCGGAGATCATGCTGTCTTCGCTGGGACTCGATTATACCCCCTTCATGCAGGACCCGATTGCCTTCGATTACGAGGCGATGATGGACTTGGTGCCCTACACGCTCAATCAGGTGCGCGAGATTCAGGTGCAATCCGCCGTTGGCAACACCGCGCTGATCGAATTGCGCCAACTCACCCGGCTTGCGCGCAAACTTGCGCCCAAGGGCAAAGGCGCGCGGATTTTCGTCAAGGACGAGGCGGCGAACCCCTCGGGCAGTTACAAGGCGCGCCGGGCCGCGTTGAGCCTGCATCACGCCAAGGTGGCTGGGTTCAAGGGCGTCGTCTCCGCCACCAGCGGCAATTACGGCGCGGCGGTGGCCAGTCAGGCGGCGAAACGCGATCTCGACTGCATTGTCGTACAGGAGGTGTTCGACAGCCATGGCATCGGCCAGCCTGAGATCCTTGAAAAGGGGCGGGCCTGCGAGATTTACGGTGCCGAGGTCATGCAGCTCTCGGTCGGGCCGGAACTGTTCTACAGCTTCCTGCGCGTGCTCGAAGACACCGGCTATTTCAACGCCTCGCTCTATACGCCCTTTGCCATCGCAGGGGTCGAGCCTCTGGGCGTCGAGATCGTCGAACAGATGCAGGCCGTGACCGGGCGCGCGCCCGATGCGGTGATTTGCACCCATGCGGGCGGTGGCAACCTGACGGGCACAGCACGTGGGCTGCGCAAGGCCGGTGCCTTCGACACCCAGGTGATCGGCGCCAGCGTCGATCTGACCGGGCTGCATATGGCCAGCGATCGGGATTTCAACCGCAAGCATTTCACCACCGGTCACACCGGGTTCGGTGTCCCCTTCGCGGGTTGGCCGGACCGCACCGATGTGCCGCGCAATGCCGCGCGGGTGCTGCGCTACATGGATCGCTACCTGCTTTTGAAACAGGGCGAGGTGTTCTACATGACCGAAGCGCTCGCCCGTCTCGAAGGGATGGAGCGCGGTCCGGCGGGCAATGTTTCGCTCGCCGCCGCCTTCGTTCTGGCGCAGGAGATGGATGAGGATCAGACCATCGTCGTGCAGGAAACCGAATATGCAGGCGCCGGCAAACAGCCCTCGGCTCAGCTCACATTCGCACGGGCGCGTGGCATCGACATCCGGCGCGGCGATCCCGATCTCGAACGCCCGGGCCAATCGGTGCTGATCCCCGAACACCCGTCTCAGATGAAGCTGCGCGATGTCGACATGAACCGTCTGCGCAGGGGATTGGTGCGCAAAGCCGCAGCGCTCGCTCCCGCCCCCTTGCCAGAGACGGCCATTGCCTTTCTGGCCGCGGAAACACAGTTTTCATGTCAGGACGTGCGCGACGTGCTCGGCTCGCTCTAAGATCTGTTCCGGGGGCAGCATGACGTGAAACGCCCATGCTGCCCCCGCTTTTTGACAGGGTCGTCTTCAAGACGGCCGCCTGACACATTTTCAGGCATTGCAGGTCAATCAGAACTGCATTTCGTACCCCAGGCTCACGCCAAAGCTTTCAAAGCCGCTGGCGCCGATCCCGTCATAGAAGGTCGCGGCATTGAACTGGCGGGTGGAGGACAGCATGCGGTTGACCCCAAGTTCGATCCGAGCGCGCCCGCCATCGTAATCAGGCGAGACCGTCGAGGCAAAACCGTCACCTTCGGAGTGCGACCATATGCCGGAGACGCCGCCCCATAGTTCGAGTTCACCGGTCGCCACAGGGATCTCTCTTTTGAAATCCATCCCGAATTCGATTTGCCCGAGGCTGATGCCCTGTTTGGGGATCGTATTGCCCAGACTGTCGACATAGCTTTTCTGATCGTCCGTCACATAGGAGGCATCGAAGAACGGATACAAGGTCGCGGCCGATCCGTAGGCATACTCCCCCGTCACCTTGAACTGCGCCAACATGCGTGTGGTGTCGAAGTCGTCTTCGTAGGTTCCGAAAGGAGAGATCGTGTTGCTGGTCTCACCATACAGAAGCCGTCCTTCGAAAAACACCGGTTGCTGGGCGCTTTTGGCGACGAAATATGGGCCGGCCATCCAGCCTGTGCCGTCGACCGAGGCCGCACCGGTGTCTTCTGACAGATGGTCGAACTGCACCATCATGCCGATCAGAAGGTTGTCCCTGACTTTACGGTGCGTCCCCAAAGCGCCAAACATATACCGGCTCTCGCTGGTCGTGTCCGACGACCAGGAGCCCTGTGCCTGCATCCAGATCGGGTATTCGGGATTGCTGGCAAAATTGAACTGGCCCTGGCCACGCGTGACATTCACACCAAACCCGCCTTGTGCCTGCCTCGACAGGAACCCTGACAGGCCGGGCTGGCTGCGGATCAGGTGGTTGGCACGGGTCTGCATGAAAGACGCGATCAACTCCTGAGTCTGCTCTACCGTGACATCGGCAATGCTGACGGTATTCGAGGCGAGGTTCCCGTTGTTGGCGGCATCGAAGGCGACGTCCTCTGGAACAACCAGACTGACGGCGCCGCTGCCTGATGCCGTCAGTTGCGCCTGATAGACCGCACCGCTGCCTGTCAGGCTGCTGACTGTTGCGTTCGTCGCATTGATGTCAGCGCTGTCAAAGCCGGTGACGTCTTCCGAGAAGGTGATTGTCACGGTGAACGATGACATTGCGTTTACCGTGCCTGGGGCATCGGTGATGCTCACCGTTGGCGGCGTGCCGTCATAGACCGCCGTGACCTCGTTCGAGGCGGTGTTGTCGTTGCCCGCCGCGTCGGTGAACTTGCCTGCCGCGACCGACAGCGCGATTTGGCCATCGGCCAGGGGCGTCAGGGTTGCGGTGTAGCTGGTGCCGGAGCCCGCGAGCGTGGCGCTGGCGTTGGTCAGGGTCAGGTCGCCGACGACGAAATCGGTGCTGGCCTCGGAGAGGGTGATCTGGGCGGAGTACACGCCCGCGCTCGGGCCGGACAGGGCGCCGATGGTGACGGTCGGCGGCGTGCCGTCGTAGATCGCCGTGACCTCGTTCGAGGCGGTGTTGTCGTTGCCCGCCGCGTCGGTGAACTTGCCTGCCGCGACCGACAGCGCGATCTGGCCATCGGCCAGGGGCGTCAGAGTTGCGGTGTAGCTGGTGCCGGAGCCCGCGAGCGTGGCGGTGGCGTTGGTCAGGGTCAGGTCGCCGACGACGAAATCGGTGCTGGCCTCTGAGAGGGTGATCTGGGCGGTGTACACGCCCGCGCTCGGGCCAGACAGGGCGCCGATGGTGACGGTCGGCGGAACGGCTGTCACGGTCAGCGTAGCACTTGCTGTCCCGGAATTGCCGAGGCTGGAGGTCAAACTCCCCGACGTGTTGCTAAAAGAGCCTCCGGCAGGCGATGTGACATCGACTGAGATGGTGCAGCTTGCCGAGGCACCAACGGTGCCACCCGAATAGCTTATTGTGCTCGCTCCGCTTGTTGCAGTGAGCGTTCCACCTGTGCAGGTCGTTGAAGCGTTGGCTGGTGTGGCCAGAGTGACACCGGCAGGAAGATTGTTGGTGAAATCCAGTCCCGTCGCAGCACTGGAATTCGCCGCGTTGTTGATGGTGAAGGTCAAGCTCGAGATGTTGCCTTCGTCGATTGTGCTCGGCGAAAAAGCGGCCGAAAAGGCGGGCGGAGTTCCCGTCGCAGAAATATTGGAGCAGTCGCTGTCCAAAGCGGCGGCATCAAAGGAGCCTGACCCCATTTGGCGCCCGTTCGGGGCATAGGTTGCGCCGATTGATTGGTCGGCCGCATTGGTATCAATGTCGTAGACGTAAAAAGTGAAGTTTCCGGTCGCTGTCGGCTGTTGTTGAACCGTGCCGAAAAAATCATTTGCCAAATAGCTGTTCGGTGGTGCGTTAAACGTCGCACTGCCCAGGATAACCCCCGCTGAATCCGTGAGATAGAACGCGATCCAATCCACGGGGTCCCCAAAGGCATCCGGCCCATCGGCGGGACCGGTCGGCCCCAAGGCATTTGCAAGGAATGTGGTCGAAGATCCACCTGCGCCACAAGTGCCGTCCGACTGAAGCCGAAAATTTGAAACCGTTACGCTTTGCGCATGGCCGGCATCAACGCTTGCCAGAAGGCATAGGCCTGACACGATGAAACCAAGAAGAATCCGGAAACGAACGAATTTGACAAAAGCGACCATGGTACTCCCCCCTTAGGAAACACTTTTCCGTGAAGGTGCATAATGCCGCAAAGCGGATTTTTATTGAGCACTTGTCTTTGGTCGCAGCGCTTATCTCTTGGACTGCAGCAATTTGATCACAATAGGGGAATGGCCCCGCAACGCGCATGGAAGCGATGGCAGGAAACTTCTTTCAGTTATTGAAACGTGAAAAAGCTTGGATACGGGCTTCTCCAACACGCGACGCAGCACGGCGTGATGTCTTTGGGGGCATAGAGGGTGGCATCGAGTTCTTCTGCAATCCGACACGCAAGATCGCGACAACGGCATAGCCTTTGGCTTCTGCATGTCGCCGTCACCGATGCCCCTGAGATTTCAAGTCGCCATCGGAGAGCTTCTGGTTGGTCGAATAGGCGCGACGGTACATGACGACTTGTGTCGGGGTGACGGCATGATCGCGATTGTACTCTATTCTGTAAACAGAAGATGACAGTGTCATCGACTTTCATTCATGCAGACTCTTTTTACGTCACTCTTGGCGCTAGGTAGAGAATTTTTCGGGGGCTTTCCTTTGGGTAACGCATTTACCAGTGCCGGATATGTCGAAACGCCGTTTTGGTGAGAGCGGTTTCATGTGCGGCAATTGTAGTTGAGTTTACGGGGGCGGTATGTGCGGTCGAGAGACAAAAAAAATCTGATATATGGATTACCAGGCGTTTGCGGGACGCAGCTTTGAAAAGCGGTCTCATGCTTTTTGCTGTGGCCACCGGCCTTCTCGCAGCGCTTGTCGCGTTTTTTATGGGGTTTTCCATAGGCCGGATCGCTTTGGCCTATAGTGTCGCGGGCATGTTCGCGATGCTTATCGGGGCAATCTCGGTTGTTTTGGCAGATAAGCTTAAGTCCAGAAAACGCGACAGGTAAATTCTCTGAAAGACAGCCGTCCGATCGTTTCACCTGTATGTGAGGCGTTCGTCGGAAGTCGTATGTCAGATGGCGTCTCTTTGCACAGCCTCTCTCATCCTGATCCGGGCAGTCTGCGGACGGTCCGAGTGTGAGCGGAGCGAGCAGACATGAACATGGGGCATCAACCCACGGAATCTTTTAACTTCAAGAAGCGGAAGAGGGTGTCGTTGCGGGCTGCGGCGAAATCCGTGCTTGCTCTTGCGATGTTGTCTTTTGGGGCAGGCTTTCTTGCCCCGGTCAGCGCCAGTGCGCAGAGTTACGACTGGGTTGTCAACGTGACCGATGCCGGTTCGGACCCGACGGTCGCGGGCGGTGACGTGAGCTATGACATCACGGTCAACAACAACGCTGCGATGGCGGGGGTCGGTCAGGCACCCGAGACGTCGATTGACCTGGCCATCCCCGCGAATGGTGTGTTGCAGGATGTGACCAACACGACCTGTGATCCGGCGCTGCCCGTGACGGGCCCTGCGACGGTTTCCTGTGTGATCCCCGCTCTGGAGGCAGACGAGACATTTGCGCTGTCCGCGATCATCAAGGCGACGGCATCAGGGACCATCACCTTGTCCGGTTCCGTTCCTGCTTACAATGACCCGGCGCCCGGGAACAACGGTTTTGCCGAGACCACGACGATCCTGAGCGGGGCCGATGTTGCCCTCGACATCGTCGGGTCGACCGAGGCGATCTCCGGCGAGACGGTTACTTATACGTTCAATCTTGAAAACAACGGCCCGGACACAGTGACGGCAGCCGTCGTGGAAATTCCGGCGATCACCGGTCTGACGGTCACCTCTTTGCCGTCCTATTGCAGCGCCAGCGCATCGGTTTACCTCTGCACGATCCCGAGCGACATTCCGGCTGGCGATGCCTTCGGATTCGACCTGACGGGACAAGTGACGGCAGCGGGCACGGGGTCCTCCCTGATCGTGGCCGGGACCGCTGATATTTCCGCGCCGCAGGACCCGCTCACCGACGACAATTTCGCGTCTCTGACCACTCAGGTCAGCGATGGCAGCGATGTTCGCCTGACGAAAAGCAATTCCGCACCGGGAACGGTTCTCGTCGGCGATCCTGCCATTTTCACGCTGTCGCCGAGTTTCACCGGAGGGGTGCCCTACGGTCTCGAAATTTCGGACAGTGTGCCTGCCGCCTATCAGATTGATGAGGTGGAGGTGTTGTCCGGCGGATGGGACTGTACGATCAGTGGTCAGGACGTGAACTGTACGCGCCCGTCCGACGGGCTGATGGCCGGGACGGATGTGCCGCTAGGCGACATCCTGATCAAAACGACGGCGGTGACGTCCGGGAATGTCAGCAACAGTGCGACGGTGAGTTCGACGGGGCCGGATGACGCGAACCTGAGCAATAACACCGACACCGACGGCGGTCGGACCATTGCGGATCCGGTGGTCGATCTGTCCGTGTCCAAAACCGGCCCCAGCCCGGCTCTGGTCGTGGTCGGCAATGAATATGAATTCAACCTGCAGACACGAAACACGGGCAATGCCGATTTCTACGGCACGCTTTACATGACGGACAGCCTGCCGGAGGGAATGACCTTCACAGGCTATGACAGCAATGGCTGGACCTGTACGCCTGCGGCGCCTCAGGCCGGGCCGGTGGATGTGGTCTGCGAACGCGTCTATGAAGCAGGCGTGTCGGGCGCTTTGGTGGCCGGGGCGAGCACACCTGTCCTGGTGATCCGCGCGGAGGCGACCCAGTCGGGTCCGCTGACCAACACGGCCAGCGTCTCTTCGCCAGAGTATCCGGGTGTCGGGAACTCCTCGAGCTACGATGTGGACAGCAGCGCAGACAACGCCTCTGCCGACATCACCGTGAATAAGACGGTGGCCGAGGCGACCGTAACCGTGGGCGAAATTCAGACCTATTACATCGAAGTGGTGAACGAGGGGCCTGCCGCATCGGCCAATGTGACCGTGACAGATCCTTTGTTGAGCCTGATCAACAATCAGGTCGGGGCGACAGACGCCGGTTTGGTGAGCATCTCCGCGCCTTCCGGTGCGGTTTGTGACAGTGCGTCGCGCTGGCGGGGCAGGGATCTGAGCTGTACTTTCGATGTGCTGCCGGTCTGTACCGCCGGAAACGATTGCCCGATCATCGAAGTGCAGGTGCGCCCGGGCGGCAATGCCGGACAGCGCAGCAACACGGTTCAAGTCCTGTCGTCGAGCGTGGCCGACCCCGATCTGACCAACAACGATGATACCGTGACCTTCGAGATTGACGCGCGCACGGATGTCACCATCACGAAAACCGCAACGCCCGAGCAGGCGATTGTGGGTCAGAACCTCAGCTACATTGTCACGGCACTCAACCCTGCAAATGAATTTTTCCTCAGCAATGCGCCAAACACGACGATCACGGACACCTTGCCGGATGGGCTGATCTTTGTTTCCGCGGCGCCGACGACGGGAAGTTGCTCGGTCGTGCCGACGGTGGGAACGCTGACCACTGGGGGCAACAATCAGGTTGTCTGTAACCTCGGCACGGTTGTGACCGGCGGACAGCAAGCCGTGGAAATCGTGGTTCAGCCGACAGAGGCGCTGGTCGGTTCCGTGCTGGAAAACACCGCGACCGTGAGCAGCAGCCTCGATGAAACCGATGACACGAACAACAGCGCCTCTGTCCAGACGACGGTGAACGCGCCCAGCTATGATCTTCAGGTCAACAAGGTCGATAGCCTTGATCCCGTGGCGGTCGGTGAGGATGTGACCTACACGGTCACCATCCGCAACAATGGCCCCTCTGCGGCAGAGAACGTCACGATGAACGATCTCATGCCGGAGCAATTCCTGAGCTATCAGTCGCATGACGCTGGGACAGGTGTCTGTGGCACGGTGCCGAGTGTCGGGGAAGTTGACGGTACGCTGAGCTGTAGTTTTGATCGGATCGAATCTGGCGGGTCTCGTGTCGTGACCATCGTGGCACGTGGGGTTCAAAAGGGGACGGCGACCAATACGGCGAACCTGACGTCGCCTGGGATTGATGATGGCTACGATCCGCTTCCGGCGAACAACGAAGTGACTGAAAACACCACCGTGCGCACCCGCGCCGATGTCGAGGTTGTCAGCAAGATTGCAAGCAAATCTCCGGTCGAACTTCTTGAGACCTTCGATTTCGTCATCACCGTGCGCAACAACACCGGCTCCGATGGGGGCGTTGTGCTGGCCGAGGCCGATGGCGTCCAGGTGACCGACAGCCTGCCGGCCAATATGGTGCTGGCGGGGACACCTTCGGTGACTGTCACCTCCGGGACGGCAACGCTGCAAAGCTGTGGCGGGGCTGTGGGGGGGACGAGTTTCACCTGTGAGCTTGGCACATTCTCAAGCGGTGCGACGGCGCAAATCACTGTGCCGGTGAAAGTCACCAGCGTGACCTCCGATCCGCAGAGCTTTACCAACACGGCACGGATCACCACGACCTCGCTCGATGTCGATCCGAACAACAACGAAAACTCCGGCCCGGTCGATGTCGTGTCTTCTGCGCTCTCTGGCACGGTGTTCCGCGATTTCGATGACAATGGCGATTTCGATACCGACGACACCGGCGTGGCCGGGGTGACGGTGACGGTGACCGGGACGGCCTTTGACGGAACGCCCGTTTCCGTGTCGGCGACGACGGATGCCAATGGCGATTATACCATCGCCAACCTGCCGCGCGGCACCTACACGGTGACACGCGGAAGCGTGAGCGAGACTTATCTCGAAGATAGCAAAGCCATGAGTGGGTCCGAGGGCGGGAGCCCATCTGGCGCCACCGCGATTACGACGATTGATCTGCCGTCCGACACGGATGCCACCGATTACGATTTCACTCTCGTGCCGCAAGCGCGGATCGGGATTGCGAAACGTGTCAGCTCCGGCCCGACTTCTGCGGCGGATGGCTCCTTCACCGTTGGCTTCAGCTTTGTCGTGGAGAACTTCAGCCTTGAGCCGCTCGACACAGTGGTTGTGACGGACGCCCTGTCGGGAGCCGCACCGCTGTTCGGCAGCTATGCGAGCCTGTCCAATCCGGCGACGGATGACATGGTGCGCGGCACCTACACGATCCTCTCCGCTCCGGGCGGCTCCTGTGGCGCGCTGAACGCCGGGTTCAACGGCGAAGGTGATCAGACGCTGGTCTCCGGGGCGACGCTTGCGGCGGGGGCAACCTGTGAGATTTCCCTCTCGCTGCGCGTCCGCCCAGAAGTTCCGCTGCCGAGCGCTCAGGCCTCTGGCGGTGTTTATGAAAACCAGGCGACGGTGACGGGCAACGGCACTTGGACCGGGCAAACGCCGGGTGACAACCCGCTGCTCAGCGATGATTCCGACGACGGTACCGATCCGGACCCGAATGGCAACGGTCGCGCCGATGAGACGGGTGAAAACGACCCGACGCCGGTGACACCGATCTATGAGCCTGCCATCGCGCTGGTGAAATCCGCGACCACGGCGTTCTCCGATCCGCCGGTGCCGGGGGAGGAGATCACCTACAGCTTTGCGATCACCAACACCGGCTCGCAGACCCTGACCGATGTGACCCTCACGGATGCGATGCTTGAAGGTGTGGGTGTTCTGACCGGAAGCCCGATTGCGTCGCTGGCGCCGGGTGCCACAGACGACACGACCTATTCTGCCGTCTATGAATTGACGCAGGAGGACATCGACCGCGGGTACGTGGAGAACACCGCACTTGTGACCGGTACCGATCCGTTCGACGAAGAGGTGACTGACACCTCCGGCACGTCGCAGGACAACGACACACCGACCACCACGCCGGTGGCGCGCACTGCGGCGATTGAGCTGATCAAAACCGCAGATGCGAGCAACGTGAGCGATCCCTCCGAAGTCGGCGAGATCGTGACCTACAGCTTTACGGTGACCAACACGGGCAACGTGACGCTGACCGATGTGACCCTTGCGGACATCCTTCCGGGGATCGTTTGGGAGACACCGGGCGCCAGCATTGCCGAAATGGCGCCGGGGGCTGTCGATACCGACACGTTCAAGGCGAGCTATGTGCTGACGCAGGCCGATCTGGATGCAGGCCAACTGGTGAATGAGGCGACGGTCACGGCCGACTCGGTTGTCGGCGAGGTCTCGGATACGGACGATGAAACCGTGCCGCTCGGTCAGGCACCGTCGATCGTTCTTGAGAAAACCGTCGACAATTCCGGTCTGACGCAAACCGTCGGGCAGGTGGGTGAGGAGCTTGAATATACCTTCAAGGTCACGAACACCGGCACCGTCACCTTGACGAATGTCACGATCACCGACCCGCTTTTGGGCGCTAATCAGATCAGCGAGGTTATCCCGTCTCTGGCCCCGGGTGCGGAGTACACCTTCACGGAAAAAGGCATCTACGCGATCACTCAGGCTGATATTGACGCGGGCGAAGTGCTCAACACTGCGACTGCAACCGGCACCTATGGTGAAGACGGAAATGGCGGCGACCTGACGGTCGATGACGAAGATGACGCGGTGGCGGAAACCGTCTTCATCGAAGCCATTCCTGAGACGCCTTGGGAGTTTGACACCGACGGTGGCATCACGACCTCGATGCTGGCCTCCGACATGATCGGCCAAGAGCAGGCGACGCTTGACAATGTGACGATTACGGTCGTGGACAGCGATCCGGCTCTGACGCTCGATCCTTCCACGGGTCTCATCACCCTGTCCGAAGGCAATCCGGCGGGCACCTATGAGGTGACCTATGAGATCTGTCGCATCGATAATCCTTTGGTGTGCGATCAGGCCACCGAAACGGTGATCCAACGTCCGATCAGCGCGATTGAGGCGGTGAAGACGCAGGCGCTGACTGACAATGGCGACGGTGTCGATGGGGTTGGCGATCTGATGACCTACACGATCACGGTCGAGAACCTCGGCAACACCACGGTGAACGATGTGGCGCTCGAGGACACCTTCCTGACGCTGACCACCGGCCAGACGCTGGCTCTCGACAGCGGTCCGACCTTTGTGTCCGCGAGCGAAGGCTCTTCGGAAGGCACGTTGGTGATGGGCGAGACCGCCACTTACACCGCGACCTTTGAACTGACCATCGAAGCGGTGGACGCAGGCGGGCTGTCGAACCAGATCCTCGCCACGGCGATGCCGGAGTACCCGGACGAATTCACCGAAGACCCGACCGAGGTGAACGATCTTTCCGACGACGGCGACGATGGCGACGGCAATACCGTGGACGATCCGACGGAATATCCGCTTGAGCCTCTGCTTTATGACAGCGGTCTGGTGCTGCGCAAAACAACGCCGCGTGGCGTGGTGGAGCGCGGGTCCGTGGTGCCCTATTCTATCACGGTGACCAATGAGAATCCGCGCACCAGTGGCACGATGGATCTCATGGACGTGCTGCCCGCCGACTTCGTTTATGTCGAGGGCACGGCGACCTGGGACGGGGAACCGATCGAGGTCACGGTGCAGGGCAAGGTTGTGACCTGGCCCAGCGTCACCGTGCCGCCGCTCACCACCATCGAGGCGACGCTTTCGGCGCGGGTTTTGACCAGCGCGGATGTGGGCGATCACGTGAACCGGGCGCGCCTGCGCGACTCGACCACGCGGGAACCGCTGTCGCCCGAGGCGACGGCCACTGTCTCGATCTTCCCGGAGCCGGTGTTTGATTGTGGCGATGTCTACGGCAAGGTGTTCAACGACCTGAACCGGGACGGCTATCAAAACGGTCCGATCAGCCGGATCGTCGATGAGGATGCGATCTTCAGCGGCAAATACAGCGGCAAGGGCGATGCGCCCGTGGAGCTGGGCCGCGAGATCGTCGAGAACGGCATCCCCGCTGTGCGCCTGACCGGTGTCGATGGCACGGTGATCACCACCGACCAATACGGCCGCTTCCATGTGCCCTGTGCGATGCTGCCGGAAGATCGCGGTTCGAACTTTATCCTGAAGCTCGACACCCGCTCGCTGCCGACCGGCTATCGCCTGACCACGGAGAACCCGCGTGTCGTGCGTCTCACGCCCGGCAAAATGACCGAGCTGAACTTTGGTGCGGCGCTGACCCGTGTGGTGCGTGTGGATGTGAATGCGCAGGGCTTCGCGCAAACCGCCTCCGGTCCGAAGATGACGCCTGCGCTCGAAACGGCGCTTGCAGGTCTGGTGCAGCAAATCGCTGGCGAACCTGTGCATCTGCGCATCGCCTATCACCTGCCGGATGAGGCGGGATCTGCGGAGAAACGTCTGGCGCGGCAATCCATGCGGCAGGTCGAGAGAGAGCTGCGGGATCTTTGGAGAGAGCCGGGCCGTGTGAAACTGACCATCGAGAAAACCATCGTGAGGGTTGAGCAATGAGGACGCTTGGTATGAGCAGCAAACAGAAAACCTTCACGCGGATTTTGTGCGGTGGATCAGTGATCGCAATCAGCGCCGTACTTTTGGCGGGCGAGGCGCGGGCGGAAACGCTCTGTGCCGAGGCGCTGGCGCCGCAGCCCGAAGGCTGTGAACGGTCCAATTCTGACGTGGTCGTGACCATGCCGGTGGGCAAGAACACGGAAATGGTGAAGGAAGTGATGGGATCGGATTTCGAAGCTCAGGGCTTTTCGATCTCCATCGACCAAACGCCGGTGGCGGGGGCCATGCCGCCCCCCGATCCGCGCCGTCCGGCCGACATCGTGGCGGACAGGGCGGATGTCGACATTCGTTTCGACGGGCTGACGCCGCGTCGGTTGCTCAATGTCTCGACCGACGATCTTCGAGCGACCTATCGGGCAGGCGAGGTGGTGCGGTTCCGCGCCTCCACCAACTACCCGGCCTATATTGCCCGCGCCGAAGTGCGGGTGATCGACACCATGGGCCGCACCCCGCGCACGGTGGCAACTCTGCCGGTGGCGCCCAATGGCACGGTCAATTGGACCATGCCGGAGGATGGCCCGGAAGAGATGGTCTATGTGGTGCGCGTCTATGACGCCAAGGGGCGCTACGACGAAACCTGGCCGCTGGAACTGAACCGCAGCGAAGGCCATTTCGACACGCATGAGACCACCGGCGCGCCATTGACGGCGGCGGGCGAGGGCGAAGATCGCACCCGCCAACGCGCCATTCCCATCGTGGGCGGCATGGTCACCGTTTCGGGCCGTGCCGATGCCGGTCAGCCGGTGCGCGTCATGGGCGAGACGGTTCCGGTAACGCCCTCCGGCGAGTTTCTCGTGAGCCGGATCGTGCCTGCGGGTGACCGTGCGGTGGATGTGGAGTTCAAGCGCTACGGGCAACCGCAACAAATCACCCGCAGGCTCGAGATTCCGGCGAGCGACTGGCACTATGTGGCCATCGCCGACCTGACCTTCGGGCATCGGATCAAGGACACGGAATCTGAGGCCGACCCGGATTACGAACGCAATTACGCCGAGGGGCGTCTGGCCTATTATGCCTCGGGGATCACCCGCAACGGCTGGTCGGTGACCTCGTCTTTGGATACGGGCGAGGGCGATTTGGAGGACATCTTCCGTCGCCTTGACGAAAAGGATCCGCGCTCGGTGATCGAACGCCTGGACCCGGAGGACCTCTATCCGACCTATGGCGACGACTCGACGAGCTATGACGACACACCGACCTCGGGCCGGGTGTATCTGCGGCTGGAGAAAGACGACACGCGCCTGACCTGGGGCGACTTCAAGGTCGATGTGTCTGGTGGCGAGTTGTTGTCCAACACACGTTCGCTTTACGGCGCGGAGCTGCGCAGCGCGACGAGTGCCCGCACCGAAGACGGCGAAGCGCGGGTGCAGGGGGTGCTTTATGGCGCCCAGCCCGACACTCTGCCGCAGCGCGATATCCTGCGCGGCACCGGGGGCTCAGTCTATTTCCTGACCCGTCAGGATTTGAACGGCGGTTCAGAGACGGTGCGCGTTCAGGTGGTGGACCCCGACACAGGGCGGGTAATCTCGACCGAAAGCCTTCAGGCCGGTGTCGATTACGAGATCGACTACATGCAGGGTGTGATCACGCTGACCCAACCTCTGGGCTCGTCGAGTTCCGATGGTGGTCTCGTGGGCTCCGGCACGGGCGCCTATGACGTCAATCTGGTGGTGCAATACGAATACACCCCGACCGTCGAGGATGTGGACGGCTTCTCCTACGGCGGACGCATCGAAGCCTGGGCGACCAACGATCTGCGTCTCGGCTTCACCGCGATGAACGAGACCACGGGCGTGGCCGATCAGCGTATGGCGGCGGTGGATGCCTATTACAAATTCGGCAAATCGAGTTTCCTCGAGGTCGAAGTGGCGGGCACCGATGGGCCGGGGTTCAGCCGTAGCCTGTCGTCGGATGGCGGTCTGACCATCACCGAAGATGGCGTCGCA
Organism: Celeribacter ethanolicus; assembly: GCF_001550095.1. Taxonomy (GTDB): domain Bacteria; phylum Pseudomonadota; class Alphaproteobacteria; order Rhodobacterales; family Rhodobacteraceae; genus Celeribacter; species Celeribacter ethanolicus. The sequence goes on along the minus strand of NZ_LRUC01000047.1, from coordinate 14,042 downwards.
GGCCTTGAAGATGCGATGGCGTATCGCTTCGACAGCCATGTCGATTTTGCCGATCTCGGCCTGTCCACCGGCGGTTATGCCGAGCTTTATTACGAACGCAAAGAGGCCGGGTTCTCGACCCTCAACGAAGATATCACCGAGGATCAGACCCTGATCGGTTTGCGCAGCGAGATCGAGGTGTCCGACCGGCTCAGCTTTGGCGTGCGGATCGAGGATTTCGACCGCGATGGTGGCGACAGCAAGGCCGAGGGCGAGCTGGGCGTGGCCTATGATCTGACGGACGCCTGGACCATCGAGGCGGCGCTTGGCTATCTCGACCAGACCACGATTGGCGATCCGACGGAAACCGGGGACCGCACCGATCTGGCGGCGCGTTTGAGCTATGCGTTCAGCGATGACACCAAGGTCTGGGTCTTGGGGCAGGCGACAGTGGACCGCTCCGGCGGGCTGGACCGCGACGACCGTCTGGGCTTTGGTGCGGCCACGCGTCTGGGTGAAAAGGTCAAAGTTTCGGGCGAGGCCTCCGACGGCACCGCAGGCTTTGCGGCCAACGCGCGTCTGGCCTATTCGCCGACCGCCGACAATGAGCTCTATCTCGGCTACACGCTGGACCCGACACGGACCAATGGCGGCTATGAACTTGTCGGCGAGGATCGCGGCAAGGTGGTGATGGGCGGGCGCTATCGCCATTCCCAGACCTTCTCGAGCTTTGCCGAAACCTCGATGGATTTCTTTGGCGAACGTCATTCCATGACCGATGCCTACGGGATCACATTCACGCCGAATGCGCGCTGGGCGTTCAGCGGCGCGATGGAAAGCGGCACGGTGCGCGACAAGATCAATGGCGACATCGAACGCGATGCCTATTCCTTTGGCGTGGCCTATACAGACGAGGATCGCCTGCGCGCACGCGGCCGGTTGGAATATCGCACCGAAAGCGGCGATGGCGTGTCGCAGGATGCCGACACCTGGGCCTTTGCGGGCGGGTTCGAATACCATGTCAGCGAAAGCGCGCGGTGGCTCGGCAATGTCGATGCGCTGATCTCCGACAATGACGACGACAGCTTCCGTGACGGGGAATATGTCGAGGCCAGCCTCGGCTACGGCTTCCGCCCGATCGACAACGAGCGCCTGAACGTGCTGTTCAAATACACCTATCTCTACGACCTTCCGGGTGCGGATCAGGTGACGGCGAATGGCGACACCGAAGGGGACGCGCAGAAAAGCCACGTTCTCTCGATTGATGCCGATTACGACCTGAACCAGCACTTCACGCTGGGCGGCAAATACGGCTACCGCCGTTCGGAAGTCGCCCCGCGCGGCACGGAGGACTTTAGCGACTCGACGGCGCATCTCGGGATCATGCGTCTAGACTGGCACGTCGTTCACAACTGGGATGCGATGGCCGAGGGGCGCTTGATGTATACCGAAGGGAGCGAGACCTACGACACCGGGGCTTTGCTCGGCGTCTATCGCCACGTCGGGAATAATGCGAAAATCGGTGTCGGCTACGAATGGGGGCAGGTGTCCGAGGACATGACCGATCTCGATTACGAAAGCTCCGGGGTCTTCCTGAACCTGATCGCCAAGTTCTGAGCGAGACTGGCGTGCGACGATGGAAAGAGGGGGCCCTGGCCCCCTCTTTTGTCATTCCACATACATTCCGGCGCTGAACTCTGCCCGGATGTCCTTTTCCGTATGAAGGTCGTCGAGGCGCCATGCCCCGCAATGTCGACGGAAAATCTGTAAGGGGGGGCCTGTGACTTTCCGCATGATCACCTTGGATGGCACGATGTTGCCAGAGACATGGATGCTGGTCGTCAGCGTGTGACCGTGGAGTGTCTTTTCCGAAGGCAGCCGTGGAAGTTTCAGGATCATCAGCCCGAGATCGGTCTCCCCACCCGCCAGATGCGACATGCGCACCAGATGCAGGCAGCCGGCGTTCAGAAAAATATGTGAATCATGCACATAGGTTTTGATCCCATGCGAGGGCTGACCGTCGCGTCGAATTGCGATCAGGGATTTCGCATAGGTTTTTCGATCTTTCTGATAAATCCGGATGAGGCTTGCGTGGATATAGGCGTCGGAAATGGCCGTCCGATGCCAGCAGAGATAGTCGCCGCAATAGGCTTTCAGAGTGCCCTCTTCCCGAATGAGGCGATCGAGAGATGCGCTATAAGCGGATTGCATCGCGGCTTCTATCGGAGAGGGAGATGCGGTTTGGGCTTCTAATGCCTGTTTCGCCTGGGCAGGATCTGCAAGCAAAACATCTATATCGACACCGAGAGTCGTGGCTATCCGCTGAAGAGTTCTGGCAGAGGGAAAACTGCTGCCATTGAGATATTTGTTCAACTGCTGGCGGTTGATCCCGATGTCATGGGCCCCCTCGGCCAGGGAGCGGTATTTGCCAAGCAGGAGGCGGAGATTTCGCGGAAGGTTCTGGGGTTGCATTGTTTCTTTTCCTAACGCGGTTTGTACTCGAACACTTTCGATGTGAAGGGCGACAGTAATGACATGCGCGCCCGTCCACAAGGCCAGCAGCCCTGTTTGGAATGAGCGTTTCCACGCGCCTCGCGCCGTGTTGCCTTTGGATGTGTCGGCCCGGATGTTCTGACACCGGCCATGGTCTGCCGCGAGAGGAGTATTGGGTTTTCCTGACTGCGGGAAAGTGGACAAAAGCAGGATTTCGTCACCGTAAAACCGGTCTGCAAAAGGAGGGCGACAGGCGGCGCCCGGAGCAAAATGTGAGCCGGGCCATCAACTTCATCAGAGATGCCGAACTGTAGGCAAACCGATGCGATGCACTCACGGCAGTGCCAACCGGATCGTCGATGCGAATGTCTATCGCAAATATGATTGGGAGGCGGCCGCGTGGCTGGTGGACAATGCGCTGTCCATGATGCCCTTGCCGGGCACTCCGCGACAGATGCGCTTGAAACGGTGTTGCCGCAGGATCCGGATCGTGACGTCCGGCACTGTGCGATGGTGGACAGCAGAGGCAGTGCGGCGGTCTGGACCGGGGCGGGTTGCACCGCTCTGGCCGAGCATCGACAGGGCGACCGGCTTTATGGTCTCGACAGTGCCGATATGAAAGGGCCGGTCGCGGCTTTCATTACGGCGGCTCGCGACCTGCCGAAAGATGTGCCGGTGATGCTTCTGTTGTCCTGCGACGAGGAAACGACCAAGGCCGGGGCACGTCGCATCGTGGCCTAAAGTCAGATGTTGAAGGCGCATAAGCCCGATCTGATCCCGTTTTTGTCCGATATGAGGGCGCTGCACCTGAAACTGCGGGATGAGAGCGCGTTTCAGGATGTCGCCTATATGCCGTCCTGGTGCGATCTCAATATTGTGGTGAACAACGATGGTGCGGCGCCGAATATCACCGTGGGCAGGGCGAGCTGCCACATGAAATTTCGCTATAGCAAAGCGATTGATCCGGTCTGGGTCGCCGAGGCCGTCGAAACATCTGCCTCAGCGCATGGGATTGCGCTTGAGGTCCGCCTCGAAGGTCATGCATCCGAGCTTGCGGCGGATCATCCCTATGTTCGGGAGTTGGAAAGCTGTCCGGCAAGCCCGCCCGGGTGGCGGGGTTTGGCAGCGACGCCTCGCAGTTTTCGGCGATCGCTCTCTGACTTTTGTTCGGTCCCGGCTCCATGGCGCTGGCCCATCAGCTGGATGAGTTCGTGTCACGTTCCGAGATACAAGCCGCCGTCTGGCTGTATCGACAATTGGCGTGTCGTTTCTCTGTCTTCGAATGCTTTTTCGAAATTCTGTTCACTTTCTGCCTGAACTACGTAATGTCGGTCCTCATATTCGTATGAAACTGATATCAAAGACACGGAAAGAGACCGGAAAAGCGATGGATGCGACAAAATTGGCCTTCCCCGAGGAGGCGAAGTCCAAAGCCACGACCGCTTACCGGCTTTTGCGGCATGATATTCTTTATGGGCGTCTTGCGCCGGGTGAGAAACTGGCTTTTTCCAAGCTGCGTGAGGTCTATCCCGTCGGCACGGCACCTTTGCGCGAAGCTCTGGTCAAACTGGCGAATACCGGTCTTGTCGAAGGTGCGGAACAACGTGGGTTCCGGGTTGCGTCCGTGTCCGTGGAAGAGCTTTGGGATTTGACGGAAAACAGCATTTATCTGGAAAAGAAAGCGATTCGGAACGCGATTTCACGGGCGAGCAAAACGGATGACCGGGCACTTTTGGCGGCATTTCACCGGCTTGAGGATCTTTTGCTGGCGTCCGACCACGAAGGGATCGCGTTTTTTGAGACCTGGAATGTCGCGCATGCACAGTTTCATGAACAGGTGGTGCAGGCCTGTGGCTCGCCGGTGTTGCTGGGTCTGCGTGCACAGCTTTGCGAACGCTGCGAACGTTATCGGTGTCTGTCGATCGCGCTCTCCGGTGAAACGCGTGATCTGAATCGCGAGCATCGCGAGATCATGATGGCGGTTCTGGAACGCGACGCGCCGCGCGCAGAAGAGCTTGTGGCGCTGCACTGGACGAAAACCGCTGAAATAATCATCGAATCCTTGCCGCTTCTGCGCAAAGATTAAAATTTCGAAAATATGAGGAGGACCATGATTAAGACGCACAATTCCGTTTCTCGCCGTGCCTTGCTGGCCGGTGGGGCCGCCCTCTCTGTGACGCACTTTTCGGTCAGAAAGCATTGGCCGTTTCCGGTCTGACGGTCGGCTTCATCTATGTCGGGCCCAAGGACGATTATGCCTATCATCAGGCTCATGCCGAAGGGGCTACCGCCGTTCGGGCCAGGCCGGGCGTGAGGGTGCTCGAAGAGGAAACGTGGCGGAAACCTCGGATGTGGCGCGCACCATGCAGTCGATGATCGAACTGGACGGCGGGTCCCTGATCTTTGCGACGAGTTTCGGCTATTTCGATCCATACATGATTGAAATGGCAAATAAATATTCGCAGGCCGAGTTCCGCCATTGTGGCGGGCTGTGGCAGGACGGGTGCATCCCGACAACACGGGCTCCTATTTCGGGTATATCGGCATGGCGCAATATCTGAACGGTATCGTGGCCGGACATATGACCAAGTCGAAGAAGCTCGGTTTCGCCGCCGCAAAACCGATCCCGCAGGTGCTTCTGAACATCAACAGCCTCACGCTTGGTGCGCGGGCCGTCGATCCCGAGATCGAGGTACAGGTGATTTTCACCGGTGAATGGTCTGCCCTCGTGAAAGAGGCAGAAGCCACCAATGCGCTGGTCAGCAGCGGCGCGGATGTCATCACCTGCCATGTCGACGGCGCGAAAGTGGTGATCGGGACGACCGAACAGATCGGAGGCTACAGTTGTGGCTATCACACCACTCAACAGGAGATCGCACCGCATGGCTATCTGACCGGGGCGGAATGGAATGGGGCGCCGGTCTACGAGACATTCGTTTCGGAAAAACTTGCAGGCCAGCCGCTTGGTCATTTCGTGCGTGGCGGTCTGGGCGAACATTTCGTCAAGTCCTCGCCTTATGGCCCCGCGTTCACCGAGGCGGCAAAGTCGCAGGCCGATGCGGTGCGTGCAGAGATGATGAAAGGCAATTTTGCGATCATCAACGGGCCGCTCAAGGACAACACTGGCAAAGAGGTCGTGCCCGCAGGCTTGTCTTACCCGGAAACGGCGATTGAGCTTGAAGCCATGGATTACCTCGTCGAGGGCGTGATCGATCGGTTGTGTAAGTGTCGACGCTATGATCGCAGACAGTCACACCGGGGAGATCCGGTGCAGACGTGCCGGATTTTCCCCGTCGGAACGGACCAGGCAAATCGCCGAGTCGCTCCAGATCCCGCTGGCGGCCATTGTCGCGGCGCATTCGGCACGATGTTTTCACTCGAAAACAAGTTGCAGCGGGCCTCGGGACGCAGATTCTGGCGGATATGCCTGACCTGACACGCGAGGATTATGCGCTTTTTGGCGCGGGGCATAGGATCGGTGCTTGCCATGTCAGATGATGTTGCGGGCCGTTTCGCTTTGTCCTGTATCGTGCGAGACCTACTGGCATATTCCGAGGCTGTGTGCCCGCTTCAATAGCGGGCGATACGTTCTGCCAAAAGCGCGAAGACCCGATCCGCATCCACGTCTCTTGCCACGTTGACAATCGGTTGCGAGGGGGCGCGTTTGCGACTGTCGTAAACGGTGCGTCCGAAATTCGGCCCTTCGTTCGTGTCGATCAGAACGGCCATTTCCGTAAGGCTGAACAACGTCGGGTCAATTGCCCAAGCAATTGTACACATGTCATGAATCGCAGCTCAGTCCCAACCGTAGCGCTCGGTGTATGAGGGGCGGTAGGCCTCTATCAGTCGAGCGATCAGCCGCGCAATCGGTGTCCCGAGCGCCGCAAGCGCGGCGACGCGATCTGGTGTGGCGATGACCTTGTGAGTGGCGTCGAGGCCGAACATGGTCACGGGGCATCCGGCTTCGAACACCACGCGCGCGGCATGGGGATCTCGACCCCGCCGAACCCGGAGGCCCCATGCACGTTGCTCGCATGGATCGCGGGCCGCACCAAAGGCCGATCCGCCCCGGCATAAACGCTGATGTTTTGATTGAGGACGTCAAGCAGAGCAAGGGTGTTGGTCGTCGTCCGTTCCAGAGCCACATTGCCATGGGTGGTCGTGATCCCGAGAAGATCAAGCTCATCTGAAGCGCAACAGAGTGCGATGGTCACGGCATCGTCAATTCCGGGATCACAGTAGAGGATCCGTTCCTTTGTCATGATCGGGCCCTTTTGGGGGTATGTTTAAATAATTTCGAAATTTAATGAAAGTCACTGGCGGCACATGGCTGAGCTATACATGCGGCGCAGCTCCGGTTGTCCTGCCAGCGGGCTCTTGTCCCCGTTGTGGGATGGGGGGCGCAACGTAGCCATGCGATGGAGCGCCCGCTCGATTTTCACTGGCCTTCCTGAAATTCACTGCGATGGGTTGAGGTTTCAAATGGCTTGAGTAATGTAGGGTGTGGTTGGCGATTTAGGTTTGGTTCATGACATTTCGTAGCAATCTTCCGGGACTTGCAGCCAAGGCGGCTTTGGCCAAGCTTATCAAAGACAGGGGGCCTCTGCGGAATGCCGTGGATGTCCGACCTGGCGAAATCGCCCGTTTTGAGGGGCGCATTGCGCCTCTGTTGCTGGATTTTTGGGACAATTACGGTGTCGGGGATCTGGCGCAAGGTGCGTTGCGCTTGTGTGCCCCGTTCGAATTGCAGGACGCCGTGCAGGCCATCTTTCGTGGCGACCCGGAGTTCAGCGACAAGACCGGTCGGATCGACGTGCATGCCGTGGCGCATACGGCTTTCGGGGATCTGTTCTTGTGGAGCGAGCGTCACTGGCTCGTGCATGTGAACATTGTGTTGGGGCTGGTCGAAGCCCCTTTCCTGCATCATCCGGAGATGCGGTCGCATCCTGACACCGTTGCCTATGAGATGTTGCTGAACGCCAGCGGGCCGATTCTGAATATGGCGGATGCCGATGGCGTGCCGATGTTGGAGCGCGCGCAGAAGGCGTTCGATCCCTTGCCACGCATGGTGATTTATGCCCCGGGGCAGGCCATCTCCGCCGATCCTTTCCCGCGTTTCGAAGATCTCTATGCCGCACATTACCCCGAGTGGTTGCTGGACCGGGCGCAAAGCAAGGTCTGGTATCTGTCGGACCTCGCAACGGGTCGGCCCAATATTCGCGAGATCGGAGGCCGGACATGACGATGCGCTTTCTCGCTCTTGCCGGAACGCTTCTTCTGAGCGGCTGTATCCCATCGGGCCCCAAACGCGTCGATCTGTCGATGACGAGTTTTTCATATTCCCCGGTTCTTATTACTCAGGCAGATATCGCTGATGTGTATCGCGAGCCGATTCCGACAGTCCGTTTCGGGATGGCCGATATTGAAGCGCCGCGCAGCACGGAGACCATGTCCCTGACCCGTCCCTTGTCCGGCACGGACGAGTTTCAGATCACCGCGCAGTGGGTCGAGCTTTTGACCAACCGCGCCTGGCAGGCGTCTGTCACGGTTGACCCGCGAGAGCTGACGACCATACGCGACGACAGGGTCGATCTCATTCTGATTTTCGGGGCCAATGGACATCTGGTGATCGGCTCTGATGATGACTCGAAACATATAAACAAAGATGTCGCTGAAACCTGTGGCCTGCGTGTGCCGGAGGCCGACCGGGATGTCGCTGCGGAGGCCAATGCGCATGCGAAACTGGCCTCGGCCCTGGCGTTCGAGTACCCGCCTGTTCCCACAGACGCCCCCTGCCCGGAGCCCGCGCAATGAGTGTAACATCATCCGCCTCAGATCAGTCGCAGGACATGGATCGGGCCGCCGGGGCCTATGCGCAACCTTGTCCGGCGGTGACCTTGGAAATCGGAGTGTTCTTCGACGGTACGGGCAATAACGCGGCAAATGTGCGTGGCCCGTCGAGCCGTATTTCCGACAGCTACAATTCTTCGCTTACCAATGTGAGGTTGCTTTACGATCTCTACGAATGGGAAAAACGCTATTGGCCAAGAAATTCCTGTGGGTATGCGGTCAAGCGCCATCGCCTTTATAAGCAAGGGATTGGCACAACGGCGGGCGAGTCGGATTGGTGGCCGACCAACAAGGTCGGCGCTGCAATCGGGATGGGGCCGACCGGCGTTGAATCCCGCGTTTTCGAGGCTTGTCTCGAAGTCGGCAAGATCATCAATGAGCTCAGTCCCGGCATCGAGCCGACCGAGGTGATCCTGGATGTCTTCGGCTTCAGTCGGGGCGCCGCGGCGGCGCGCTATTTCGTGAACTGTTTCCGACAGGGCTTTATCGAATACGATGCGCTCGATTACTCGCTCCTGTTCGGGGTCCATATGGATCGCAATCGCGCTCATTTGCCGGAGGGACGCAAAGTGCGCATCCGCTTTGTCGGCGTGTTCGACACGGTGGCGGCGGTCGGTCTCGGCACGAATGACGACAACGGCCCGGTCAACGTCCATATGTCGACGGCGCAGGCCGACGGGATCATGCATCTGACGGCGGAAAACGAGTATCGCGAAAACTTCCGGCTCAATCACAACACGCCCGGCGGAGGGCCGTTCAAGGCCTGCACCGGCGCGCATTCCGATGTCGGAGGCGGTTATGCGGGAACGGGTAGCGAAGCCCTCGTCGAAAAAGCCAAAACCAAGACCTTTTATACCCGTGCCGATGCGGAAGCCGCGCGGGCGAGGGATATGGCTCTGGCGGCGAGTCAGCGCGATTCGATTGCCAGTTTTTATGTCGACGAAGGCTGGATCAAGCCCGGCGATCCCGAAGGCGGGCTAAAGAATGCGCCGGGTCCCATTGTTGAATCGAGACCCTGGGGGCTGGCGGGATTGGTAACAAAAACCTATTCTTATACGACCGCCGCCCGGCTTGATCGCGATTGGGTAGAGCTTGGCCTTTCCCGCATTCCACTGGCCATGATGTACGATGCCGCAACAGCCGCAGGTGTTCCGCTGGACACCCTGCCGACCGGGGGAGAATACGAGATTCCCGCAGAATTGGCGGATATGGCCGGGACGATGCGCGCCGGAGGGACGCCGGACGAGGCGACGAAACGAGCCGCCCTGTTCAAGTTCGGCCATATGTCCTCGAATTTCGACAAGATCGGCATGTCTCCGGAAGCGGCTTTCAAACGCTCCGTGGACTATAATATCGCGGGAAAAGCGAAGTAGACCCGCCGCTAACCCATTGTCTCTTCGAGGGCGATCATCCGTGTCTTGATCTGTTCAAAGCGCCATTCTGGCGGTGCATCGGATTGCATGAAGCCAGCGATGGCACCGGTCTTGTCCATGCTCTCGAAATCCGGGCCAAAGTTGATTGCCCAGGCGCAGAAGACGTAAAGCATGTCGAGATGGGCAAAACCCTGCGTGACGGCACGGCGCATCTGGGTATCGCAAAACGCGGTGAGCGGCAGCTCAATGGCCGTGACCTGCTGTGGAAAGGCCTGACGCAACTGATCCGCGACCTTCGCCACGTCACGATTCCATTGCAGCCGGTGCAACGCATCGAAATCCGATCGGTCCAGACGAAATTGTCCGCCGCCCAGATCGTTTCTTGTCAGTTCTGTGCCGCGCTCGAATTGCAAAAGATAGGCGTCATGCGTGAAATTGCGGACTGGGGCCCAAATCGCGTCGATTTGCGTCCTCGTGTCATGGGGGAAAACCCAGCGGGCGGCTTTCTGCGGGTCGGTTGCGGCGTTGGAGAAATAGACCTCGGCGACTTCAGGCTGCCAGAATCTGAAGTAATAGGCTTTTTCTCGGGCATCGAGCACGCGCATGAATCTGCGCAGATGGGATCTGAGATCGGACAGGGGCATTGAGGTGCTGATGAAAATACCGGCCTGAGCATCCCAGAAAGCGCCAGCCTGTATCTTCGCCTCTTCGGTACAACTCAGCAACCCCCGCAGCACGTCATTGTCTTCTGAAAACTCGGCAAGATAGGGCGCGACGTCTTTTCCGGTCTCGGCGAGGTCTCCGGAAAACAGGCTCATATGCGGGATATTTCCTGTCTCGAGCAGCACCGGAAGACATGCGAGGCGTCCGGCATCCATGACGGCAAATATCGTCCTTCTTTCGTTCAGGAACCCCGTCGGGAAAAACGGTTCGGTGAAGCTTTGCGCTGTGTTTCCTTTGAGAATGGGAATGTTTTCAGAGGATTTATGCACGGAGAGAGCCGGGAGGACGGGGCGTCTCATGGGATTCTCGAAGGCGGCATCCGGTTCTGACCAATCCTCTTTGACCATGGCTGCCTCCTTTGAATGACGATCTGGCTGTTTCTCTCGGCAAAACCGACCAGAATGGCGGTTTGCTTTTCACGCCTGTCTCGCGCCGCCGCCGAAACACGAGACAGCGTGACGGAACGCGTCAAAAGTTAAAGTGTTTTCGACGAGTGAGACCCCGAGACAATCGTTCCGCCGCCGGATGTCTTGGCGCCGATCACGGCGACCGGCTTGCCGTCGCAGGTCGAACCGGAGGAGCCCGAGACAATCACGCAGCCACAGGCGCATTTGTCACCGATCCGCGCGATCGGCCGGCCGTCGACAAGGGCAGAGCCCCCGGACACGATGCTGTTGGTGCCATGCCCTTTGATGGGGCAAACATGAGTGTCTCCGACGCGGGCAACGGGTTTCATGATGTGTGTCCTCTGTTTCGGGGGCCGTTTAGGTTAGTATCGTTCGGTAAGATTGGGTGCGTAATGCGGGTTTTGCAGGTGAGTGTTGAAGTCCATCTCGGTATGGTTCGAGGACGGGGCATCGGCATAATCATAGGTGCCCCTGTCGGTGCTGGTGTCGTCAAGTTGTCCTTTGTAATAGCGGCATTGCCAACCGCGTTCGTCTTGAGACAAGCCAAAGTCGAGACGAAATGTCATGCTGTCATGTGTGCGATGGCCAAAGCCCGCATCACCGTGGAAAATTGGTGCTGTTAAATCGCTGTCCGGTTGCCATCTGCGTCCAGTATGATCCTCAAAGTATAGAATGCGTCTCGGATGATTACGGTCTCCTCTCACGGAATAGCGCGGGACTGGTGGTGAAGAAGGACACTTGTTACACGCGTTGCGCTCAATATGGGCGCGGCTGTCTCCGGTGATCGGATCGCCGACGTTGACTTGTTCGCAAACCTTTTCCGCACCACAATTTGCCACCGGACAGTTGTAATCAGGAACAGGACTATCTGCCGGATTGCGCGGCTCCTGATTAAACAGGTCGCCGACATTAGCCACCATTTCACCCACAACAGTTTTCGGGCTGGATTCCGCAGTGTTAGCCGCATCACTATTGCCAGCCATCACTTGGTCTCCCAGTTGCGGGGGATGTCATGCCATTGCTCTTCTGGCCGGCCAAAGCGATTGGCTTTGTAAAAAAGTAACTCAACCGTTTCTCTGTCGTGTGGAAAGTTTTCGTCAAACATAACTGATAACAGAAAGATTGCGCGCGCACCTGGGTGCTCTTTACCTGCACCATCGTAGGCGTGGCGCCAATACTTTGAATTCGTGCTGACAGACGGGTCGATCAGCCGGATAAGCGTCATCGCCAGCACAGAGTTGTCTGTCATACTTTCGAGTTTTTTTGCATCCGCGATGCCGTCTTCGACGATCTGGGAAAGCTGCTCTTCCGGCATATCCTCGGCATATTGCCACCAGACGATGCGCAGATAGCGTTTGAGCCGGTCTTTAAAGACCTGACTCGTCACATCCTCCATCGCCTGAACCTGTTCGGCGCGAAACAGATAATGCTCCCCGACCCCAAGTTTAAGCGGCGCCGTATTCCGAACAACTGCTTCGGGCGTGGCCACCTCAAGCTGGCCATCTTGAAAACCGATCAGATGTTGTGCTGGCCCATAAAAACTATGTGCTTCGGCGGCACTCAAGGTTGCGAGAAAGGCGAACAGAATTCTGGGATCGAAAAAGCGGAACATGACAGGTTGATCCTCATTTGGAATGCGAACGGATATCCATTTTTTCCAATGCCGACGCAGCTGGTGTATATCGACTGTTTCCGGTGCAATGAGGCCGATTGCCACATTTTGGTTTCTGAGATTCTTGATCAAATGTTTCCAGTTGGCGATGTCGCGTGCGTTCAACTGGACAATGTAAGGCGCTTCTGTTTGCCCTAAAACACCTTCCCCTTTGCCATACAGGTTGGTGTATGGAAGATCAGATTCCTCAAGCGCGTCCCCCAGTTCAGGAAAGGAGTCCGGGTCAACAACAAGATAAACACGACCGCGCCGCAGCACTTCTCTGAAATGAAAATGGGACGCTTTCCAGAGTGTATAGACCCCGTCCATTATGATTTTCTCTTAACAAAGGCCTGACCCTTTTATGAGGCATCGGATCGCGCCGCTGCGCATTCCTCGCAAAGCGGAAGCCCTTCGTTGGCGGCGAGTTTCAGCGTCTGCACCTGACCGCTGCCAGATCCGCCCATGGACACATTGCCCTTGAGCCGGATGTTCGGAGCTTCAAGCGTGATCCCCGAGCCGTCGATGGTGATCTTGCCGCCCGGACCCGTGATCTGGAACTTCTCGAACGCCATCAGCGTGTGCTTGCCGGTGTTGTTGGTGATCGAGGTGCCGACGTCGAGCGTATATTTACCCGCGACTTCGCCGGTAAAATTGCGACCGGTTTCATAGAGGTGATCGGCATAGATCGACTGTTTGTAGATGTTGCCGACCCGGTGCAGGTGGTCCTTGCCGTAGCTTTCCTGCTGATTCTGGCCGACGGTGTAATACATGTCGTTGCCGATGTTCTCACGGTGGTCGTGACCGACAGAGATCGTCTTGTCGTTGCCGATGGATTCGGACTGATCATTGCCGACGCTTTTGCTGCGGTCATGGCCGATGGAATGGCTTTCGTCATTCTCGATGATGGTGTTGTGGTCCTTTTGCGCATGCATAAAGACCTCTTCCTCACCCCTCTCGTCCTCGAAGCGGAACTCGTTGTAGCCGCTGCCTTGGTGGGTGTCGGATTTGAATGTCGAGACGGTCTTGTTCGCGGGCAGCTCATACGGCACCGCGTTCTTGCCGTTATACACGCACCCGGTGACCAGCGGTTTGTCCGGGTCGCCGTCGAGGAATTCCACCACGACTTCCATGCCGATCCGAGGGATCACCATGCCACCCCAGCCGTTGCCTGCCCAGGATTGCGACACCCGGCAGCGCATCGAATAGGCGGCGTCCAGATCCCAGTGGAACTGCACCAGAATGCGCCCGTACTCGTCGCAGTCGATCTCGCCGTCGCCCACGACCACCGCGGTTTGCGGGCCTTTCACATCGGCGCGCGCGGTCTTCAACTCCGGCACCAGAGGCGCGTCGGCGGGCAGCAAAACATAGCGCCCGGTGTAGGCGTAGCCGTCGCCCTCTTCGCCGCCGGAACCGTAATTGTCCGACGTGTAGCTGTGATGCGCCACGAGGCACAGATAGTCCTCCCCCGATCCCGGAAGGGGCTCGCCGCCAAGCGTCACCCGCAGCCCCGCGCCAAGCGCAGGAATATCGCCCTGCGCCTCAAAGCGCCGGTCCTGGCCGGTC
>NZ_LRUC01000046.1 GCF_001550095.1 Celeribacter ethanolicus | reverse complement strand
TTTGTGGTTCCAGCCAAAACCTTTGACGTTCCGCAGATGCAAAAAGCACAGACCAAACCCCCAACTCCTCTTGGCCGTTGTCAGCGCGACAAGCCAATCGGCGATCAGCTCGTTCTCAGCTCTGAGCGTCGGCTGATATCGATAGCACGTCTCACTGATGCTGAATGCTCGGCAGGCCAAAGCAATGCTGACGGACCGGTGCCGAACCGCCCACTCGGCCATCTCTCTGCGTTGAGACGGCCTTACCACTTTTTTCCAAGCGCTTCCTTCAACAGGTCGTTTTGCATGCTCTTCTCGGCATACATGCGCTTGAGGCGCTTGTTTTCCTCGTCGAGCTCTTTCATCCGCGCCATCAGGCTCGCATCCATGCCGCCATACTTCGAGCGCCATTTGTAAAAGCTCGCCGAACTCATCCCATGCTCACGGCACAGATCCGCAACCGGCACACCGCCTTCGGCCTGTTTCAAAATACTCATGATCTGAGCGTCGCTGTATTTCGATTTCTTCATCAGAATCTCCTCTTTTATCTTTCGAGAAAATTCTACTTTCAAACGCCCCTAAATTTCGGGGGGATTACCCATTCATCATACGGATCGCGGGTCGCAATATTGTTCACATGACTATCAGAAGCTTCTGCGCCAGCATGGCTTCAAGGTGTCGATGAGCGGCAAGGGCAATTGCTACGACAATGCTGCTGTCGAAACGTTCTTCAAAACCATCAAAGCCGAACTGATCTGGCGCAAGTCATGGGAAACGCGGCGGCAAGCTGAAGTGGCGATCTTTGAATACATCAACGGGTTTTACAATCCGCGACGACGCCACTCAGCACTAGGCTGGAAAAGCCCCGTCGCATTCGAACGGAAAGTGGCTTAAACGAGCACATGGGGCGGCACGAAAACGGGACAGGTCCAAGGCGCTTAGGACGGCCATGAGGAGGCAGGCGAGGCTCAGGCTCTTGAGGAACACAGAACGGCTTGTCGTGGCCGCTGTGGTTCTGGCAGAGGAAAAGCATGTGGTAATCATGGCTCAGGTCGCAAAGGTCTCATTTTCGCCCATGATCGCTAAATCCAATAGGTACGCAAGCCGAACGGCGATCCGTTTCGAAGATGAAGAGAGGCCAAATAGGCTGAACACGCCGTAAATTCGTGTTGCATTCCGTCTTTTTGAAAATGGGGAGCGCGTTGGCTAGCGCGCAAATCAATGCGTCATTTTATTTATAAAAACAAACACTTATTGGATTTATTGGAGCGGGTAGCGGGAATCGAACCCGCGCGTTCAGCTTGGGAAGCTGACAGGCTACCATTACATCATACCCGCCTGAGGTGAGCCTCTAGGTAGTCAAAGCCGCGGGGGCGGTCAAGCGGATAAGATTGGGTAAATGCTGTTTTTTCATTAGAAGATCAGCAGTGCGACCACGATCAAAATGGCGATAACAATAAGGACCAGCCAGGGATTGAGGGGGGGGCAGCGTTGATCCGCCAATACTGACCGATCGTGAGGTTTTGAAGGATGTGGGGCTTTCCACCAATGGAGGACAGTACGAACTGATGCTTGGATTTGAGTTCGGCATCCGAATAGGTATCGCTTGAGAATTGCAGATATTTTTCAGTGCCGTTCTGCGTATACCTCACATCATATTCACGAGTATTCGTTTTCCTTTGCCCACGGGACCTTTTCGAACGCGCAGTTCCCACAAGGCTCGTAAATTCAATATTACAGTTTTTGCATGTTAGAGAGAATTCGCCTTGCCCGGAGACGGAAAACGCAGTTTGCGTCGCGCATTTGGGGCAGACAATATTCAATTGCATTGCGTTATAAATTTCATTGTTAACTGTACCTGATAAAGACGTAGCATATACGTATCTGCCTATGAAGATTTGGCGATTGTTCCCACCGTCGGCGCTACGATGAGCGCAGAAGCGCAGTATGGCGATCAAAAAGGCCACGCCCGGTGAGGCGCGGCCAAGAGGTCCGGTGGGATGGACATCAGGTCTTGCGATATCGCTTAGGACACCGGCATCAGCACACCGTCGACGAAGTACATCACGCCGTTGGACTGCTCGATGTCTTTCGCGAGCGTGGTCACGAGATTGCCCTGGGCGTCGCGCAGGATGAGCTCTTCGCCGGTGCCTTTCTCGACGCGGATCGGGTCGCCGGACACGGTGGTCAGGGTCACGATGTTGTTGTCGAAATCGACCGCGACATTTTCCGGCAAGGCAATGTTGTCCGGGGACTCATCGCTCTTGAGCAGATCGTCGATCATTTGCGGCGTGAATTCGCCTTTCACCAGATGGGCATTGATCACGTCCTGAAGCATATCACGGTTTTCCGGCTTCATCAGATCGGCCACGGCCTCGGCCGGAAGCTTGTCGAAGGCGGCGTTGGTCGGAGCGAAAAGCGTGTACGGGCCTTCCCCCATCAGCTCTTCGGCGAGACCGGCGGCCTTCACCGCTTCGATCAGGGTGGTCAGGTTCTGTACCTTCATCGCATTTTCGGCGATGGTGGCATTCTGGTCGAGTGCCTGTTCGTTGATGATCTCGGCACCGTTCACCGGCGCGTCCGCAAAGGATGCGAGCGGGGCGGCGGCCATCAGGGCAGCGGTCGACAGGGCAAGGAATTTACCACGGGTTTTCATGAGAAACCTCCGTTTCATGTTCGTCAATTTGGCGTGGGCGACGTCTTCGCCGGCCTTCTGGGGACACAACCCGGCAAAACGGGCAAAGGTTTCCCTCCGCCCGTTCACATCATTTTCAACCAGTATCTGGGAACCTTTTGGCTCTTAGCCGCGCCGCCGTCTGCGCCGCCCGCCGCCATCACCATCGCCCGCGTTGAAATTCAGATCGGGCAGGGGCACGAGAGCACGCAGTCCCGTGAAAGGATCGGTCGCGTGCGGAATGGCGTTGGCATTGACGAAATGTTCCTGAAAGCGCGGCTCGATAGCGGTTTCCACCTTGGTGATGTGATGCACCAACTCTTCGATCTCACGCCGCGCGGTCCGGTTCAGAAGCGCGATCTGCGCGCCTGTGCCAGCGGCGTTTCCGGCGCTTGTGACATGCTCCAGCGGACAATCCGGGATCATGCCCAGAATCATGGCGTGTTTCGGTGAGATATGTGCCCCGAAGGCGCCGGCGAGCACCACGCGGTCCACCGTATCGGTGCCGAATTCATCCATCAGTAGCCGCGCGCCCGCGTAGAGCGCGGATTTCGCAAGCTGGATGGCGCGAATGTCGCCCTGGGTGACGGAGACCACGGGGCCGCCCTCGGCGGAGCCGTCGTAGATCACATATTCATAAGTGCGCCCCGAGGCACGGCAGCGCGACGTTCCAACGGCCTCCGGCGAGCCGATCAGCCCGTTGGCATCGAGCACCCCCGCCATGCGCATTTCCGCCACCGCCTCGATGATGCCAGAGCCGCAGATACCAGTGACGCCAGTGCGCCCGATCTTCTTGGCAAAGCCTGCCTCGTCGGACCATTGCTTGACGCCGATGATGCGAAACCGGGGTTCCTTGGTCACCGGGTCGATCTCGATCCGCTCAATGGCGCCATTGGCGGCGCGCTGGCCGGAGCTGATCTGCGCGCCTTCAAAGGCCGGGCCGGTGGGTGAGGAACAGGCCAACACCCGCGTCTTGTTGCCCAGCAGGATTTCCGCATTGGTGCCGACATCGACGATCAGCGTCAGCGGGTCCTGTTTCTGAGGTGCCTCCGAGAGCGCTACGGCGGCGGCATCGGCGCCCACATGACCCGCAATCAGCGGCAGGATGTAGAGCTGGGCTTCGGGAGCAAGGCGCAGCCCGATGTCGGAGGCGGGCAGGTCGAGCGCGGAATTGGTCGCCAGCGCGAAAGGCGCCTGTCCAAGAGGCACGGGGTCGAGCCCCAGCAACAGGTGATGCATCACCGGGTTCATCACCACGACGATCTCGAAAATATCGGATGTGGCAATCCCGGCCTCATCGGCCAGCTCCGCCGCCAGTTGCCCAAGCGCCTCACGCACCGCATCGGTCAGTTCGGCGGCACCGCCCGGGTTCATCATCGCATAGGACACCCGCGACATCAGGTCCTCGCCATAGCGGATCTGCGGGTTCATCACGCCGCCGGAGGCCTTGACCTCACCGGTTGCAAGATCGGTCAGATGCGCGGCGACGGTTGTGGAGCCGAGATCGACCGCCAATCCGCAGAGTGCCGGTTCGTGAAATCCCGGCCAGACGCCGACCACGCGCGGCGCACCTTCGCGGGCGGTGTTGAGCGCCAGTGTGACCGCGTCCTTGCCCTCAATCAGCGCCGCCTGAAGCCGGGTCAACATGGCCAGAGACAGGGTTGCGCTCTCAATCTGCCACGTCTCTTTCAATTGCGTCTGCACCCGTTCCCAGTCGCCGGTCGGCGTGTGCATGTCGGCGGGCGGGACCTCGACATAGACGGCGCGGGTCGCCGGGTCCATGTCGATGACCCGCGTGGTGGCGGCCTTCCGCACCACCTGCTTGTGCACCTGGCTCTCGGATGGCACGTCGATCACCACATCGCCCAGCACCTGCGCCTGACAGCTCATCCGGTGCCCGGGTTTGATGCCGCGCTTGGCGTCATAGGCGCGCTCCACCGCGTTGACCGGGCTGAGCGCCGCTTCGCCCGCGTGAATGCCGTGTTTGGCGTGATCGCCAAAAGACGGGCGCACCATGCATTTCGAGCAAATCCCATGCCCGCCGCACACACTGTCGACATCGACACCGAGATCGCGCGCTGCCTGCAACACGGTGGTGCCGGGGGCAACATGGCCGCGCTTGCCGGAGGGGGTGAAAATCACCAGAGGGTTCTGATCGCTCATCTTTTCTTTGCCTTCCACGGATCGTCCTCGCGCCACGCGCCACTCTCCAACCCGTCCAGATGCCACGGCCCGATGGACAGCCGGATGAGCCGCAATGTGGGAAAGCCCACGGCGGCGGTCATCCGGCGCACCTGACGGTTGCGGCCCTCGGAGATCGTCAGTTCGAGCCAGCTTTCGGGGACGGATTTACGGTAACGCACCGGCGGCGTGCGCGGCCAGAGCCAGTCCGGTTCGTCGACACGCCGGGCGCGGGCAGGGCGGGTCATGCCGTCTTTCAGTTCAACGCCTTGACGGAGCAGATCAAGCGCCTCCTCGCTCAGATCCCCCTCGACCTGCGCCAGATAGGTCTTTGCCATCTTGTGACGCGGATCGGAGATCGCCGCCTGCAATTTCCCGTCATCGGTCAGAAGCAACAGCCCCTCGCTGTCGCGATCGAGCCGCCCCGCCGGATAGACCCGCGGGACGTCGATGAATTCCGACAGCGTCTTCCGCGTCTTCCGCGTCGTCCCCTCGGTGCCCTTGTCGGTGAACTGGGAGAGCACGTCAAACGGCTTGTTGAAGGCGATTAATCGCGCCATGACGTGCATTTCCTTTGCTGTTCAGATACTCAGACACGGTCCCTTCGGACGTGCTTACCCTCTGCGACGCCGTCCACCGCCACGACGCCCGCCACCGGCCCCACCTGCCGCCGCGGCCTGTGCCGCCTCGGCAAAGCTCGCGCCGTGCGCCACGGCCTCCGCCACGCGAGAAAACCCGATCCATTTCGTGCCATCGGGATCATGATTCATCAGAAGGTTGGCGGCGCGGATCGCCTCCATCTCCTGCACCCGCACCGGGTTCATGATCGCAGACGTCATGCCCGCGCCAATCGCCATCGGCAGAAACGCCGCGTTGATGCCGTGGCGTTGCGGCAGGCCGAAGGAGATGTTCGACGCGCCGCAGGTGGTGTTGACGCCCAGCTCCTCGCGCAAGCGGCGCACCAGGGTGAACACCTGATGGCCAGCCGTCGCCATGGCGCCGATCGGCATCACCAGCGGATCGACCACGATGTCATGCGCTGGAATGCCGAAATCCGCCGCGCGTTCGACGATTTTTTTCGCCACGGCAAAGCGCACATCCGGGTCTTCGGAAATGCCGCTGTCGTCGTTGGAGATCGCCACCACCGGCACGTTGTATTTCTTCACCAGCGGCAGAACGCGCTCCATCCGCTCTTCCTCGCCGGTCACGGAGTTCAGAAGCGGACGGCCCTCGGCCATCTCCAGACCTTTTTCCAAAGCATCCGGCACCGAGCTGTCGATGCAAAGCGGCACGTCCACCACGGCTTGAACGCGGGCCACCAGTTCGGCCATCAGCGGCGGCTCGACAAAGTTGTTGTCGGCATAGCGCGGGTCTTCGGCCATCTTGTTGGAAAACACCGCGCCCGAATTGATGTCCAGAACATTGGCGCCACAGGCCACCTGCTCCAGTGCGTCACGCTCGACGGTGGAGAAATCGCCCATCTCCAGCTCCGCTGCGAGTTTCTTGCGCCCTGTCGGGTTGATGCGTTCGCCGATCACGCAGAAGGGTTCGTCAAAGCCGATGACGACGGTCTTGGTCTTGCTCTCGATCACAGTACGGGTCATGGGTCTCGTCCTTTACTGGGCCTCACGGCCCTCGTTGTTCACCAGCGCGATCAGGCGCTCTTTGTCATAGGCCGCATCCAGTTCGGCGGCGCGGGTGTTGGCGGCCTCCTGGTCGTCGAGTGTGGTTTCCTCCACCACATCGCGCCATTCGGCCATATAGGCGTCGCCATCCGTGGCGCCGATCTTCATCGCCACGCGGTCGATGGCCTGTTCGAACCGCTCCGGCAGAACGGCACGCGCGGCCCGGCGGCCCCGGCCCACACGGACCTGCGCCGGAATATCGCGCCAATAGATTACGGTCAGATCAGCCATCTTGCTCTCACGCTCAAATTCAGTCTCAGAACGCATAAAAGAAAGGCGGGCTGCGGGAAAGGCCGCAGGATCGGAAAAATACTCAAGAAGATCATGAGCGGGGCCGGACCGCGGCCGCCGACCTCCGGTCATTGTGATGGTCAGTGATGGTAATGGCCTCTCACGGCTCTTGCCCGACGCGCGGATTTTCGCTTATGGTGGGGATAACTTGATATGGAGGGCGTGAACCATGGCGCCCAAGCGTCCCAAAGGTGCGGGCGCGTTCCCGAAAGCGGTCGAGCCTTCCGCACCCAAACCCGCCGACCCGGCCGAGCTTTATGCCGCGCTGGATCTCGGTACCAATTCGTGCCGCATGCTGATCGCCCAACCGAAGGGCAGCCAGTTCCATGTGGTCGACAGTTTCTCGAAATCGGTCCAGCTCGGCAACGGGCTCGAGGCCTCCGGTCGGTTGTGTCGCACGTCGATCTCCCGGACCATTCAGGCGCTGCGCGTCTGTCGCAAGAAGCTCGAGAAACACGAGGTCAAACATATGCGCCTGGTGGCGACGGAGGCCTGCCGCCGCGCCCGCAATTCGCGCGATTTCCTGCGCCGCGTGCAGCGGGAGACCGGGCTCAAGCTCGAAATCATCAAACCGGAGGAAGAGGCGCGCCTCGCTGTCGTCTCCTGCGCGCCTCTGGTCTCGACCAAGACCGAACAGCTTCTGGTGGTGGACATCGGCGGCGGCTCGACGGAGCTTGTGTGGATCGACCTGACCAATGTGCCGCGCGCCGAGCGTCCGCGGTCGATCATGCGGCTGCATACCGGTTTCACCAATGCCGACAGCCCGTTTCCGCATGCCAAGGTGGTGGACTGGATTTCCGTCCCCCTCGGTGTCGCGACCCTGATGGAGCAATTCTCCGACGTCGAGGACGATGCCGCGCGGTTTGCGCTGATGTCCTGGTATTTCGAAGAAAAACTCGCCGATTTCACCCCCTATGCCAATGAGGCCTGTCGCGAAGGCTTTCAGATCATCGGCACCTCGGGGACGGTGACCACGGTCGCGGCCTCGCATCTCGGGCTCAAACGCTACGACCGCAACAAGGTCGACGGGCTGCGCATGACGTCCGAGCAGATCAACCGGGTGATCCGCGATTATCTCGACCTCGGCCCGGAAGGGCGCAAACGCGATCCACGCATCGGGCGTGACCGGCAGGAACTGATCATGTCGGGCGCGGCCATCCTTCAGGCGCTGTTGCGGATCTGGCCGACGGATCGGCTGTCCGTTGCAGATCGCGGCCTGCGCGAAGGTCTGCTTTACGCGCAAATGTCGGCGGACGGTGTTTTGGAAGAGGCCGTTCCCTAGGCTTTCCGATGACCTGAACATTCAAACAAAAAGCGGGGCTTGCCCCGCTTTTTTCATGCATCATATTAAGTTTCGACGAGACGCGAAATCAGGGGATGATCCGCGTGTATTTCGTCCCCTCGACGGTCGCGCCTGCGATGAGACCGGCCTGACCGAAGACCACGGCGATCACCGGAGACAGCGAGGTCAGGGTTTCCGCCGAAAGGTTTTCGCCCTTGTTCGACAGCGCGTATTCGAGATCGGCCCCCGCCGACCAACCCGGCGAATTGCGGAAACCCGCTAGTGCCTCGTTGGTCATGAAGAACAGGACGTGGGCATATTGCTGCGCGCCGATCTGAAGCCCAAAGGTGGCCTGTGTCGAGGAGAAATAATCCACCGTCACACCGCCCACGCGCAGCGCGCCGCGGCCATAGGACCCGCCAACGCCGAATCCGGCCTTGGTGATCAGCGGCATAACCAGCATGCCGACGGATTTGTCACGCAGCGCCGTGGTGCCGGGGTAGGTGGAGTAGAGGTAGTTCAGCGTACTGTCGACCCGAGCGTCGATGGTCGCGGCACCATTGGAGCGCATGGAATTGTCGCAGGCGGCCAAAAGCCCGGCACTGCCCAGACCGATCATGAACGTCCGGCGATTGGAAATCGGCATCTTGGAGGATGTCATAAGGCTGTCCTTTACTGCTATGCCTCGGAAGGGCTCTCTTGGCCCGATTGCCGGTACTATAACCGCAAGTTTTCGCCCATGTCATCGGCAAAACACCACCTATGGTGGGTTTGAGTGGGGTTTTGCCGATCTGTAGCCGTTATTTCGCGAGCAATTTCGCCGCTTCCGGGGCGAAATAAGTCAGGATGCCGTTGCATCCCGCGCGTTTGAAACACATGAGGCTTTCAAGCACGATCTTTTCGCGGTCGAGCCAGCCGTTCTGGAACGCCGCCGCCAGCATCGCATATTCGCCGGAGACCTGATAGGCGAAGGTCGGCACATGGAAACGCTCCTGCACCCGGGTGCAGACGTCGAGATAGGGCATGCCGGGCTTGACCATCACCATATCGGCACCTTCCAAAAGGTCGCGCTCGACAAGGCGCAGCGCTTCGTCGGTATTGGCCGGGTCCATCTGGTAGGTCTTCTTGTCGCCCTTGAGAGCGCCCGACGCGCCGACCGCATCGCGGAACGGGCCGTAAAACCCGGAGGCGTATTTCGCGGCATAGGACATGATCGACACCTTGTCGAAGCCCTCGGCCTCAAGCGCCTGCCGGATCATGCCGATGCGGCCGTCCATCATGTCCGACGGACCGATGATGTCGGCGCCCGCCTCGGCCTGGGCCACGGACATTTTCACCAGTGCCTCGACGGTCATGTCGTTGACGATCTCGCCATTCACCACATAGCCGTCATGGCCGTTGATGTTATAGGGATCGAGCGCCACGTCGGTCATGATCGCAAGTTCCGGCACCTCCGCCTTGATCGCGCGAATGGCCCGGTTCACGAGGTTGTTCGGGTCCCAGGCCCCGGCGCAATCTTCGGTTTTCAGCTCCGGTTCGATATAGGGAAACAGACAGATCGCAGGAATGCCAAGCGCGTAAGCCTCTGTGGCCGCTTTCACCAGCCGGTCGATTGTCAGACGTTCGACACCGGGCATCGAGGGAATGGGCGTCGCCTCATTCACGCCTTCGCGCACAAAGACCGGCCAGATCAGATCGGCGACGCAGAGGTGGTTTTCCCGCACGAGACCGCGCAGGGCCTCCATCTTTCGCGTCCGGCGCAGACGGGTGAGCGGGAAGGGAGCGGTGGTGCGTGTCATGGCGGTGACCTCGGTTTGCGACATTTCCATTGAGGTGGCATGGATTTTCTGGCGCTTCAAGGGTAGGAATCGGCACCTGGGGGGCCTAATCTGTGCACAGGTTGGGCAAGTTCCCCACAGAATTTGCCGTAAAAACCGGCCCCAGAAGCAAAGAGCAGGCGCCCGTGGACTTCTATTCAACCATTTTCGAAGTGATCGACATGCGGTCCTTTTCGAATCTGTGGTACTGGATCGCGCTGGCCGTGCTCTGGTCCACTGCCTCGCATTTCGTCCTGGGCGTGCCCTTCGATCTGGCGCTCAAGGCCAGGCGCCAAGGCGGTCAACGCATGGCCGATCTTGAGGATCTGGTGCGGATCAACTGCGCGCGGCTGCTCAGCATCGCCGAGGTTTCCGGGCTGATGCTCACGGCATTCGCGGGGGCGGCAATCACCATTCTGGGCTTCACCGGTTTCGTCTATGATATGGAATTCTCCCAGGCCCTCTTCCTGATGGCCTTCCCGATGATCTTCGTCGGCCTTCTGAATATCCGTCTGGCGCGGCGCATCGCAGCGGACCGCCCCAGGGGCGAGCACCTCGTCAGCCTGCTGCGCCGTCAGAGGTTCTATGTGCAACTCATTGGCATGATGTCTATTTTCGCCGCCGCCATGTGGGGCATGTATCAGAATATCGTCATCGGTCCCTTGGGAGGGTGAACGAATGAGCAAGGCCAATCATCTTACCGTCGGCGGCGCGCCGGAGGGGTTCGACGCGTTTTACCTTGCCCGCGAAGTGGCGCGCTCAGAGGCGCCCGTGATCCATGTGGCGCGGGACGACAAGCGTCTGGCGGCCCTGCGCGACGGGCTGCGGTTCTTTGCGCCCGATCTGCCGGTGCTGGAATTCCCGGCTTGGGATTGCCTGCCTTTCGACCGCAGTTCGCCCAACCCCGACCTCGCCGCACAACGCATGGCGACGCTGGCGGCTCTGGCCCATGGCGCGGTGCCGAAACGCTTTGTCCTGCTGACCACGCTGTCCTCCGCGACCCAGCGCGTCCCGGCGCGGGATACGCTCGCGGAGGCGGCGTTTACGCTCAGAAAAGGCCAGCGTGTTAATGAGGCGGAGTTGCGGGCGTTTTTCGTTCGCATGGGCTTTACCCAAGCGCCGACCGTGGTGGAGCATGGCGACTATGCCATTCGCGGCGGCATCATCGACGTCTTCCCGCCGGGGCAGGTTTTGCCGGTGCGGCTCGATTTCTTCGGCGACGAATTGGACGGCATCCGGCGCTTCGATCCGGCGAGCCAGAAAACCGTCGACACCCTGGCAGAGGTCAGCTTCACGCCGGTCTCGGAGGTGATCCTCGATGAGGCGGCGATCACGCGGTTCCGGCAAAATTACCGCATCGAATTCGGTGCGGCAGGCACCGACGATCCGCTCTATGAGGCGGTGACGGCGGGGCGCAAACATGCGGGCATGGAGCATTGGCTCCCGTATTTCCACGAACGGCTGGATACGATTTTCGATTATCTGCCGGGCGTAACGATTTCCCTTGACAATCAATCGACTGCGGCGCGTCTTTCGCGCTGGGAAGGCATTGAGGATCAGTATCAGACCCGGCGCGAGGCACTGGCTGCCAAGGGGCGGCTGGACTCGGTCTACAAACCCTGTCCGCCGGGTTTGCTTTATCTCGACGATGCGGCGTGGGAGGCGGCCACCGAAGGTCGTCGGGTGATCCATTTCCACCCTCTGCCGCAGGCCTCCGGCCCCGGTGTGATCGACGCGGGCGGTCGTGTCGGGCGTAATTTCTCGCCCGAGCGCCAGATGGAAGGCGTCAATCTTTTCGAAGAGTTGTCGGGTCATATTCGCAAACGGCGCGAAGTCGGGCAGGTGATCGTTGCCTCATGGTCCGAAGGCGCACGGGAGCGGCTCAAGTCGCTTTTGGAAGACGAGGACCTGAATGGGCTGACGGAGATTTCCGACTGGCGCGATGTGCCGGACGGGATCGGCGGCGTGTATCTTGCGGTCTGGACGCTGGATCAGGGCTTTGAGGCGCCGGTGGGCGACGGCCATTCCGTGACGGTGATTTCCGAGCAGGACGTGTTGGGCGACCGGCTGATCCGCCGTCCGGGACGACGCAAGAAGGCGGAGAATTTCCTCACCGAACATAGTACGCTGAGCCCCGGCGACCTGATCGTCCATGTCGAACATGGCGTGGGGATTTTCCGCGGGCTTGAGGTTGTGACCGCTCTGGGCGCGGCGCATGAATGTCTTCTCCTCGAATATGCGGGCGGGGATCGGCTTTATCTTCCCGTTGAAAACATTGAGCTTCTGAGCCGGTACGGCCATGACGAAGGGCTTTTGGACAAGCTCGGCGGCGGTGCTTGGCAGGCCAAGAAAGCGCGGATGAAGGAACGCATCCGCGAGGTGGCGGAGAAGCTGATCCGCATCGCCGCCGAGCGCCATATCCGTAAAGCGCCGATCATGGAGCCGCCGGAGGATATGTGGGAGGCCTTCTGCGCGCGTTTCCCCTATACGGAGACCGAGGATCAGATGAAGGCCATCGAAGATGT
Organism: Celeribacter ethanolicus; assembly: GCF_001550095.1. GTDB lineage: Bacteria > Pseudomonadota > Alphaproteobacteria > Rhodobacterales > Rhodobacteraceae > Celeribacter > Celeribacter ethanolicus. The sequence continues at coordinate 148,693 of NZ_LRUC01000046.1, read as the reverse complement.
GCTCGACGATCTGGATCGCGGCATGCCGATGGACCGCCTCGTGTGCGGCGATGTGGGATTTGGCAAGACCGAGGTGGCGATGCGCGCGGCCTTTGTTGCGGCACTTTCGGGCGCACAGGTGGCGGTGATCGCACCGACGACGCTTCTGGCGCGGCAGCACTTCCGCAGCTTTGCCGAGAGATTCCGGGGTTTTCCCATCAATATCAGACCGATGTCGCGCTTTGTTTCCGCAAAAGACATGGCGAAAACCCGGGAGGAACTGGCCGAAGGGACGGTCGATATTGTCGTGGGCACCCATGCTTTGCTTGCGAAATCGGTGAAGTTTGCCAATCTGGGCCTCTTGATCGTGGACGAAGAACAACGCTTTGGTGTGACCCACAAAGAGCGCCTTAAGTCTTTGAAGTCCAACATTCATGTGCTGACGCTTTCGGCCACGCCGATCCCGCGGACGCTGCAAATGTCGCTCACCGGGGTGCGGGATCTCTCTATTATTGGCACGCCGCCCGTCGACCGGCTGTCGATCCGCACCTATGTGTCGGAATTCGACACGGTGACGATCCGCGAGGCGTTGTTGCGCGAACATTACCGGGGCGGGCAGTCGTTTTTCGTGGTGCCGCGCGTCAGCGATATTCCGGAGATCGAAGAGTTCCTCAAGGCGCAAGTGCCGGAGCTGACCCATGTGGTGGCGCATGGTCAAATGGCGGCGGGCGAGCTCGACGATCGGATGAACGCGTTTTACGACGGGAAATATGACGTGCTGCTGGCGACGACCATCGTGGAAAGCGGTATCGACATTCCGACCGCAAACACGATGGTGGTGCACCGCGCCGATATGTTCGGCCTCGCGCAGCTCTATCAAATCCGGGGCCGAGTGGGCCGTGCCAAGACGCGCGCTTATGCCTATCTGACTACGAAACCCCGCGCGCCTTTAACACCGCAGGCGGAAAAACGTCTGCGGGTTCTGGGCTCGCTCGATACGCTTGGGGCCGGATTTACCCTTGCGTCTCAAGATCTTGACATCCGGGGCGCAGGCAATCTGGTGGGTGAGGAGCAATCCGGGCACGTCAAAGAGGTCGGCTTTGAGCTCTATCAATCCATGCTGGAAGAGGCCATTGCGCGGATCAAATCGGGCGAGGAGGCGGTGAGCCTTGACGACGACGGCCAATGGGCGCCGCAGATCAACCTTGGCGTGCCTGTGCTGATCCCCGAAACCTATGTGCCTGATCTCGATGTGCGCTTGGGGCTCTATCGGCGTTTGTCCGGCCTGAAAACCAAGGTGGAGCTGGAAGGCTTCGCAGCCGAACTGATCGACCGCTTTGGAAAATTGCCCAAAGAGGTCAACACCTTGCTGCTCGTTGTTCGGATCAAGGAGAAATGCCGGGAGGCCGGGATTGCGCGGCTCGATGGCGGGCCAAAGGGCGCGACGATCCAGTTCCACAACGACAAATATGCCAACCCGGCGGGGCTTGTGGAATTCATCCATGGCCAGAAGGGTCAGGCCAAGGTCAAGGACAACAAGATCATCATTCGCCGCGACTGGAAAAAGGACAGCGACAAGATCAAGGGCGCGTATTCGATTGCGCAGGACCTTGCGAAATTCGCGAAGACCGCTGCGCAACCATCTAAAAAGTAAACTTTATTCAGCCGGTTTCGAGGGTTGCGACGGGGCGCCATGGGGGGCCGTGGCGCTGTCTTCGAAACGGAACAGGATCAGCGCCAGACCGGAGCAGAGAATCCCTGCCGCCATCACCGGGATCGGCGTGCCGTTGAAGGCAAGTCCGACGGGTGCGGCAATGAGAACGGCACCCATGGTGAACACCGCCCCGATCAGCGAGTTGGCGAGCCCCGCGAGACGCCCGAGCGGCACCAGTGCCAGTGCATTGAGGTTGCCGAAGGTGAAGGCGTTGATCGAGAACATCGCCACGGTCCACAGGAAGAACACGACAAAGCCCGGCATGCCGGTGCTGACGCCCAGAAGGTTGAGGGCGAATGCGATCACAGAGGCGGTCAGCGCGATGCCATAGCCCAGCCGGATCATGAAATGCATGCCTTTTTCACCCACGAGCCGCCCGTTCAGGATCGCGCCCACAGCGGAGATGATGGCGGTCGCCCCGAAGAAATAGGGGAAAACCTCTTCGAGCCCGAAGGTCTCGCTATAAATCTGCTGGACGGAGGAGAGGATGGCGAACATCTGGCCAAAGCCGAGAAGCAGGATCACCGTGTAAATCCGCACGTTGTAATTGCCGAAAACTTCGACCGCACCGGAGGACAGGTCCGCCCAGTTCAGGCGGCGGTGATTTTCCGGCATGAGGGTTTCACCCTGGCGCAGGCCGAGCCATGTCGCGCCCAGAATGGCGACCAGGATGAAGGCCGCGAAAATCCCGTGCCAGCCGAAATCCGTCATGATCAGCGCGCCGATCGAGGGGGCGGCGGCGGGCACCACCATGAAGATGGTCATCACGAAAGAGGTGATCTTGGCCATTTCCCGGCCTTCGTAGAGGTCGCGGACCATGGCGATGCCGACGGTGCGGGGAAAGGCGCCGCCGACGCCCTGGATGGCGCGGCCGACCAGCATCATTTCCAGCGTCCCCGACAGGCCAGCGACCACCGCGCCGACGATATAGAGGCCGAGGCCGAACAGGATCACGGGCTTGCGTCCGAAATGGTCGGACAGGGGGCCGGAGACCAGCGTGCCGAATCCCATGCCGAAGACGAAGGAGGTCAGCACCAGTTGCGCACGGTTGATGTCGTCGGGCGACAGATCGGCGGCGATCTGCGGCAGGCCGGGGAGCATCGCGTCGATGGAAAAGGCGACGGTCGCAAAGAGCAGGGCCAGAAGAACCGTGAATTCGAGTTGCGGCAAACGGCGCGGCATGAGGGTCACTTTCAATTTGGAAACGCTGGGGGACCCTAATCGGGGTGCGGCATTTTGAACAGTCCGTGAGATGGCGGGGCGGCTCTGCGGGAATGCACAGCCGCCGGGCTTGGGGTGAGGCGCCGCGCTTTAATCGGTCTCTTGCGCGGCCAGCTCGTCGATCACGTTGAGCCAAAGCTCGGTCGGCTGTGCGCCCTCGACCGCGTGCTGGTTGCCGACGATGAACAGCGGCACAGCGTTCACGCCCCGGTCACGGGCGTGCTGATCGCGGGCGCGGATGTCCCCGACGTCGGCCTCGGTGGCGAGCAGGCGGGTGACGGCCTCGGCGTCCATGCCGACCTGTGCGGCGAGCTCGGCCAGCGTGGCGGAATCCCCAATATCGCGACCGTCCTGGAAATAGGCGCGGTAGAGGGCGGCGACCATCGGTGTCTGACGTCCCTCGATCCCGGCCCAGTGAATCAGCCGGTGCGCATCGAGCGTGTTGGGTGTGGTGCGAATGCCGAGAAGATCGGTCTTGGGCAGTTCCCGGATCAGAATCTCGACCACCGGCGCATAGGCTTTGCGCGCCCCCTCGGAGCCGCCGAATTTCGCATTTAGATAGTCGCGTCGCTCCATGCCGTCCTTCGGCATGGTCGGGTTCAATTGGAACGGGTGCCATTGGATGGCGAAACGGTGGTTTGGGCGCGCTTCGAGAGCGCGCTCGAGGCGCGCCTTGCCGATGTAGCACCAGGGGCAGATCGGATCGTGGAAAATGTCGAGCGGGATCATCGGGACCTCGTTTGGATGTTGAGGGCTTGTAGCGCGGTCGGAGCGGGGAGGGGAGTGAGAAAAGGAAAATATTCTTGCCGCTCACATTTTCCAGAAAAGTGAATGTTCCCCTTGTCCCATATCTTGTGTTTGGGGCTGGTTTGCAGGTTTGCAAACTCTTCATATTCCCGATTTGTTTACCCTTCGTTCACGAATGATCTGCACTGAGTGCGGTGAGGATTGTGACGGACCGAGTTCGGTGACGAGGGCGGGGAATCGTGGTTAACTACGTGCAATCAAACGTTTTCAAGTTCATCAGGGTCACCATCATGGCGATGCAAAGCACTCCGCACTTCTCCACATTTCAGGGACGCGCCCCGCGCTCCGAACATGAGGTCGACAGTTTTCGTCACCGCATGCGTGTGCCCGTCGCGACGCTGGCCCTCGGTCTGATTGCGGCGATTGCCATCGCGGGCGGTGCGCTGGATCGGGTGATCTCGCATCAGGTCACCGGCGGCCTGACCGACATCGAATTCCTCACAGGTACGCTTCCGATCACCTCGACCGAGCTCGACTAAAGCAACCGGTCAGAAGAGAGATTCAGAGACCCAGGGCAGGCAAAACCTCACGAGCAGTCCACCCAACTGACCCTGCCCCAAGAGCCCCCGAAGATGCGAGAACAGCATCCGGGGGTTTTCTTTTGCCCTTTTCATCGTGCCAGCCGACGCGCTACAAAGCGCCATGGAACCGGATGACGATCACACCCCAAGCCTGATCAGACTGGCGCGCGAAGGCGTCGAAGGCCTGCCGGAAGAGGCGCGACCTTTGGATTTGGGATTGCGGGTGCGCGATCTGCGCAAGGCGCGCGGTTGGACGCTGGAGCAGGCGGCGACGCAGGCCGGTCTGGCACGCTCGACGCTCTCCAAGATCGAAAACGGCCAGATGTCACCCACCTACGATGCGCTGAAAAAGCTCGCCGTGGGCTTAGAAATCTCCGTGCCGCAGTTGTTCACCCCGCCGCAGAAGGCGCAGATCTCGGGCCGGATGGCGGTCACGAAATCGGGCGAAGGCGCGGCGCATCCGACGGCGACCTATGAGCATGAGATGCTCGCGGGCGCGCTGACCAAGAAATCCATGCTGCCGTATCGCGCCACCATTCGGGCGCGCAGTTTCGAAGAGTTCGATGGCTGGGTGCGCCACGACGGGGAGGAATTCCTCTACGTGCTCACGGGTGTGATCAAGCTGATCACCGAATTCTACGAACCTGTCGAAATGCGCCGGGGCGACAGCGCCTATTACGACGCGTCGATGGGCCATAACGTAATCTCGGTCAGCCCGGAGGATGCGACCATCCTCTGGGTGACCTCCCTAACGTAACGCTCGCCCGACGTAATGTTCGGGCCGGGCCCGAGAGGTCTTTCCACTCAGAACCAGCCCTGAACCGTGCGCGACGCGCCGGTGATGTCTTCGCCGACGCCCGCGACGGTGCCGCAGGAGGCCAAGATGAGGGTGAGGAGGAGGGCGACTGCTGCTTTCTTCATATTCTTTCTTCCCATTTCTCTAAAGGGTATTTTTCTCAGGCCTGAAGGGTCATTCTTCCCAGTACCACGTCATTTCCCGCCACATGATCCAATCGCCGTACAAAGGCAAGGGCTCAGGATAATGCAGCTCTTTCACATGTGCGTCGAAGCTCTCGTTCCAGGCGTAAAGCGGGATGACGTAGCGGCCTGCGGTCAACAGCCGATCGAGCGCGCGGGTGGCGGCAAGGCTGTCTTCGCGGTCATTCGCGTCGAGCATTTTGGCGATCATCGCATCCACGACCGGGTCCTTGATCCCCGCGACGTTGCGCGAACCGGGCTGATCGGCGGCGGCCTGACCGAAATAGGCATATTGCTCGTTGCCGGGGCTGAGCGAGGTGCCGTAGCGCACCGGGGTCATGCCGAAATCGAACTTGCCCATGCGTTGGATATATTGCGGCTTGTCGACGACTTCGATCTTCGGCTGGATGCCCAGTTGGTTGAGCATCTGGGTGTAGGTGTCGATGATGGATTGGTTTTCGTTGTCGCCGACCATGAGCAGAATCTCGAAGGTGAAAAGCTGGCCGTCGGCATTTTTCATCTGGCCGTTCTGGATGGTCCATCCGGCCTCTTCCATCAGCGCGAGCGCACGGCGCATCGCGCCTCGGTCAATCTCACGGTCCGAGGTTTCGGGCAGGGTGTAACCCTCCATCACGCCGGGGAGCAGATCGTCCTGATAGGGTTCCAAAAGCTCTTTGACGCGACCTTCGGCAGGCCCCGGACGCATGCCCAGCGGCGAGTTGGAGAAGTAAGAGGTGATGCGGGTCTGCTGGTTCTCGGTCTGGGCCTCGTTGATATAGTTGAAGTTAAAGGCCTCGATCATCGCTTGCCGGACGCGCCAATCGGCGAATTGCGGCAGGCGGGTGTTCATTGCGAATCCGGTCATGCCGGTGGGGCGCTGGTGCGGGATCTCGGATTTGATCACATCGCCGCGGGTGACCGCAGGAAAGTCGTATTGATCCTGCCAGGTCTGCACGTTGAATTCGCGGTGCGCGTTCAACTCTCCGGCTTTGAAGGCCTCGATCACCAGAGAGGGATCGGCAAAGAACTCAAACCGGATGGTGTCAAAATTCGCCTGACCCTGCATCACGGGCAGGTCCTTGCCCCAATAGTCGGGGTTGCGGGTCATCTCGATGAACATGCCGGGGTTAGCGTCGGTCACCGTATAGGGCGCGGAGGTCACCGGGATCTGGTCCATGCCGGATTTGGTGAACTCCTTGTCGTCCCAATAGGCCTTTTTCAGGATCGGGCGCGTGGCGACCAAAAGCGCCAATTCGCGGTTTTCGACATTGAAGTTGAATTTCACGGATCTGTCGCCGGTCTGCTCGACGCTGTCGATCTGGCTCCAGAGCGAGGCGTAACGCCCGTTGCCCTCGGTGCCCAGCGTCTCGAAAGACCAGATCACATCCTCGACCGTCACCGGTGTGCCGTCGGAAAATTTCGCCTCCGGGCGCAGGGTGAACTCGACCCAGGTGCGATCTTCATCCGTCTCGACCGTCTCACACAGCAGGCAATAGAGCGAGAAGGGTTCGGAATAGGCCTGCATCATCAGGCTTTCGGCCATCAGATACCGCAACTGCCAGGGCACATTGCCTTTCTCGATGAAGGGATTGAGGCTGTCGAAGGTGCCACCTTCGCCGGTGACGATCTTGCCTCCCTTGGGCGCGTCGGCGCGCACATAGGGCAGGGACGTGAAATCGGCGGGCAGCTCGGGCGCGCCATACATGGCAAGACCATGGGTCGGCTCGGCATGGGCCATGGGGGCCAGGGCGCACAGCGCGAGCGCCGCAGTCGAAAGTCTCGCGGTATTTTTGACGCCCGAGAAATAGTTTTGTGCCATGGTGTAAACGCTGCCTCCGCCGGGGTCTTTTTGCGACCGATGTGCCGTTGTTCTTGCCGCAAACTTACGCGCAGCGGAAAGTGTTTTCAAACTTTTAGCTTGGAGAGCGGCACAGAACCGCGTATAAAGAGATCACTGCTCGATAGGTTTCTTGCCTGTATGAAACCTGCCTCAATAACTCAGCGCCCGCCTCGTGCGGGCGTTTTTTTTGGTTCTCAAACCGCCTTTTTTCCAAGCAGGCTTGAGTGAATCCGCCGTCGTCAATGGCAGGGAAAACCTGCCCGTCGGCGCATATATGGAACAGGGCCGGGCGATTCTCTGAGAGCGGGCGATTCTTTGTCTTGGGATCGGGAGACCTGTCCGCACTGTGCCGCAGGACGCACTCACTTTTTCGCGTTTGTCGTGTCATGCCGAAAACTGAGCCAGCCGCCCAGAGCGATGACAAACGCCGCAGCGAGCCAGGGCAGAGGAGACCAGAGGTTCAGTCGGACACAGAGGTAAAAGGCACCGCCCGCAAGCAACAGGACCGCAACGATGTACAAAAGAAACAGAAGCCCCTGTACCTCCCCGACGATGACATCATAGAGAAAGCGGAACATGTTTCACCCTTGCCCTTACAACAACGGGAAAAACATATGCGTGACTTCGCCCCAAGGGCAACCTAGGTTTTCCCCGACAGACATGAGAAAGTGTCAGAGGAGATTGAGATGTCATTGAAATCCAAAACCGCCGTGATCACCGGATCGAATTCGGGGATCGGGCTTGGGGTCGCACGCGAACTGGCAAAGGCAGGGGCCGATGTGGTGCTCAATTCCTTCACCGACCGCGACGAGGATCACGCGCTGGCCGAGGCCATCGGTCAGGAATTCGGCGTCAAGGCCCGTTATATCAAGGCGGATATGTCGCAGGGCGCGGAGTGTCGCGCGCTGATCGAGCAGGCGGGCACATGCGACATCCTCGTGAACAACGCAGGCATTCAGCACGTGGCGCCGATCGACGAATTCCCCATCGAGAAATGGGATGCGATCATCGCGATCAACATGAACTCGGCCTTTCACACCACCGCCGCCGCTTTGCCGTTGATGCGCAAGGCGGGCTGGGGCCGGGTGGTCAATATCGCCTCGGCGCATGGCTTGACCGCCTCGCCGTTCAAATCCGCCTATGTCAGCGCCAAGCACGGCGTGGTCGGCATGACCAAGGTGGTGGCGCTTGAGACCGCGAAAGAGGCGATCACCGCCAATGCGATCTGCCCTGGCTATGTGCATACGCCGTTGGTGGACGCGCAAATTCCAGACACGGCGAAGAAATACGGCATGAGCGAACAAGAGGCGATCGAGAAGGTGATCCTTGAGCGTCAACCCTCGAAACAGTTCGCCACGGTGGAACAGATCGGCGGCACGGCGGTGTTCCTCTGTTCCGACGCCGCGGCGCAGATCACCGGCACGACGATTTCCGTCGACGGGGGCTGGACCGCACTCTGATGGCGAAGCGGAAGGCGAAGAGCTCGATCAAACGGATCAACCTCGCGCTTCAGGGCGGCGGCGCGCATGGCGCCTTCACCTGGGGCGTGCTGGACCGGCTTCTGGAACATGAGGAGATCGAGATCGCCGCGATCTCCGGCACCTCGGCGGGGGCACTCAATGGGGCCGCGCTCAAATCCGGGCTGGTGCGCGGCGGAGCCAAGGGCGCGAAAGAGGCGCTCGACGGGTTGTGGGAACAGATGGGCGCGGTGTCCGATATGCGGCTCAACCGCTGGATGTCGCAATTCGGGCCGACGACCGAGATGGTCACCCGGATGATGCAGGCCAGCGTCCCTTTCGCCTTTCTCGATTCGATTGCGACCTTCACCAGCCCCTATGTCTACGGCGCCTTCTATGAGAACCCGCTGAGCGATGTGGTGGAAGATCTGGTCTGTTCGCAGACCGGATCTGACGAGGGGCCGGCGCTGTTCATCTCGACGACCAATGTGCGCACCGGCAAGATCCGGGTGTTCTCGGGGGCGGAGGTGACGGGGGATGTCATTCTGGCCTCCGCCTGCCTGCCGGAACTGTTTCAGGCGGTGGAGATCGAGGACCCTGAGACCGGCGTGACCGATCCCTATTGGGACGGCGGCTATACCGGTAACCCGGCGCTGTTTCCGCTGTTCGAACCGGAATTCCCGCAGGATGTGGTGATCGTCAACATCAACCCGATGGAGCGGCCCGGCACGCCGAAGACACCGGAGGAGATCCAGAACCGGATCAACGAGATCTCGTTCAATTCCTCGATGTTGCGGGAGCTGCGCTCGGTGCAGTTCGTGCGCGACCTGATCGCGGACAAGCGCCTTCCGGCGGGGGCGATGAAGGATGTGCTGATCCATATGATCGCCGATGACGATCTGATGCAGGATCTTTCGGCGCGCACCAAACTCGTGTCCTCGCCCTTGCTTCTGTCTCGGATGAAAGAGGCGGGCAGGGCCGCCTGCGACCGGTTTCTGGAGGCGCATTTCGACGATCTCGGACAGCGCGCGAGTGTCGATCTCAAAGCGATGTTTTCATAAGAGAAAAGCCGCCCTGATAGACGGCTTTCGGGAACGGGGTGGTCTGTCGTCTTGCCCCGGTTATGCGGACGGCAATGCGTCGGGTTTGGGCGGCTGTGTCGGGTCCTTCGGGTTCGGGTAAACCAGCCCCGCCGAAATCACTAGTTTGGCGGCATCTTCGACCGTCATATCGAGCTTGATCACGTCATGTTCAGGAAAGAACAGCAGAAAACCAGAGGTCGGGTTCGGCGTCGTCGGCACGAAGACGGAGAGGTATTTCTCGTCCTGCGGTGTGCGTCGGGCCACCTCGCCCTTGGCATTGGTGGAGACAAAGCCGATCGCCCAGATGCCGCGCCGCGGGTATTCCACCAGACAGGCCTGATCGAAGGAGGTTTCCGCTTGCGAAAAGATCGTTTCGGCGATCTGCTTCACCCCGTTGTAGATCGAGCGCACGATGGGCGTGCGGTCTACAAGGCTTTCGGCCCAGCGGATGAGCGAGCGGCCGACGAGGCCTTTGGCGATCCAGCCGACGACCACGGTGAAGATCAGGAAAATGATCACGCCTGCGCCGCGCAGGTTGATATGGATCTGATCCGCGGGGTCGGTATAGCCGAGGAACCGGTTGATCAGCGCATCGGGGTGATAGCCCTGCGGCACGAAGGTCAGCACCCAACCATCGACCCAGCCGATCACGGTCCAGATCACATAGGCGGTCAGCCCGATGGGGGCGACCACCACGAGCCCGGTCAGGAAGGCCGCACGCAAATGTGCAAAAAGCCCCGGACGGCGCGGTTTGGGCGGGTGGGTTTCGTCTTCGAACGGGTTGGTCATTGAGGTGCGAAGCCTGTGCTTGCGGGCGAGGTGCCCTGTTTGCGCTGAACTTATGCGCGCACAGGTTAAGAGACAAGTAAGCGGCCCAAAGGTTTCGGGCCGCTCACAGGTTTATTTTTCAGATCGTCGGTTCCGTTGCCGTTCTGGCGTTTATTTGCACAGCGCTCTTATGCGCAGAGCGCTTTGGCGATCTCGGCCGCGAGCCGCGCGTTGTTGCGCACCAGCGCGATATTGGCGGTGAGCGAAGCCCCTTCGGTCAGCTCGAAAATCCGCTGCAACAGGAAGGGGGTGACCTCCTTGGCGTGGATGGCCTTGTCCTCCGCCTCTTTCAGCGCGGTCTCGACGAAGGGCATGATCACCTCGCGCGGGATTTCATCCATCTCGGGGATCGGATTGGCGACAAGCTGCCCGCCCTTGACGCCCATGGCGGCACGCATATGCATGGCGCGGGCGATCTCTTCCGCGCTGTCCATCCGCAGAGGGGCCTGAAGCCCGGAGGCGCGCGACCAGAAAGCAGGAATTTCGTCCTGACCATAGGCGATGACCGGAACGCCATGGGTTTCCAGCACCTCAAGCGTCTTCGGGATGTCGAGAATGGCCTTCGGACCCGCCGCCACCACGGTCACGGCGGTTTCGCCCAGCTCCAGAAGGTCGGCGGAGATGTCGAATGTCTCTTCTGCGCCGCGATGCACGCCGCCGATGCCGCCGGTGGCGAATACCTTGATCCCGGCGAGCTCAGCCCCGATCATTGTCGCGGCCACGGTGGTCGCGCCCGTCGCACCGCGTGCGATGCAGACCGGCAGATCGGCGCGCGAGACTTTCATCACGCCGGTCGCCTGACCGAGGGCGGTGAGCTGTGTGTCGGTCAAACCGATGTGCAACACGCCGTCGAGCACGGCGATGGTCGCGGGCGTGGCACCCGCCGCCCGGATGTCCTCCTCGACCATGCGCGCGGTCTCGACATTCTGCGGGTAGGGCATGCCATGGGTGATGATCGTGGATTCGAGCGCCACCACGGGGCGGCCCGCCTCCAGAGCCTCGGCAACTTCGGGGGCATACATCATGGGAAGGGTCATAGGGGGGTATCTCCGGAAACGTAAAGGGCAGCGGCCTCAAGCGCGGCGGTCAGCGCACCGGTCGCATCGACCCCGCGCATTTCCGCCGCGATATGCGCCGCCATGAAAGTGTCGCCCGCACCGGTCACGCGCGCGACCAGAACTTCGGGCGGGGTTTGGGTCAGGACATCGCCACCGCTTGCAAGCGACGCGCCCTTGCCACCATTGGTCACAAGAACCCGATGCGCGCCTTTCTCCACGAGGGCCTGCGCGGCCTCGGCGGAGCTCTCAAACACGGTCTGTGCCAAAAGCCCGGCCTCTTCGAGGTTGACGTAAAGCGTTGCGCGCGGGTGATCCAGAAGCGGCAACAACCGCTCCGCTTTGCCCGGCGAGGCGGGTGCCACCCGCAGGTCAGCTTTGGCAAACAGCGGTGAGGCGGCAATCTCGCGCAAGAGCTGCGTGGTCAGGTTGCCATCGAGCGCCACAGGGCCAATGTAAGGCGCGTTCACCGTGCCAAGCCGCCCGTCGGCCAGAGGCCGCAGGATCTTGTCGCCCGCGCGTTCCAGAGAATGCGCATCCGCGATGGCAGCAATCAGACCGTTGGCGCCTTCGACGGCCATATAGCTGTCGGTCGGCAGATCCTCGGAGAGATAAACGTGCTCGGTGCCGATCCCGCGCACGCGGGCGGCCTCCATCAATTCCGTGCCTGCGGGATCATGCCCGATGGCGGTCAAAAGATCGGGCCGCATCCCGAACCGCGCCAAAGCCATGGCAATATTCATCGCCACACCGCCCGGCACCCGCACGATGCGCCCGGGCACATCGGAGCCCACGCGCATCGAACGATCCGTCCGCCCGATCACGTCCCAGAGCACCGAGCCAATACAAAGAATGTCATGTGTCTTGTCCATGTTCCCACTTGCGCCGGATTTTGACCGGATGGCAAGAGATGGCATGTGGTCCGGGCTCCGCCCCCTGTCTCCTTTGTACGAAAAATACTCAAAAACGGGGCAGGGGTTGCCAATGCCCGAATTCCCCTCTATATGCGCGAGCACTTCACAGACGGAGGCGGGCCCTCGGGGGAGACATCCCTGAACGGTCCACCGGTTGGGCATCTGCCTGAGACCCTCCGTCAAGGCGTTAAACCGGAAAGGAACGAACATGGCGCTTCCCGATTTCTCCATGCGTCAGCTCTTGGAAGCTGGCGTTCACTTTGGTCACCAGACTCAGCGTTGGAACCCGCGTATGGCGGAGTTCATCTACGGTGAGCGCAACGGCATTCACATCTTCGACCTGACGCAGACCGTCCCGATGCTGGACCAGGCTCTGCAGGCCGTGCGTGACACCGCCGCCAAAGGTGGCCGCATTCTCTTCGTCGGCACCAAACGCCAGGCCGCTGGCCCGGTTGCCGAAGCCGCAGAGAAATGCGCGCAATACTACATGAACCACCGCTGGCTGGGCGGCACGCTCACCAACTGGAAAACCGTGTCCCAGTCGATCCAGCGTCTGGCTGCCATCGACGAGACGCTCTCATCGGGCGCCGAAGGCCTCACCAAGAAAGAGCGCCTCAACATGGAACGCGACCAGGCCAAGCTTCAGGCGTCGCTCGGCGGTATCCGTGAAATGGGCGGTCTGCCGGACCTGCTGTTCATCATCGACGTGAAAAAAGAAGATCTCGCGATCCTCGAAGCCAAGAAACTGGGTATCCCGGTTGTGGCCGTCGTCGACTCCAACTGCTCGCCGGCCGGTGTGGACTACATCATTCCGGGCAACGACGACGCCGCCCGTGCGATCTCGCTCTACTGCGACCTCGTGGCCCGCGCCGCTCTGGACGGCATGACGGCTCAGATGGACGCCGCCGGTGTCGACATGGGCGCCTTCGAAGAGCTGCCGGTTGAAGAAGCCGTGGCCGAGGCCGTCGAAGAGTAATCTTCGTCTCCGGGCCTGTATGTCGGTCCGGTCGTTACAAAATTGATACGGGGGCAGGGTAATCCCGCCCCCGCAAGCATATCCCAGAATTCGAGGAGAGCCGACATGGCAATCACTGCTGCTCAGGTCAAAGAACTGCGCGAATCCACCGGCGCAGGCATGATGGACGCGAAAAAAGCGCTGGTCGAAACCGATGGCGACATGGAAGCCGCCGTTGACTGGCTGCGCACCAAAGGTCTGGCGAAAGCCGCCAAGAAATCCGGTCGGACCGCTGCCGAGGGCCTCGTGGCCGTCGCCGTGAACGGCGGTGTGGGCGTCGCCGTTGAGGTGAACTCCGAGACCGACTTCGTTGCGAAAAACGCCGAATTCCAAACCATGGTGAAAGACATTGCCACCGCCGCTCTGGGCGTTGCGAATGTCGAAGAGCTGGTCTCCGCCGACGTGAACGGCAAGCCGGTTTCCGAACTGATCACCGACAAGATCGCCAAGATCGGCGAGAACATGGGTCTGCGCCGCATGGCCAAGCTCGAAGCTGAAACCGTTGTGACCTATGTCCACAACGCGGCGGCCGACGGCATGGGCAAAATCGGTGTGCTCGTGGGTCTCAAAGGCGGCGACGAAGCCTTTGGCAAACAGGTTGCGATGCACATTGCGGCCGCCAACCCGCAGGGCCTCGGCGAAGCCGATCTCGACCCGGCGATGGTGGAAAAAGAGCGTCAGATCCAGATCGAGATCGCCCGCGAATCCGGCAAGCCGGAAAACATCATCGAGAACATGATCAAGGGCCGCATGGCGAAATTCATCGCCGAGTCGACCCTTCTCGGTCAGGCCTTCGTGGTGAACCCGGATCTGACCGTCGAGAAAGCCGCGAAAGAGGCTGGTGCCGAAATCACCGGTTTCGTGCGTCTCGAAGTCGGCGAAGGCATCGAGAAAGCCGAAGAAGATTTTGCCGCTGAAGTCGCGAAAGTGATGCAGGGCTGATCCGTCCTGTTCGGACGAGCGTTTCGGGCCGTCTCCTTCGGGAGGCGGCCTTTTTCATGGCTCATGGTGACATGCGGCGGTTCGGCTGACGCGTCGATGACGAGGCAGAAGAGTCGAGGCAAAAGAAAAGGGTGGCTCAAAAAGAGCCACCCTATGCGGGACAAAAACCTTGGATGAGGGACCCCGCAAAACTCATACAAACAAAAAGGACCGCACGGTTGAGTATAAACCCGCGGCCCTTCATAGAAGCATCGGTAAGCCGAATGACCCTGGCGATCCCGTACCCCCCGTCCCAAAGGCCAAGCCTCGAAAGCCGGAACAATCTCATTTTGTTCCTCTCTCAACCAGAACGAAAGTACGCAATTCCATACCTTTTGGTTGATTTTATCCGTGGACGGCCTGGCGGCGGGGGTCAGAAGGTAAAAATTTGGTTGTGTAATGAAGCCTTTAGCACCGCCTGTGCCGTGGTTTCCACCCCCAGAGCCTCACGGGCGAGTCGCAGGTGTTTCTCCACCGTAGCCTTGTTCAGGCCCAGAATCTGGGCCGTATCGGCGACTGTTTTGCCATCGCTGATCCATTCCAGCACCTCGCGCTGGCGCTTGGTCAGCATGCGTTTCGGCAGCGGCATGCTGATCAGCTTCAGATGTGCAATGCCGCACAGGATCTCAATGTCCTCGCCATGCACCCCCCAGATTTCATCTGCTTCGGCCTGTGTGCCGTTGAACGGCTCCAACGACATGCCAATCGCACCCTTGGCCCGTTTCAGCGAATGCGGGAAGGCGATGGTATAGCCAGCGGTGACGCCGGAGGCCTGATTGAAGGCCACCACCTCACGCTCTTTCTCGGTAAAGCTGGCATGGTTCGCGCCGATCCAGTCCCAGGAACAACACCCTGAATTCTCCACCGCCCAACGGACCATCGGGCCGTGGCGATACCGGCCCTCAAGGAAATAGCCCTTCATGTAGTCCGGGCCGAAATTCGTCAGGAAGAGGTGGTCGTTGTCGTCACCGAACCCGGAATCGGTATGAAACCGCGTGAAACCGTAGAGCACATGATGAAAGCCGACCGTTTTCAGTCGTCTCAGCAAGGGGTCCCAGACCTCCTGGACCGTGGTCGCGTAGAGGATCTTCTGGACCTGATTGTGAATGCTCGTGTCCCCCATGCATTGAAATTAGGTAGAAATTACAAGCCGCGCAAGACATCCCGCGAGGTCAACCCGATGCCCAAATCCTGTACATTGACGCACGGTTGCTGTGCATCACCCCACAACATGGGCCAGAAGAAGACAGCTTTCCGAGGTCACCACGCCGGGAATTTCACGAATCTCGCGCAGGATCCGGTCGAAATTCACGAGGCTGTCGGTGCGGATGTCGACGACCAGATCCCAGGCGCCATTGGTCGCGAAGACCGTGGAGACGCCCGGGATACGGGTCAGGGTGCGGATCACCTGGCGCGACATCTTGCCTTGCAGCGCCACAAGCGTGATCGCCCGCACCTCGCCCTCGACATCCACATCGGTCTCGATGGTGAAGCGCCGGATATGCCCGTTCGCCACCAGCGCGTCGAGCCGCGTGCGCGCGGTGCTGCGCGACAGGCCGGTGTCCTGCGCCAGTTCGGTGATCGACAATCTTGCATTGCGCCGCAGCGCCCCCAGGATGGCACGATCGCTGTCTGTCAGGGCGGGGATGTTCATTTTGACCTCATAATTAGTCATTTTGTATAAAACTAACGCCATAACGATCAAATTATAAGTCACAACTTTCATGGAACCGGCGCATACTGCGAAAAACGCACATCCTCACAAAGGTCTTCGCAGATGATGAAATCCACCGTTCTCCTTGGCGTTCCGGTCGAGACCGGCGCATCGCAACGCGGCTGTCTCATGGGGCCGGCAAGCCTGCGCACCGCCGGGTTGCCGGAGACACTCCAGGCGCTCGGCTGGTCGGTCGAGGATCGTGGCGATATCGAGATCGCGCCGCAGGAGAACATGCCGCATGCCAACCCTGCGGTGCACAACCTCGCCGAAACCCGCGCCTGGATCGCGGCTTTGGAGCCCGCCGCCTATGAGGCCGCACGCGACAGCCGTCTGCCGATCTTCATGGGGGGCGATCATTCCATGTCGGCGGGCACGGTGCCCGGCATCGCCCGCCACGCCGCCGAGGAGGGCCGACCGCTCTTCGTGCTCTGGCTCGATGCGCACCCGGATCTGCACACGCTCGACACGACCGAGAGCGGCAATCTGCACGGCACGCCGGTGGCCTATTTTACCGGGCAAGAGGGCTTTGAGGCCTATCCGGCCCTCACCGATTCCGTCGCCCCTGAGCATATGTGCTTCATCGGCATTCGCTCCGTCGACTCGGCGGAACATAAACGCATTCAACGTCTTGAAATGGATGTTCAGGACATGCGAGCGATTGACGAGACCGGGGTTCTGGTGCCGCTTCGGGCGTTTCTCGACCGGGTGCGCGGCGCAAACGGGCGGTTGCATGTCAGCTTCGATGTCGATTTTCTCGACCCCGGCATCGCGCCGGCCGTGGGCACAACGGTGCCGGGTGGGGCGACCTTCCGCGAGGCGCATCTGATCATGGAAACCCTGGGTGACAGCGGGCTGGTCGGCTCGCTTGATCTGGTGGAGTTGAACCCGTTTCTCGACGAGCGAGGGCGTACGGCGAAACTACTCTGCGATCTGACGGCGAGCCTGTTCGGTCGCCGCGTTCTCGACCGCATGACCCGGAGTTTCGGATGATGAATCTGCCTGCCTCCTCGAACCTGGCCCCTTCGGAGCTCGCCTATGTGCCTTTCGTCTCTGTCGCCAACATGATGCGTCTCGTGCATCATGTTGGAATTGAAAGATTTCTCAGAGACTTGGCGGGGCATATCGAAGCGGATTTCAAACGCTGGCCCGAATTCGACAAAACCCCGCGCGTGGCGTCCCATGTCCCCGGTGGCGTGATCGAGCTGATGCCGACAGCCGATGACACGCTCTACGGGTTCAAATATGTCAACGGTCACCCGAAGAACACGAGGACCGGCCATCAGACGGTCACGGCCTTCGGAGTTTTGTCCGAAGTTTCTACGGGTTACCCGGTGTTACTCACGGAAATGACAGTTTTGACGGCGCTGCGCACGGCGGCGACTTCGGCGCTTGTCGCCAAATACCTCGCGCCTACGGGAGCAGAGATCATGGCGATGATCGGCAATGGTGCGCAATGCGAATTTCAGGCCATGGCCTTCCGCGCGCTCTGCGGCATCAACCGGCTACGCCTCTATGACATCGACCCGACGGCGACCGCCAAGGCGAAACGCAACCTCGAAGCGCAAGGCTTTGAGATCACGACATGTTCCAGTGCACAGGACGCGGTGATCAGCGTAGAGGTGATCACCACATGCACCGCCGACAAGCAATATGCTACGATCCTGACAGACAACATGGTCGGACGTGGGCTGCACATCAACGCCATCGGCGGCGATTGTCCGGGCAAAACGGAGCTGCATCCGGATATTCTCCGGCGTGCCGGGATTTTCGTGGAATACCCGGAGCAGACCCGGATCGAGGGCGAGATTCAACAGCTTCCGGAAGATCACCCGGTGACCGAGCTTTGGCAGGTCATGCGGGGAGAGACCGAAGGGCGGCGCGACGCGGCGCAGCTCACGCTGTTCGACAGCGTGGGCTTTGCCATAGAAGATTTCTCGGCGCTGCGCTACGTGAGAAATCTCATACAAGGCACTAATTTTGCGGAAAATCTCGATATGCTTGCCGATCCGGACGACCCGCGCGATCTGTTTGGCATGTTCGAGAGAGCGGCGCGTTGACCCTCTGTATTCTCCTCAGCCACCGATCCCCAGCGCCTGATAAATCTCGGCCAGACGGCGCACGGCGATGATATAGGCGGCGGTGCGCAGATCGGGAATGTCGTCGGAGCTGTTCCAGAGCCGGGACATCTCGCCATAGGCGGAGCGCATCTTGTCGTCGAGACCCGAGCGCACCAGATCAATTTCCCGTGCCCCGTCGAGGAAGCTCTCCGCGCCTTCGGGAAACTGATGCCCGGTCATGCTCTCGATTTGGCGTGCCAGCATGCGGTTGCCCTGTTCGTCGCGCCGGCGTTCCATCAACCCGAAGGGAATATGGGTCAGGTTCTTGACCCATTCGAAATAGCTCACGGTCACGCCGCCGGCATTGGCGTAAAGGTCGGGGATGATCACCACGCCGCGCTCGCGCAGGATTTCGTTGGCGGCATAGGTGATCGGGCCGTTGGCGGCCTCGACAATCAGCTTTGCCTTGATTTCATGGGCGTTCCCGTCGTGGATCGCGCTTTCAAGCGCCGCCGGAATGAGAATGTCGCAGGCATCGCTGAGCGCGGAGCCACTGTCGTATTCGCCGCCCGAGAACCCGCTTATGCCGCCGGTTTCCAGCATATGGGCCTTGAGCGCCTCGATGTCGAGGCCAGCCGGATTGCGCAGCGAGCCGTCGCGCTCGACCACCGCCACGATCTTGCAGCCATCCTCCTGGCTAAGGAATTTTGCCGCGTGATAACCGACATTTCCAAGCCCCTGAATGATCACCGTGCGGCCTTTGAGGTCCGCCGGCAGGCCGGTTTTCGCGATGTCTTCCGGGGTCTGGAAGAACACCTGCGTGGCGTATTGCACGCCCCGCCCGGTGGCTTCGACCCGGCCCTCGATGCCGCCCATGGCAATTGGTTTCCCGGTGACACAGGCATTGGCATTGATGTCATTGGACTTCATCCGGCGGTATTCGTCGGCGATCCAGATCATCGTCTTCTCATTGGTGCCGACATCCGGGGCCGGGACGTTCTGCGAAGGGCTGAGGAAATCGTGCCGCGCCAATTCCTGTGCGAACCGCCGGGTGATGCGCTCGAGCTCATGCGGGGCCCATGCGCTCGGGTCGATCTTCAGCGCGCCCTTGGAACCGCCGAACGGCAAATCCATCAGCGCGCATTTGTAGGACATGAGGGCGGCGAGTGCCTCGACCTCTTCGTGATTGGCATAGGGGGCATAGCGAATGCCCCCCTTGGCCGGGCTGGGGTGATTGGAATGAACGGCGCGCCAGCCCTCGAACGTATGCATCTTGCCACGCAGCCGCACCCCGAAGCGGGTCGTCAACGTGGTGTTGCAGACCGAGATTTTCTCCGCGAGCCCCTCTTCGAGCGACAGCAATTTGGCCGCATCGTTGAACATATTGGTGACATCGGCGAGAAACCCGTGACTGGTGGCCATGAAAACGCTCCGTAAGATCCTTGAGTGATGTGAAAAGGGCGGCCACACATTTCCCCGTGGCCGCCCGTCTTCGATGATATATCAGGTCAACCCGCCGAAGCAGAGGTTCTTGATCTCGAGATAATCGTCCATGCCGTATTTTGAGCCTTCGCGGCCCATGCCGGACTGTTTGACGCCGCCGAACGGGGCCATTTCCGTGGAAATCGCACCGGTGTTGATGCCGACCATGCCGCTTTCCAGCGCCTCGCCCACACGCCAGGCGCGGTTCAGGTCAGAGGTGTAGAAATAGGAGGCCAGCCCGAATTCGGTCGCGTTGGCGAAGGCGAGCGCCTCCTCCTCGGTCTCGAATTTCACCAGCGGCGCCAGCGGGCCGAAGGTTTCCTCGCGGGCGACCTTCATCTCCTGCGTCACGCCTTTGAGAAGCGTCGGTTCGAAGAAGGTCTGGCCGAGGTTCGAACGATTGCCGCCGGTGACCACTTCCGCGCCTTTCTCGACCGCATCCGCAATATGGCTTTCGACCTTCGCGACCGCCGCCGCATTGATCAGCGGGCCGGTGTTGACGCCTTCGGCGAACCCGTCGCCAAGGGTCAGGCCATCGAGCGCTTTCGCCAGTTTCGCGGCGAATTCATCATAGATTCCGGACTGAACATAGATGCGGTTGGCACAGACGCAGGTCTGGCCGTTGTTGCGGAATTTCGCAAGCATGCAGCCCGCGACCGCCGCATCGACATCGGCATCGTCGAACACCACGAAAGGCGCATTGCCGCCCAGTTCCATGGACATTTTCTTGACCGTCCCAGCCCCCTGTGCGAGCAGAATTTTCCCCACGCGGGTCGAGCCGGTGAAGGTGATTTTCGCCACTTTCTCGTTGGCGCACATCTCCTGGCCCATGCCTGCGGCGTCGAGCCCTGTCAGCACGTTGAACACGCCGGCGGGCACGCCCGCGCGCTCTGCCAGAACGGCAAGAGACAGTGCGGAGAGCGGCGTGAACTCGGACGGTCGTGCCACCATGGTGCAGCCGGCAGCAAGGGCAGGGGCCATCTTGCGCGCCAGCATGGCGTTCGGGAAGTTCCACGGCGTAATGGAGCCGACCACGCCCACCGGTTGCTTGACGATCACCATACGTTTGTCGTTTGTCGGCCCCGGGATCATGTCGCCATAGATCCGCTTGGCCTCTTCCGCGAACCATTCGACATAGGACGCACCGTAGAGAATTTCGCCACGGGCTTCGGCCCAGGGCTTGCCCATCTCGGCGGTGAGGATCGTCGCCAGATCGTCGGCATTCGCGACCATGAGATCGAACAGCCTGCGCAGGATCGCGGAGCGTTCCTTGACGCCGGTCGCGGCCCAGGCCTTTTTCGCGGCATGGGCGGCATCAATCGCCATGGCCACATCTTCCGCCGACAGGTCGGTGACATGGGCGATCACCTCTCCGGTGGAGGGGTTCTCCACCGGGAAGGTTTTTTTGCCTTCGACCCAGACGCCATTCACATAGGCGCGGGTTTCCAGCAGGGTTTTGTCGTTCAGCTCACGCATCTCAGAGTCCTTTTGCCGCTTTGGCAGCGTTTTCGAGGATATCGAGCGCTTCTGCAAACACATCGTCCTGAATGGTGATCGGCGCGAGGAAGCGGATCACGTTGCCATAGACACCGCAGGTCAGCAGAAGCAGGCCACGGTTGAGCGCCTCGACCCGGATCGCATTCGCCAGTTCCGGGGCAGGGGTGCCGTCGGCGTGGCAGAATTCGGCCGCGACCATGAAACCGGGCCCACGCACTTCGACGATCTCCGGCACATCGGATTTCAGCGCTTCGAGACGGGCCTTGAGCGTGTCGCCAAGCATATTGGCGCGGTCGCAGAGTTTTTCTTCCTCGATGACGTCGAGCACGGCGTTCGCCGCCGCAATCGCCAGCGGGTTGCCGCCATAGGTGCCACCCAGACCGCCCGGACCGGCCGCATCCATGATCTCGGCCTTGCCGACCACGGCAGAGATCGGGAAGCCGCCGCCAAGGCTTTTCGCCATGGTGGTGAGATCCGGCGCGATGCCGTAAGCCTCCATCGCGAACACGGTGCCGGTGCGGGCAAAGCCGGTTTGCACCTCGTCGGCGACCATCACGATGCCCTTATCGTCACAGAGCTTGCGAATACGTTCGACGAATTCTTTCGGGGCCGGGTTGAAGCCGCCTTCGCCTTGCACGGGTTCGAACACGATGGCCGCGACTCGGGCCGGATCGACATCCGCCTTGAACAGGTGCTCGATGGCATTCAGGCTGTCGTCAACGGAGATGCCATGCAGCGCGTTGGGGTAGGGCGCGTGGAACACGTCGGCGGCCATTGGGCCGAAACCGACTTTGTACGGCACCACCTTGCCGGTCATCGACATGGTCATGAAAGTCCTGCCATGGAAGCCGCCGTTGAAGGTGATCACCGCCGATCGACCCGTGGCCGAACGCGCGATTTTCACTGCGTTTTCAAGTGCTTCTGCGCCAGTCGTGACAAAGAGGGATTTCTTATCAAAGTCCCCAGGAGCCAGCGCGTTCAGGCGCTCGGCGAGACGAACATAGGGTTCATAGGGCACCACTTGGTGGCAGGTATGGGTGAAGGAGGCGAGCTGCTTCTCGACCGCTGCGATGACCTTCGGGTGGCGGTGGCCGGTGTTCAGCACGGCGATGCCGGAGGCGAAGTCGATCAGGCGATTGCCATCTTCGTCCCAGATTTCCGAGTTTTCCGCTTTCACCGCATAATGGTCGGTGAGTACGCCCACGCCGCGGGCCAGAGCCGCCTTGCGACGGGATTCGATTTCGGTATTTGCAGTCGATTTCAACATGATCTGTCCTTTCAGGGCGCCGATTTGGCGCGATGTTCTGTGCCTTGCTCCTGAGATTAGGGGTTTTATTATTTTCAAAAAGTCTGTTTCTTTATTTTTGTAACACATTGTATTACGGTGATAGCTCACAACTGTTTGGTCGATAATGAACACCCACAACACCTCCGACGATCTAGCCCTCGGCCACCGGCTGCGTGTCGTGCGCGAACGCGCGGGCCTGTCTCAACGCACTCTGGCCAAGAAGGTCGGTGTGCCGAACTCGACCATTTCGCTCATCGAGAGTGGCAAGATGAACCCGTCGGTCGGCGCGCTGCACAAGATCCTCGCGGGGGTACCCATCGGACTGTCGGAATTCTTCGCCATCGAACCCGTGGCCGAACAGCAGATCTTCTACGCCGCCGAGGAGCTGACCGAGATCGGCAAAGGCAAGGTCTCGCTCAAACAGGTCGGGCAATCGCTCTTTGGTCGGGCGATGATGATGCTGCGCGAACGCTACGAGATCGGCGCGGACACCGGTCGTGTGATGTACGGTCATGAGGGCGAAGAAGCCGGAATCGTGATTTCCGGCCGTGTCGAGGTGACCGTGGGCGATCAGCGCAAGATCCTCGGACCGGGCGATGCATATTACTTCGAAAGCCGCACACCGCACCGTTTCCGCCAGATCGGACCGGAACCCTGTGAAGTGGTAAGCGCCGCGACGCCACCGAGTTTCTGATGGAATATTAAGGGATTACGCGCAATATCTCATCTTGGTATTTGTATATATTATACATAATACCAATTATCAGACAATCCCAGATTGGTCCAACTTCCCCGAAAACGCGGTTCCGCCACGTCTACGTTAGGACGTCGCACAGTATGGACGATCTCCGCAGAACGCATGATCGAAGCCAGTGCCCCTGGTCCGACGTATACACAAACCCTGCGCGATCATGGCGTTACAGGCTGCGATCCCCGGCTCTGGCAAATGTTGAAGACGCTATCGCAGAACCGTTGCTCAATCCTTCGGCGTGAAGTTGTGCACACAGCCCCATAAGTGTGTCTGCACAACGGCTCATGCTTGACCGCCTCATAATTTGATCATATTTTTCCAAAGACGGATCAAAACGATCCCCGACCCGTCATGGCCACCCGGTATTGCTCCCCTCTCGGGTGCGATGCCCTCGAACGGTCCGGCGATAAAGGATAAAGACCATGCAAGACAACCACCTGCCCACCGCCGAGCTGCAAGCGCTCGATGCCGCTCACCATATGCACCCGTTCACCTTCGGGGCTGAACTGGCTGAGAAAGGTGCGCGCATCATCGCCAAGGCCAAGGGTGTCTGGCTGACCGACAGCGAGGGCGAAGAAATTCTCGACGCCATGGCGGGCCTGTGGTGTGTCAATGTCGGCTACGGGCGCGAGGAACTGGCCGATGTGGCGGCGCGCCAGATGAAGCAACTGCCCTTCTACAATACCTTTTTCCAAACCTCGCACGTCCCCGCGATCATGCTGGCGAAGAAACTCGCCGAGATTGCACCGGGCGATCTGAACCATGTGTTCTTCAACGGTTCCGGATCGGATTCCAACGACACCAACCTGCGTATGGTGCGGCATTATTGGGAGCTCAAGGGCCAACCCGAGCGCTTCAACGTGATCTCGCGCTGGAACGGCTATCACGGCTCGACCATGGGCGGTGGTTCTCTCGGCGGGATGAAAGGCATTCACGCTCAGGGCGGTCTGCCGATTCCCGGCATTCACCACATCGACCAACCCGACTGGTGGTCCGAAGGCGGCGACATGACGCCCGAAGACTTCGGTTTGCAACGCGCGCAGGAGCTTGAGGCGAAAATTCTCGAACTCGGACCCGAAACTGTCGCCGCCTTCATCGCGGAACCCGTGCAAGGTGCCGGTGGCGTGATCGTGCCGCCCGCCACCTATTGGCCGGAAATCCAGCGCATCGTGAAAAAATACGACATCCTGCTGATCGTCGATGAGGTCATCACCGGCTTTGGCCGCACCGGCAACTGGTTTGGCAGCCAGACCATGGGCATCACGCCCGACATCATGACCTGCGCCAAGGGCATTACTTCCGGCTATATCCCCTTGGGCGCCTCCATCGTGTCCGACAAGATCGCCAATGTGATCGACGAGGGCGACGAGTTTGCCCATGGCTACACCTATTCCGGCCATCCGGTGGCCTGTGCCGTGGCGCTCGAAAACATCCGCCTTCTGGAAGAGGAAGGCATCGTCGAGCGTGCGGGCAAGGAGATCGCGCCCTATCTCAAGGAAAAATGGGAAGCGCTGGTCGATCACCCGCTGGTCGGCGAGGCCAAGATCGTCGGCCTCATGGGCTCCATCGCCCTCACCCCGAACAAGGCCACGCGGGCGAAGTTCAAGGCCCCCGGCGGCACGGTCGGCTATATTTGCCGCGAGCGGTGTTTCGCGAACAATCTGGTGATGCGCCATGTCGGCGACCGGATGATCATCTCGCCGCCGCTGACCATCACCAAGGCAGAGGTCGACATTCTCATCGACCGCGCGCGCAAGTCTCTTGATGAAGCGCTGGAGCGGATCAATGCGGAGGGGCTGAACGCCTGAGTTCCGTATGGACATCCTGACCTATAACGACCGCTTGGGCGAACATCCGCAATCGTGGTACGCCGCCACAGCGGAGACGCCCGGCCCCTACCCGGCTGCCACCGGCACGATCAAGGCCGATGTCTGTGTTGTCGGTGGCGGCTATGCGGGGCTGTCGGCGGCGCTGCACATGGCACGGCGCGGGCTCGACGTGGTGCTTCTGGAGGCGTCGCGCGTCGGCTCCGGGGCTTCGGGGCGCAATGGCGGTCAGGTGTCGATGGGACAACGGCTCGAACAAGACGAGCTCGAGACTCATGTCAGCATGGATGACGCGCGGATGCTCTGGGATCTGGGCGCCGAGGCCGTGGGTCTGGTCAAAACGATCCTGTCCGAGAGCGGGGATGACTGCGACTGGCGCGATGGCGTGATCCACGCCAATCACCGCGCGCGGTTTTCCGACCATTCGCAAAAGCATGTGGATCACATGCACAAGGTCTACGGCTACGACAAAATCCGCTACCTCGACCGCGATGCGGTGCGCCATGAGACCGGGTCTGAGGACTATCATTCCGGCACGCTCGATATGGGGTCCGGTCATCTGCACCCGCTGCGCTATGCCTTCGCGATTGCACGTCTGGCCGAGGCCGCTGGCGTGCGTATCCATGAGCTGTCGCGGGTCACACGCGTCGAGACCAAAGCCAAACCGCGCGTCCACACCGATCAGGCCGTGGTGGAGGCCGAGCACCTGATCCTCGCGCTCAATGGCTATCACAACAATCTCGACCACGACGTCGCGCATCACGTCATGCCGATCAACAATTTCATCGCGGTCACCGCCCCCCTGCCCTCGGGTCTTGCCGCCAAGCTGATCCCGAACCGCCATGCCGTCGCGGACTCGCGCTTCGTGATCAATTATTACCGCATGTCGCCGGACAACCGGATGATTTTCGGCGGCGGTGAGAGTTACGGCTATAAGTTTCCGACCGACATTCGCGCCAAAGTCCGCGCGCCGATGCTGGGCGTCTTCCCGGAGCTGAAAGACGCGAAAATCGACTACGCTTGGGGCGGCACTCTGGGCATCACCATGTCTCGCCTGCCGCATTTCGCACGGCTTGGACCGAACGCCCTGTCCATCGCTGGCTTCTCCGGCCAGGGCGTGGCGCTTGCGACGCTTGCAGGCCAGATCGCGGCGGAGGCGGTCGAGGGCCACGCAAGCCGGTTCGATCTCATGCAATCGCTGCCCAGCCCGCGCTTTCCCGGCGGGCCGAGCCTTCGGACGCCGCTTCTGGCGCTGGCAATGACGTGGTATGCTCTGCGCGACAAGATATAAAAGACAACAGGATAAGAGGCGAAAATGACGGAATTGAAAACCGACAGGTTCTATATCGACGGGGCTTGGGTAGCGCCTCTGGGCAGCACCATGGTGGACGTGATCAACCCGGCGACCGAAGAGGTCTTTGCCGAGGTTGCCCTGGGAACCAAAGCCGATGTCGATGCCGCCGTGGCCGCAGCCAAAGCCGCCTTCCCGTCCTTTTCGCGCAGCACGAAATCCGAACGCCTTGAGCTTCTGGCCTCAATCCGCGAGGTCTATCAGAGCCGCTACGACGAGATGTCCGCCGCGATCACCGAGGAAATGGGGGCGCCGATTTCGCTTTCGGACCGGGCGCAGGCCGCCGTTGGCATCGGCCATCTCGATGGCGTGGTGAAAGCGCTCGAAGCCTTCGACTTCGAACATCGCAACGGGCCGGGCGATCTGATCCTGCATGAGCCGATCGGGGTTTGCGGCTTTATCACGCCGTGGAACTGGCCGATCAACCAGATTGCTTTGAAGGTGATCCCTGCCCTCGCCGCCGGTTGCACCATGGTGCTGAAACCCTCGGAACTCACCCCGATGAGCGCACTGCTCTATGCCGAGATCCTTGAGGAAGCGGGCCTGCCGAAAGGCGTGTTCAACCTCGTGAATGGCGACGGGCCGACGGTGGGCGCTGCGATCTCGTCGCACCCGGATGTGGCCATGGTGTCCTTCACCGGCTCGACGCGTGCGGGTGTGGAGATTTCCAAAGCCGCCGCCGCGACCGTGAAACGCGTGACGCTGGAGCTTGGGGGCAAATCGCCGAACATCCTTCTCGACGATTGCGATTTCGAGGAGGCGGTGAAGCGCGGCGTGCGCCATTGCTTCCAAAACACCGGCCAGTCCTGCAACGCACCGACGCGTATGCTGATCCCGCAGAGCCATTACGAGACCGCGATGGAGATCGCCAAAGAGGTCGCCGAGAGCACGAAAATCGGCCTTCCCGCCCAGCCCGGCAATCACATCGGCCCGCTCGTGTCGCAGATGCAATACGATCGGGTGCAAAGCCTCATTCAGGCCGGGATCGAAGACGGTGCGCGGCTCGTCGCGGGCGGTCTCGGTCGGCCCGAAGGGTTCAACCGTGGCTATTTCTGCCGTCCGACCGTGTTCGGCGATGTGACCAACGACATGCGCATCGCGCAGGAAGAGGTGTTCGGTCCGGTTCTGGTGATGATCGCCTATGACGGCGACGACGAGGCGGTGGAGATTGCCAACGATACGCCTTACGGCCTCGCCGCCTATATCCAGACCGGCACCAGCGAGGACAGCCAAGCCCGCGGCATGGCCATGGCGCGCGAAATTCGTGCGGGCATGGTGCATCTGAACGGTTCGGATATTTCCTACGGCTCGCCCTTCGGGGGCTACAAGCTGTCGGGGAACGGTCGTGAGGGCGGCATTTACGGCATCGAAGATTTCTGCGAAATCAAGGCGATTTCCGTATAGTCTCAACTTTTACGTGAACTCTGCTGTTTCGGCGACAATGGCGCGAATATTCTCCATCCCCTGAAGAATATCGCGCCGCACCGCCTCCGCCACGCCCTGACTGTCGTGACGCTTCAGCGCCTCGATCGCCACGCGGTGCATGTCGGGCAGGTTCTGGTTGCCGAACCGCGTGCACATCACCCGAAGCGCCGGACCGCAGCGCAGCCAGAGCGCGTCGATGATCGGGCTGATCACCTCGCTCCTGCCCGGGGCGTAAAGCTGCATGTGAAACCGGTGGTTGTAGATCATATAGCCGCGCATGTCGCCTTGCCCCATGGCGACGTCGATCTCGCGGTCCACCGCCACCAGAGCCTCGATCCCCTCCTCCGTCATCCGCTCCGCGCCACGGCGTGCCAGTTCCGGCTCCAGAGCCAGACGGGCGAAAATCAGATCGTCCACCTCGGAGAGTGTCAGCGCCGGGACCGTCACCCTACGGTTGCCGTGAAAAATCAGCGCGCCTTCCGAGGTCAGACGCCGGATCGCCTCACGCACTGGCGTCATGCCCGCGCCGAGCCGGTCGGTCAGCCCCTTGATCGTTACCGGTTCGCCGGGGACGAGATCGCCGGACAAGATCAACTCGCGAATGCCGCGATAGGTCCGCAAATGTGCGGGTTCCTTGAAATAAAGATCCGTCATGCTCCGCCCTGATCCGCCACCTGTCGAAATTTGCTCAAATCATCTGAGCACAGGTTGACGGGGCTCGGCAAGAGAGGCGGATTTTTCTTCGCATTTTCAGTGCGGAAAAGCACCGACCCTTGGCGGGACCGGTGCTTCTCTGCTCATTTCTTGCACGCGTTTCGTGTCGGGGCTCAGCCGAGCGCGTAACCCGCGCCACGCACCGTGCGCACCGGATCTTCGCCACCGTGTTGACAGAGCGCCTTGCGCAGCCGCCCGATATGGACGTCCACGGTGCGGGTGTCGACATAGATGTCACGCCCCCAGACCCGGTCGAGCAATTGCTCGCGCGACCAGACGCGGCCAGGTTTTTCCATGAAAGTGGACAAAAGCCGGAATTCGGTCGGGCCGAGTTTGAGCTGTTCGGCGCCGCGCGTGACGCGGTGAGTCTCGCTGTCGAGGCGGATGTCATCGTATTCGAGCACCTGCCCGGTGGCCGCCGGACGGACGCGGCGCAACTGGGTGCGCACGCGGGCCATCAGTTCGATCACCGAATAGGGTTTCACCACGTAATCGTCGGCTCCGGTCTCGAGCCCGCGCACCCGGTCCACCTCTTCGGAGCGGGCCGAGAGCATGATGATCGGGATTTCGCGGGTATCGGGCCGGGTCTTGAGACGACGACAGATCTCGATGCCGGAAACCCCGGGCAACATCCAGTCGAGGACGATGATGTCGGGGTTGTCCTCGTCGACATAGAGAAGCGCGTCATCGCCGTTCTCCGCCTTGGAAACGGCGAAGCCTTCGGCCTCGAGATTGTAGGCGAGCACCTCCCGCTGGGCGGGTTCATCCTCGACGACAAGAACACGGGGCTGGTCTGCGGACATCAGAGATCCTCCGCGTCCACGGCCTGCGAGGTGAAATCACCTTTCGGACGGGCGTCTTCCGGCATTTCGCCAGTGGTCAGATAGATCACCTGTTCGGCAATCGAGGTGGCATGATCGCCCATGCGCTCGATGTTCTTGGCGATGAAATGCAGATGCATGCAGGCGGTGATGTTGCGCGGGTCTTCCATCATATAGGTGAGGAACTCGCGGAACAGGGCGTTGTACATCTGATCGACGTCGAGGTCGCGGTGACGCACTTCGTTGGCCATGGAGACGTCGCGCTGGATATAGGCGTCGAGCGCCAATTTCAGCATTTCCTCCACCTCGCGCGCCATGCGACGGATCGAGGGGGCCGCGCCTTCGATCGGACGCATGTTCACGAGCACGCCGGTGCGCTTCGCGAGGTTCTTGGCATAGTCGCCGCAGCGTTCGAGATTGGTCGAGATCTTCATCACGGTCAGAACCGTGCGCAGATCGGAAGCGGTCGGCGAGCGCAGCGCGATCAGCCGCGCGGCTTCCTCGTTGACATCCTCTTCGAGCTTGTCGATGGCCTTGTCCGCTTCGCGCACCTTTTCGGCCAGTTCCACGTCGCGCTCTTCGAGGGCCTGAGCGGCATCCTTGATGGCGGCTTCGACGAGCCCGCCCATCTTCATGATCATCGCCTGAATGGCTTCGAGATCGCGGTCGAAGGCGGAGGCAATATGTTTGCTGTCGTTATGCATGGTTCTCTCCTGAGCCGATCCGGCCTTACCCAATCCGACCTGTGATGTAGCTCTCGGTGCGCTCATCTTTCGGGTTGGTGAAAATCTGTTCGGTATCACCATATTCCACAAGGTTGCCCAGGTGGAAGAAAGCGGTTTTCTGGCTGACGCGGGCGGCCTGTTGCATCGAGTGGGTCACGATGACGACGGAGAAATTCTCGCGCAATTCA
This sequence comes from Celeribacter ethanolicus, assembly GCF_001550095.1. Lineage (GTDB taxonomy): Bacteria > Pseudomonadota > Alphaproteobacteria > Rhodobacterales > Rhodobacteraceae > Celeribacter > Celeribacter ethanolicus. The sequence continues at coordinate 118,459 of NZ_LRUC01000046.1, read as the reverse complement.
TCAATCAGTTCCTCGACCTGAAGCGTCGCAATCGGGTCGAGCGCAGAGCACGGCTCGTCCATCAGCAGCACTTCCGGCTCGGTCGCCACGGCGCGCGCGATGCACAGACGCTGTTGCTGACCGCCCGACAAACCAGTGCCCGGCGCGTCCAGCCGGTCTTTCACCTCGTCCCAGATCGCGCCACGGCGCAGCGCCTTTTCAACAATCTCGTCGAGATCGGCCTTGTTCTTGGCGAGGCCGTGAATGCGCGGGCCATAGGCGATGTTGTCATAGATCGACTTCGGGAAGGGGTTCGGACGCTGGAACACCATGCCCACTTTCGCCCGCAATTGCACCGGGTCGACGCGCTTGTCGTAGATGTCTTCGCCGTCGAGCAAGATGTTGCCCTCGACGCGGCAGATGTCGATCGTGTCGTTCATCCGGTTCAGACAGCGCAGGAAGGTGGACTTGCCACAACCGGACGGGCCGATGAAGGCGGTCACGGTCTTGTCGAGGATTTCCACATCCACGTCCTTGATCGCGTGGGTGTCGCCGTAGAAAACCTGTACGCCTTTGGCCGAGATTTTGGTGTCGTTCATGTCCACGTCTTTTCTCACAATTCGCATATCGTTCATGGGTCTAACCTCAAATGACCTCGTTACCAACGGCGCTCGAAGCGGCGGCGCAGGATGACGGCGATGATATTCATCGTCATCAGGAAGAGAAGAAGGATGATAATCCCGCCCCAGGCCCGCTCATAATAAGCCGGATCGGCGCGTTTGGCCCATTCGTAAATCTGGGCCGGCATGGCGGAGTTCGGCGACAGGAAGCCGGCGGCAATCCCGTCGGGCATGTTGGAGGCGATGAAACCCACCATACCGATCAAGAGAAGCGGTGCGGTTTCGCCAAGCGCCTGCGCCAGACCGATGATGGTCCCGGTCAGGATGCCCGGCATGGCGAGCGGCAGCACATGGTGGAACACCGATTGCATCTTGGAGGCGCCGACCCCAAGAGCCGCATCGCGGATCGAGGGCGGCACGGCCTTCAACGAGGCGCGCGTCGAAATGATGATTGTCGGCAGCGTCATCAGCGTCAGCACGAGACCACCAACGAGCGGCGCGGACATCGGCAGATGGGCGAACTGGATGAACACCGCGAGGCCCAGAATACCGAAGACGATGGACGGCACGGCGGCGAGGTTGGAGATGTTCACCTCGATCAGGTCGGTCCATTTGTTCTGCGGCGCGAATTCCTCGAGATAGATCGAGGCGGCCACACCGATCGGCAGGGACAGCACCAGCACCACCATCATCATGAAGAAGGAACCCACCATGGACACACCGATCCCGGCCTGTTCCGGGCGGCTTTCCGAAGCGTCGGAGCCGAAGATGAAGGCCGGGTTGAACGAGGTCTTCATCAGGCCTGCCTTGACCATGGCATCGGCCACGTCGAGGTGTTCGGCGTCGAGGTTCTTGTCACGCGCCAGGCTGTCGCGGGTCACACGGCCCTTGAAATAGCCATCGACACGGGACGAGGCCAGAAGCCGGAAATCGACCGTCTGCCCGATCAGGTCGGGGTTGGCGAGCACGGTGTCCCGCACCTGGGCGGCCACGGAAGAGGACAGGATATCCTCGACATCCTTTTCCTTGGCAAAGGGGATCTCGATCCCCTGCTCTTTCAGCGCCGCAACCAGGGCATTGGTCACGAGCGGCTTGTAGCCAAAGGTCGTGACCTTGGCGAGATCGGCCGGATCGCGATTGCCGTTCTTGTCGAGCTTGGCCTCGGTCAGCTCCACCGGGATGGTGACGAAGGTCTGCTTGAACGCCGGAATGCCGTTCGTGATGATCGAGAACAGCAGCGCCACGAGGAAGAACAGGCCGAGCGCGATGGCACCGATGCCATAGACCTTGAACCGGGTCTCGGCGGCATTGCGGCGTTTGGTGCGCGCGGTTTGCGTGAAGAGCGAGCTCTTGCCCGCGGCTTTGGCGGGGCCGTTATCAGCGGTAAAGTCGGACATCAGTCATACTGCTCCCGGTATTTGCGCACGATCACGAGCGCGACGATGTTGAGGCCGAGGGTGATGACGAACAGCGTCATGCCCAAGGCAAAGGCGACCAGCGCTTCCGGCGAGGAGAAATCCGCATCGCCGGTGAGCTGGGAGACGATCCGCGTGGTCACGGTAGTCATCGCCTCGAACGGGTTCATGTTGAGTTTGGCTGCGGCCCCTGCCCCCAGCACCACGATCATGGTCTCGCCGATGGCGCGCGAGGCGGCCAGAAGGATGGCGCCGACGATGCCCGGAAGGGCTGCGGGCAGTACGACCTGTTTCACGGTCTCGGATTTCGTCGCACCGAGACCCAGAGAGCCGTCGCGCATCGCCTGCGGCACCGCATTGATGATGTCGTCCGACAGCGAGGAGACGAAGGGAATGAGCATCACGCCCATCACCAGACCCGCGGTCATGACGGAACGCCCGCCCTGCATCCAGCCGAGGCCTCCGTCGCCGAAGACCGACATCAAAAGCGGCCCGACGGTCAGGAGCGCGAAGAGACCGTAGACGATGGTCGGGATACCGGCGAGCACTTCGAGAAGCGGCTTGGCAATCGCGCGCACCTTGGGACCTGCGTATTCCGACAGGTAGACGGCGGCAAACAGCCCGATCGGCACCGCGACGACAAGCGCGATCAGCGAGACATAGAACGTGCCCCAGAACAGCGGCAGAATGCCCAGCTCGGACCCGCCACCGAAGGACGGCGCCCATGTGGTGCCGAAGAAGAAATCCGTGGCCGGGTAGAGCTTGAAGAATTCGATGGTGTTGAAAATCAGCGACAGCACGATGCCGACCGTGGTCAGGATCGCGATGGAGGCCGCCGACAGAAGCAGCATCAGGATCACACGTTCGACGGAGTTGCGCGCCCGCAGGTCCTTGCCTGTGCGCAGGAAGGCCACGGCAAAGCCCGCGATGGCGGCGGCCAGAACGGCCCCGGTCATCAGCCAGTGGCCGGTTGCGTTCATCGTCCGGTATGTCTGCGCCGCCTGAAGCACATAGGGCTGCACATTGGAGCCGAGCGCCACGCCGACCTCGCCGAGACGGCCGCGAATGTCGGTGAACTCGGTGCGGATGTCCCGGGCCTGTTCGGCGCTCAGGGCACCCTGCTCAACCGCGATGTCGAGCCCGTCGGCAACGCGGCGCACATCGGACATGGCGAGGTTGAGAGAACCGTAATCCGTCAGGCCGCGCTCCGGGATCATACCCGCCACCTGACCGTGGATCACCATCGGCTGGACGATCAGCCAGAGCACCAGAACCGCGAAACCGGGGATCAACGTGGCCAAAAGCACGTTGGAGCCGTAATAGCTTGGGAGAGAGTGAAGCAGGCGAATATCGCCCTGCGCATCTTTAAGCGCACGGGCGCGCCCGAGAACAAATCCGATGAGGCCAAGGGCCAGAACGAGGATGAAAAGCCACAAAACGGGCATGGAGCTGCTCCTATGCGGGACCGGGGGAGGAATGGACCGGTCCGGTGCAGGGATTTCGAAAAGCGATCTGCCGGTGTCGGCGGGGCTTTCCGGCGGGAAGCGGCGCGAGATCTCCCGCGCCGCCTCTGTCTTCGTGCAAACCTTGGGGGTACCCCCGAGGCTTATTGCATGGTGTCTTCAGCAGCGACAGCAGCTTGCGTGGCGGCCAGTTCCGGGTCGGACACGAGGCCGTACTCGGCGAGCGGGCCGTCCGGGCCAGCCATGTCGTCGGAGATGAAGAACTCAGCATATTCTTTCAGACCCGGGATCACGCCGATGTGGGCTTTCTTCACGTAGAAGTAGAGCGGACGGGAGACCGGGTAGTCGCCGGAGGCGATGGAGGCGGTGGTGGCCTCGACGCCGGACATGGTCGCGGTTTTCAGCTTGTCGGTGTTGTTCTCGTAGAAGGCGAGACCGAACACGCCGATGCCGTTCGGGTTGGCGTCGATGGAAGCGAGGGTTTCGGTGTAGTCGCCGTCGATGTCCACGGATTTGCCGTCGGTGCGAACCGCCATGCAGGCGTCTTCCGCGTCGTCTTCGGACATGCCGGAAGCAACCATGGCTTCCATCGCGCCGGTGGCTTCACAGCCGGCCAGGAGCACTTTTTCTTCGAAGACTTCACGGGTGCCGTGCTTGGTGCCCGGGATGAAGGCCATGATGTCGGCGGCGGGCAGATCGGCGTTGAACTCGGACCACTGGGTGTAGGGGTTGGCAACGATCTCGCCGTCTTTCAGGACTTTCTCGGCCAGAGCGTTGAAGATGTCAGCCGGTTCAAAGGCGGTGAAGGCCGGGCCGTTGAGCTGGGAGGCGAACACGATGCCATCGTAACCGATGCGCACTTCGATGATGTCGGTCACGCCAGCTTCGGCACAGGCGGCGATCTCTTTGTCTTTGATCTTGCGGGAGGCGTTGGCCACGTCGATGGTGTTTTCGCCGACGCCTTCGCAGAAGCGTTTCAGGCCAGCGGAGGAGCCACCGGATTCGACGACCGGGGTCGGGAAGTCGAAGTTTTCACCGAAAGCTTCCGCGACGATGGAAGCGTAGGGCAGAACGGTGGAGGAACCGGCGACCTGCACCTGATCACGGGCGCTCGCGGCGGTGGCGGAGACGGCTGCGATCGCGATCGCGGAGGCGGTCAGTTTCACAAAGGACATCGTATGCTCCTGATTTGCTCTATGTCCGAGAGCGGTATTGCTCTCTCGCTGGGCGGTTTAGGGGGGGCGTGCAATGCTTTTGTGAAACTGGTGTAACAGTTTCATGACAGATGGCGTGGATTTCCTCGACATCTTTCGGATTAGTCGAGAAAACGCCGGGGTTTTCGGCTGTTTCGCACCTTTCCTGTAACATTCCGTCAAGGATTGTGACAGGAAATTAACCTTTGCCGACCGAACACTGGCAGGCAAATGGAGGGACTATCCGGTCGCCGCAGACGGTTTGTGACAGGTTTAATGTGACGCTTATTCGTAGGGCAGGATGACGGAGAAGCAACTGCCCTGCCCCGCGTGGCTTTCGATCCGAAGACGCCCGCGGTGCCGGTTCAGGATGTGCTTCACGATGGCCAGGCCCAGCCCGGTGCCGCCCATTTCGCGCGAGCGGTGCGAATCGACGCGGTAGAATCGTTCGGTCAGGCGCGGAATGTGCTGGGCGGCGATGCCGTCGCCCTGATCGGAAACATCTACCCGCACCGCCTGCGAGCGCATGGTCGGCTCATCCGTGTGCGACGTCAGGCAGACCCGCACCTCCTTGCCGCGGCCGCCGTATTTGATCGCATTCTCGATCAGGTTGGTGAAAACCTGGATGAGCTGGTCGTGATCGCCAGGCACCTCTTCGCAGCCCTCGACCCCTTCGACGATCAAGGTCACATCCTGGGCCTTGGCCACCGGTTGAAGATTGAGCGCGACGGAGCGCAGAATCGCCGAGACATCCACATGATCGGTCGGACGCACCCGACGCTCTGCCTCGACCCGGCTCAGGGACAAGAGATCACCGACGATCCGATTCATCCGCTTGGCCTCGCGATCCATAATCCCGAGAAAGCGTTCCCGTGCCGAGGTGTCCTCCGCCGCAGGTCCCAGAAGCGTTTCGATGAAGCCCAGCACGGCGGTCAGCGGCGTGCGCAGCTCGTGGCTGACATTGGCGACGAAATCCCGCCGCATCTGCCCGGCCTCATAGACCTCGGTCTTGTCCTCGAAGGCGACCGTGACACAGGCGAAATCGCCGACGATCACCGGGCGCAGCACGACGTCATAGACCAGTTCACGCTGGCTTTCGGTGACGCGATAGACCGCTTCGGCCGGGTGCGACAGGCGCAGCACGTTCTCGATCGCATCCAGAAGCATCGGCTGGCGCAGAACGGTGATGTAATGCCGCCCGACCATCTGTTCGTTGAACAGACCACGCGCCGGGGCATTGGCCGCCATGATGCGTTCGTCCCGCCCGATCACCACGACAGGCAACGGCATGGCATCCGCCAGGGCGCTGACCATCTCGCTGTCTCGGGAAGAAGATTTGAAACTGTATTGCATCGGAAATCCTGTCTGCGCGCCTGCCTAAAGTGGCGATGTAACTGTTTCATGACAGTCCGGGCAGGCCAAGCGCGATCCACATTCTCCTGCCTTAAACCGCGCCATGATTTTTTCAATTTGCGAATTTTTCCGAATTCAGAAAAAATATTGTTGCATTTTCGATACTTTACCCCTTTCCTCAGAGAGGATGAGGCAGAAACAGATGGGGACCCGGCCCATGGGAACCGTAAGACAAACGGCTTTCGGAGAGTTCGTTGCGGGACGACGCGGGGCGCAACCCGGCGCCGGCGGCATGATCCTGATGGTCGGAGAGCCTCAGCGCATGCAGACCCTGAAAAAGCATTTCCCCGAACGCAGCGGGGTGTTTTTCATCGAATTCTCAGACCTCACCCCGGAGATTTTGCATAGCATTTGCCCCGACAGCGTGATTTCCCCGGCGATTTCCGATCAGTTCGATTGTCTCGATCTCGCGGATTTCCTGAGTGCCGCGCGCTACAAGGGCGCCTATCGCGTGCTTGCCCGTGACCTGCCACGCCCGGAGATCATCCGCAACGAATTGCGCAGCCATTATCCGGGCCTCGATTTCGATGTGCTGCGCCCGGAACCGATACGGGTGCTGGCCTCGCTGCACTGAGGCCAGACACAAGCCGCTCACGAAAAAGGGGCCGTGCGGCCCCTTTCCTTATCCGATCTGTTGCAACCCGTCGCGATAGCGCTGCGCGTTTTGCTGGTAATGCAGCGCCGAGCCTCTGAGCCGGGAAATCTCCGTCTCCGACAGCGCTCGCACGACCTTGCCCGGGCTGCCCATCACCAGAGATCCATCCGGGATTTCCTTGCCCTCGGTGATCAGGGCACAGGCGCCGATCAGGCAGTTCCTGCCGATCTTCGCGCCATTGAGCACCGTCGCTCCCATGCCGATCAGGGAATTCTCGCCGATGGTACAGCCGTGCAGCATCGCCTTGTGGCCGATGGTGCAGCCCGCGCCGATGGTCAGCGGATAGCCCATGTCGGTGTGGCAAACCGTGTTCTCCTGGATGTTCGTGCCCTCGCCGACAAGGATCACCTCATTGTCGCCGCGCAGCGTCGCGCCGAACCAGACGCTCGCGCCCTCTTCCAACACCACCTTACCGATGACATTGGCATCGGGCGCCACCCAGAAGTCGCCATTCTCCGGCAGAACCGGCGCGTGATTGTCCAGTGTGTAAAGCGTCATCCCTCGACCTCCTCGAATTCCGCCTGCAACTTGCGCACGAAGCTCATCAGTCCCGGTTGCTGCGCGCGTTTCAGGCGCTCCGCCGATACGATGGTCTTGAGCCGTTCGAAAGTCACGTCCAGATCGTCGTTCACCAGCACATAGTGATAGCCGTCCCAATGGCTGATCTCGTCCCAGCTCTGTTCCATGCGTTTCGCGATCACCTCGGGCGTATCGACACCGCGACCTTCGAGGCGACGGCGCAGCTCGGTGATCGAGGGCGGCAGGATGAAAACCGACAGGACGTGATCGCGCAACACCGAATTGGAAATCTGCTGCGCGCCCTGCCAGTCGACGTCGAAGAGCACATCGCGCCCCTCCTCGATCGCCGTGCGGACCGGACCGGCGGGCGAGCCGTAGAAATTGCCGAAGACATTGGCATGCTCCAACATCTCGCCCTGGTCCACCATATGCTTGAAGCTCGGCACGTCGACGAAATGGTAATGCACCCCGTGATCCTCGCCTTCGCGCGGCGGCCGCGTGGTCGCGGAGACGGAAAAGCTCAGGCTCTCGTCCCACTGCATGAGTTTCCGCGCCAGCGTCGATTTGCCCGCGCCCGAGGGCGAGGACAGAATGATGAGAAGGCCGCGACGATCCGCATTCCGCTCCGCAGTCATGTGAAAATTCTCCCTGAGACGGTCTTGGCCTTGTCCTTATCAGCCCGTTTGCGGCTTGAAAAGCGGCCCGCCCCTGCGACAGGGCGGAACAAGACGGGAGCAAAATGTGACCGGAATGTGGTGGGAGGCCTGCAAAAGGACTCACTTGCGCCGCCGTTTTCTGTCCGATCCGCCCCCGTCCGGCCTCATCGCGGCCGATATTTAAAATTTTACCGTTATCCGCAAAGTGGGATACAGATCGGAAAAATTCGTTAACGCCAGATCAAGATGCTTCTGCAAATATTTGTTTTCATGTGATTTACATGGTTAATATGGGCATGATGCCGAACGAAGTCTTAAGAAATTCCCTACCATTCCATGGAATATTTCGTCCCATGTTAACCACTGGTTAGGTTTTTCCACCAAATCGGGCAAGTTCGTGGCATATTCAGGTCAACACAGCGGTCAGGCTTGCAAGATCCAGCCAGACCGCCGCGAAGATGAGATAACAACCCGCGGGATCGCCCGGGCCCACACAGCCCCGGACCAGTGCTCAGAACGGCCGCCCGCCTCCGAACGCACCGCCAGAGCGGAAGACCGCCCCAGGCCCGTCGGCAAAGTAACAGGTGACGAGATGAAGATCGAATATGTCAGTGGCTCGAATGTCGTATCCCTCATGCCCCGCCGGGGCGTTGCGCAATATCCTGCGCTGAAAACCGTGGAGGCCTATTGGGAGGGCCTGCGCAATGGCCGTCCGGTGCCCGCGCGCTCCGAGATTGATCCGCGCGGCATGCAATCGGCGCTGGAATTCGCCTTCATCCTCGAACGCATCGCCCCCGGCGTGGCGCGGTTCCGTCTTGCGGGCATGCATCTCACCGATCTCATGGGCATGGAAGTGCGCGGCATGCCGCTGACCGCCATGTTCGTGCCGGAAAGCCGGGCGAAACTCTCCGAGGCGCTGGAAGCCGTGTTCGAAACCCCGCAGATTGCCACGATCGCGCTCAAGGCCGAACGCGGCATCGGGCGCGGCGCGATGGATGCGCAGCTTTTGCTCTGCCCGCTGAAATCCGATTTGGGCGACGTCAACCGCATTCTCGGCTGTCTCCAGTCGAAGGGTGAGATCGGCCGTCAGCCGCGCCGTTTCGAGGTGGCCAATGTCCAGTCGCGCCCGCTTCTGGGCAATCCGATGGAACAGAGCTTTGAAACCACGGGAAAAGGCACGCCTGTGCCCGCCGGTTTCGCCGAGGCCAAACGCGCCTATGACGAGGCCAGTGCGGACGCCCCCCGCACCGAGGCGACCCCGCGTCAGGAACCGATGCGCCCGCGCGGCAAGCCGGTGCTGCGTCTGGTGAAAACCGACGAGTGAGGCGACAGGAACACTTACCGCCCAGAAAACAACAACACCGGAAGGCGGTTCCGGCGTGGCACCTGTGGGGGCGCCACGCCTTTTTGCTTTTCAATGACGCGCTGGCATGCTCCTCTCTGTCCAAACAGGAGTGCCACGCATGATCACCTACGCCCTGGAGCCGGACCTCTCCGCCACTGAATTCCTTGCGCTGCTTGCGGCCTCGACGCTCGCCGAACGCCGCCCTGTCGATCAGCCGCAGCGGATTTCCAAGATGCTCGCTGGCTCCGATCTGATCGTCACGGCGCGCGATGCGGCGGGACATCTGGTGGGCGTGGCGCGCTCCGTGACCGATTTCGCCTATTGCCTTTATTGTTCCGATCTCGCCGTCGATCAAAAGCTTCAGGGACGCGGCATCGGCAAGGCACTGCTGCGCGAAACCGTCATGGCGGCGCCGGAGGTCAAGACTCACCTGCTGCTCTCCGCCCCCGGCGCGATGTCGTTTTATGAGGCGGCGGGCTATGAGGCGGTCGGGAATTGCTTCATCTTCCATCGTGGGGAATGACAAAAGCCGGGCGCGAGGCCCGGCTTTCGACTTCTTGATTGCGCATAGACTTACGCGGAGGCAGCGAGGCTCTCCGGCGTCTGCCCCTTTTGCAGCTCTTCGGCCACGAGGAACGCGAGTTCCAGCGACTGAGACGCGTTGAGGCGCGGGTCGCAAGCGGTGTGGTAGCGGTCGGCGAGGTTTTCGTCCGACACGGCGCGCAGCCCCCCGGTGCATTCGGTCACATCCTGGCCGGTCATCTCGAAATGCACGCCCCCCGGGATGGTGCCCTGATCGCGATGTACCGCGAAGAATTCCTGCACCTCGGAGAGCACCTGCTCGAAGGGGCGGGTTTTATAACCGCTGTCGGATTTGATCGTGTTGCCATGCATGGCGTCACAGGACCAGACCACATTCGCCCCTTCGGATTTCACCGTCTCGATGAGGCGCGGCAGATGATCCGCCACTTTGCCCGCGCCAAAACGTGCGATCAGCGTGAGACGCCCGGCCTCATTCTCCGGGTTCAGTTTTTCCATCAGAACCTTGAGATCCTCGGCACTGGTCGAGGGGCCGCATTTCAGACCGATCGGGTTCTGCACCCCACGGCAGAATTCGACATGCGCGCCGTCCGGCTGACGGGTGCGGTCGCCGATCCAGATCATGTGGCCGGAGCCCGCAATCGTGGCGCCGGTGGTGCTGTCGACGCGGCAGAGCGCCTCTTCGTATTCCAGCAGAAGCGCCTCATGCGAGGTGTAGAAATCCACCGTCGCCAGTTCGTGGTTGTTCTCGGAGGTCATGCCCGCCGCTTTCATGAAATCGAGCGCATCCTGAATGCGGTTCGCCATGTCGCGGTATTTTTCCGCCTCGTCCGATTCCGTGAAGCCGAGCGTCCAGGAATGCACCCGGTGAATATCGGCAAACCCGCCTTTGGAGAAAGCGCGCAGCAGGTTCAGCGACGCCGCGGCCTGAGTGTAGGCCTGAAGCATGCGGTTCGGGTCGGGGATCCGCGCATCGGCGGTGAAATCGAAGCCGTTGATGATGTCGCCCCGGTAAGACGGCAGTTCGACGCCGCCCACGGTCTCGGTCGGGGCCGAGCGCGGTTTGGCGAACTGACCGGCCATCCGGCCCACCTTGATCACCGGCACTTTCGCACCGAAGGTCAGCACCATGGCCATTTGCAGCATGACCTTGAATGTGTCGCGGATCTGGTCCGCGCCGAATTCGGCAAAGCTCTCGGCGCAATCGCCGCCTTGCAGAAGGAAGGCCTCGCCACGCGATGCCTTGGCCAGATCGCGTTTCAGCTTGCGCGCCTCGCCCGCAAAGACGAGCGGCGGATATTTGGCAAGCTGTGCCTCGACGGCAGTCAGCGCGGCCTCGTCCGTATAGTCGGGCATCTGCACACGCGGTTTGTTGCGCCATGCGGTTTTCACCCAATCCGTCATCGTCTTTACTCCAAAACGGTTGATATTCTCCTCCCTCCCGCGCAGCCGTTAGCGGTAGCAAACGCGGTCGGTCTGCGGAGTTATAGAGAGTGTCAGGCCTTGAGAAAACCCAAAACAGACGCGAAATGCCGCGCAATTGCGTCGCAATGGCCTATTTCTTATGCGTTCAGCGCGCGGGCACAATCCGGTAGGCCGCGCCGTCGATCACCGAGAGAAACCATACCGCCCCGTCGGGCGCTTCGACCACGTCGCGCACACGCCCGGTTTCCGGCCATTGCCACTGCGTCTCACGGCTGAGATCGGGGGACAAGACAGCGATATAATCGAACTTCAGCGAGCCGATCAGATGCGCCCCCTTGAGCTCCGGGAACAGGCGCCCGGAATGGATCGCATAGCCCGAGGGCGCAATCGAGGGCGTCCATTGATGCGCGGGCGGCTCAGTGCCCGCAAGTGTCATCGGCGCAAACCGTCCGCCGCCGTAATTCTCACCATAGGTGGTGAGCGGCCAGCCGTAATTCGCGCCCTTTTTCACAAGGTTGATCTCGTCACCGCCCTGCGGACCGTGTTCGTTGATCCAAAGCCGCCCCTCAGCGTCGAGGGCGGCCCCTTGCGGGTTGCGATGGCCATAGGACCAGATCGCGGGCAAGGCATCCGGTTGATCGACGAAAGGATTGTCGGCGGGGATCGTGCCGTCGCGGTTGAGCCGGAGCACCGATCCGTTGGCGCGCGACAGGTCCTGCGCCAGTGCGCCGTCACCGCGCTCACCCACCGTGAGGTAGAGCGTACCGTCCGGGACCTCGACGATGCGGGAGCCGAAATGCTGGCCTTTGCGGCTGCCGTTCTCCATCACGAAGAGATCGCGAAAGCCTTCAAGCCGCCCTCCTATCAGTCGCCCGACCCCAAGCGCCGTGCCCGCCCCGCCCTGCATCGGCTTGGAATAGCTTAGGAAAATCTCACGGCTCTCAGCGAAATCGCCTGGCACCATTACGTCGAGCAAGCCGCCTTGCCCGGCGTCCCAGACCTTTGGCACGCCGGACACCTCGCGCAGCGTCCCAGCGTCGAGCCATAAAAGCCGCCCGTCCACCTCGGTGATCAATACACCGCCATCCGGCAGAAACCTGATCGCCCAGGGCGCGTCCAGCCCGGTGACCATCGGCGTGACCTCCACCGTGCGGGCCCCGGCCATACGCTCGACAGCGGCGGCGGGAAGCGGCAGAGCAAGGAGGATCAGGCAGGTCAACATACGGATCATCGGAGCACCTCTTTCATCGCAGATGTCATCACATTTTCCTCTTGAGTGAGCTAGAGCGCCGAGACGCACGGTCAATCATGAGGCCGAGTCGGGTGTCGCTGTCACGGCAAGCACACGCATAGCGCGAAACTTCTGCGACCGAATCCCGCAAGGCTCTCAGAATTTGAGCAAATGCCCCCATTCCTAGCGCGATCCGCTCCCGGAACGGGACGGCATATCTTTCCATCCGGTCAAAGCCCGTCTAGTCTCCGGCCCAGGACAAGATCCAAACAGGGAGAATTCTTTTATGAAAAAGCTGCTTCTGGCGACCACGGCCGCCACGCTCATGACCGGTGCGGCCTTTGCCGAAGACGTCAAGGTCGGTATCCTTCTCGGGTTCACCGGCCCGCTCGAAACCATCATGCCGCATATGGCGGACAGTGCGGAGCTTGCGTTCAAGGAAATTTCCGAAACCGGCAAATTCCTCGGCGGTTCGACCATCAGTTCCGTGCGCGGTGACAGCACCTGTGTGGACGCCTCCGCCGCCACCGCCGCCGCCGAACGCCTGATCACCGCCGATGGGGTCGTGGCGATCATGGGCGCCGACTGCTCCGGCGTGACCGGCGCGGTTCTCTCCAACGTGGCCGTGCCGAACGGCGTCGTGATGATTTCGCCCTCCGCCACCTCGCCGGGCCTGAGCTCGATCGAAGACAACGGGTTGTTCTTCCGCACCTCGCCCTCCGATGCGCGCCAAGGCGAAATCCTCGCCGATGTGCTGGAGGAAAAAGGCATCACCTCCGTGGCCGTGACCTACAACAACTCGGATTACGGCAAGGGCCTCGCCGATGCGTTCGCCGCCAATTACGACGGTGAAATCACCCTGAGCGCGCCGCATGAAGACGGCAAGGCCGACTATTCCGCCGAAATCGCGGCACTGGCGTCCGCCGGTGGCGAGCTTCTCGTCGTGCTGGGCTATATCGACCAGGGTGGCAAGAATATCATCCAGTCCTCCGTCGACACCGGCGCCTTCGACATGTTCCTCGTCGGTGACGGCATGTATGGCGAGAGCCTGCTCGGGCTGGGCGACATCGTCGAAGGCATCCTAGGCGTCGTGCCTTGGGCCGAAGGCGAAGGCACCGACATGTTCACCAAGCTGGGCACCGATGCCGGGATTCTGGTCGACAGCACCTACACCCGCGAAAGCTATGACGCCGGCGCTCTGATCGCGCTCGCCATGGCCAAGGGCGGTGCCGCCACCCGCGAAGCCGTTGCCGCCAATGTGCTCGACGTGGCCAACGCGCCGGGCGAGAAAATCCTTCCGGGCGAATTCGACAAGGCGCTCGACATTCTCGCCGCCGGTGGTGACATCGACTATGTCGGTGCGACCAACGTCGAACTGATCGGCCCAGGTGAAGCTGCCGGGTCCTACCGGTATTACACCATCACCGACGGGGCCTACGAGACGGTGGACATCCGCTGAGACAGGGCGTAAGCCACACCATCCGGCCCGGGGCGCCATATGACGTCCCGGGCTGACTTTCTTATCCGGCCCGCTGATAATGAGGCCGGAACCAGATACGGGACACGAAACACATGATCGAAGTGCGTGATCTGCACATGCATTTCGGCGGTTTTCGCGCGGTGGACGGGGCTTCGCTCACACTTGAGCAAGGGTCCATCACGGGGCTGATCGGCCCCAATGGCGCGGGGAAAACGTCGCTTTTCAACTGTATTGCCGGGGTGCTCACGCCGACCTCCGGGCAGGTGCTGTTCAACGGTGAGGACATCACGGGCCTCAAGCCGCATGAGCTGTTTCACAAGGGCATTCTGCGCACCTTCCAGATCGCACATGAATTCGGTTCGATGAGCTGTCGCGAGAACCTGATGATGGTGCCTGCGGGGCAATCGGGCGAGACGCTCTGGAACACCTGGTTCGGGCGCAAACGGATTGCCGATGAGGAACGCGCTTTGCGGGCCAAGGCCGACGAGGTGCTGGAGTTTCTGACGATTTCCCACATTGCGGACCTGAAAGCGGGAGAGATTTCCGGCGGTCAGAAGAAACTTCTGGAGCTGGGCCGCACGATGATGGTCGACGCCAAGATGGTGTTTTTGGACGAGGTCGGCGCGGGGGTGAACCGCACACTCCTTTATACGATCGGAGATGCGATCAAGCGGCTCAATACCGAACGCGGCTATACCTTCTGCATGATCGAGCATGACATGGAGTTCATCAAGCAGCTCTGCGATCCGGTGATTGTGATGGCACAGGGGCAGGTCATGGCGACCGGCACCGCCGACGAGATCATGCAGAACGAAGCGGTGATCGAGGCCTACCTCGGCACCGGTGTGAAGAACAAGAAAACCGGGGAGGACGCGGAATGAACCGTCTGTCTGCGCTTTTTCTCGGAACCATGCTCACTCTGGGCGGCGCGTCGGGCAGCCTGGCCCAAGCGATTGTCGGGGTTGCCTTTGTCGATGGTAAACGTGTCGATCTCTATGACAACGGCACCTGGGATTTCAGTGAACAAGGCGACCTGACCTGTCAGAAGATTGCGGCAAAGCTGTCATTTTGCGGCAATCCCCTGAAGTGGAAACCGGCGAGAGTGCCAAATGCCGAGGTGAGTGCCGCGTTCAGCATGGATGACCGCAATTACGGCATGGTGGTCTATGAAGCGGTTGGCGCAAAAGAGGGAATGTCCCCTGCATTGCTGCAAAGCGTCGCCCTTGAATATGCGGCCGAGGCCGCCGGGGTCTCTGTGCCGCACATTCCTGTTTACGGGATCGAGCCCTCGGAAGTCTCCGGGCACGCAACCGAAACGCTGTATTACGGCGCCTCGCTCGAAGGCATGAACATCATCTATGCCAATACGCCCATCGTTGGGGATCACGACACGGCGCAACTGATCACATATACGCTCGCCGAGCAGATCGACGATGCGTTCAAAGCACGTCACATGGCTTTTCTCGACGACTTCAAAGCGAACTTCTGGGAGGATTCAGAATGACCTTCCTCCACGCGAATGAAATGCGCGGTGGCTATGGCAACGGCGCGGATATTCTGCACGGTTGCACGCTCACGGTGCAAAAGGGCGAGATCGCGGTGATCGTCGGCCCGAACGGCGCGGGCAAATCGACCGCGATGAAGGCGGTGTTCGGCATGCTGAACCTGCGCGAAGGGCATGTCCATCTCGACGGCGAGGATATCACCGACCTGTCGCCTCAGGAACGTGTGCACAAGGGGATGGGCTTTGTGCCGCAGACCCATAACATCTTCCCGACCATGACAGTGCGTGAAAACCTCGAGATGGGCGCCTTCATCCGCAAGGACGATTTTGAGCCGACCATCGAACAGGTCTACGAACTGTTTCCGGCGGTCTATGAAAAGCGCCACCAGAACGCGGGCGAACTGTCCGGTGGGCAACGTCAACAGGTGGCCGTGGGGCGCGCGCTGATGACCAAACCCAAACTTCTGATGCTCGACGAGCCCACGGCGGGCGTCTCGCCCATCGTGATGGACGAGTTGTTCGACCGGATCATCGAGGTCGCCAAGACCGGAATCTCGATCCTCATGGTGGAACAAAACGCCCGGCAAGCGCTTGAAATCGCGGACAAAGGCTATGTTCTGGTGCAGGGCGCGAATGCCTATACCGACACCGGCGCGAACCTTCTGGCCGATGCGGAGGTGCGACGCACCTTTCTGGGAGGCTGAGGGGGCTGACATGCGTATTTTCTCCAGAAAGACGGCACTCGCAGCCCTGCTCCTCGCCGCCCTGCCCACAGCCTTGATGGCCAGCGCACAATGTTCGGTCATCGTACAAGGCGGCGGCGCGCCCTGGCGGTTTTCCCTTGAGGAGGGCGACGGGGTGAGCTGTGCGCGCTATCTGCGCGAAGAGGGGGCGCGTGACGCCACCTGTCTCTTCGAGACCACGGCCGAAGCACCGAAAACCCACCGATACCAACACAGCGACAGCAAGGCCTTCTGGGACCTGCGCGAAGACGGTCTGATGACCGGCTATGTCGATGTGATCACCCAGGACCCGACGCCGGGGGTCGACATGCTCCCCTTCGGCGGCATCTGTCAGGAGGTTGTCTGATGGATCTTCTCAACGCACTGGTTGCGTTCACCAATTTTGTCGTGGTGCCCGCCACCGCCTATGGCGCACAGCTTGCCCTCGGTGCCTTGGGCGTCACGCTGATCTATGGCGTACTCCGGTTCTCGAACTTCGCCCATGGCGAAACCATGTCCTTCGGGGCGATGGTCGTGGTGCTGGTCACCGGACTGTTCCAGAGCTGGGGCATAACGCTCGGCGTCCTGCCCACGGCGCTTCTCGCCCTGCCCTTCGGCATGCTCGCGACCGCGCTCCTGCTTCTGGCGACCGACAAGGCGATCTACAAATTCTATCGCAAGGTGAAGGCCGCGCCGGTGATGCTGGTGATCGTCTCCACCGGCGTGATGTTCGTGATGAACGGGCTGGTCCGCATGGTGGTCGGCACCGATGACCGTCGTTTCGCCGATGGCGCGCGCTTCGTCGTCAATGCCCGCGACTTCAAGGCCTGGTCCGGTTTAAGCGAAGGTCTTGCGATCAAGACGACACAGGTCATCACCGTGGTCGTGGCGATGCTCACCGTCGCGGCGCTGTTCTGGTTCCTGAACCGCACCCGCACCGGCAAGTCCATGCGTGCCTATTCCGACAACGAGGATCTGGCGCTTCTGTCGGGCATCAACCCGGAGCGTGTGGTGACCATCACCTGGATTCTCGTGGGCGCTCTGGCGACCATCGCAGGTGCGCTTTACGGCCTCGACAAGTCCTTCAAACCCTTCATCTTTCAACAGCTTCTCCTGCCGGTCTTCGCCGCCGCCATCGTCGGTGGCATCGGCAACCCGCTGGGCGCCATCGCGGGCGGGTTCGTCATTGCCTTTTCCGAGGTGACGCTGACCTACGCTTTCAAGAAGGTCGTGACCTATCTCGGCCCGGATGGCTGGGCCCCCGACGGCTTGGTGCAGCTTCTCTCGACCGATTACAAATACGCCGTGTCCTTCTCGATCCTGATCATCGTGCTGATCTTCAAGCCGACCGGCCTGTTCAAGGGGCAAAACATATGACCCGGACCCGTGCACCACTGTATTTCGCCGCCATGGCCGCGCTCATTCTGGCCGTCGGCTTCCTTCAGTCGTGGAACTCGGCGCTCTCCATTCTCAACATGGGGCTGATCTCCGCCATCATGGCCTTGGGCGTGAACCTGCAATGGGGCTATGCCGGGTTGTTCAATGTCGGCGTCATGGGCTTCGTCGCGCTTGGCGGCCTCGCCGTGGTGTTGACCTCCATGGCTCCCGTGCCCGCCGCCTGGGCCGCCGGTGGGGGCCGTGTCCTTCTCGCGCTGGTCGTTGGCGTGATCGCCATTGTGGCTGCCGCTCTGACCTTCAAACGCCTGCCGAAAGGGCGTATACGGGGGGCGGTGATCGCCGCCATCCTGATCGTCGGTCTCTGGGCCTACCGCACCTTGTTCGACCCGGCCGTCGCCGCCATCGAAGCCGTGAACCCGGCGGTCACCGGCTATCTCGGCGGGCTCGGCCTTCCGGTCCTTCTGGCTTGGCCTGTAGGAGCCCTGCTGGCCGCCGGTGCTGCCTGGCTCGTGGCGAAAACGGCGCTCGGGCTGCGCTCCGATTATCTTGCCATCGCGACCCTCGGAATTGCCGAGATCATCGTCGCCATGATGAAGAACGAGGACTGGCTGTCCCGCGGCGTCAAGAACGTCAACGGCTTGCCGCGCCCGGTGCCCTATGAGATCGACCTGCAACAGGCAGACTGGTTCCTGACCCTCATGCACAAGATCGGCATGGACCCGGTCACCGGTTCCTCGATCTTCGTCAAGCTGCTCTATGCCGGTTTCTTCCTCGCCGTCATCGTGATCATCGTCACCGCTATGGAACTGGCCCTCAAGTCGCCTTGGGGCCGGATGATGCGCGCGATCCGCGACAACGAGGTGGCCGCCGAAGCCATGGGCAAGGATGTCACCGGACGCCACCTCCAGATCTTCGTGCTGGGCGCGGCAATCATCGGCTTTGCCGGTGCGATGATGACCACGCTGGACGGCCAATTGACGCCGACGACCTACCAGCCGCTGCGCTACACCTTCCTCGTCTGGGTGATGGTGATCGTCGGGGGATCGGGCAATAACTGGGGCGCGGTTCTGGGCGGTATGCTGATCTGGTTCCTGTGGGTCGAGGTCGAACCGATCGGCGCCTGGATCGTCGGGCTTCTGACCTCCGGCATGGAAGACGGCGCGCTGAAATCCGGGCTGATCGAGCGGGTCGCCTACATGCGTTACCTGACGATGGGGATTATCCTATTGGTCGTGCTGCGCTTTTCGCCCCGAGGGCTTTTGCCCGAAAAATAATCATGTGGGCTTCTGCCCGAAAAGTGAACCCGAGGGCTTCCGCCCTAAGATCGAAAATCTGCATCGGGGCTTTGCCGAAAAAGCCGCTCGCCATGCCCCGATGCGCAACTATCCTGTGACGGTATTCCCGGGCGCGTTGCCCATAGCAGTGAGGATCGACAGGTGAAACTTCTCGCAGGCATCTGTGCCGCAGGGCAATCGCGCCGTATGGGCTTCGACAAGCTCTCGACCCCGCCCTCGCTGCATTCTCCCGATACGCTGTTGCGCCGCGCGGTGTCCGCCGCCCATGGCCAGCCCTTCGTCGTCGCCCTGCCCCCGGAAACCCATCCCTATCACCGCGCCCGGCGCGATCTCTTGCGGCCTCATGATCCCTGTCTCGTGGTCGGGGATGCCGAGACTGGCCTGTCCGCCACGCTCAAGGCGCTGGCCCGTTACGCCATCGACCGCGAGGTCGACGGTCTTGCGATCCTGATGGCCGACATGCCCTTCATCACCGCGAGCCATCTCGAAACATTGGCCACCCTGTTCGAAACCTTCGGCACCACGCGCATCGTGCGGGCGCAATGCCAGAGCGGGCGCGAGGGCTATCCGGTGATTTTCCCCGCCGCTCTCTTGCCGGAATTCGAAACCCTCTCCGGGGACGACGGCGTACAGGTTCTGCTGGAACGCCATGGGGTGAAGCGGATGGAAATGCCCTCTGAATCCCCCTGCCTGCATGTGAACACGCCGGAGGACTGGCGGCAGATGTGACAGGGGTCGCAAAGGAGCCCGGTCAGACTGACGAGAGACTTCGCTCGCCGTGAGCGCTTCACGCGCCCGGGAAACGCGACGGTCAACTTCTGGAAATTCGCAGCTCTGCCGCCCATAGGCCGCGAAATATGGTGCCTGAATCAGGCTAATCCAAATTTCAGCGCATTATTCCGCGACAAGCGCCCATATTTGTCCCCATTGGACACATATGGGAAACAGTCGTCTCCGAAACGTCACGCGTCTCTTGGCAGGCAGGAACCGCCTCCCCCGGGATCACACCCGAGGGGGACGGCGGCAAATGCCGGCGCCCCCGACGGCATAGGCCTGAGCAAAAAACCAGGCTCAGGAGACCAGAAGCTCCGCCTCATGTTTGCGCAGGATGCGGCGCGCGGCGGTGAACCCACCACGGGTCGACACTTCGGCCAGTTCCGGGAAGAGCGTGAAAAGCTCCTCGCGGGCCTCTTCGCCGATGCCGGAGAGCGTGTAATCGCCGGGCTGGAAGCTTTCGGACCAGGTGCCATCCGACAGAACCACCTCGTGGCGGTCGAACATCACATGGATATAGGTCAGGCCGGAGGCCTCCACCACATCCACCCCGTCCATCCGGGTCAGGTGTTTCGCCGCAACCAGAACCTCGTGCTCGTCAAAGAGCAGCGCGGCTTTCTCGTTCGAGACCAGCATGCGGTGGTTCGGCGACACCATCATGTCTCGTTCCGGCAGACCGGCCCCGAGCGCGCCCTTGCGGATCAGTACCGGGTTCAACTCGGAGCGCGCCGCGAGATCGGCCCCGGACAGGGTCTTTTGCCCGATCCAGCGGATTTGCTGAATGCCGTTGTCGCGGGTGATCACTCTGTCGCCAACTTTCAGCTCTTCCACCTTCATCTCGCCCTTCGGTGTCGCGATCAGCGTGCCGGGGGTGAAGCAGGGGATGATTTCCTCGATGTTGGTGTAGTTGATGTTGGCGTATTCGTTGGTATCCGCCTTGTAGAGCTGGATCTGACCGTCATAGCCATTGCCGTCGCTGTCCGGGTTCTGCACATGGTGAGTGATCACCCAGCCATCGGCCAGAAGCTCGGTCAGATTGAGCGTATCCCAGTCGACACCGCCGTCGCCACCATGCACGGTGGTGTTGTAGACGCCGGAGGTCACGTCGGTGAAGGTCACGTAGATCGTGTCCTCGTCGTCGCCACCGTCGAGAACGTCGTTGTCGCCACCGCCATAGATCGTGTCATTGTCTTCGCCGCCGAACACGGTGTCGTGGCCTGCACCCGCGTAGATCGTGTCGTCGTCGATGCCGCCGTCGATGTAATCGTCGCCAGAGCCGCCATAGATCAGGTCGTCATCATCCTGACCATAGATCGTGTCGTTGCCGGCGCCGCCGTCGATGATGTCCTTGCCGTTCTCGACTTCGAGATCGCCCGCATCGTCCGGGACGTTCAGGCTGTCCGGATAGGCCGGGTCGAGGCCACCGTAGATGGTGTCGTCGCCGTCGCCGCCGTCGATCGTGTCGGAGCCTTCGCCACCGATGATCGTGTCATTGCCGGTGCCACCCAGAATGGTGTCGTCGTCGAAACCGCCGTCGATGTAATCGTCATCCGCACCGCCGTCGATATAGTCGGCATCGTCACCGCCATAGATGGTGTCGTTGCCGGCGCCACCGTAGAGCGTATCCTTGTCGTTGTCCGGATCGGCATCGTCCGGCACATAGGGGCCGTAGCCGCGATCCGGGCTGCCGTCCGGGCCGCCGATGATGATATCGTCGCCGTCACCGCCTTCGATCACGTCATTGCCGTCGCCACCGTCGAGATAGTCGTCACCGCCCGCGCCGGAGATGGTGTCGTCGCCACCCATGCCCCAGAATTCATTGGTATAGGTGTCCGACGGATCCGTACCCTGACTGTCGAAGCCGATCAGCGTGTCGTCATATTCGGAGCCGATCACCCCGTCGATACCCCCTGCGATCGTGTCGTTGTCGGCATCGCCGCCCGACAGATCGTTCGTGGTCAGATTGACATTCACCGCCTCGTCCGAGCCGGAATAATCAATGTTGTCCTGACCCGCACCGCCGCTGAACGTGTCCGCGCCCGCGCCGCCGATGAACGTGTCGTCGCCCGTGCCCCCGGAGAGGTAGTTGGTGCCCTCGTCGCCCTGCAATGTGTCATTGCCGGCCTGGCCAAAGATCGTGTCGTCGCCCGCGCCGCCGATCAGCGTGTCGTCGCCTTCGCCTTCGCCGATCACGGCGCTGTCCACATCATAGGTCACGTCCGAAATATAGACGACCGAGGTGCCGGTGCCGGTGTTGGCGTGAATGATCTCGATCGAGGACACCGGGCCTTCGATGCTCACCGTCACGGTGTTGCTGTCGGCAGTCGGCGCAACCATATCCGTGCCGGTGCCGGACACGGTGCCACCGTTCTCGGTCAGATCGGAACCGAGGTCGTAGGTTACTTCGACCGCATTGCCATCGGCGTCATAGGCCCGAACGGTCACCGTGCCGTAATTGGCGTCGATATCCGCGATGTTGAAGGTCACATTCTCCACTTCCTCGGAGAAGGCGATCTCGTAGGTGCCGCTTTCGCCCGCATCCGCCGTGGATTTCAGCGACGAGAAAGCGGAGGCGCCATCGACACCGTCGGTGTTGATCGTCGTGGTGGAAAAATCGGAATCGACCGAGTTGTAGGAGGTGTGACACCCGCCACTCTCGACTGGCGTGGTGATCGAGACGGTCACATCGCCGGTGTCCTGGATCAGGATCTTGCCATCCAGGTCTTCGCCATTGTCGACCGTGCCATAGCCGCCATCGGTATCTGCAAGCCTAGCCCAGATGAAGGTCTCGGAGCTGCTCGACGAGACCTCGCCGGTGTCGCCGTAGATCGTATCGTCGCCCTCGCCGCCGAGCACCGTATCGTCGCCATCGCCCGCATAAACGATGTCATTGAGCCCGTCGGCGCTGTCGATCATGTCGCCTTCCGGGTCGCCAGTATAGGCGATGTCGATATAATCGTCCCCCGACGTGCCCTCGACAATCCCGTCGGTCGTGGGAGTCGCAGGATTCGGATCGGTCGGGTCGCAGCGATCATCATAATTCGTCGTCATCGTCTCTCTCCTTGCAACCGCTCACCGCGGGCATCCTCTTTAAAACACGCGCTCAAGGTCCGGGTGCTCCGAGACCATTCGCAGTCTGGGCCCGTACAGGCACTCCGGCCCCGAAGGACCATCCGTAATGGGAAAGACACGACCAGAAATCCCCGACACCATGGCGCAGAACCATGAGCGTCGGCGTTTCGTCACCTCAAGCAGCAGCAGATCGGAACCCCGACCTTTTTCCACATCGGTCACGCCGGTCGACATCCTGCAATACGGATATCTTTTGCGTGGCCGCCCCCGTGGCCTTTGGTGCCCCCCAGTTGGGCCCTTTCTGGATATGTCAAAACCGTGGTCAAGGAACAGGGAAAATGGCGGGAATGTGCTCAAATATGGCGCTCGCGTGGCAGCCCTGCCCACAAATGACCAAAATTCAGGCATTGTCACGACCATGAGTCCTGCCCTAAAAGGAAAATAATTATCATTTGATATTAAGTATTTACGGGATATCCATCAGGATGTGATGCAGGTTTTTACCCCCATTTACCTTACGGAAAGTTTTCCGGCCATATCCGGGAACGGGTGGAGGTCAAAATGTGTCAAAAACATGGCACACACGAGTGGTGAGAACCAATATCGTGCAAAAAACCGAATTCGAGCAAAACCGGGAACAATCCCCGACTGAGCCACGAATCGGATCACAGTGACCCGCCCTCTCTCCCAGGGCCCCAGGATGCGCGGACGAAGGCTTCCCGCCTGCAGAGAATGAGCGTTTTCACACTTTCGACTCCGCACACAACCCAAGCCATTATGCGAACCAAAATAAACAAAACAGGAAAGTGGGAGTCGCCTGTGTGAGCAATCTTCACTCACACCTCGGTCATGTCAGAGGCCTGGTGGAGAACCTCTTGAACGAACTGGTACCCGTGGCCGGACTCGAACCGGCAAGGCCGCAAAGCCGGGGGATTTTGAATCCCCTGTGTCTACCAATTCCACCACACGGGCAGAGCGCTATGAAGGCGCAGTAAAAGGCGTTTAGCCGAGGCTTGAGGAGAGGTCCAGAGGGATCAGCGCGCGAATGCGAAAAATCCTCCCCGCAACACGACAGCCGACGCCGGAACGCCGTCCTGCCCCCTCAGAGCCGATCGGCCGAGAACGTGTCGCAGGCGTTCAGATCGCCTGTCTTGTAGCCGGTGGCGAACCAGTGCTGTCGCTGCTCGGATGTGCCATGGGTGAAGGTATGCGGCTGCGGGATGCGCCCCGCGTTCTTTTGCAGCGTGTCGTCGCCGATCTGTTTTGCGGCGTTGAGCGCCTCGCGGATGTCGCCATGTTCGATGGACCCGAATTTCTCATCCGCCATCTTCGCCCAGATGCCGGAGAAACAATCGGCCTGAAGCTCGATCATGACCGAGACCGCATTGCTTTCCGTCTCCGAGGCCTTGGCGCGATAGGCATTGGCCTGCCCGAGGATGCCCAGCTCGTTCTGCACATGATGCGCGACCTCATGCGCAACCACATAGGCCTGGGCAAAGTCGCCGCCCGCCCCCAGTTGCCGCTGCATCGTGGTGAAGAAATCGGTGTCGAGATAGACCTTCTGATCGGTCGGACAATAGAACGGCCCGGTCGCACCGGAGGCGGAGCCACAGGGGCTTTGCGTCACGCCTTTGTACAACACGAGGATCGGCGGGATATATTCGCCGCCCAGTTGCTCGGCAAAGACCTCGGTCCAAATCTCCTCGGTGTCGGCAAGCGTCACGGACACGAACTGCGCCGCGCGTTCGTCGGCGGCGGTGATCTCGACATTCTGGCCTGTCGAAATGCTCTGGGTTCCCTCCAGAAGCGGCGTGACGTCGATGCCAAGGAAATAACCGATCGCGATGATCGCCAGAAGACCGAGCCCGCCGACCCCGCCCACAGCCTTGCCGGAACTCATGCGCCGCCGATCCTCGATGTTGCGCGAGCCGCGCCGTCCCTGCCACTTCATCGCTCACCCTTTCGAACGCATCACCTGCCGCTCACAATACTGTCAGCCCGGCGGGGAACAAGCCCTCACGCTTGACGCTGCGCCATGAATGGGGCCTATAGGGGCAAAAGCGACGGGACGGCAGATGATCAGACGGCTTTACAACTGGACCATGTCCCTGGCGGAAAGCCCGCATGCCCTCTGGGCGCTGGCGCTCGTTGCCTTCATCGAAAGCTCGGTTTTCCCGATCCCGCCGGACATCCTGATGATCCCGCTGATTGTCGCCCGTCCGCGCGAGGCCTTCAAGATCGCGGGCATCGCCACGGTGGCCTCCGTTCTGGGCGGCATGCTGGGCTATTGGATCGGCTTTGGCGCGTTCGAGACCGTGGGCAAGCCGGTGCTCGAATTCTATGGCAAGGACGCCTATTTCGACGATTTCGCCGCCAAATATAACGACTATGGCGCATGGGCCGTGTTGATCGCCGGCGTCACCCCCTTCCCCTACAAGGTGATCACCATCTTGTCGGGGGTGACGCATCTGTCCCTGCCGGTGTTCATTGTGTCCTCGATCACCGCCCGGGCCATCCGCTTTTTCGTCGTGGCGGCACTTCTATGGAAATTCGGCGATCCGATCCGCGACTTCATCGAGCGCCGCCTCGGCCTCGTCTTCACGCTCCTCATCCTGCTGTTTCTGGGCGGCTTCTATGCCGTGAAATATCTATGACCAAGCCCGCCTCTCCCTTCGCCCCGCAACAACCGGCACTGGCCGCCACCATGGGATCGCTCGCCATCCTTTGTGGCGCCTTCGTGTTCCAGTCGCTGGGCTATGCGCCCTGCGAAATGTGCCTCTGGCAGCGCTGGCCGCATGCCATTGCCATCGCGATTGGCGTGCTCTTTGTGATGACGAAATCCCGCCTGCTGACGTTCCTGGGCGGACTGACCATGCTCGTTTCCGCCGGTCTTGGCCTCTACCATGCCGGTGTGGAGCAGAAATGGTGGCCGGGTCCGACCTCCTGCACCGGCGCCTCAGACGCGCTTTCGGGCCTGTCGGGCATGGATTTGCTGCCCACGGCGGGCGCGGCGAAACTGGTGCTCTGCGACGAGATCGTCTGGGACACCTGGGGGCTTGGCATCACCATGGCGGGCTGGAACTTTCTGTTCTCGCTTATCTTCGCGGCACTCTGGTTCACCGCCTGGCGGAAAGCCCGATAAACCGAAAAAACAGCTCTTGAGATCGGGCGCAAAACACCCCATCTTTGCCTCATGAGCAAAATGCAACCGCAGAAAAAGGTCATTCCCTTCCCCACCGCCCGCCGCGGGCGCAAGCGGGTCGGCGGCGCTCTGGCGGATGCCCGCGCCGAGGCTCTGAAGGCGCGGTTTCACGAAGTGTCCAAAGCCGCGCAAACTGGCGATGCGACAACGCCGCTCAAACGGCTTTTGAAGCGATTCTGAACCGCCCCCCCTTAATGCACCCGGAACTCACCAACACAATTGCGCCATTCGCCCGGCGCGATCAGCTTGCGGTGGGTAAAGCGCACATGGTGCAACGGGCCTTCGATATTCGACTGCCAGAATTCGATGAATTTGAACAGCTTCGGGTAATCCGGAGCGAGATCGAAGAGCTGCCATGAGAACGTGTTCAGCACGCTTCGGTAGTCCGGCATCCGGTAGGTGAACTCCGCCAGCGTCAGCCCGTAGCCCGACAGCATCATTTCCGTGTCGCTCATCTCGCGCGCCTGCGTCTGCGGCATGTGCATTTCTCCTGTTGGTCTGGCCGTTTCGGCCTTGGTTTGGGCCTCCCTGAAAAAATCCTGCCGGAAAATGATTAACTGTCAATGAAAACATCGTAAAAACAGTATGTTGTCACTCGCGCGTGCTGGCTGCCACCGATCCGCCGCCGGTTCGGCGCATCCGCCATTGCACCCCATATCCGGTATAGGGTAGAGTGTCCCACAACGAGATACGGGACCGGATCCCGCAACGCAAAAAGACAGGCGGACAACGTGAGCGATACACCCGAAACCCCTGAAAACACGCCCGAAAACGGCGAAGAAAACCGTCGTGAACCGATGGCCTGGGAAGGTCCGAAGGTCTCCATCACCCAGGAGATGAAAACCTCCTATCTCGATTACGCGATGAGCGTCATCGTGTCCCGCGCGATCCCCGATCTGCGCGACGGGCTCAAACCGGTGCACCGGCGCATCCTCTTCGCGATGAACGAAGCGGGCAATACCCATGACAAACCCTACCGCAAATCGGCGCGTGCCGTCGGCGACACCATGGGCAAATACCACCCGCACGGCGACTCGGCGATCTATGACGCCCTCGTACGGATGGCGCAGGATTTCTCCATGTCGCTGCCGCTGCTCGACGGTCAGGGCAACTTCGGCTCCATGGATGGCGATCAGGCTGCGGCCATGCGCTATACCGAAGTGCGGATGGACAAGCCCGCCGCCTATCTTCTGGCCGACATCGACAAGGACACGGTCGATTTCGAACTGAACTATGACGGCAAGGACAAGGAGCCCACCGTACTCCCGGCGCGCTTCCCGAACATGTTGGTGAACGGCGCGGGCGGGATCGCGGTCGGTATGGCGACGAACATCCCGCCGCACAACCTGGGCGAAGTGATCGACGCGACGCTCGCGCTGATCGAGAACCCCGACGTCTCTTCCGAGCGGCTGATGGAGATCGTCCCTGCCCCGGACTTCCCGACGGGGGGCATGATCCTCGGTCGTTCCGGCGCACGCAAAGCCTATCTCGAAGGCCGCGGCTCCGTAGTGATCCGGTCCAAGACCCGCGTCGAGGAAATCCGCAAGGACCGCTACGCCATCGTCGTCGACGAAATCCCCTATCAGGTGAACAAAGCCTCGATGATCGAGAAGATCGCCGAATGCGTGCGCGACAAGCGGATCGAAGGCATCGCCCATGTGCAGGATGAATCCGACCGCAACGGCGTGCGCGTGGTGGTCGAGCTGAAACGCGATGCAACCGCCGAGGTGGTGCTGAACCAGCTTTTCCGTTTCACCCCGATGCAGACGTCTTTCGGCTGCAATATGCTGGCTCTGAACGGCGGGCGGCCCGAACAATTGACGCTGCGCGCCTTCCTTGAGCATTTCATCACCTTCCGCGAGGAAGTCGTGGCGCGCCGGACGGCGTTTGAGCTGCGCAAGGCCCGCGATCGGGCCCATATTCTCTGTGGTCTCGCGGTGGCTGTGTCCAATGTCGACGAGGTGGTCGCGACCATCCGTGCCTCTGCCGATGCGGCCGAGGCGCGCGAAAAACTCATGACCCGGCGCTGGCCCGCGCATGAGATCGCCGATTACATCCGCCTGATCGACGATCCGCTGCACAAGATGAACGACGACGGCACCTATAACCTCTCCGAGGTTCAGGCCCGCGCCATTCTCGACCTGCGCCTGCAACGCCTCACCCAGATCGGTGTAAAAGAAGTCACCGACGAGCTGGTCGAACTGGCCGCCAAGATCAAAGACTACCTCGCCATCCTCGCCTCGCGCGAGCGGATCATGGAGATCATCTCCAACGAACTCATTGAGGTCAAAGAACTGTTCGCCGTGCCGCGCCGCACCGAGATTGCCGACTGGTCCGGCGACATGGACGACGAGGATCTGATCGAGAAAGAGGACATGGTGGTGACCGTGACCGCCTCCGGTTGGGCGAAACGCACGCCTCTGGCCGATTACCGCGCGCAGAAACGCGGTGGCAAGGGCTTGTCGGGCATGGCGACCAAGGATGAGGACGTGATCACGACTCTGTTTGTCGCGAACACCCACACCCAGCTTCTGGTCTTCACCGACGATGGCATGGCCTATAAGATGAAGACATGGCGTCTGCCGCAAGGGGGCCGGACCGCCAAGGGCAAGCCGCTGTTGCAAATCCTGCCGATCCCGCAGGGTGTCTCGATTGCCGCCATCCTGCCGATCGACCGCGACGAGAAGGACTGGGACGATCTCCAGATCGTCTTCGCCACCTCGAAAGGCTCGGTGCGCCGCAACCGGCTGTCGGATTTCACCAATGTGAAATCGAACGGCAAGATCGCGATGAAATTCGAAGGCGAAGACGAAGGCACCCGCCTGATCAACGCCCGGATCTGCGATGAGAACGACGATGTGATGCTGGTCACCTCCGGCGGTCGCGCGATCCGTTTCCCGGTGACAGATGTGCGGGTGTTCAACTCGCGCAGTTCGACCGGTGTGCGCGGCATCCGGCTTGTCAACGAGGGCGACGAGGTCGTGTCCATGTCGGTGATCCGCCATTTCGAGGCCGATCCGTCCGAGCGCGCCGCCTATCTCAAAATGCGTCGCCAGATGGCAGGGGCCGATGAGACCGACGCGGGCGATGACGAGGAAGAGGCCGTCGAAGGCGCGATCACGCAGGAGCGTTTCGAGGAAATGCAGGCTGCCGAAGAGCTTTTGGTGACGATCACCAAAGCGGGCCTCGGCAAGCTGACATCCTCGCACGATTACCCGGTGCGTGGCCGTGGCGGTCAGGGTGTGGGCGCCTTCAAGCTCTCGGGGAAAACCGGCGCGCTTCTGGCCTCCTTCCCGGTCGGGCTTGAGGACCAGATCATGCTCGCCACGTCGAAAGGCCAGTCGATCCGCTGCCCGGTCAACGGCATCTCCTTCCGCTCGCGCGGCGCCGGTGGCGTCAAGGTGTTCGACACCGGCAAGGGCGAGGAAGTCGTCTCCGTCGCCTGGATCGCGGAAAGCGAGGATGAGGACGACAGCGCGGAAAGCTGACGCGGCGCCCCTCCGAAACAAGCCAAAAGACCCGTGTCTGCGACGCGGGTCTTTTTTCATGGGCCACTCCGCCATGGCGCTTCTGACGGCCACGACACCACAGTACAAAAGCGTTATTGCATTTTTGTTTGCTATTTTGACGTTTTGCCATCCGATTGGCGCATCAAAGCCCTTCGATATATCCTGATGCAGGGTCGGGATGGCGGTATGTTTGACGCCTCGCCCCTCGCGTCGAGGCCTGCGCTTGCGACACCGCACGCGCGAGCGCTAACGGTCGGCATGCTGGTCGCCCTCCGAACAGCCCTGAGGGGGCCTTGCATGCCATGCGGCAGGAGACAACAGGTGATGCAACGTAAATAACTGAATTAAAATGATTTATGGAATTATCCGATTTTCGGAAGCGCGTCGCCGCACCAGCCGACTCACCCAAAACACCCAGAGGTAAGAGAAACCGTACCTTATGGTGCGCAAATTGGACGACCCTGAAACCGGCTCTGCAAAACTTCGCCAGCCTGACGTGTCGGGTTTGAAAAAACCGTTGCGCAAAGATGACAACATGTCTTTTCTTTGCGCTCTCAGCCCCTGAAATCCGCATTCGCATCGCACTCCCCGGGCCAGACTCCTAAAATGCATCCGTATCTCATGATATGACGTTCCGGACAGCTTCGGGACCGTCTTCATCCTAGTGTTCACACTGCTGACAAAATCGTCTTCCCGACGATGAAGAGGGGCAAATTATGAAAAACCTTATGATCACGACCGCATTGGTCTGTGTGGCATCCACGGCCGCTTCGGCCCAGGAAATCACCTATGGCGGCCTGCTGGCCAATCTCGGCACCTACTCCGTTGACGGCTACGACGCCGACCTGAGCCTGTTCGCAGGCGACATCGGCATCGCTGTCGGCACCTTCGACTTCTGGATTGATGGCGTCCAGGCGACGCTGAGCCCGGAAGGCTCTTCCTACGACGCGCACGCTGACATCCTGACCCTGGGTGCGGGCGCCTCCTTCGGCAACGGCTTCCGCGTTGACGTGTCCTCCAGCGACATCAGCGCAGGCGTGTTTTTCGAAGGTTTCGATGTCGGCATCGACGAACTCGGTGTCGCCTATGACAACGGCACCTATTTCGGCCGCATCAGCTACGCGAAACTCAGCGAAGACACCGACGGCTACCTCGATGGCCTCTGGGGGCTGCACGCTGGCTACGCCTTCTCCGACGCCGCCGAAGTCTCTCTCTCGGTGCACGCCGTTGACGGCGACGTCGAAGACTATGTCGACCCGGTCTACATCCTTTCCGGCAGCTATGACGCTGGCGTCTGGGATGTCAATCTGAACGGCATTTCCGCCAATATCGACGGTCTGGACATTTCGCTTCTGACCATCGGCGGCAGCTATGATTTCACCAGCGAATGGTCTGCCTACGGTGCCTACACCTATGGCTCGCTGGAAGATTACGACGCGAACCTCGTCCGTGTCGGTGCGGCTTACACGCTTAACGACACCTACAAGTTCTTCGCCGACTACACCTATGCCGACGTGGAAGACATGGACGGCAATCTCGATGGGTTCTCCATCGGCGTCTCCATGGACTTCGGCGACAAACCGACCTCGTATGAAACCACTGCGGATCGTCTGACCAACTCTCTGAAATCCGTTCTGGCCTTCGATTACTAAGCGCGACGGCACAATCAGGCACCGCCTGCGCAACACGGAAGGTCCGCCCCTCGGGGCGGGCCTTTTTTCGATGCGGAATAGCGACATCCCCGGTGCAAAGGTTGAAAATTGAACAAAACATCGGGAATTGTCACATTTTCGTGCATATTACCAAAATGTCACAAGGCAGAAATCTTCATCGCACCCCCTCCCGCCCGAAGGTCACTTGGCCTATTCTGTGCGGTAATGCGTTAACCCGTACATGAGGACCACCGTTATGATGAAAACTTCCCTGATCGCAATCGCTGGTGCCACTGTTGCGCTGACCGGCGCCGCGCAAGCCGGTGAGGTC
This sequence comes from Celeribacter ethanolicus, assembly GCF_001550095.1. Classification (GTDB taxonomy): domain Bacteria; phylum Pseudomonadota; class Alphaproteobacteria; order Rhodobacterales; family Rhodobacteraceae; genus Celeribacter; species Celeribacter ethanolicus. Next base: position 87,066 of record NZ_LRUC01000046.1, on the reverse strand, counting down.
ACCTATGGTGCCGCCGAGCTTTCCTATTACAATGCCGACGATGCCGACGTGACCCGTCTGCAAGGCGACATCGACTATATGGTCAACAAATTCGCCTTCACCGCGACAGCCAAAGCCATCGACTACGATGGCGATAACCTCTACACGCTGAACGGCACCCTGGGCTATGAAATCACCCCCGGTTTCACCGGCTATGTGAAACTCACCGCTTTCGATTTCGACACGGGCGACACCGATTACGCCTATGGCCTCGGCGTCGATTACATCGGCAACACCTTTGGCGTGGCGCTCGAATACACCACCATCGACGATGAAGACTTCGAAACCTACAACCTGAACGGTTACTATGGTTTCGGCGCGTCCACCGTGTTCGGCTCCTATGTCTCTCTCGACGGTGATTACAGCCTCTACTCGCTGGGCTACGATTACGACGCGGATGTGTTCGGCCTGACCGTCGCGACCACCTTCACCGAAGACGGGATCGACACCGGATACTCCAGCTTTGCCGGCACCTATCAGTTCGGCAATTTCGGTGTGAAAGCCAATGTGTTGACCGGCAACGACGACCTGTTTGACAGCGGCTTCTATGGCATCGCTGGCACCTATGCCGTCAATGATCGCGTGACGGTCGAAGCCGGGTATGACACCACCTACGGCGACATGGGCGATGTGGACCTGTTCTCGCTGAAACTGTCCTTCGAAATGGGGGGCGATCGCGCCCGTGTCACCGACCGCGTGAGCGACCTGTTCGACAAAGCACGCAGCCCGGTTCTGAGCGCCGAAGGCTTCGACATCTACGAGCCGGTTTACGGCCCGGGTCTGGTTCTGGGCTTCTGATCCAGACATCTGCAAAGAGATACAAAGGTCCGCCCCTCGGGGCGGGCCTTTTTGTTTGCTCCCACTCTTGGCAAAACAAAACGGAAGGTACACGCACCTTCCCTCCGCAGGTCGCTGCCGGGACACCAGATTGGCGCGCAGGTCAGAGCAGGTTGCGCCAGCCTCCGCGCCAGAGCGAAAACCGACCGCCACCCCAGAGGATCAGCGGCACGGCCATCGCAACCGTGAACAGCGTCAAACGGGCGGTATGATCCGGGCGCAGCGGCTCATGCGCCACCGCAAAGTGAAACGCCAGGACCAAAGCCGCCGCCAGTGCCGCCATGACCCGGGTGCGGATGCCGAAGGCCAGCCAGATCGCGATCAGGAAAAATAGGCCACCGACGACCATGTCGCGCATATCGCTCATCAGCAGAAACACCGAGGACATTTCCGAGACGTCGCCCACCAGTCCACCAGCCTGCGCGCGCAGGCCCTGCGTCCAGCCCAAGCTCTCCGACACCGGGTGCAGCAAAAGTGCCACGCCAAGGGAAAGCCGGAACCCCAGACGTCCACCGTCACAGGCGATCCCCGTCAATGAGGAGAACATGTTCATAATGGCCTCGTGCGTCTCTTGTCTTCTTCAAGATAAACGCACAAAAAAGCACCGATCAGCCAGTTCAGATTTGCACATTGCGCAATTGCAACAATCTATGCGTGTGTTCGCGCTGCAATTGCGACCCATTCATCCGCGGCCCGAGATCCCGTCCCCCAGTCGCGTAAAGCTGGAATTTGCCACGCTCTGTGCAATGAACCCGGTCACCTGGGTGATCGCAGGGTCCCCACGCCGACTTTCATGATAGCTCATGTAGAGATCGCAGCTTTGCGCCGTATCCGGCACGGCCACGAAATCCGCCATCTCCAGACCGGAAGCCACCGGAAGGAGCCCCGCCAGACGGGTTGCGCGCATCACCAGTTGCAGATGGTCGAACGTATCCACATGAATGCGCGGCGGCTGGCCGAAATACTGCGTCGCACAGACCATCGGCTCGAACTCCCGTAACTCGACCCCGAGCCCGCCCCAATCCCGGATCGCCGGATCGCGCTCCGGGGCAAAGACCTGGACCCTGATCGACCCGATCTTGCGCGAGATCAGCCGCCCCGCGCGCGGTCGCAGGGAGGAGATGATGACATCATTGCCGGACAGGGTCTCGATCATCGCCCGATTGTGAAAGCTGAGCTGGATGTTCTCCATCTCACGGGCGCATTCCGCCAGTGCGGGGATCAGGATATGCCCCGAGATCAGCGGCGAACAAGCCACCCGGATTTCCGCGCTCTGCAAACCGTGCTTGAGGCGCAGGCGGTTCTTTTCCCGCTCGATCTCCTCGTGAAACCGATCCGAAGCCTCGATGAGACCGCGCACCTCCGGATTCGTGCCCCAGCCTGCGGGGGTCTTGATCACCGGATTCATGCCCAGTTCGTCGGCCATGCGCTCCATCCGGCGCGACACTGTCGCCGGGTTGGTGCCAAGCGCCCGCGCGGCGGCAGCCATCGTGCCATGCCGTTCGATTGCCAACAGAAATTTCAGGTCATCCCAACGATCCATTCCGCTTGTCCTCTTCTGCGCGCCCGCCTGTGCTGCCCGTTCTCAAACGCCGGACCCGCCGTATGAGCATGGACGGCAGCCCCCTCATTCACTTTACCGAAAAGCCAGAAATGGAAAAATAAGATGATAATAAGGTAAGACAGAGCGACATATACGCAAAATGAACACGCTTGTCCGCTTGACCTCACGCAACCCGATGCATTTTCATCCGCTCTCCTGCCATGCACCCGCTCCCGGCAGCCTGGCACGGCGCATGCGTCACATGCAGGAAAAGACAGGTCCGCCGCCCTAGGAGCATCCGGCGCGATGGGGGCGGCAATTTCTCGAATTGGCCTCTGATCAATTGAATTTCGCGGGACTTTTCATGTGGAATGCCTACAACTGAGCCGAACCGGAACCAGGAACACGACCCAGATGAGCGCCTATGACCAAATGCTGAATGTGACCCAGACACGCCTGATGGATGCGCGGATCATCCCGCCCCTGCGCGAGGGGGCCTTTCGGCATATGGCCGGTGTCTTCGACAAGACCGGGGCGTTTTGCCAACCCGCCAACATCAAGCGCGGCGCAGACTACCTTCTGGGCACGAAAAATCTGCGGGAGACACCCGCCAAGCGTCTTCAGGGCAGACATCTCTACGGCGGTCAGATGAACCACCATTTCGGGCATTTCCTCTGCGAAACCCTCTCTCGCCTCTGGGCTCTGGATCATCTGGACACGGATATGGACTCGATCCTGTTCCTGTCGCGGCGCCCCAATACCCCGCATGACCTGCAACCCTTTCAAACCGCAATATTCGACGCCCTGAACCTGCCGGTTCCGGTCCGGATCGTCTCCGAACCGCTCATCGTCGACGAGCTGATCGTCCCGACCCAGGGCTTTGGGGTGGACGAACTCGGCGAAGGTGCGCCGGAATTTCGCGATTACATCCATCGGAGTTTTCTGCCGGAGGTCGCGCCGGAGGGGCCGGAAAACCTTTACATTTCTCGACAGGGCCTATCCCTGCGGGCGGGCGCGGCGCTCGGTGAGACCGCCCTGTCCGACAACCTGCGCAACGCGGGCTATGAAGAATTTTTTCCGGAAAAACACGACATCGCCACACAGGTCGCGCGTTACAAGGCGGCCAAGAACATCGTCAGCATCGAAGGATCGGCCCTGCATCTCTATGGTTTCGTCGGCCATAAGACCCAGAATGCGGCGGTGATCGTCCGGCGCTCCGACATGTTGGCGGCGAACATGATTGCGGCACAACTCAGGACATTCTGCGACATCACCCCGCATGTGCTGAATGCCGTGACCCGGGAATGGGACATCGCCGACGGCCCCGTGCGCAGTTCGAAATCCATCAGCCTGCTGGACATCCCGCAACTCGGCCATGAGCTAGCGCAAGCTGGCATGCTGGAGGACGGGGCCTGGGCCCCCGCCACGGGCAATTTCGACCGGCGTATCGCGCGGATCAGCGGCAAAACCAACCGGGATTATCGCGAAGTTCCGCTTCAAACCGCCCCCGCACACGGCTGATCGCAGGACACGGCCTTGCCATGCCGGGCCATCACGACTAAGCCCCATCCTAAAATGGTGCAGGACGTCATGACAGAACACACACTTCACATCGTCGGCGGCGGCATGGCCGGGTCCGAGGCCGCATGGCAGGCCGCCAATCTCGGCATCAAAGTCGTGCTGCATGAAATGCGGCCCGAGGTCGAAACCTTTGCGCATCAAAGCGGCAAATTCGGCGAGATGGTGTGCTCCAACTCCTTCCGCTCGGACGATGACGAACAGAATGCCGTGGGGCTTTTGCATTGGGAAATGCGCGCCGCCAACGGTTTGATCATGGCGACGGCGGACAAGCACAAACTGCCTGCAGGCGGTGCTTTGGCCGTGGATCGCGAGGCCTTCGCCGATCACGTCACCGCCACACTTGAGGCCCATCCGAACATCTCCGTCGACTACGGCGAGATCACCGAATTGCCCTCCGAGGGCATGTGGATTTTCGCCACCGGCCCGCTGACCTCTCCGGCACTTGGCGAAGCCATCGCGGCTGAGACCGGCGCCGATCGTCTGGCGTTTTTCGATGCCATCGCCCCCATCGTCTATGCCGAGAGCGTGAATATGGATGTCGCCTGGCTCCAGTCCCGCTATGACAAGGGCGAGACCGAGGAAGAGCAGAAAGCCTATCTCAACTGCCCGATGACCAAGGATCAATACGAGGCCTTCATCGACGCGCTTCTGGCCGCGGACAAGACCGAGTTCCACGAGGGCGAAACCGCGAAATATTTCGACGGTTGCCTGCCGATCGAGGTCATGGCCGAACGCGGGCGGGAAACCCTGCGCCACGGACCGATGAAACCCATCGGCCTGACCAATGCCCATAAGCCCGAGGACAAGGCCTATGCCGTGGTGCAATTGCGCCGCGACAATGCGTTAGGAACGCTTTATAACATCGTCGGATTTCAGACAAAAATGAAATACAGCGCGCAGACTGAGGTGTTCAAAATGATCCCCGGTTTGGAGAACGCAAGCTTTGCCCGTCTCGGCGGCATTCACCGCAACACCTTCCTCAATTCGCCGACGCTTCTCGACGATCAGATGCGGTTGAAATCGCGGCCGAACATTCGCTTTGCCGGTCAGGTGACGGGCGTTGAGGGCTATGTCGAAAGCGCTGCCATGGGCTTGCTCGCCGGTCGCATGGCCGCCGCCGAACTACTGGGCCGCAACCTGCCGCCGCCGCCCTTTACCACGGCGATGGGCGCCCTGATCAACCACATCACTGGTGGTGCGGAGGCCAAGACCTTTCAGCCGATGAATGTGAACTTCGGTCTTTTCCCGCCGCTGGACGGTCTGCGTGGCGGTCGCAAAGGCCGCAAGGAGCGCTACAAAGGGTACACAGATCGCGCCAAAGAAGATTTCAATCAATGGCTTGAGGAGCAATCCTAATGCCCTACGTGACCCGGTTTGCGCCTAGCCCCACGGGGCCTCTGCATCTGGGTCACGCCTTTTCCGCGCTCACCGCTTACACCCGCGCACGGGAGCAAAACGGTCGTTTTCTCCTGCGCATCGAGGATGGCGACACAAGCCGCTGCCGCCCGGAATGGGAGGCGCTGATCTACGCCGATCTCAGATGGCTCGGGATCTCTTGGCCGGAGCCGGTCCTGCACATCACGGCACGCGAAGACATTTACGCAAGTGCCCTGAAAAGGCTCGATGAACTGGACCTGATCTATCCCTGCTCCTGCACCCGCCGCGATGTGATGAACGCGCTGTCGGCCCCGCAGGAAGGTGCCCCAATGGGTCCCGATGGGGTGATTTACCCCGGCACCTGTCGCAGCCGCGCCATGGCATCATTCCGCACCGGCGACGCGATCCGACTCGATATGGCAAAAAGCCTTGCATATCTGGGGGATGTGAGCCGATTCTCATGGCAGGAAACCGGCCCCTACGAGACCGGAACGCATCGCCTCGATGCGGATCACCTGATCCAGGGTGTCGGCGACATCGTTCTGGCCCGCAAGGAGCTTGGCACCGCCGCCTATCACCTTTCCGTGGTGATCGACGACGCGGCTCAGGGCATCACCGAGGCCGTGCGCGGTGCCGATCTTATGGAGGCGACGCAAATCCACCGGCTGTTGCAGGCACTTCTGGATCTGCCGGAACTTGCTTACCACCATCACCGCCTGATCCGTGACGAGAACGGCAAACGGCTTGCCAAACGCACGGACGCCAAAGCCATCTCGAAATTTCGCGAGGAGGGCCTCACCCCTGAGGATGTGAAAGCTTTGATCGGATTGTGAGTATTTGGGGCAGCAAAGGAAACGGAACGGGGTTCCTTTGCTGGCAAAATACTCAACTCATCGGTTTCATCAACTCAACGGCCTCGCCGTCCTGCACCGAACGGTAGAAACACGAGCGCCGATTGGTGTGGCACGCAGCCCCCGCCTGATTGACCAGAACGAGGATGCAATCCATGTCGCAGTCGAAGCGGAAATCCACCAGCGTTTGCAGGTGGCCGGAGGTCTCGCCCTTGACCCAGAAGGCCTGACGCGAACGCGACCAATAGGTCACCTTGCCGGTCTCCAGCGTTTTGCGCACCGAGGCCTCGTTCATCCAGGCCATCATCAGCACCTCGCCCGTCGCATGGTCCTGCGCAATGGCCGGGATCAGCCCCTTGTCATCATATGTCAACTGAGCGGCATCGAATGTGCCAAATCTCTCATCGCTGCACGTCGCACTGCACATGGGCCTGTCCTTTCCAAACGAGGGCATTTGCCCTATCTATGAGACCCGATCCCGAAAGGCAAACCATGTCCGCGACCTCCTCCACTGACCTTGCACAGCTCTATTCCGGCACGCTCCTGGCGCTGGCGGCCGACATCCCGCTCACGGGGCGGCTTAATGCGCCGATGGTGTCGATCAAGGAACGCGCACCGCTCTGCGGCTCGACCGTGACCGTGGACATGGATGTCGAAGACGGGCGCGTCACCCGGTTTGCGCAGGATGTGAAGGCCTGTGCCTTGGGTCAGGCGGCGGCCTCCGTACTTGGGCGTCATGTCATCGGGCGCACGGAAGCCGAGCTGATCCGCGCCCGCGACGAGTTGACCGCCTTTCTCAAGCAGGATGGCCCCGTGCCTTCCGCCCCGTTCGAAGGCTTCGAGGCCCTCCTGCCCGCCCGCGATTTCAAAAATCGGCACGCCTCCATTCTTTTGGCGCTCACAGCCGCCTGTCACGGTTTTGACAGGCTGAAAACCCCGGACTGAGACGAATTGGAACGGGCTTAACCGAAGCGTAAGACCCTTGGGGCATGATCCGGAGCAATCCGGAGGTGTTCATGATTCCCAATCCCGAGTTTGACGGGGCCCAACCCGCAGATCAGCGCATGACGAAACTTGCCGACTATGCGGGCCGTCTCGGTTTCGAAGTGGTCGATATCGCCGGCTTTCTCGATACGGTCGACCGTCAGTCGCAAAACCAGATCCGCACGTTGAGCGAGGCCCAGATCGCCGCCTCCGAGGTGATGGCGGCCAATGGCACCGTGCGTCAGGCTCTGACTTCGGTGACCGGCATCACCGATCAGACGCTTGCGAAAGTCGAGGGCTCGGTGGCCTTCGTGCGCGAGAGCGGGCAGAAATCGCAAAGCGTCGCCGCATGGGTACAGGAACTGGCCGAACGCATGGAACGGGTTGCGAAATCGCTCGAGGCGGTCGAGGCCAACAATGCCCATATCGCCGACATCGCCCGTCAGGTGAACATCCTCGCCATCAACGCCAAGATCGAAGCCGCGCGCGCTGGCGACAGCGGTCGCGGATTCGGCGTCGTGGCTGAGGCGATCAACGAATTATCACAGAAGACCGCGCGCGCTGCGGGAGAGATCGAGGAGAATATCTCCACCCTGTCGAGCTGGGTCGGGAAACTGCGCGACGAGGCCGGCACCGTGTCTTCGGACGCTTCCCATGTCATCGCCAATGCGACCGAAGCGGACCACGCGCTGACCGGCATTGCCGAAGGGGTGCGCCAAACCCATTCCGCCACCCGGACCATGGCGGATGAGGCCGAGAAAGTTCAATACGCGGTGGAGAAATTCCAACCCGCCTTCGACACGATCGGCACCATCGCGCGCGATACGGCGGAGGGTATCCATATCGCCAACACGCGTGTCGAAAAGCTGGTCGACAGTTCGGAAACCATCTTCCAGACCGCCGTGGCCCTCGGTGGCGCGAGCGAGGATCTGTTCTTCATCAACAAGACGCGGCAGGCCGCAGCAGAGATCTCCGCCCTGTTCACCGGCGCCCTCGCCTCCGGCCGAATTTCGCGTGCCGATCTGTTCGACCGGAGCTATGTGCCACTTGCGGGCACCAACCCGGCGCAGCATATGGCGCGGTTCACTCAATTCACCGACGAGGTTCTGCCTGAGATTCAGGAAGCCATGCTGTCGATCGACCCAAAGGTCGTGTTCTGCGCGGCGATCGACCCGAACGGCTATCTGCCGACGCACAACCGCAAATTCTCACAGCCGCAGAGCAAGGACACGGCCTGGAACGCTGCCAATGCCCGCAACCGACGCATCTTCGATGACCGCGTCGGGCTCAAGGCCGGGCGTAACACCGAACCCTTTCTGTTGCAGGTCTATCGCCGCGACATGGGGGCCGGAAAATTCGTCATGATGAAGGATGTCTCCGCGCCGATCTTCGCGGATGGGCAGCATTGGGGCGGGCTGCGCCTTGCTTACACGTTCTGAACAAAAGAAACCGCCGCACTTCGGGGCGAAGGCGGCGGCAGTCGGATCTGAGCTCCGCACGGCGGTCGGTGGGATGAGGCCCACCGCTGACGGGAACAGGTGAATGTCAGCAGAAAGCCGGAGTGCGGGTCGGGGTCAGATCTCAGGCAGAATAGGAATATCGTGTCTCAATCAGGCGAGATCAGAGCAGAGCCGGCAGGGACAAGCCTCCCATGAGGATGACGAGCAAAGCAACCGCTCCGAGCATATCTTCGAACAGCGTGGCTTGCGAACGGGCGACTACGGATTTCAGGTCGTTGATCATGGCATCCTCGGCATCATGGTTAATGACTTGTTGCCAATTTGTTCTCATATCGCCCGAGGCCTGTAAAGAACTTTTTGAGAACATTCGCGAACAAAATGGAATTACGCGATGCGAGTTCCAACTAACCCACTGAAATCAAACGAATCTCTTCGTCCTTCCCCATGAGCCACAAAAGCACACGTACTGCCGCCCCGCGCTCAGTCTGGAGCTTCGGATCGTCATGTAAAAGCTTGCGTGCATCCGATTGCGCCAACGCCATCAGCGCCGATTGCCGCTCCAGATCCGCCACGCGAAACCGTGGCAGCCCGGATTGCGCCGTGCCCAGAACATCGCCCGCACCCCGCATGGCAAGGTCTTCCTCAGCAATCCGAAACCCGTCCTCCGTCTCGCGCAGGATCTCCAGCCGCCGACGCCCGGTCTCGGTCAGCGGAGGTTTGTACATCAGAAGACAGGTCGAGGCGACATCGCCCCGCCCGACCCGTCCACGCAACTGATGCAACTGCGCCAGACCGAAAGCTTCCGCGCGCTCAATGACCATGATTGACGCGTTGGGCACGTTCACCCCCACCTCGATCACCGTCGTCGCCACCAGAACCGACAGCCGTCCAGCGGCGAACTCCGCCATGGTCCGGTCCTTATCCTCGGCGGCCATCTGACCGTGGACCAAGCCGACCTGACCCTCCCCGAAAGCGGAGCGGAGCGTCTTGAACCGCTCTTCGGCGGCCATCATGTCGACCACTTCGCTTTCCTCGACCAGCGGGCAGACCCAATAGGCCTGCCGTCCCTGCGCAATCGCTCCTCTCAGATGCGCGACCACCTCGTCCATCCGTTCGATGGAACTCAGCGCGGTCTTGACCGGTGTTCGTCCGGGCGGTTTTTCGTCCAGCACCGAAACATCCATATCGCCATATTGCGCCAGTGAGAGCGAACGCGGGATCGGCGTCGCGGTCATCACCAACACATCCACAGCCTGGCCTTTTTGCGCCAGCGCCAGACGTTGCGTCACTCCGAACCGGTGCTGCTCGTCGATGATCGACAGCCGCAGATCGTGAAACGCCACATCCTCCTGAAACACCGCATGGGTGCCGACCAGAATGTGAATATCGCCACGTTTGAGAGCCGCGAGCTTGTCCTCGCGTGCGCGCCCCTTGTCCCGCCCGGTCAAAAGCTCCAGCACCACGCCTGCCGCCTCCGCCATCGGGCGCAAACCTTCAAGGTGCTGACGCGCAAGGATTTCCGTGGGAGCCATCATGACACCCTGCCCGCCTGCCTCGACCGCGACCAGCAGAGCCATCAGCGCCACAAGCGTCTTGCCCGACCCGACATCGCCCATCAACAGCCGGTTCATCCGCAAAGGCGTCGCCATATCGGCGGTGATCTCCTCCATCGCGCGGGCCTGCGCCCTGGTCGGCCGATACGGCAGCGCGGCCAGGACCTTGCCCCGCAGCGCGCCATTGCCCTCATTCGCCCGTCCCTTGCCGCGCCGCACCTGCGCCCGGGCCAGAGCCAGCGTCACCTGATGGGCAAACAATTCGTCATAGGCCAAGCGTTGCCGCGCTGCACTCGTGGGCGACACTTCGCTTTGAGACAAGGGCCGGTGCGCCTGATCCAGGGCCACGTCGAAATCCGGCCAACCTTCGCGCGCCTTCAGCGCCGGGTCGATCCATTCTGCCAACTCCGGCACCCGCTCAAGCGCCGCCGCACTGGCTTTGGCCATGGTTTTCTGCGTCACGCCCGCCGTCAGCGGATAGACCGGTTCGAACCCCGGCAATTCTCCCGCCTCCTCGGGCGACAGGATGTGATCGGGATGCGGCATCTGGAACTGGCCGTCATACATCTCGACCTTGCCGGAGATCAGCCGCCGTTCGCCCACCGGCAATTGCGCCTCGATCCATTTCGGCGCACCGCGAAAGAACACCACCTGAAACGCCAGTTCGCGGTCCTCGACGGTCACCCGGTACGGCAGCCCCTTGCGGCTCGGCGGCTGGTGGCGCAGCACGGTGACTTCGACCGTGGCAATCTCCCCCGGCGCGACCTCGCGCAGACTGTCGCGCCGCCTCCGGTCCACCACCGCATTCGGCAGGGTGAACAGCAAATCACGAGGCCGCTCAATCCCGAGCGCGGGCAAGAGCTTCGCGGTTTTAGGTCCGACACCCGCGAGGGTTTCGAGGCCCGCGAACAGCGGAAACAGGATATCTGGCCGACCTGAATTCATGCGTCCCCGATCAAAGCGAGCCAGCCGTCTTCGTCCAGCAGTTCAATGCCCAATTCGCGGGCTTTTTTCTCTTTCGAGCCAGCCCCCGGACCGGCCACGACCAAATCGGTTTTTGCCGAGACCGAGCCTGAGACTTTCGCGCCAAGCGCCTCGGCGCGGGCCTTGGCCTCTGCCCGGGTCATCTTTTCGAGCGTTCCGGTGAAGACCACGGTCTTGCCACTGACCGGACTGTCATTTTGCGGTTTTTCCGCCTCGATGGGCCGGAGATGCGCGACCAGACGGTCGATGGAGGCACGTTCGGCCTCCTGATGGAACGTGGTGATCACCGAGGTCGCCATGACCTCGCCCACACCGTCGATCGACAGGAGATCGTCCCATTCCGGCCCCGTGCCCACGGTTGCGGTTTTCATCGCACTCTCGAAGTTTTCCCAGGTGCCATAATGGGTTGCAAGCAGATTTGCAGAACTTTCCCCAACGTGCCGGATGCCTAGGCCGAAGATCAGCCTGGCGAGCGGAATGTCGCGGCGGGTGTCGATGGCGTCGAAGAGGTTGAGGGCGGATTTCTCGCCCCAACCTTCTCGGTTCTTCAGTTGCAACAGGTTTCCGGGGCCGAATTTCGCTTTGAGTTCAAAGATGTCGGCGGGTTCTTTCACCCAACCGTCCTTATAGAACTGCTCCACCTGTTTCGCGCCCAGACCCTCGATGTCGAACGCACCGCGCGAGACGAGATGTTTCAGCTTTTCAACAGCTTGCGCGGGACAGATCAACCCGCCGGTACAGCGCCGCACCGCGTCGCCCTCTTCGCGGATCGCATCCGATCCACACTCGGGACAGGTTGTCGGAAAAGCGTATGGCAACGCGTCGGACTTGCGTCGGGCAAGATCGACGTCGGCGACCTTGGGGATCACGTCACCGGCGCGGTAGACCTGCACCCAATCGCCGACGCGAATGTCCTTGCCGCCGCGAATTTCTTCGCCCTTGCTATCGAGACCCTTGATGTAATCCTCGTTGTGCAGTGTCGCATTCGAGACGACGACACCGCCGACGGTCACCGGGGTCAGACGCGCCACCGGAGACAGCGCCCCGGTGCGACCGACCTGAATGTCGATGGCCTCCAACCGGGTCCAGGCGAGTTCCGCCGGGAATTTATGCGCAATCGCCCAACGCGGCGTGGTGGAGCGAAACCCGAGACGGTGTTGCAGGTCGAGCCGGTCGACCTTGTAGACCACCCCGTCGATGTCATAGCCGAGCGTGGCGCGCTGCGTCTCGATCTCATGATAATGTGCGATCAACTCTGAGATGTCGGTGAAGCGCTTGGTCAACGGGTTGGTCTGAAATCCCAGTTCGGTGAGGCGGTGAATCGCGCCCATCTGAGTATCGGCTAACGGCTCGGAATGTTCCCCCCAGGCATAGGCGAAGAATTTCAGAGGCCGCGCACGGGTGATCTCGGCATCGAGCTGGCGCAGGGACCCGGCGGCAGCGTTGCGCGGATTTGCGAAGGTCTTGCCGCCGCGCTCGGCATGGCGAGCGTTCAGCGCCTCGAAATCGGCATGCGACATGTAGACCTCGCCACGCACTTCGAGAATCTCGGGCGCACCGGTCAGCTCCTGCGGAATGTCGGCAATGGTGCGGGCATTGGCGGTGACATTCTCACCGACCTCGCCATCGCCGCGGGTGGCGGCCGAGACGAGTTTGCCCTGCTCGTAGCGCAAAGAAAGCGACAGCCCGTCGATTTTCGGCTCGGCGGTATAGGCGATCTCGCCCGGAGCGCCGAGATATTTGCGCACGGAACGGTCGAATTCCGCCACATCCTCGTCGTCAAAGGCATTCGCGAGCGACATCATTCGCACGGCATGGGTGATCTTGCCAAAGCCCTCGGACGGGGCCGCACCGACCTGCTCGGTCGGGCTGTCGTCGCGTTTCAGATCGGGAAAACGTGCTTCAATTTCGGCATTTCGGCGCTTGAGCGCATCGTAATCGGCATCCGACATCACCGGCGCATCGTCCGCGTGATAGGCCGTGTTGGCCCCGGCCAAAAGATCCGCGAGCCGCGCAAGCTCCGCACGCGCCTCCTCCACGCTCAGCGCAGAGGTGGCTTTTGTCGCAACAGATTTTTCCTGTGCCAGATCGTCAGCCATGAAAATACCTCCCCGCAGATGCCTCTCTCTGATTTAGGAGAGGGGCGCGGGGAGGTCCAGTATGATATCCACGGAGGTGAGAAAACGTCTCGACGGGTTACGGGACCGGCGGCGCAGATACCGCCGGGTACAAATATCTCGCCCGATGGCGTCAGGCCCCGATCGCCATCTGTTCGTCGCCATGGCTGCTACCAGGTTCCGGATCGCGCAGCACATAGCCACGGCCCCAGACGGTCTCGATGTAATTCGCACCGTCGGTGGCGTTGGCGAGTTTCTTGCGCAGCTTGCAGATGAACACGTCGATGATCTTGAGCTCGGGTTCGTCCATGCCGCCATAGAGATGGTTGAGGAACATTTCCTTGGTCAGTGTCGTGCCCTTGCGCAGCGACAGAAGCTCCAGCATCTGATATTCCTTGCCGGTCAGATGCACCGGCTTGCCGCCGACGGAGACGTTTTTCGCATCGAGATTGACCTCGATCTTGCCGGTGCGGATGACCGATTGCGAATGGCCTTTCGAGCGACGGATGATGGCGTGAATGCGGGCGACCAGTTCCTCACGATGAAACGGCTTGGTCAGGTAATCGTCGGCGCCGAAGCCGAAGCCCTTGATCTTGTTTTCGGTATCGTCGGCCCCCGACAGGATCAGGATCGGCGTGTCGACGCGCGCGAGGCGCAATTGCCGCAGCACCTCATGGCCGTTCATGTCGGGCAGCCCGAGATCGAGAAGGATCAAATCGTAATCATAAAGTTTCGCGAGATCGATCCCCTCTTCGCCAAGGTCCGTCGTGTAGACGTTGAGGTTGGCGTGCGACAGCATCAATTCGATGCTTTTCGAGGTGGTGGGATCGTCTTCGACCAGCAAAATACGCATAACCTTGGCTCTCCGTTTTTCTTCCAATGACGTTCTTGTTGCGTTCGCTTGTTAGGAAGATGGCTAAAAATGGTTAACTACACGTTACCAGATTTAACCTTTTTCGAATTTCAACTCAAGGTTGTCTATATTTCTGCACAGAGGTGGCTTTCAGCGCCGCTTCGCCGTGCTCCGTGATGGCATTTTTCCACGAATTGAACTCTTCTTCGGACAATCCATACATTTTCAGCGCCTCGGTGACGGGAATCAAGCCGAAGACCACCCCCTTCACCACGGCCGCCTTTCGCGAGGCGACCCAGCGGCGGGTGTCCTTCGGCGGCAGATCGGCACGGGTCATGATCGACCCATCGGGAAGGGTCACCGCACGGGGGCCATCGACTTTCTTGAGATACATAACGCTCACCCTCATCTTGAATTGCACAGCCTTTGTGCCGCAATCCTCTTAATGGGGGGTGAAGCCGGGACTTGAGAATAGCTCGAATTTTCTTATATAGCGGAGCAGTTCCCGAAAGGATTTGTTCATGTTTGACGACGGCGCACACCCGCTGAACTCTTTGGGCTTTGCCAAGCCCCCCAAGGACACCCGCGTGGTCGTGGCCATGTCGGGCGGCGTCGACTCGTCCGTCGTGGCGGCGCAACTGGCCGAAGAAGGCTATGACGTGGTCGGCGTGACTTTGCAGCTCTATGACCACGGCGCGGCTCTGGCCAAGAAAGGCGCCTGTTGCGCGGGGCGTGACATTCATGACGCGCGGCGCGTCGCCGAGGAGATGGGCTTCCCGCATTATGTGCTCGATTACGAGAACATCTTTCAGGATGCCGTGATCGACGAGTTTGCCGACAGCTATCTGGCGGGGGCCACCCCCGTGCCCTGCATCCGCTGCAACGAACGCGTGAAGTTCAAGGATCTGTTGAACACCGCGAAGGATCTCGATGCCGATTGCATGGCGACCGGGCATTATATCCAACGCGTGATGGGCGAGAACGGGCCGGAGTTGCACTCCGCCGCCGATCCGAACCGCGATCAGAGCTATTTCCTGTTCTCGACCACGCCGGAGCAGCTTTCCTATCTGCGCTTCCCTCTGGGCCATTTGCCGTCGAAGGATGCGACGCGGGCGCTTGCGGCGAAATACGGGCTTTCCGTGGCGGACAAGCCCGACAGTCAGGACATCTGTTTCGTGCCCAACGGCAATTACGCACAGGTGATCGAGAAACTGCGCCCCGGCGCCGCCGAACCCGGCGAGATCGTCGACCAAAACGGCAATGTGCTGGGCACCCATAAGGGCGTCATTCACTATACGATCGGCCAGCGCCGCGGGCTTGGCATCGGTGGGCTGGCCGATCCGCTTTATGTGGTGAAACTCGATGTCGACAACCGGCAGGTGGTTGTCGGCCCGAAAGACATGCTGGCGACCCGGACGATCCCGGTGCGGGAGATCAACTGGCTGGGCGATGAGCCCTTCATGTCTCGCAAGGAATGGGTGCTCGACGTCAAGGTGCGCTCGACCCGCCCGCCACGCGAGGCCATCGTCCGCCCGATCTCGGAGACCGAAGCGGAGGTCGAACTCGCGACCGCCGAAGAAGGCGTCTCGCCAGGTCAGGCCTGTGTGTTCTACGATCCGGAAAGCCCGCGCATCTATGGCGGCGGCTGGATCTGGAAAGGACGCTGAGATGAAACGCCTCGCTTTGATCTCCCTCCTGCCAGTGTCTGCTTTTGCCGATCCGTCGACGGAATGCTCTATCGGCCTCGGCTCGCAGGTCGAGATCGCCGATTGCGTGGCCGAGACCGAAAAGCGGGCAGACGCGGCGCTCGAGATCATGTTGGGCTTTGCCCGCAGCTCCGCGCAGGAGCTCGACGAAATCACCGGGCGCGATGTGGCCCTGCCCGCTCTGGAAGCGTCGCAAACCGCGTGGCAAACCTACCGCGATGCGCAATGCGACTCTGTCGGCGCGGGCTTTGGCGGCGGCTCCGGCACGGGGATCGCAATCCGGTCGTGCCGGGTCGAGCTGACCCGCGCACGCACCAAAGAGATCGAAGACCAGATCAACTGATCAGTTGCGCTGAGTGGGAGACAGACTCACCAGATAGGCCGCAAGATCGGCGTTGTCCCGATCTGTTCGGTCCTGATCGAAACGGGTCTTGTGCGAGGCAAGAAACGCTGCGATTCGCGACGCGTCCTCGGGCGCGAGGACCATTTCTATCGTCCCGCCATGACATCGCGCACATTTTTCGGCATAAATCTCCGCCCCACGGGCGGTCTCTGCGACCAAATCCCCGACCGTCAGGTCATCGGCCTGCGCCGACAGGACGCAAAACATCAAAGCAACACAGAAAACGGCTCGACCCATCGCACACCTCCGGCGATCACACTACGCCTCGAATTGACCGAGCGCAAAGAATCGCCGCGATGAGTCGCCTTAGCCTTCTCCTCATGGTTGCAATGGAGGGCTGCGCCATGACTTCGCCTATGAAATTCTGCCAAAGCTGCGGCATGCCTTTGTCCCAGGACCCCTTGGGCGGCGGGCGCAATGCCGACGGAACCCGGTCCGATCATTTCTGCTCGTTCTGCTATCTCGACGGTGCATTCGTCGATCCCGACATGACCGCGCAGGACATGCAGACACTCTGTTCCGGGAAACTGCGCGACCATGGCACATTGGCCCTGCTCGCCTGGCTCAAAACACGCCACATCCCGCATCTGGAACGCTGGCGCGACGCCGCCTGACGTGTCCCTGCGTTTCCTTTGCTGTGAAAATACTCAGGCCACGGCCCGCGCCTCGGAGATTCCGTCCAAGACGGCGCGCGCCGCCCGAAGCCCCGGAGCCTCATCGCCACGCCCGAGCCGTTCCATGGTCAGATTCATGGCCGCGCGCTGCTCGTGCCCCTGAGTGTTGACCACATGCGACAGGCTCGCCGCGATCTTCTGCGGGATACAGTCGGGGCCAAGGAATTCCGGCACCACGCGGCTCTCGGACACCAGATTGACCAAGGTCACCGTGTCGACCAAAAGCTTGCGCTTGACGATCTGTTCGGTCAGCCAGTTCATCCGGTAGGCAATCACCATCGCCGTGTCATTGGCCGCCAGTTCCAGAGACACCGTCCCCGAGGCCGCCAGCGCCACATCGGCACCCCGGAAGGCCACGGATTTGCTTACCGGGTCGGTGAACAGCTCGACCTCGACAGGCCAATCCTTGATCGCGGCGCGCACATGATCCTCAAGCCCCGGCGCCACCGCCAGCCAATAGCCTGCCTCCGGGTGGGTCTTGGCGAAATGCCCCAAAGTCTCGCCAAAAATCGGCGCAAGACGGCTGATCTCGCCTTTGCGCGAGCCGGGCAGGATCAAAACGACGGGCTTGTCGATCAGATTACAGGTGGCGCGCAAGGTCATCACCGCGTCGAAGCTCGCCACATCCTCGGTCACCACCGGGTGACCGACGAAATCGCACCGGAGCCCCTCTTTCTCGAAATAGGGCGGCTCGAACGGAAACAGCGCCAGCACCTGATCCACGCGTTTCGCCATCTTCGCGGCGCGTTCGGGCCGCCAGGCCCAAACGGTGGGCGCCACGTAATGGCAAATCCGGATGTCGCTTTCGGCCTTCACAAGGTCGGCGACGCGCAGGCAGAAATCCGGGCTGTCGATGGTCAGCACCACATCGGGCTGCCAGTCGAGAATGGCCCGCGCCACCTCGCGGATGCGGCGTTTCAAGTGGAAATATTTCGGCAGGATCTCGGCAATGCCCATGAGCGACAGCTCGGACATCGGAAACTGGCTCGTAAGCCCCTCCTCCGCCATGCGCATGCCGCCGACGCCGCGAAACTCGACCTCTGCGAGAGATTTCAGGCCCGCCATGGCGGCCGCCCCCAGCTTGTCGCCCGAGGCCTCGCCCGCGATCACGAACACCTTCACCGCTTTCTCGGTCATTGCGCCTTCAGGAACAGCCCCGCCTCCTTGATCCGCGCTTTGATCCGTTCCTGTTCCAGGACAATCACGCCCCCCGCAGGCACCACAATGCCGCCAATCCCGGCGGAGATCAGCTTTTCCACCGTCTCGATACCGATGGTCGGCATGTCGATGCGCAGGTCCTGCCCGCGTTTCGGCGCCTTGACGAAAACGCCCCTGGCCCGGCGCAACCGCTCCGGCGTCGCGCCCACGAAGGACAGCATCGCATCGGTGCCCTGAACCGTCTCGATCCCCAGCATCTGACCCCCGGCACAGACCGCGCCCTGCCCGACATCCAGCGGCGACAGCGCGTCGAGCACCTCCTGCGCGCGTGCAGCGTCATCGAGGTCTTCGCGCGACGGTTTGCGGCCCCAAAGCGTGTCGGGCGCAAGCAAAAGATCGGGACGGATTTCGGTGGCGGCGCGGATCAGAAAGCCCTGATCCTCGAACAGCGCCAGAACCTCGCGCAGCAGCGCATCATCGCCCTTGCCGAGTTTGCGGGCGAGGCGAAAGGCGTGGTGATCCAGTTTCATCGGATTGATCTTGGGCCGCGCCATCGCGCCCGCAAAGACCACCGCGCCGACGTCGTGGGATTTCAGTTCCTTGAAGAGCTTGCCGAGCTTCTCGATCCGCGCGGTGACATGGTCGATCCCCTCCGGCACCGCCGTCTCATCGAGCGTGACATAAACGGGCTCATTCAGCGCCTCGGCCAAAAGCCGGGGCAGCGCGCCCGAGCCGGCGATGATCGCGGTTCGGGTCATCGCGGGCCTCACTTCGGGGTCAGGAAACCACGGTCGCTCTCGCCCATGACGAAGGCCACCATGCGCGCGACGTAATCGCTGTCGAAATCTTCCGTCAGACGCTGGGCGCGGTCCTTGAACGAGCCTTCGCCCTGTTTGAGCATCTGGAAGGCGGCGCGGAGCTGGTTGATGTCGTCCCGATCAACGCCTTTGCGTTTGAGACCCACGAGGTTCAGCCCATCCAACTCGGCGCGCGGCCCCTGCACCAGCGCATGCGGCAGCACGTCGGAGGTGACCATGGAAAGCGCCCCGACAATGGCACCCTGCCCGATCCGCACCCATTGGTGGATGCCCGACAGCCCGCCGATGATCACATCGTCCTCGATATGGCAATGACCGGCCACTGCGACCGAGTTCACAAGGATCACCCGATCCCCGATCTGCGCGTCATGGGCCACGTGGCAGGACGACATGAACAGCCCGTCATCGCCGACGCGCGTCACGCCGCCACCGCCCTCGGTGCCGGTGTTCATCGTCACGTATTCGCGGATGCGGTTGCGCTTGCCGATGACGAGTTTCGTCTCTTCGCCCTTGAACTTGAGATCCTGCGGGATCTCTCCGATGGAGGCGAATTGAAACACCGTGGTGTCCTCGCCGATCTCGGTGTCGCCGGTGACGACGACATGGGATTTGAGCGTGACCCGGTCAGAAAGCCGCACCTTCGGGCCGACAAGGCAGAACGGGCCGATCTCGCAACCCGCGCCGATGACGGCGCCCTCTTCGATCACCGAAGACGGATGAATTTTGGCGCTCGGGTCGATCATGCTCATCGTCTTGCCCTCAGGATTTCGGCGTCAGGTCCATCATCGCGGTGAACTCGGCCTGACAGGCCAGTTCGCCGTCGACCTCGGCGCGGCCGTCGAATTTCCAGACCTTGCCGCCGCCGCGTTTCACCGTGACATGCATCTTGAGCTGATCGCCGGGAACCACTTTGCGGCGGAATTTCACGCCGTCGATGTTCATGAAATAGACGTTGAACACCTTGTCGGCCAAATCCATATGGACACCGACCATCACCGCCGCGGTTTGTGCCATGGCCTCGACGATGGTCACGCCGGGCATCACCGGTTCGCCGGGGAAATGGCCCTGAAAATGCGGCTCGTTATAGGTCACGTTCTTAATGCCGGTGCAGCTTTCCGGGCAGACGATGTCCACCACGCGGTCCACAAGCAAGAACGGGTAACGATGCGGCAGGATGCGCTGGATCAGGTCGATGTCGGCGACAGTCGGTTTGGTGGTCGGTTGGGTGGTCTCGGTCATGTCTTGTCCCCGGCTTGGCTCTGGGCCGTCTTTTGTCTGGGCCATCTTCACGCCTCGGACCCGTCCCCGGTCCGGCCCGCACGCGGCCCTTGAGCGGGCGGGATGGCATTTTCCCACAATGCTGTAACAATCGCGGCAGGGGCTGACAAGCGCCCTCAGTCCGGCTCCGATGCCGCAGGCGCGTCCGCCTCCTCCGCATCGAGCCGCTCAATCAGAAGCCCCGAGACATCTATGGCTCCGCTCATCAGGTAGACCTGCCCGCGCTCGAACACCAGAACCGCGCCGAAATCGCGCGCAAGACCGGTCAGCGCCTTGTTCATCTCCTCTTCGAGCCCCGCGAGCCCGTCGTCATATTGCGTCTGGATCGCTTGCGCTTTCTGATCCTGTTCGGCCCGGATCGCCACGACCTTTTCGTCGAAGGCCTGGGCCCGGGCGCGGAATTCCGCCTCGCTCAGGCTGTCACGAATGTCGGCCAGAGCCTGCTCTTCGGCCTCGAGTTCGTCATAGATCCGCTTGTTCTCCTCAAGAAGCGCGTTGCGCGCCGCCTCGCCACGGGCCTCCAGCGCCGCACCGGCCGCGCTCGAGGCGATCACCCGGTCCCGATCGAACACCAGCACCGGAAAGACCAGCTTGGTCCTGACCTTCTCCGTTTCCGGCGGCACGGTCGCGCCCGTGTCCTGCGCCCGCACCGCCAAGGGCGCGAAACACAGGGCAAGGCTCAGGCCGAAACACAGGCCAAAGGTCGGAAACGCCGCACGCCGCATCCAGAGCCTCCGTCAGAAGCTCGAGGAAATGGTCAGATCGAAGCTCTGTTCCTTGTCGTAGTCTTCCTTGTCGAGCGCCTTGGTGAAGTTGAATCGCAACGGCCCCATCGGCGTCGTCCAGAAGATCGAGGCCCCCACCACGGAGCGCCAGTTCAGATCGTCGGAGCCCGCGATGATATCCGTCGCGTCATCCAGCCCCCAGACCGAGCCGTAGTCGAAGAACAGACCGCCGGAGAGACCGTATTCCTCCGGCAGACCGAGCGGGAAATTCGCCTCGAGACGTGCCACGGCATAGTAATTGCCGCCAAGCGGCAGGTCGTTGTTGGACGAGCGCGGCCCGATGCCGCCCGGCTCGAAGCCACGGATGATCGAGGGCGAGTTGAAGTAGCGATCAGTGATCCGGCTGTCACCATCGGCGTCGATCACCCCGCCTTCGAGGGTCGCGCGCAGTGTCACCTCTTCGTGCCAGACCTTCATCTCGCCGGTCAGTTCGGCGGAGGTCTTGATGTAATCCGTGTCACCCCCGATCAGACCGGCAAAATCCTGACCGAACTTGAACAGCATCCCGGCATTCGGGTTCAGCCCGCTGCGACGGGTGTCGTAGCTGTAGGAATAGCCCAGGGAATGGGTCGTGAGGCGCCCGGCGTCGATGTCGTTCTGGATCTGCACCGGATAGGTGTAACCCGCGTCGGTGTAATCCTCGTCCTCGACGATCTCGGCCAGCTCGGCCCGGTAATTGACCGTCAGCGCCCCGTTTTCCGACACCGGGAAGGTCAGGCGCGGCGAGACATAGGCCCGGCGGGTGACATATTCCGCATAGGACGGCTGCGACGACCCGATCCCGGCGGACAGCCCGAAGGCCACATCGCGCCCGAGGAAGGCCGGCTCGACGAAGTTGAAGCTCAGGCTGCCGTCATTGATGTCGGTCGTCAGGTTGAAGGACAGGCGTTGCCCGCGCCCGAGGAAGTTCGCCTCGCTGAAGGAGGCGATCAGGTTGGCGCCCTCGGAAACCGAGTAGTTGCCGCCGAAGGAGAACGAGCCCGTCGGTTTTTCCGTCACGTTCACATCGACGATCATCTGATCCTCGGCGGAGCCCTGACGGGTGTTCACATCGGCATTGGAGAAATAGCCGAGCGCGCGGATGCGTTCCGCCGCGTCGCGGATCTCGCGCGGGTTGAACGGGTCGCCTTCGACGGTCTTGAATTTCTGCCGCACCACGCGGTCGAGCGTGGTGGCATTGCCCTCGATGTCGATGCGTTCGACGAAGACCCGCGGCCCGCGCACCAGCACGAATTCGATGTCGAGCGTCTGCGCCCGGTCGTTGCGTGTCACCCGCGGCTCGACCCGCAGGAAGTCGATTCCCTTCGCCGTGGCCAGCGTTTCCATCCGTTCGATGGTGTTGTCGACGGCGAGCGGCGAATAGGTCTGTCCCTCACGGATCTTGTTGACCTTGAGGAATTCGGCCCCATCTGCCTCCGCGATCTCGGAGGCGACGGAAATCTTGCCGAACTCGTATTTCTGCCCCTCACGCACGTTGAAGGTCATGAAATAGGCGTTGCGCTCGCGCGAGAATTCGGCGGCGACGTTGAGCACCTGGAAATCGACATAGCCGCGCGAAGTGTAGAAATCGGTCAGCACCCGCTTGTCGAACTCGACCCGCTCTTCGGCATAGGTGTCGCGCCCCACGATGAAACGCAACAGCCCGGCCTGCTTGGTCTCGAGCACCCGGCGCAACCGGTTGTCGGAATAGCTGCGGTTGCCGACGAAGCTCAGACGCTCGATCTCGACCCCCTTGCCCTCTGTCACCTCGAACACCACGTCGACGCGGTTTTCCGGACGGCGGATGATCTTCGGCGTCACCGTTGCGACGAGCTGGCCCTTGACCTCATAGGCCCCGGTGAGCGCGGCGGCATCGGCCTCGACGACCGCCGGCGAATAAACCCCGCGGACTTTCGTCTGCAACGCCGACATCAGCGCCTCGTCGGACACTTTCTTGTTGCCTTCGATCGCGATGGCCGAGACGACGGGGAATTCCACCACCTTGATCACGAGCGTGTTGCCGCGCGGGATGAATTCGACGGTCTCGAACAGGCCGGAGGCCAGCACCTTCTGATAGGCGTCGTTCAGTTCGGCGGCTGAGACGCCCTGACCGCGGGCGATTCCCGCGTAGGACAGGATCGTGTCGGGCGACACCCGCTGTGCGCCTTCGACGGACACAGAGGTGAATCGGTAGGCCTGGGCCGCGGCCGGGGTCGGAAACGCCGTGTAAGACACGGACGTGACAGCGAAAGCCGCGAAGGACAGAGCAAAAGCGCGGGCCGCGAAACGCGTTGCCCCACGGGTCGGACGATCATTGAATGCGAACATGGCAGCTTTCTCGAAATTCCCCACAAGTCCCTAGCTGAGTACCGGGATTGCCGCCCCTTGTCAAAACGGAACGCGCCGGTCACGCCACAGCATAAAGGCCTTCGCCGAAAGCGAAAGCCCTTCATCTTGTTTTCAGAGGAAAATCAGCGTGGTTCCGCCGCCTTGCCACAGTTTGTGACGGGCGGCCCGTTTCAGAGCCCCGACAGGGGCTCAGAGGAACAGGTGGCCGAAGAACGATCCCGCCACAAGTGCGACGACAATGGTCGCGGCGTAGAGCAGACGATCCCAGTTGAGATCGGCAAGTTGGCTGAGGCTGCGGTAGCTTGCGCGGATTGCGGTCATGTCTGTGCCTCCTTTTCGGTCCTGTTCCGGCGGACCTGTTTCGACGGATCGCGGAATGGCGCGGATCATTCCGACACCGAAGAGGGGCGCTGAGACGCGTCCCGTCTGTGCCCACTCTACGCGTCGAATGTGGCAGGATTTGGACCGCCTTGCCGTTTGACAGAAAAAACTTGCGCCCGCATCAAATCTGATCCGGGCGCAGAAGACAGACGGCAGCGATCCGTTCAGATCATTTGCAGAACAGGTCCGAGGTCAGCCCCAGCACCATGAACCCCATGATCACCACCATGCCGATGGTCATCATCACGCCGACAGCCCGGTCCGGCAGAGGTTTGCCGCGCACCGCCTCATAGGCGTAGAACACCAGATGTCCGCCATCCAGCACCGGAATCGGGAAGAGATTCATCAGACCGATCGCAGTCGACAACATGGCGACGGTCCACAGGAAACTGCTCGCCCCGTCGGAGGCCGAGGTCGACACCACTTCGGCGATGCCCACCGGGCCGGAGATGTTGCAGGCCGAAATCGCCCCGGTGATCATATGACCCAGCCCCGACAGCGACATGGTGATGATCTGCCAGACCGCGCTGATCCCCGCCGACATCGCCTCGCCAATCCCCACCGGCTCGGTGCCCACGGTGAACAGCATGCCGCCGGTGATGCCGATCAGCCAGCGTGTTTCGAACCCGCCATCCTCGGCGGGAACATCGCGGCGACGCGGCTCCAGCGTGGTCTCGAATGTCTCGCCCCCGGCCTCGGTCGGACGCCAGATCGTGAGCGTCATCGCCGCGCCGTCATGGCTGCCGACATAATCCTGAAGGTCCCAGAAGGTCTCGACCGGCTGACCGTCGAGCGCCGTGATCACGTCGCCCGCCTTCAGCCCGGCATCGCGCGCCGCCGATTTCGGGGAGATGCCCGCAACGATCACCGGATAGGGGTAAGGCCCTTCGACCGTGACCTCCTGCCCGTCGCGGAGCACGGTGTAGGACACCCGCGCCGCACGCGGCAGCGCGTCAAGAAAGCCCGACATTTCCTCCGGCGCAGGCACCTTGACGCCTTCGATGGCCAGAACCTCGTCGCCGGATTGCAACCCGACCTCAGTGGGCATCGGCTGCACTTTTTCGATCACAAGCGTGTCGGCGGCCTTGCCGATGCTCAGCACGAAGGCGGTGAAAACGAGGAAAGAGAAGATGAAGTTGAACACCGGCCCAGCCGCCACGGTGAGCGTGCGCGCCCACAACGGCGCACCGGGCATGGTGTGGCGGGCCTCGTCGGCACTCAACCCCTCGACCGCATGAGCATCGGGGGCGGAGGCGGCATTGGCGTCGCCTGCGAATTTCACGTAGCCGCCAAAGGGCAGCGAGGCGATCTGCCAGACCGTGCCGCGTTTGTCGGTGCGTTGCCAGAGCGGTTTGCCGAAGCCCAGCGAGAACACATCCGCCTTGATGCCGCACCAACGCCCGACGATGTAATGGCCGTATTCATGCACCGTTACGATGATCGACAGGGCGACGATGAAGAACACCAGCGTGAAAGCGCCCCCGCCCAGACTGTTCAACAGGCTGCTCAAATCCATAGTCTCCAATCCCCTCAGGCTGCTTTCAGGTCGAAAACCCGTGCCCGTGCCTCTTTATCGGCTTCTAAAATCGTCTCCAAGCTCAGAGCGTTAACCCGAAGGCTCACACCGGCTGACATTTCCGTCAACACCCGCTCCACAAGCCGCGCCATGTCGGGAAACCCGATCTTTCGGGCGATAAAAAGGTCCAGAGCCGCCTCTTTCGCGGCATTGAACACCGTGCCCGCCAATCCGCCCGTCGCCATCACCTCGCGCGCCAGTCGCAGCGCCGGGAAGCGGATTTCATCGGGCGCCTCGAACCGCAACTGGCCCACTTTCGCCAGATCGAGCCGTTCCACCGGCAGGTCGCGCCGCTCCGGCCAATGAAGCGCATAACCGATGGCATGGCGCATATCCGGCGCGCCGAGATGCGCCATCAGCGCCCCGTCGCGGAACCCCACCAGCGCATGCACATAGGAACCGGGATGCACCAAAACCTCGATCTGATCCGGAGAGAATCCAAAATATTCTTTGGTCTCAATGATTTCGAGCGCCTTGTTGAACATCGAAGCGGAATCAATCGTAATCCTCTGCCCCATGTCCCAGGACGGGTGCTTGCAGGCCTGTTCCAGAGTCGCGCCCTCGAGCTGTTCCAGAGACCAGTCGCGGAACGGCCCGCCGGAGGCGGTGATGATCACGCGTTCGACCTCTGCCGGATTCTCACCCACGAGGCCCTGAAACACCGCCGAATGCTCGCTGTCGACCGGCAGGATGCGCGCGCCCTGCTCTTTCGCTGTGTCCATCAGCAGAGGCCCGGCGGTCACGAGGCTTTCCTTATTGGCCAGCGCCAGCGTTTTGCCGTGACGCAACGCACGCAGCCCCGGCGCCAGCCCCGCCGCCCCGACGATGGCCGACATGAACCAGTCGACCTCACGGTCCGCCGCCTCGATCAGCGCCGCGTCCCCCGCCGCCGCCTCGATCCCCGTCCCCGAGAGCGCCGCGCGCAATTCCGACAGCCGGTCCTCATAGGCGGTGACGGCCACCTTGGCCCCGAGATCTATGGCATCCTGCGCCAGACGCGCGATATTGCCGCCGCCGGTGAGCGCCACCACGTCATAAGCCTCACGGTCGCGCCGGATCAGATCAATCGTCGATTGCCCGATGGAGCCCGTCGCCCCGAAAATGGAAATGCGTCGCATGCCTCTGCCTCAGCCGAAAATCGTCGCGAGAATGACGTAGAGCGCGCCCACGGCCAGAAGCGCGTCGAACCGGTCGAGCACGCCGCCATGACCGGGAATGATGTGCGAGCTGTCCTTGACCCCCATGCGCCGCTTGAGCGCGCTTTCAAGCATATCGCCCAGTTGCGAGGCGAAGGACAGCACCATGGCCGAGGTGACGAAGAACCACAGACGCACAAAACCCTCGGGCATGTAAGGATGGGTGAAATAGGCAAAGATCATCGCCCCGATCCAGCCGCCTAGGATTCCCGACCAGGTCTTGTTCGGACTGATCCGCGGCCAGAATTTCGGCCCGCCCAGCGTCTTGCCAACGAGATAGCCAAGGCTGTCGGTCACCACCACAAGCCCGATGGCATAGAGCAAAAGCGCCAGCCCCCCCTCGGCCGAAAGCGAAATGAGTCCGAGACAGCCCAGAAGCAGCACGACCAGATAGAGCGCAAGCATCGGCTGATCGCCGGGACCGAAGCCCCCCGCCGCCTGCTTGACCCGGGCCATGCGCCAAAGTTCCCAAAGCCCGACCAACCCGACGGCGACCACCAGCACGGTGAAGGCAAGATGCCCCGACAGCACCGCCCCAAGCCCCACGGCGACCATCGCAATGGCGGACAGAAGCCGCGGCGCCAGATCGCGCCATTTGCCGGGTTTGGGCGCCGCGCTCATGGCTTCACGCCCCCGAACCGGCGATCCCGGCCCGCATAGCGCGAAACGCATTGGGCAAAGACCTCGGCGGTGAAATCCGGCCAGAGCGTGTCGATGAACTCGTATTCGGAATAGGCCGATTGCCACAGGAGGAAGTTCGAGATCCGCGCCTCACCGGAGGTGCGGATGACCAGATCCGGGTCCGGCAGCACGCGGGTGTCGAGATAGCGGGTCAGCGTCGTCTCATCCACGGTTTCCGGGTCCAGCTCGCCCCGCGATGCCTCACAGGCCAGCGCCCGAACCGCGCGCGCCACCTCGTCGCGCCCGCCGTAATTGATCGCGATGGTGAGATGCACCTTGGTGTTGTCTTTCGTCACCGCTTCGAGATCGTCCATCAGCGCCTGGAGTTTCTTGTCGAGCCTGAGCCGGTCCCCGATGAAGCGCACCCGCACGCCCTCGGCCACAAGCCCCCGCATCTCGTTCTGGATGTAGCGGCGAAACAGGTTCATCAACCCCGAGACCTCGGTCTGGGTGCGTTTCCAGTTCTCCGTGGAAAAGGCAAAGATCGTCAGGTACTCGACGCCGAGATCGGGACAGGCCCGGACGATCTCCTTGACGCGTTTGGCGCCGGCATGGTGCCCGAAGAGACGCGGTTTGCCGCGCGACTGCGCCCAGCGACCGTTGCCGTCCATGATGACGGCGACATGTTTCGGCCCGCCCATGTTTCGCGGCGTCTGGTCGCTCATCACGTCTCTCACTCTACTCTACAGCGGAAGCGCCCGCGCGGGGCGCTTCGCAATCGCATCGGTCGTCTGGGCCGCAGCCCCGGCCCGGATCACACCTGCATGATCTCTTCCTGCTTCGAGGCAAGATGTTCGTCGATCAGCTTGATATGCTTGTCGGTCAGCTCCTGCACCTCGGATTCCCAGAATTTCTGGTCGTCGTCGGACATGCCGTCCTTGTTCTTCTTGATTTGCTGCATGCCGTCCTGACGCACGTTACGCACGGCGACGCGGGCGTGTTCGGCATATTGGCCGGCGACCTTGGTCAGCTCGCGGCGACGCTCCTCGTTCAGCTCCGGGATCGGCAGCATGATGATCGTGCCATTGAGCTGCGGGTTGATCCCGAGGCCGCTCTCGCGGATCGCTTTTTCGACCTTGTTGACCATCGACTTGTCCCAGACGTTGATCGTCACCATGCGCGGCTCCGGCACGTTGACGGTGCCGACCTGGTTGATCGGGGTCATCTGGCCGTAGGATTCGACCATGATCGGTTCCAGCATCGAGCCAGAGGCGCGCCCGGTGCGCAACGAGGCGAATTCGGTGCGCAGGTTGGAGATTGCGCCATCCATCCGTTTCGCCAGATCGGCGGTGTCGAGTTCGAACTCTTCAGACATGGGTGTTCCCCCTTCTTATCTCTCGAATGCCTCCCCGAAGAGAGGCGCGTCGCCGGTGCTTATAGCCGGATCAGTTCACCAATGTATAGGTGCCTTCGCCCGCCAGGATCGACCGGAACCCCCCCGGCGCATCGAGCGGGAAGACGATCAGCGGCAGTTTGTTGTCGCGTGCCAGCGCAATTGCCGAAGCGTCCATCACCTTGAGATTCTTGCGCAGCACCTCGTCATAGCTGACGTGATCGTAGCGCTTCGCATCCGGGTTGGTCTTCGGATCCTTGTCGTAGACCCCGTCCACCCCGTTTTTGCCCATGAAGATCGCCTCACAGGCCATCTCGTTGGCGCGCAGCGTCGCCGCCGTGTCGGTGGTGAAATAGGGGTTGCCGGTGCCCGCGGCGAAGATGCAGATCCGCTTCTTCTCGAGGTGACGCACGGCGCGGCGACGGATGTAAGGCTCGGCCACCTCGTTCATGGTGATCGCGGAAATCACCCGGGTGTGGATGCCGAGCGCTTCGAGCGCCGCCTGCATACCAAGCGCGTTCATCACGGTGGCGAGCATGCCCATGTAATCGGCCGTGGTCCGTTCCATCCCCTGTGCGGAGCCCTGAAGCCCGCGGAAGATGTTGCCGCCGCCGATCACCATGCAAATCTCGACTCCGAGATCGTGCACCGATTTCACCTCTTTCGCGATGCGTTCGACGGTCGGCGGATGCAGGCCGAAGCCCTGATCGCCCATGAGCGCCTCGCCCGAGATTTTCAGAAGCACACGTTTATATTTCGTGGCAGGATGGCCAGCCTCAGGCACTTGGCCCGCCTCAAGCGCTGCGTCGCTCATCAGATGTCCCCGGTATTTTGATGTGGTTGATGGCCGCCAAAATGGTCGAAAACCCCGGCAGGTTCAATGGACGTTTTTCGCGCAGTTCGCTGTATCGCCGCGTTTTTCCCTCGGCATCCTTCCCGGTTGGCTCAGATGGAAAGATACATGGCGATGACAGAGAGCATGGCCAGAGACCATGTCACCACAATGATGAAACCGATGGGCTGCACACGAAACGCATACCGAACCGCAGGCTCGGCAACGAAAAGCGGCACCGTGCGCAGTATCAAGATCACCATGTTCGTCATGAGAAACAAAGCGTTCATCGCGAGTCCAAACAGCATGACGTCCTGCGTCAACTCTGTTCCGGTTTCGACAAGACACCAGAGCGTCCCTCCGGACACAAAGAGCGGCCCGCCGATGAGCCACCCCAGAATGCGTTGCGGCCGCCGCTCCTCCGGGCTCACCGAGACCGCATAGGACGGTACACCGAAGGCAACGGCCAGAAGGTAGGGGGCCCACCAATCGCTTGCGTGGTTGTCCACGAGATACGTCGCTATTGTGGCATACAAACCCAGAGCCGTTTCCATTTTGACCTCTTACATGTCCGATGAGAATATTTTGTTACAATATAACAACCCTTACATCCGCTCCAAGGCCAAAGTGTCATTGACAGCGCAATCGTGCCCTGAAACATGCGCAGGCATGACCCTGCCCTTCGACATATCGCCCGACCAGCCGGTGTTGATCGCCGGTCCGACCGCCTCGGGAAAATCCGCGCTGGCACTCCAGATCGCCGAGGCCCAGGGCGGCGTCATCGTCAACGCCGATGCGTTGCAGGTGTTTCAAAACTGGCGCGTTCTGACCGCCCGACCGTCGATTGAGGACGAGGCCCGCGCGCCGCATGTGCTGTATGGTCACGTCGCCGGGGACGCGCAATATTCCGTCGGGCACTGGCTGCGCGACATCGCGCCCTACCTGTCCGGTCCGGAGCGCCCGATCATCGTCGGTGGAACGGGGCTTTACTTTGCAGCACTCACCGAAGGGCTGGTCGAGATCCCGGAAACCCCGGCAGAGATCCGCGCACGCGCCGACGCCCGGCGGTTCGACGAGGGCGGTCATGCTGGGCTTCTGGCGGAATTGGACGCCGAAGACCCCGAAACCGCGGCAAAAATCGACCGGCTCAATCCGATGCGGGTGCAACGTGCCTGGGAAGTGCTGCGCGCCACGGGCCGGGGTCTTGCCGCCTGGCAGGCCGACACGCCGCCGCCCGCCCTGCCCTTGCCCGCCTGTTTTCCCATCGTGATGGAGGCCGACCGCGACTGGCTCAACGCCCGGATCGCCCGGCGATTCGATCTCATGCTGCGCGACGGCGCATTGGATGAGGCGCGGGCCAATCTCGCCTCCTGGGACCCCGCTTTGCCCTCCGCCAAGGCCATCGGCGCGCCGGAACTCATCGCGCATCTCTTGGGCGAAATGACGCTTTCGCAGGCAAAAGAGGCGGCGACCGTGGCGACCCGGCAATATGCCAAACGTCAGCGCACATGGTTTAGGGCGCGCATGAAAGCCTACCACAAGATATCGCTGCCCTGAGCAGCGCTAGCGGGCGCTTCATCGAAAAAACATATCACATTGAAAACACAAGATTTTCTTTGACAGGCCGCCCCGCAGCGCTAGGGTCGGCGCAGTTGTACAAACCGAACACGATCCTGCGCCATGCCCGAGAGCTTTTCGAGAAAAATTTTCCAAACCCCACCTCTGGGGCAGATGTCCAAAGTCACAGAACAAGTCACGACGGATGCATCCCCGCTCCCCGAGACCCCGAAAAAGCGCAAGCTGCGCGCGCCGGACATTCCCGACATTCCCGTCCAGCCCGCCTATCGCGTGCTGCCTTTGGGGCGTGGCTCGAACACGCTCTCGACGGCGGAAAAATGGCGCATGCAGGCGATGCGCAGCCACCGCAGTCCGACGCTTCTGTGGTTCACCCGCGGTCAGGGCCGGATCACCGTCTCCGGCGTCACCCGCGGCTTCGGCCCGCACAACCTTCTGTTCCTGCCGACCCGCACCATGTACGGCTTCGAGCCCGTCGGTCAGGTCATGGGCTACCGCGTTCACCTGCCCGACGATGTCGCCCTCGGCCTGCCCGAGGAGCCGCTGCACATGCGCTTTCGTGAGGTGCATCAGCAAAACGAGATCACCGGCATGATCGAGGCCCTGCAACGCGAGATCGACGGCCATCAGGCGGGCCGCGAGCGCGCCATGGCACTTCAGGCCGGTATGATCGCTATCTGGCTCGAACGTCAGATGGCGGTGATGCCCGATTATGACATGGCCCCCGACGCCTCCCGCCGCCTCGCCGCCGCCTTCACAGCCCTTGTGGAAAGCGAGCTGCGCGAAGGCCATTCGGTCGGCCATTACGCTGCAGCCCTCGGCGTGACCCCCACGCACCTGACCCGCGCCTGCAACATCGCCTGCGGCCGCTCGGCTTCGGCAATCCTCGCCGACCGGCTGCATTTCGAAGCCCGCCGGATGCTGCGTGAAACCGATCTGCCGGTGAAATCCATCGCCGAGAAACTCGGCTTCCACTCGGCCGCCTATTTCAGCAGGGCGTTCCACAAACACACCGGCCTGTCGCCAAGGGACTTCCGCCAAACGCGGTGATCTTTTTTAAGGGAAGGCGTTGTGCTCCTTTGGTGTGGGTGGGAAGGTCTGCTTTGCGGACAAAGCGACCCTTTGAAAGTGCAACTATTCTGGGGTATCGAATTGCGGCTGGGCAGTCGTGCATTAACGCTGTAGATTGCATAGTACAGGCACGGAGTGCCATGAGAGGGATTAATTTATTGTTTCAAAAAGCTATTTACTTGTGTGCTGCGCTTAGTCTTGCTGCTTGCACAGCACCATTTCAGGAAACTGCTGACGCGGGTAGAGAAGCCTTCTTGGCGAGCATCCCGCTGCGAAATGCCACGGAAGATACTCTACTGGCTCAATGTGAGCGGGCTTTGCAGGGCAAGCTGGTGCAAGCCGAAGCTCTGGCACGTCAGGGCTTCACGAGCTCGAACCCTTCCGCGACAACGGCCCGTTATGAAAAGGTTTTTGGCAGCTCTCCCGCCGCGTTCGGAAAAGACACCCTATTTGTAATGAGTGCAACGATCATTGATATTTCACGCCACAATGAGATTGTAAGTAAGGGAAAGAAGAACCACTTTGGTATAGGGTGTTCATCTTCTGGCTTTCAAATTGCCCGCGTACTTTCGTATCTGACGTCGCGAGGCTATGATGTTCAGCTGGTAGAGCGCGGCAAGTTCTCGGTTCGGAAAGGGAGCTTGCAGTTCTGCATTATTGCCGTGCAAACCATTTACGGCGCCCACCAGCAGACAAGTTCTGTGTCGCTGGTACGCACCCCTTAACTCGAAAGAGCGTGTAGCGTGCTGGGCTCATGCCAGCCATTCTCTGCAATCTTCCCTGTCCGTTCCGTTCATTACCCAGAGACCGAACTCTCCTCCCCGCCACACTTAAAAAGGCGGGGCCAACACCCCGCCTTTCTCTCCTCATGGTATAGGCTTACGACTTGTCATCCGCCTGATCCGGCACCAGCCACTCGGTCTGAAGCTCGGAGACATCCGTCACCACCTGATCGGCGAAGGCCATCACCAGCGCGTCGTAGAACGCGGCGCGGTCCGGCGGCACGATGGCGACATTCACCGGTTTGAAGCCCTCAAGCTCCTCGGCCTTGAGCATGATGTGGAATTTCTTCAGGGCTTCATCCGAGCCCGGGCCATCGACATAGACCCAGCCTTCGAGTTGGTTGAATTCGCCGTCATCGCTCAGATAGGTCGCGCCCAGATTGGAAATCTCGGTCACATCGACCCGGACGTCATAATCGCCGCCCTCTTCCATCCGATCGTTCAGACCGGCGGTGATCGCCAGCGTCAGGTCTTCGGCAATCGCCGGCCAGCGGTCGAGCGCGTTCGAGTCGACGGCTTCGAGATTGGCCTCGACCTCGACGGAGGAAATGTCGAGCGGTTCAGCCAGAAGCGGCCCCGCGGTCACGGAAGCGGAGGTCAGAAGAGCAAACAGAACGGTACGTTTCATGTGTCTTATCCTTTCAAACGGCGATGCCGGGGCACCGCGTTGCGTTGAAAGGACAACCCCTGAGACAGGCGAATGGTTCCCGGCCCCGGTCGACGGGCTTACGACCCGTAGATGATCCGCACGTAATTCATGGTTTCCTGATAGGGCGGCACACCGTCATATTTGTCGACCGCCTCGGGCCCCGCGTTATAGGCCGCAAGCGCCAGACGCCAGTTGCCGAAGCGGTTGTACATCATCCGCAGATAGCGCGCCCCGCCTTCGAGGTTCTGATGCGGATCGTTGATGTTCACGCCCAAAAGCCGCGCCGTGTCGGGCATGAGCTGCGCCAGACCGGTTGCGCCTTTGGGCGACTGGATCGTCGGGTTCCAACCGCTTTCCTGCTGCACGAGGCGCAGGAACAGATCGGTCGGCACGCCATGCTTGCGCGCCATCTGTTCGGCGACCGGCAAATACTGACCCTTGTAGGCACCGGTGTAGCGCTGGGTCTGACCGTCGGCGCCAAAGCGTTCCGGCTGATAGGCCACGGAGTTGGAATATTGTTCCGCCGCGCGCCCGTCGAGCACGTCGAGCTGGGAAGCAAACAGCGCCATGCGGTTGCTGGTCGACAGCGTATCGCCGGCGAAAACGGCCTCCGGCAAAGCACAGATCGCCACACCCAATGCCAGAGCAAATCCCTGCCCCGACACATACCACGCCCGCGTCGTCGCCATCTTGTAAAATCCGTCCACCGTTTCCCTGACGCGCGTACTATAGCCACAAAACCGTGCATTTCAAACAGAGTGTCTGTTACAGGCGGATTTTAGCCCTTGCCCCTCTGCCCCCGGCAATGGTGTAACGGGGACCAACTCTAGAATCTCAGGGAGAAGTTGCATGGCCGGGTCCGTGAACAAAGTCATCCTCGTGGGCAATCTCGGGCGCGACCCGGAAGTGCGCACCTTCCAGAACGGCGGCAAGGTCTGCAACCTGCGGATCGCCACCTCGGAAAACTGGAAAGACCGCAACACCGGCGAGCGCCGCGAACGCACCGAATGGCATTCGGTGGCGATCTTCTCCGAACCGCTCGCCCGCATCGCCGAGCAATATCTGCGCAAAGGCTCCAAGGTCTATATCGAGGGCCAGTTGGAGACCCGCAAATGGCAGGACCAGCAGGGTCAGGACCGCTACACGACCGAAGTCGTGCTGCGCCCCTATCGGGGCGAGCTGACGCTTCTGGACGGTCGCGGCGAAGGCGGCGGCGGTCAAGGTGGCGGCATGGGCGGTGGCGGCGGCTACGGCGGCGGTTACGATCAGGGCCCGTCCGGTGGCTATGACGATCCGGGCTATGGCGGCTCCTCGGGCGGCGGCTACGGTGGCTCCTCGGGGGGGGGCTCGCAAGGTGGCTCCGGCGGCGGCGCCCGCCCCTCGCTCGACGACGACGAAATCCCGTTCTGAGCCCTCTCGGAGCAAGATCGAACCGACACCCCGCTCGCGCGGGGTGTTTTCGTTACGTCCCCCTCCCGGCAGGCGTGCCATCCTCCGTCACCCCTGTCTCTCGGTCGGTCTCCCAATCCACTGCGCGCATGGAAAAATATTCTTCGCCAAGCCCAAGAATCTTGTCGAAAAAATACGCGCTCAGGGTCGATTGCGGACATCTGGCATTGCGCCCATAGGCTTTGAGCCACCCCTCCGCCTCATATTTATTGGCGGTCATTTCAAGATTACCCGGCACAAGGTTGAGGGCATGCCCGCGCCCGAGGTCCTTCCGATGCGCGTAATCCATGGCGTTGCGTGTCGCAATGTAGATCACATGGCACACTTCCCCGAGGGAAAAACGCGTCACGAGATCTTCGAGCACAGACACTGTTTTCGTGCCGGCCCCTTCGTCGTGATAGCCATATTCCTCAAGTCGTTTTGCAAGAAAGTCCTGCGCTTCGAGGCAGGCAATCTCCAGCCAGAGCCCCCGCAGCACGTCATGCGCCGCGGCGTCTCCTCTCGTATGTTCGACGGCCTGCGCCAAAGAAAGGTCCAATTTCCGCACATAGTCCAGTTTCTCCCCACCGCTCAGCCCCGGCAGAAACGCCCAGTCGACCCGATCAGGGAAAAACGTCTCGGGTGTCCCCTCGCCGAAGTCGAATGCCGAGAGTGAACTGTCCGGATCGGGGGCGATCACCCGGGCGTGAAACAAGGCACGCACCATATCGTTTACATGGCGCAACAGCGGACTCAACGGCTGTTGTCTGGCCGCATAAGGCAAGGCCAGGCGCAGATCTTCTGAAACCGCATGTGTAAACAGCACCCGTGCCCAAAGGCGCAGATGCAACGACAAGTCATCGACCTCGGGAACGCTCCACTCAGCGAGGGAGTAGCAGCTATGGACCAGATCGCGCTGAGCCTGCTCCTGTCGTCGTCGCGCCTCCGCAGCCCGGGCGCGACAGTTCGGACAGGCACAATAGGGCACATCGCGATGCCCGCAATTCGGGCAAAAAGCCTCCTGCCCGCCATAGCCGCCACGCGTGCGTGGCTTTCGTTGCAGATGGATGTCCTCGCAATAAGGGCAGGTGTCGGACAGAATGACCGGCGGCAACAGGGTATGAAAACGTGACGGGATCACATCAAGAGAAAAAGCGGAGATCAACTGCGCGACGGTTTCGGGTTTCTCAGGGTCGTAATATCGCCTCAGGAGATCCTGAAATTGATCTTCGCTCAAATGGGAAAGCTTTGGATTCATGCGCCTAATATAGGCAGTGCTTTCGAGATGTTAAGCCAGATTGCCCCCCACTTTTGCATGATGCCGCCGTCCCGCGACATCTCGCCTCCCTCCCCTCAAAAATTGCCGGGGCCACCCTATATATAGAGGGTCCCCGCAGAGGAGACGGGGTCCGCAACACATCAGGAGGAGATCATGATCAACCGCATTCTCGTCGCAAGCGACCTGTCGTCCCGTTCGGATCGGGCCGTGGAACGCGCCGTTCAACTCGCGCAGGAACACGGTGGCAAGATCATCCTCATGCATGTCGTCGACGAGGACCTGCCCGCCACGGTCGTCGCCCGCATGCGCCAGACTGCCGGGGAGGTGCTCGGTGCCGTCGCGCAATCCGAACATGCGCCCGAGAGCACCGAAATCGTGGTCGAGACCGGCGATCCGGTGCTGACCATCGCGGAGATGGCCGAGGCGCTCGACGTCGATCTGGTGGTGCTGGGCGTGCACAAACCGCGCCCGTTCTGGGACATGTTCTCCGGCACCACGATGGAACGGCTGGTGCGTGCGCTGCATCGCCCGGTGCTTCTCGTGCAGGGGCCGGTGACCGGGCCGTACACATCCGTGCTCTGCGGCATCGACCTGTCGCCCTCCTGCCTCGCCGCCGGGCGCACCGCGCTGAGCCTCGCGCCCAAGGCCAAGGTCGCCACCTTCCACGCCGTACATGTCCCCTATCAGGGCATGATTGCCCGAGACGCCAGCGAGAAACAGCTCGCCCCCTTCGTCAAGGATGCCAGGGCCCGGCTCGACGGCTGGTGGGACAGCGCCGCGATCCCTGCGGGCCTGCCGAAGCCCGAGGTGACCCCGGCCAGCGTGCATGACGCTCATGCCGCGGCCATGACGCAGAACGGTGCCGATCTTTTCGCGCTGGGGGCCCATGGCCGCATGCCGCTCTCGCCCAGCCTGCTCGGCGGTTTCACGGAAGAGCAAATCCGCGATCCGCAGAGCGATCTTCTGGTGGTGCGCGGCTGAGCCCCGTTCAGCCGCCGACGGAGCCCGGGTGCATCACCGTGTTGCGCCCGGCCTGTTTCGCCCGGTAGAGGTTGGCGTCGGCACGATTCAGCGTCTGTTCGATCTCGTCCGGGGTGGAATAGCTCTCGACCCCGACCGAAATGGTCAGCCGGATGCCTTTCGGCAGTTCCTTTTCCGCCAGATGGCGCCGCAGACGCTCGCCCACCCGCACGGCCAGTTCGACCGGGACATTGGGCAGCAGCACGGCGAATTCCTCGCCTCCCATGCGATAGAGATATTCCTGTTGCCGCAGCACTTCGCTCATGCCCTCGACCATCACGCACAGCACCTGATCGCCGACCACATGGCCATAGCTGTCGTTGACCTGCTTGAAATGGTCGATGTCGATGAACATCAGGCTGCCCGGTCCGGCGCCGAAGCGGCCCTCTTCGAGGCGGCGCATGAAGGAGCGGCGGTTGCGGCACCCGGTCAGCGCATCGCGCTCCACCGCATCGCCCAGCTCGTTCTCGAGCCGCCGCATGGTCTTCAGCATGAAGCGCAGGAACACGATCACGGTGCCAAGCGCGAGCACGAAGCGGAAGGCGAACCAGAAATCCCCGGTCGCACGGTACACCAGGATACCACCAATCAGGGTCATGATCGAACCGATCACCTGCGCCACGCCCAGCGAGGAATAGAAAAAGCCCGCCACGGTGATCGGGAACAGCCAGAACGCCGCAGAAGCGCCATGATGCGCGATCAGCTCAAACGCACCGAACTCGACGGCAATCAGGAGCACCGTTGGATTGATCGGCACCTTGTGCCATTTCAGATAGCACCAGAGATCGGCGGCAATCAGCGCGACAATGACGGTGTAGTAGACCGACAGAATATACTCACCCAGCACGATATAGCGCACGATCGCGATCGGAAGCACCATGATGGCCACAGCCGCCATGAATTTCGCGATCACAGGGCTTCCCAGAACGGTGGGCACCTGAAATCTCCGCCGGTAACGACCTATGCCATTCATAACCTTTCCCCATGTGTTCAGGGGTGACAATTCATCAATCTATGTTCGAACCCCCATCGGATTCGCCCGAGACGTCGGGACAAGCTATTTTTGAAGTATGAACCTTTTTTCCAGCCCCTCCCATAGGGGCTGGTTCAAACGGCAAAGATTATTTGTCGTTTTCAGAGACCGTCGCGCAACACCGCGAGCACCGCCTCACGCGGCACATCCGCTGTCACGAAGGCCGATCCGATGCCCCGCGCGAGGATGAACCGGAGCTGACCGTCGAGCACCTTTTTGTCCTGCGCCATCAGATCGACGAGCGCCTCGGCCGTGGGCAGATCGCCGGGGATGTCCTTGAGATCGCATTTCATGCCCATCGCCTTGAGGTGTTCGCGCACCCGGCTCGGGGCCTCTTGCGAACACAGGCCCAGACGCGCGGACAGCTCGAACGCCAGTGCGCATCCGATGGCCACGCCCTCGCCATGCAAAAGCCGGTCGGAATAGCCGGTCGCCGCTTCCAGCGCATGGCAGAAGGTATGCCCGAGGTTCAAAAGCGCGCGGTCGCCCTGTTCGGTTTCGTCGCGCACGACAATATCGGCCTTCATCTGCACCGAATGCCGCACCGCCTCGGCCCGAAGCGCCATATCGCCCGCCGCCAGTTTCGGTCCGTTGGCCTCCAGCCATTCGAAAAAGCCCTCGTCGCCCAAAAGCCCGTATTTCTGCACCTCGCCGTAACCCGCGAGGAAATCGCGCGCGGTCAGCGTGCCGAGGATGGCAATATCGGCGAGCACCAGAGAGGGCTGATGGAAGGCGCCGATCAGGTTCTTGCCCTGCGGCGCGTTGATTCCGGTTTTGCCACCGACCGAGCTGTCGACCTGCGCCAGAAGCGTCGTCGGGATCTGCACGAAGCGCACGCCCCGGCGCAGGACCGAGGCGGCGAACCC
Organism: Celeribacter ethanolicus; assembly: GCF_001550095.1. Lineage (GTDB taxonomy): Bacteria > Pseudomonadota > Alphaproteobacteria > Rhodobacterales > Rhodobacteraceae > Celeribacter > Celeribacter ethanolicus. The sequence continues at coordinate 48,035 of NZ_LRUC01000046.1, read as the reverse complement.
CGCCAGATCGCCGATCACACCGCCACCAAAGGCCACAACGATGTCGCGGCGTTCGCATTTCTCGGCCAAAAGCCATTCCACCGCGCGGGTGAACTGCGGCCAGCCCTTGGTGCTCTCGCCCGCCGGAAGCGCCAGAGCCACCATGTCGATGCCCGCGCTCGCAAGCCCTGCCCGCAATGTCTCAAGATGCAGCCCCGCGACGGTCTCGTCGGTCAGCACGAAAACCTTTTTCTTCTTGCCCAACAGAGGCGCGATATGCGCCCCCGCCTCGGCCACCAGTCCCTCACCGATCCGCACATCATAGGCGCGATCCCCCAAAGGCACGTGAACGGTTTGGTAGCTCATTGATTGTCCTCCAGAATTCCACCATGGGCCTTGAGCGCCTCGATCACCTTGTCGGCCATGGCCTCGATCGACAGGCCCGGTTCGGATTCGACCACGATGCCCGCCATCTCGTAAGACGGCGTGCGCGCCGCCACCAGCTCGCGGAGCGTCTCATAGGGATTCGCGGTACGCAGAAGCGGCCGCGTGTTCTTGTGTTTCACCCGGCTCCACAACAGGTCGAGATCGGCCTTGAGCCAAACCGCGATGCCCTTCTCGGCGATCGTCGCACGGTTGATCTCGGAGAGAAACGCACCGCCGCCGGTCGACAGGATACCGCGCTCGGTGTCCAGCAGGCGCCCGATCACCTCGGTCTCTCGCGCCCGAAAGAACGCCTCGCCATCGCGGGTGAAAATCTCCGCGATGCTGCGGTCGGCAGCTTTTTCGATCTCCTGATCCGAATCGAGAAAGGGCACGCCAAGCCGTGTGGCAAGCACCTTGCCCACCGCCGTCTTTCCCGCCCCCATCATGCCCACAAGGGCCACGGTCTTTCTCAACCCGGTCACGCACTCACCCCTTCGTCGCCCTCACATGGGCGGCAATTTCCCGCCGATGAAAATTTCGCCCCCTCAATGGCGTGATCTTGCGAAAAATGCCATATATAAAACCGAGAAAACCCGGGACCGGCGGAAAATCACGGACGACAACAGTCCGACCGGCGGGTCCCGGCGCAACGGAGGCAGTGAACTTTGCGCAAATTCCTTTTCCGGCTTCTGGCCGTCCTCATCCTTCTCGGCCTCATCGGCTTCATCGGATTCGCCTATGTCGGCGATTTGTCGCCCGAGCGCAGCGAACAACGCGCCCCCGTGACGCTCGAGCTGAAATAGGCGCCTCGCCCATGTGCGCGCCCTCGCCGCTCTCTCGCCGACAGTTCGGCGTCACAACCGGCCTGACGCTGTCCCTGCTGCTCGCGGCCCTGCCCCTCGCGGCCCAGACCGCTGCGGGCGACAAACCGCTCTCGGCCATCGACTGGCTGTCCGACACGCTCGAGACCCCGCGCCCGCTCACCGCCCCCGAGGCCAGCGACATTTCCGAGAACGCCCTGCCCGAAGAGGTCACGGTGATCCCGCTCGATGCGCCCGACCCGGACGCCGCCGGGCTCCTGCCCGCCTCCACGACGGGCCTGCCGCGCAACCTCTGGGGGGCGTCCACGGCCACCGACATCGCCCGGCGCATCACCACGATTTCCGCCCGCTCCGATCTTTTGCCCGCCTCGCGACGGCTCCTGAACACGCTGGTGCTCGCGGAACTCGACCCGCCGGTGCAATCGGATCGCGACGGGCGGCTGTTCCTCGCCCGGATCGACGCGCTTCTGGCACAGGGGCTGCTGGACGAGGCCGATGCGCTGATGGAGCTTGCGGGCCTCACCACGCCGGAGATTTTCCGCCGCGCCTTCGACACCAAGCTGCTTCTGGGCACCGAAGACGCCGCCTGCGCCCGGCTCAATCACACGCCCGGCCTCTCGCCCGCGCTTCAGGCCCGGATCTTCTGCCTCGCGCGCGGCGGCGACTGGAGTGCGGCGGCGCTGACGCTGGAAACCGGCGAGGCGCTGGGCCTCATTCGCGAGGATCAGGGCACGCTTCTGGCGCGCTTTCTCGATCCCGAGCTGTTCGAGGGCGAACCGCCCCTGCCCGTGCCGGATCATCCGACGCCGCTCACCTTCCGCCTGATGGAAGCCATCGGTGAGCCGCTGCCGACCTCGTCCCTGCCGCTGGCCTTCGCGCAATCCGACCTGCGTGCCACCTCCGGCTGGAAGGCCCGTGCCACCGCAGCCGAGCGTCTGGCGCGCGTCGGCGCGCTCTCGCCCAACCGCTGGCTCGGCATCTGGTCCGAACATCTTCCGGCGGCCTCGGGCGGCATCTGGGACCGGATCGACGCGCTGCAAAGCTTCGAAACCGCGCTGGCACGAAACGACATCGAAATCGTTTCGCTCCGCCTGCCCAAGGTCTGGGACGCGATGCGTGCCTCCGGTCTGCAACCGGTCTTCGCCGAACTCTTCGCCCAGCGTCTCGCCGCCTTGCCGCTCACCGGCGAGGCCTCCGAGATCGCGTTTGAAGTGGCGCTGCTGTCGCCGGATTATGAAAAGATCGCGTTGAAATGGAGCATGCCGCTGTCCCGCGATCAGATTTTCCTGCATGGCATCGCCACCGGCAACCTGCCGACCCAGCGCCAGAGCGATGCGCAGGCCCGCGCCATCGCGGCGGGCTTCCGCGCCACGGGCGTTCCCGTCCGGCTCGAAACCCTGGTGACCGAACAACGCTTGGGCGAAGCGATCCTGCGTGGCATCGAACTCCTCGAAGGCGGGGCTGCGGGCGATCTCGATGAGCTGTCCGATGCGATCCAGTTCTTCCGCGCCATCGGGCTTGAGGCCACGGCGCGGCGGGCCTCTTTGGAGCTTCTCTTGCTGGAACGACGCGGATGAGCCTTGCGGCTTCAGACGCCCGCTGGATTTCGGCCTTTGCCGAGGCGCAGATGGCAGAGCTGGGCGCGGCGGAAAACACGCGGCTGTCCTACGGGCGCGATCTTGTGGGCTTCTCCGAATGGCTGACCCGCAAAGGCGCCACGTTCGAGACCGCCACTCGCGATCAGATCGAGCGCTATCTCGTCGCCTGCGAGGCCGAGGGGCTGGCGCAGTCGACCCGGGCACGGCGGCTCTCCTCGATCAAACAGCTTTATCGTTTCGCCTTTGAAGAGGGCTGGCGCGGGGACAATCCGGCGATCCAGATCAAGGGGCCGGGACGCACGAAACGCCTGCCGAAAACCCTGTCCGAAGAGGAGGTGTCGCGCCTGCTCGACGCGGCCCGCGCCATGGGCCGGACGGAGGCCGAACGGCTGCGCAACGCCTGCCTGATGGAAATCCTCTACGCCACCGGCATGCGCGTGTCGGAACTCGTGTCTCTGCCTGTCTCAGCCACACGCGGCGATCCCCGGCTGTTGCTGATCATGGGCAAGGGCGGCAAGGAACGCATGGTGCCGCTGTCGGAGCCTGCCCGCGCCGCGCTCAGGGACTGGTTGGCGGTGCGCGATGCCGCCGAGGATCTGGCGAAACGTGAGACCGGGGCAAAGGCTTCGGCCTTTCTCTTTCCCTCGCGTGGCAAGCTGGGTCACATCACCCGCGACGGGTTTTACAAGCTGATCAAGGACATCTCGGTTCAGGCCGGCGTGTCGCCCGCCAAGGTCACGCCGCACACGCTGCGCCACGCCTTCGCGACCCATCTACTGGCTCATGGCGCCGATCTGCGCGCGATCCAGACGCTTCTGGGCCATGCCGATCTTTCGACGACAGAGATCTACACCCATGTGCTCGACGAACGGCTCAGGGAACTGGTGTTGACCAAGCATCCGCTGGCGGAAGGCTGAGGCGATCCGAGTATTTTCGCCATCGGAAAGCCGTAAGCCCTGAGGGACCTGTTGCCATACAGGTGCCCGACAAAAGTCCGACGCAAAGCCGACGCAAATCCGACCGGCCTTTTCGACGACAAGGTGGCTTTTTTCATGACAGGCACTTATGGCCTTGAGAGCCTCTTGCGAAGACGCCTCCGCATGCCCATAACCATGCCATGACAGAGACTTCCTTGCTTGACGCCGCCTTCTGGATCACCGCCGCCGCGATTGCGGGGCTTTTGGTGTTGTCCGCGTTTTTCTCCGGCTCCGAGACCGCATTGACCGCCGCCTCGCGCGGCAAGCTGCGCGCCCAGGCCGACAAGGGCGACAAGGGTGCCGAGCGCGCGCTCAGCGTGACCGAGGACAGCGAACGGCTGATCGGCTCGGTGCTTCTGGGCAACAACCTTGTGAACATTCTGGCGACCTCGCTGACGACGGCGCTGTTCACCAAGCTGTTCGGCCAGAACGGCGTGGCCTTTGCGACAATGATCATGACCGTGCTGGTTCTGATCTTTTCCGAAGTTCTGCCAAAGACTTATGCGATCACCAACCCGGAGATGGCCGCCGCCCGCGTCGCCGGTCCGATCGCCGTGGTGGTCAAGGTCTTCGCCCCCGTGGTGGCCTTCGTGCGGCTTCTGGTGCGCGGGCTGTTGCGGCTGTTCGGGGTTCAGACCGATCCGAATGCGGGCGTTCTCGCCGTCAAGGAAGAGATCGTCGGCGCCATCACCCTTGGCATGTCCGAGGGCACCGTGGAGAAGGAAGATCGCGACCGTCTGCTGGGCGCGCTCGATCTGGCGGACCGCACCGTCGAGGAGATCATGCTGCACCGCTCGCAGATCGAAATGCTGGATGTCGACCTGCCCGCGCGCGAGATCCTCGAACGCTCGCTGAAAAGCCCGCACACCCGCATTCCGCTGTATCGCGACGACCCGGAGAACATCGTCGGCGTGCTGCATTCCAAGGACCTGTTGCGCGGCATGCATGCCGACAGGGTGGCACATGAATCGGAGAACCCGACCATGCTGGTGGATTTCTCCGATTTCGACGTGATGACCGTGGCGATGAAGCCCTATTTCGTGCCGGAAACCACCACACTCGACGACCAGATGCGACAATTTCTCAAGCGCCACACGCATTTCGCCCTTGTGGTCGATGAATACGGGGCGCTTCAGGGGCTGATCACGCTCGAAGACATTCTGGAAGAGATCGTGGGAGAAATCACCGACGAGTTCGACCGTTCCGAGGATGCGCCGAAGCAATCCGGCGAGACCGGCGATTGGGAAATCGACGGCGGCATGACGATCCGCGATTTCAATCGCTGGACGGACTGCGCCATGCCCGACGAGGAGGCCAACACAATGGCCGGCCTGGTGATCCACGAGGCCCAGACCATCCCCGTGCCCGGTCAGGTGTTTTCGTTTCACGGCTATCGGTTCGAGGTGATGGAACGCAAGGACAACCGCATCACCAAGCTCAAGATCCGACCGCTGGCGGACGTCTGATGCTGTCCTATCAACACGGGTTTCACGCCGGAAATCTGGCGGATGTGCAAAAGCACGGACTGCTGGCCATGGCGCTCGATTACATGACGCGCAAGGACAAGCCGGTCAGCTATCTCGAAACCCATGCCGGGCGCGGGCTTTACGATCTTTCGGGCGATCAGGCACAAAAGACCGGCGAGGCAGCGGCGGGCATTCTCAAGGTTGCGGAATGGTTCGGACCGGATCATCCCTATAGCCGTGCGCGTCTGGCGGTCTCGTCCCGCCATGGCGAAACGATCTATCCCGGCTCGCCCGCGATTGCGGCTGCCCTGTTGCGCGACATCGACAAGATCCACCTCGCCGAGCTGCATCCCGGCGAATTCGATCATCTGAAAGCGGCGATGCGGGGCACCGGCGCGCATCTTGTCAGGGAAGACGGTTTCGCTTTTGCCCAGAGCCTCTGCCCGCCAGCCCCCCGGCGCGGTCTGATCCTGATCGACCCGCCCTACGAAATCAAATCCGATTATGCGACGATCCCCGGCTTCATCGCCAAGCTGCATCGCAAGTGGAACGTCGGTGTCATTGCGCTCTGGTATCCGATCCTGACCACGGGGGCGCATAGCAGCATGATTCGGTCTCTGGAGACCGCCGGTTTGCCCGGATTTTTCAGGCACGAGGTTCGTTTCCCGCCCGCCCGCGAAGGTCATGGCATGATCGGCTCCGGCATGGTTTTCGTCAATGTGCCTTGGGGCTTGGCGGAGGAAGCGGAACGGTTGAGTGAATTGTTCGTACAACTGACACAATGACCGGCATTTTACAGCTCTGTCGCGCCTACATGCCGAGTGCCGTATTTTCGTCTTTTTCCCATGGACTCCCGCGTATATTGGGCATTTATTAATAAATGGTTAATAAAAATGCATTTGCTGTGGGGTAAATATGCTGTCTGTTCTTACGCTCTTGGCGGGGTCTGCCCTAGCCTATGCGGCCACCGGTCTGTTCGACACCGATGAGGATGAAACCGAGGCGGAACCCTCCGCCGCGGATGAGCTTTCCGGCGAGAACCTTTCCGACGATGATCTTTCCGACACCGAAACCACGACGGTCTGGAATTTCGGCTCCGCCTCGGATGACACGATCTACGGCGGCGACGTCATCAATGAGATGCGCGGTGGCGCGGGTGATGACCTTTTGCGGGGCGGCCGCGGCGATGACACGATTTTCGGCGGCACGGGCGATGACGTTCTGAACGGCCAGCAGGACGACGACCGGCTGGTAGGCGGCTCCGGCAGCGACACGCTGTATGCCGGTTGGGGCGACGATCATCTGCAAGGCGGCACCGGCGACGATCTGCTCTATGGCGATCACGGCGACGACTGGCTCCAGGGCGAAGGCGGCAACGATTATCTCGACGGCAATTACGGCGACGATGTCCTCTCGGGCGGCAGCGGGCACGATGTGCTCTATGGCGGCGCAGGCAACGACATGCTGTCGGGCGGCGGCGGCGAGGATCGTCTTTATGGCGGCAACGGCATCGACATCATAGACGCCGGCTGGGGCGACGATCTGGTTCAGGGCGGTATGGGCAATGATGCCATCTACGCCAATGAAGGCGATGACATCGTCTCCGGCGGCAGCGGCAACGACCTGATCTTCGGCGGGGAAGGCAACGACAGTCTGAGTGGCGACAACGGCGACGACACGATTCTGGGGGAAGACGGTGACGACCAGATCTGGGCCGGAACCGGCAACGATGCGGTCGATGGCGGCGCGGGCGACGATATGATCGTCGGCAGCGATGGCACGGACATCCTCTATGGCGGCGACGGCAATGACGTCCTGCTCGGCGGGCGGGTCGGAAACATTCTGGCCGATGACGCGATGGATATTCTGGATGGCGGCGCGGGCGACGATCATCTTGTCATGCAGCAACAGGCGATTGCCACCGGCGGCGACGGGGCGGACACGTTTACAACCGGCACCTCTTTCGACGAGGCAGAAGATCTGGACGCCTGGAACACGGTGGTGACGGATTTCGAACCGGGCGTCGACACGCTTGAGGTGTCGCTGAGCGGCTGGGACGAGAGCTGGGCCTATTCCGTCAGTCTGCATTCGAACGCGGACGGCCCCTATTACACGCTCGATCTCGACATGAACGGCGAGGCGATTTCTCCGGTGACGATCTATCTGGCCGACGGGCAAGATCTGCTGAGCGAGGACGAGATGCTGAGCATGATCAGCCTCACCGGCAACGGCTTGCCGACAGTGCTTGAGGGCGATGACGGCGACAATCTTCTCACAGGGCTCGAAGGCGATGATACCATCACCGGCGGTGCGGGCGACGATGTCATCTATGGCGGCGCGGGCAATGACATCCTCGATGGCGAAGGCGGCTCCGACACGATCTATGGCGGTGCGGGCGATGACATCATCGTCTCCGGGGACACCAGCGTCTTGACCGCCGCCTCGGATTATCTCTACGGCGGCGAGGGCAACGACACGATCACCGGCCTGTTCTATGACACGATCGACGGCGGCGCAGGCGACGATACGCTGCTCGGCGGCGAGTATTCCACCATCGACGGCGGCGAGGGCGCGGACACCATTGGCGCAAGCTCCGACACCTATGTGGTCCATGGCGATGCGGGCGACGATACCATCACCCTCTTCGAAGATGGCTATTACGACCATGTCCGGATTTATGGCGACGCGGGTGACGATGTGATTAATACGAGCATTGCCGATGACGGCGTGTTCGTCTCCGGTGGAGAAGGCAATGACACGCTGATCGTGACCAGCAACGACACGGTCTATGGCGATCTCAGAGAAGGTGGCGGTTCCGGGGACGACATCATCACCGTCTATCAGCAGAGCACCCAGATGGCCGGTGGCGAGGTCGTGACCGGCGATGGTGCGGACAGCGTGACACTCGTCGCCGAGGCCGGGATGGAGGCGGAGCAGACCGGTCACATCACGATCTCGGATTTCACCCCGGGCGAAGATGTGCTTGCGCTCGATCTGTCCGAGACGCCCGACGCCACGGTGGAGATCAGCTTCGATGCGGCGGTGAACCGGTTCGAGATCACCCTGACGCAGGACGGCAGCTCGCGGCTTCTGGCCATGGTGAACCCGGCGGAGGGGATCACCTTTGCCGAAAGCGATCTGACCCTGAGCGATCTCAGCGTGACCGTTTAAGGCGTGCCACCTCAGCGGGCCTTGAACAGCCCGCCGAGGATGCCGCGCACAATGCGCCTGCCGGTGGTGCCGGTCAGCTCCTTCATGACCATCTTGGTCATCTCCTCACCAAAGGATTTGTCCGTGGATTTGCGCGAGGAGGTGCTGCGCGTGCCGGTCTTGGTCGATGCGCGTTCATAGCTCTGGCCATCATAGCGCCGCGCCTTGGAGAACTCGCGCTCAAGCTCGTCGCGGCCCCGGACGTTTCCGGACGCCTCCGCCTGTGTCGCCTCGGCGGCTTCGGCCTCTTGCGCCGCCGCAGCCGCGCGGGCTTTCAACAATTCAAAGGCGCTTTCGCGGTCCACCACCGCCTCGTATTTTCCCGCAATCGGCGAGGTTTTGACGATCTCCTCGCGCTCGCCTGCCGTGATCGGCCCGAGCTGCGATGAGGGCGGGCGAATGAGCGTCTGCTCCGCCATGCCCGGCACGCCCTTGGCCTCCAGAAACGATGTGACCGCCTCCCCCGTCCCGACTTCCTTGATCGCGGTTTCGATGTCGAAGCGCGGGTTCATCCGGTAGGTCTCTGCGGCAAGTTTCAGCGCCTTCTGATCGCGCGCCGTAAAGGCCCGCAGCGCATGTTGTACGCGGTTGCCGAGCTGGCCGAGGATGTCCTCGGGCACGTCATCGGGGTTTTGCGTTACGAAATAGACACCCACGCCTTTGGAGCGGATCAGGCGCGCAACCTGCTCTACCTTGTCCACCAGCGCCTTGGGCGCGTCGTCGAACAGAAGGTGCGCCTCGTCGAAGAAGAACACCAGCTTGGGCTTGTCCGGATTGCCGACCTCGGGCAGCTCCTCGAACAGCTCGGACAGCAGCCATAACAGGAAGGTGGCGTAGAGTTTGGGCGAGGCCATGAGCTTGTCGGAGGCGAGGATCGAGATGCGCCCGCGCCCGTCGGGATCGGTGCGCATGATGTCGGACAACTCCAGCGCAGGTTCGCCGAACAACCGGTCGCCGCCCTGGTTCTCCAGCACCAGAAGCGCGCGCTGGATCGCGCCGACGGAGGCCGTCGAGACATTGCCGTAGCGCAACGACAGGCTGTCGGAATTCTCGCCGACCCAAATTAGAAGCGATTGCAGGTCCTTGAGATCCAGAAGCGGCAAGCCCTGTTCGTCGGAGACGCGGAAGGCGATGTTCAAAACGCCTTCCTGCGCCTCGGTGAGCTGCAAAAGCTGGCTCAGCAGAAGCGGCCCCATCTCGGAGACGGTGGTGCGGATCGGGTGGCCCTGCTCGCCGTAGAGATCCCAGAAGGTCACCGGGAAACTGTCATAGCCGAAATCGGTGAAACCGATGGTTGCGGCACGCGAGGCGAAGGCGTCGTGCAGCTTGCCCAAAGCGTCGCCGGATTTCGCGAGGCCGGAGAGATCGCCTTTGACGTCCGAGAGGAACACCGGCACCCCCGCTTTTGAGAAGCTCTCCGCAAGGATTTGCAGCGTCACCGTCTTGCCGGTCCCCGTGGCGCCCGCGATCAGCCCATGGCGGTTGCCATATTTCAACAAAAGGTGCTGTGGCATGCCATAGCCCTCACCGCCACCGCCCACGAAAATCCGGTCCATGCCCGTCTCACTCATCCTCTCGCCCCTTCACTCGAACGTCCGCATCGGCGATTCCATTGGAAATCCTCTGAAAATTCAGCCGCGTATGCCGCCACAATACAATCTTAACCAATTTCTGCCAGACTAAGTGTCATCCGAACCACTCCTCTTCGGTTCGGAATGACTTCCTCCCTGTCAGACTGGCCGCACCTCCTTGGGTGCGGCTTTTTTCGCCTCTGCGCCGAAGCGCACTACAACGATCCTCTCGGGGCGACAGCCGTCAACGACAGCACGCAAGTCCCGCATTTTGTGGAATTTTACCGTAATTTCCGACATGCAATTTTTCGTTGACGCCATCACGATCCTGTCATACCGTTCCTGCCAATAAGTCGGCCAAGTCCGACGGGGAGACGTTAAAACCATAGAAACCTGTGTTTTTGAGACAGGTGGCGATTGGATCGCAAAGGCCTCGGGAAACCGGGGCTTTTGTTGTTCGGCCCGTCGGTCCCGACATGAGGCCCGGCATGGAAAATTCCGGCATGAGCGAAGCTTGGCCTGCGTGCCAACATCCGGCACGGCCTCACGAAAATATTCCGCCCCCCCCCTGACAGCCTGCCATACGCATGATAGAGCAGGAGCAACCGATGATAACCAGCAATGGACAGATGATGATTTCCGTCTCTCGTACACTTTCCGTTTTCGCAACCGTCACCGCCTGTGCGCTCACCCTCGCACAGCCTCTGGCCGCTCAGGACAACACCTTGTCTGCGGGCACGCCCGTGAACCCCGATGGCACCGCCGCACCCGCCGACAATGTCGGCCGTCCCTACACGCTGGAAACCAATGGCGACTGGGAAATCCGCTGCCTCAAGGCGCCCGAGGGGCAACCCGATCCCTGCTCGCTCTATCAGCTCCTGAAAGACGATGAGGGCAACGAGGTCGCAGAGGTCGCGATCTTCCATGTCGGCCAGGAAAATGTCGAGGCCGCCGCGACCTTCACCACGCCGCTCGAGACCATGCTGACCGCACAGCTCGCCATGTTCGTCGATGGCGAAAACGGCCGCAAATACCCGTTCCAGTTCTGCAACAAGATCGGCTGTTACGTGCGTGCCGGTCTGACCGCCGCAGACATCGACCTGATGAAAAAGGGCAACGAAGGCATGGTCGCGATCATGCCGCTGGGCCGTGGCGACAACCCGGTCAAACTCAAACTGTCCCTGTCCGGCTTCACCGCGGGCTACACCAAGGTGACCGAGTTGAACGAAGCCGCCAAGAATGGCGAAGGCCCCACCGCACCGGATGCGGCGCCTGCGGAATAATCCCGCTGACAGACATGACAAACGCCGCGCGGAGCGATCCGGGCGGCGTTTGTCTTTATCCTAGACGGGCCGGTGAGGCTTACGGCGCCTTGCGCAAGGCCAGAACCGCGTTCAGCCCACCGAAGGCAAACGCGTTCGAGATCACCACATCGACCTTCGCGTCCCGTGCCTCGTTGGGCACCACATCGAGGGCGCATTCCGGGTCGGGTTCCTCGTAATTGATCGTCGGCGCGATGATACCGTCGCGCAAGGCCATGATACAGGCCAGAAGCTCGACCGCGCCGGTGCCGCCGATCAGGTGGCCGTGCATGGATTTCGTCGAGGAGATCATGATGTTGTCGGCATGCGCGCCCAAAGCGTCAGCCACCGCCGCGCATTCGGTCTTGTCATTCGCCGCCGTGCCGGTGCCATGGGCGTTGATGTAACCGATGTCGGAGGCGTTGATCCGCGCATCCTGAATCGCACCGGAGATCGCCCGCGCCGCCCCCTGTTTCGAGGGCATGACGATGTCGGAGGCATCCGAGGTCATGGCGAAACCGATGACTTCCGCGAGGATCTCCGCCCCGCGCGCCTTGGCGTGGTCATAGTCCTCGAACACGAACACGGCGGCGCCCTCGCCCTGCACCATGCCGTTGCGCGTGAGGGAGAACGGACGGCAGGCGTCTTTCGACATCACCCGCAGCCCTTCCCAGGCTTTCACGCCACCAAAGCACAACATGGACTCGGAACCGCCCGTCACCATGGCCGTCGCCACCCCGTGGCGTACCATGTTGAAGGCTTGCCCCATGGCGTGGTTCGAGGAGGCACAAGCAGTCGCAACCGTGAAACATGGGCCTTTGAGATTGTATTCCATCGAGACGTGGCTCGTGGCCGCGTTGTTCATAAGCTTGGGCACGACAAAGGGATGAACCCGGTTCTTCCCCTCTTCATAGACCATGCGGTAATTGTCGTCCTGCGTCGTCAGACCACCACCGGAAGTCCCCAAGACCACGCCGGAGCGCAGCGCCAGATCGCCGACGAACTCAAGGCCGGACTGGCTGATCGCCTGCTGCGCCGCCACGAGGGTGAACTGGGTGAACCGGTCATAAAGCGCCATTTGCTGACGATTGAACCGGCCTTCGGCATCCCAGTCGTGAATCTGCCCGCCGATCTTGATCGACAGCCGGTCCACGTCACGGAATTGCAGTTCGGAAATGCCGTTCTTGCCCTCGGCCATGGCCTTGAGCGTCGAGGGCACATCGAGGCCAAGCGCGTTGACCGTGCCTGCCCCGGTGATAACAACGCGCCTCATGCTTTCTGATCGGCGATCAGGGCTTCGACGGCGCTCACGATGGCGGCAACCGAAGAAATGTCGAACTCCGACTGTTCCGGTTCATTGGCGTTGAACGGCACGGTAATGTCGAAGGTTTCTTCAATGGCGAAAATGCTTTCGACCAGCCCGAGGCTGTCGATCCCAAGGTCTTCGAGAGACTGATCGAGCGAGACATCCGCCGGGTCCAGAACCGCCTGTTCCGCGATGATCTCGATGATCTTCTCTTTCACATCCTGCGACATATGCGCCCCTCCGATCCGAAACTTGAGCCTGATTTAAAATGAAATGGCGCCGGTTGAAACAGGTTTTTGCCTTACGCCCCCATCAAATGACGCAGCGGACCGGGCCTCAGCCCTTCTCGCGCAGCTTCGACAGCACTCGCGGCAGACGCCGAAGCGCCTTGTACATCTCGACATGAGTCTGCATCGCCACCGCCGGGTAGCCCATCATCGCCTTGCCTTTCGGCACATTGGACAAAACGCCGGTGCCCGCGCCGATGATCGCGCCCTGCCCGATGGTGAGATTGTCGGCGGCCCCCGCCTGCCCGCCCATCACACAATAATCACCGATCACGGTCGAGCCCGCGATGCCGACTTGTCCGCACAAAAGGCAGTGATTGCCAACCACGACGTTGTGGCCGATGTGGACCTGATTGTCGAGTTTCGTGCCGTTGCCGATGCGGGTGGCGCGGATCGTGCCCTGATCAATCGTGACATTGGCGCCCAGCTCCACATCGTCACCGATCACCACCGAGCCGATGGAGGCGATCCGCATCCAGGCCTGCCCCGCCGCCTCGACGGTTTCGCCAAGGCTTTCACGGGCCTCTTCGACGGCGGATTTCTCCTGCGTCACGAAGGAAAATCCGTCCGCGCCGATCACGCCGCCGGGCTGGGCGATCAAACGGTCGCCGATAGTGGCTTTCGCACCGATTTTGACGCCGGGATGGATCAGCGCATCGTCGCCAATCGTGACGCCCGCGCCGATGGACACATGTTGCGCGATCTTAGCGTTCTGCCCGATCTTCGCCCCTTTGCCGATCACCACAAGCGGGCCGATGGCCGCGCCTTCGCCGATCTCTGCCGTGTCATGGATCACCGCCGTCGGGTGAATCCCCGGCTCAAGCCCAAGCCCGTGATCGAAGGCCGCCGTCACTCCGGCCATGGCCAGCCGCGCGCGTTTCACCAGAATGGCGGCCTTGAGCCCCAGCCCCTGCCAATCCGCGCCCTCCCAAAGCACGGCGGCCTGCGCCTTGCCCTTGGCGATGTTGTCGGCAAAATGCGGGTCCATCGCCAGCGCCAGATCGCCCTCGCCCGCGTCCTGAGGTTCGCGCGCGGCCTGAACGATCAGGCTCCCGTCGCCCGCATAAGGCGCATTGAGGGAAGCTGCGAGGTCCGCGATGGTGATGGGCATGATGAGGTCTCCGTCAATCTTGCGGAAGACATAAGCGCTCCGGACGGTTTTGAAAAGCAAAGGGGGCCGCAAAGCCCCCCTTATGTTTCCGACTGTTACGGCGGCGTGAGCCCTCTCGGAGGTTCGCCGCCGAGATCTCAACTTCCGACCGCGCGTAACTGCACACCCTTGGCCTTCAGCGCGGCCCAGATCTTTGCATCCCGCCCGTAAATGTCGCGACGATACTCGACGCCGCCTTTCGGCAGAGTCACGGCGGTGCGGTAGACGAGGTGCACCGGCACATGTTCCTCAAGCTCGATGATGTTTTCCTGACGGGTTTTCAGATGCGACTGGAACAGACCGACCGGATCGCTGCTCTGCTTGGCCAAAAGCGCATAGGCGAAATCGAAGGGCTGTTGCAGGCGGATGCAGCCATGGGAGAAGGCGCGCACTTCGCGACCGAACAGGCTCTTCGACGGCGTGTCATGCAGGTAGATGTTGTACTTGTTCGGGAACATGAACTTCACGAGGCCGAGCGCATTGCCATCCGAGGGCGGCTGTTTCAGCGCATAGGGGAAGGTCTTGGTGGTGTATTGCGAGAAATCCACATTGGCCCGGTTCACAGTACGCCCCCGGCTGTCGACCAAGCGCAGATGGCCCGCCGCGTTCGGATTGCGCTGCATCATCGGCAGGTATTCCTTGACGGCGATGGAACGCGGCACGTTCCAGGTCGGGTTGATGACCATGTGCTCCATCTCGTCGGAGAACTCGGGGCTACGGCGATCGCCGGTGTTCTGGCCCACCACGGAGCGGGTTTCGAAGGTCACGCGTCCGTCGTCGACGATCTTGGCTGAGAAATCCGTCAGGTTGACCCAGATGTGACGTTTGCCCAGCGGCATGTTGATCCAGCGTTCACGCTCCAGCGCCACGAGGATCGAGGCGAGACGCGCCTCGGGACCGACATTGATCTCGGCCAGCGTGCCCTGCCCCACGACCCCATCCGGCGTCAGCCCGTGCTGCACCTGGAAGACCTGAACGGCCTTGGTCATCGCCGCATCGTAAGTGGTCGCCGCCGAGCGCGGCAGGTAGCCCATGGCCATCAGGCGGTTGCGCAGCGCAATCACACCATTGCCACTTTCGCCCGGTTCGTATTTCGATCCCGGCACCGTCGGCCCCCAGCCGCCCGCGCCCAGAACCCGCTCCATGTTTGCCTTCTCCTTCAGAAGGCGCGCATATTCCGGCGAGCCGGGCTCCAGTTTGCGCAGATAGGCCTGCGGATTGGATTTCACGAAATTGGTGAGCGTCTGCACGCCGTCGCGGTAAGGCACCTGACGCACCAGGCCCGCGTCGATGCGGGACGGGATCAACTGACCGGTCTGGATGTCGCGGGCGTAATCAAGAAAGAGCTGCGCCATGGCGACTTCGGCGCGGCCCAGATCGCGGTCGGACTTGATCGCGCGCAGATTGGCTTCGAGCAGCGTGGTGTCATAGGGGGCGAGGCCCTTTTCCGGCGCCGCCTGCACCGCACGCAGCAGCGCCTGACGGCGGGCTTTGGCGCGCGCGCTGTTGTCGGTGAAGATCGGTTTGTAACCGGTGGCGCGATAGAATTCGGACAGGTCCTTCGAGGACGCCGCCGCCTCGGCGATGGATTGCATCAGCGCACTGACCTGTTGCGCCGGTATCTGTTCGGCCTGTGCGGGCATCGGCGCCATCGGCAAAGCCGCCACGCTCACGCTGGTCCCCAGAAGCACGGCACTCAGGGTCTGACGGGTAAAGGCCGGAAGCCGGAACAAGGGGGCAAACAGCATGGCGATCCTCGGACAAAATTCAGCAGTCATTTCAGCGAGCCTACAGGAGATTGCGACTTTGCGTCAGGGGGAAGAATGCACCCTGGGGACACATGTGCCAAAAGCACAACACATCACAGATAAGGGAAGAAAACGGCATCTTTCCCCTTAAACCGCGCACGAAGCTGCACGGCAAAGCCTGATCGAAATGCCCTCTTCCGGAAGGCGAAACAGCATCCGTTCCTCGTTCCATGCCCAAATATTGAGACATTTTTGCTCCGTTCGACGGCCAAATCCGCGTGTTTTTCCGGCAACAGACAAGCGGATAGCTGCAAATTGCGCAAAAAACTGCCGATCGCCCGCATTCCCGGCAAATCCGGGCAAACCGATGCTTGGCCGAAGAATCGCAATGTGCCATAAAGCTGTCAGAACGGTGAACAGATCGTTACTTTACTGTGTGTCCGACGGGTTCGAAGGCAAAACCCTTCATAATCCGGTCAAAAGGACCAGAAAACGTGCCGGGTTTGATACCCGTCATGGTGCTGGCGAAAACATGGTAAAGAATGCCGTAAACAAACGGCAAGAAGTGTCGAAACAATCGGCACGCAACAGCAAGACCGCATGAGGCGGGAACAGGTAAGCGACGGGACGCTTTTGAGAATGACCAAAACCACTTCGGGTGTGATTTCACGCCGCGGGCTTCTTCGCGGATTTGCAGCAACAGCCATCAGCGCAGCTCCGGTCTATGCCAATGCCGCTGGCTTCCTGCGCGGCTCCGGCGACATCCGCCGCATCAACATGTACTCGGGCCGCACCGGTGAGAGCATTGACACGATCTACTGGGTCGAAGGCGAATACATCCCGGAAGCGCTCAAAGAAGTCACCTATTTCATGCGCGACTGGCGCAATTCCAAACTCAAGGCGATCGACGCGCGCACCGTGGACATCATGACCGCCGCGCATCGCCTGATGGAAACCGACGAGCCCTACATGCTCCTGTCCGGCTACCGCTCCCCCGAGACCAACGCCATGCTGCGCGCCCGCTCCGGCGGCGTTGCCAAGAACTCCCTGCACATGCGGGGTCAGGCCGCAGACCTGCGCCTCAAGTCGCGCTCGGTGTCGCAAATGGCCTCTGCTGCGAAATCCTGCTCCGCCGGTGGCGTGGGCACCTACCGTGGCTCCAACTTCGTGCACATGGATTGCGGCGTGGTCCGCACCTGGAACGGTTGAGACAGAAGGCTGATCCCGAACAGCTTTGGAAAGCCGCCCCATCCGGGCGGCTTTTTTTGTTGGTAACCGCTCGTGAAAGATTTATATGACCTTTCCCATCGGGTTCGTCCTGTTATCGAACCTGCAAAACCCTTTCAGAAAGAGACTTTGAGATGAAAAAGAGATTTCTCCCCCTGCCCTTGTTGCTTCTGACCGCCTGTGTTGAACCCATGGCTTATCCGGGGCAGCTCGACAAACAAGCCGCTGTCGCAGCACAAAGTTCCGCAACGCCGGTCGATCAGATCGCATTGACCCAGGCCGCGACGATCAACGGCGGGCGCTACAAGGAGCTTGGGCAAATTGAGGCCAGCGTTGGCAAGGTGACCGCGTTCCATCCGACGCCATCGGTTGCAGATGCAGAAAAGAAATTGCGGATCGAAGCCGCCGAGCTTGGCGCCGATGCCGTGATCAACGCAAAGATCGGTGCGCCCCACATCTGCCCTCTGAGCTGGTCGTGCCGCGACGTTTCAGGCACTGCCGTGGTTCTCCCCAAGTGATCCAGACAAACAAAAACGGCACCAAAATGGTGCCGTTTTCTCAGTCTCTATCTCTGTCCCGACAATCTATTCCGCAGGCGCCACCGGTTTGAGCCGCCCTGGCTCGTTGCTCTCGAGATAGGCCTCCTGTTCCGGCGTCAGTTCAATGCAATCGTAGCCGGTCACCATCGGTTTGACATGTTCGCGGAATCCATGCCCCGTGGTCAGCAGGTAGACGTGAACGATCACGAAGGCAAAGATCACATAGGCCGCCAGCAGGTGAATGTTGCGCACCACTTCGAGAACGAAGGTGCTGTCCGCCCCGCTGTCCCAGAAATTATAGGTCAGGTAGATGATACCCGAGACCCAGATCGCCGGGAAGACGACCCATTTCAGCCCGAAATAGGTCGCGGCCTGAAGGGGGTTGTGTTTGCGCAGCATCTGTTTCTGATAAGGTGGTTCCTCGCCCTTGAAGATGCCATAGGCATAGTAGCGCGCGGTGGCGAGCATACCTTCGACCTTCGGCAGGAACTGCCGCCAGGTGCCGGTGGTGAACAGCCAGAAGGTGGCGAAGATCCAGACCACCAGCAATGTCAGAGCCGAGAGCGTGTGCAGCATGACCGCCGGGCCGAAGGGGATAAGCTCATGCACGCCGCTGACCCGCAAGCCGGTGAACATCAGAACCGCGATCAACAGCGCCTGGGTCCAGTGCCAGAGCCGCTCGAAGCGGGGATAGACCTTGACGAAACGTTTGGACATCAGTGGGTTCCTCCTTTACCGCGCGACAGGAGCCGCAACAGGCCATGACCGACGACACCGAGCGCGGAGAGCAGCACGAGAAGCTGGCCTAGGCGCCCGACGATGGAATTCGGGTTGGTCCCCGGCATCACGACGCCCGCGAGGCCGACAAGACGCCCGTCTTCCGCGTGGCATTCGGCGCAATCCATCGCCTCGTCGGCAGGCGCGACCATATGGGTGATCGGCCAGTACATATAAGTGTCGATGAACCCGTATTCGCCGGAATAGGGCGAGCCTGCGGCTTTCATTCCCGCCTCGATCGCCTTGCCCCAATCGTAATTGGTCCAGAAGGCCGTGTCCGTGGTCGGTCCCCAGACGTGGGAATAGGCCAGCTTGTTATAGCCCGCATCATAGGATTGCCGCCCGACCATGCGTTTGAACGGCCAGATGCGGCTGTCCTCGCCGTCGGGCGTGCCCAGCACCTTGTTGATCTCGACGACCTGTGTCGGGTCGATCTCTTCTTCCGGCAGGGTGTAGTCCACCGCACCATTGAACCAGGCGTAGTAAGGCTCGACATTCTCGCCCCACTCGAAATCGCCTTTGATGGTCAGGTAAGTGTGCAACTCCTGCCCGTCGCTTTGGGTGAAATTATGTTCGGCAATCGGTTGACCTTCGGCGTTCAGCCGCCCCGCCGTGGACCAGTCCCAATAGGTCTTGGTCGCCACGCCGCCGCGGGCGAATTCCGGGATGTGACAGGTCTGGCAGGCGACTTTGTCGACGTGGTCATTGAGCTTGATCGCCATGAGATCGCCCTCATGCGGGCTGTCGCTGTGGCAGCTTTCGCAAGAGGCGGAGAACCGATGTTCACCCGGCTCACCCGTACCGATGGTGTCCTTCGCGTCCATCAGATAGCGCGACCCGGCCCAGTTGTGGCTCTCTTCCGTGTGGCAATCGGAACAGACCATATTGGCGCCGTCTTTCGACATATGCACGTCGGTGTGGATGTCCGGATCGTAAAGCGCCGAACTCAGATCGCCGTGCTTCACGTTGTCGCCGCCGCCACCGTAAAAATGGCACTGGCCGCAATTCTCGCGCGTCGGCATCCCCACGCTTTGCGCCGATTTCATCAGATCGACCGCCCAGGCATCGGCCCCGGTGATCGTCTGCCCCTTGACCGGCTCGCCCGGAACATCCCCCAGCGGCGGATGCCCGGCCCCGGTCGACAGCTTGGCATATTGCCCGGACTGGTCGTGACAGACGAGACAGTCGACCGCGGTCGATTGCTGCGGCGGCGCGCTGTGCATGTCGTCCCAGCCATAGCCCGCGTGACACGAGGTACAGCGCGGCTCGTTGCCGACGACATTGCCGCAAAAGGCGTTGATCACCTTGGACTTGCCAAGCGTCTGGCCCGTCACCGGGTTGTCGAATTCCCACTGGAAGTGGATCGAATGCATGACCTGATCGTCCGCCTCGGTATGGCACGACAGACAGGCCGCCGTAACTTCGGGGCCGGACTTGAACTCCTGCTGCAGGATCTCGAATTTCGAGTGATCCGCCGTCGAGCCCTCTCCGGGCACGGGCGGGATCACCTCCTGCGCGAAGGCGACACTGGCGGTGAGGCCGAACGCGAGGCTGTAAGCAAGGCGGGCGAACGCGGTGGTGTTGCGGCTGGCGTGCATGTGCTCCTCCCATTCACACGAGTCACCTCGTGCGTGGTATAAATTCACCCCAGTGAATACGAGCGTATGCGCAACCTCTTTGATCTATCGCAAATGCATCTTTGAAAATCGCTTGATCACCGTATTTTCCAATCAAAACCTTGCAACATTCCGTTTGTACCAGGTGCAGAGCCCCGCCCACCGAAGCGGACAGGGCCGGTTTCCCGCTGCGGACCGACAGAACGGCTCAGCGGATGCCCGCAGCCGCAAGCCGTGGCAGAACCTCATCGCGGAAATAGGGGAATTCCTCGACGTAATCTACGAAGGACAGCGTCGTACCGGCAAAACCCGCGTCATGCAGCCTGATCAGCCCCTCGGCGACCTGATCCGGCGTGCCGATCAAGGGGAAACCGCCATGGCCAAGCGCCATCACATTGCGGATCTGTGCCAGAAGGTCGTGCGGGAAGCTCTGGGCATGGGCGAATTGCAGGTTCACCAGATTGTCCACCGCCTCCCAGTCGATCTGGCTCATGATATAGTCGTGATATTCCTTCGCCTCGGCCTCGGTCGGGCGACAGATCACATGGCTGAAGGTCAGAACGCCGACATCGCGCCCCTTGCCCGCCGCCTTTTCGCGCAACTCCCTGATTTCCCCGACCGAACGGCTGAGGTCGATCGCGGGGGTGAAGAGGTAATTGGCATTCTGCGTCGCGAACTCGCGGCCAAGGCCCGACCCGGCGGCATTCAGAATCGGAACCTCGCCGTTGAGCGGCCAGGGATCGCCCTTCACCCCTTTAAGGTTGAAATACTCTCCTTCCCAATCGAAATGCTCTTTCTCGGTCCAAAGCTTCTGCACGATGTCGAACCATTCCTGCGCATAACCGTAGCGGGTTTCGTGATCCTCCGGCAGGGTGAGCCCCAGCGCCTCGTATTCCGGCTTGTTCCAGCCGGCGACCACATTGAGCCCCGCACGCCCCTGTCCGATCTGGTCCATAGTCGCGATCTGCTTGGCCACGACGACCGGGTGGTTTGCGGTGGTGTGGATCGTGGCGAAGACCGAAATATCTTTGGTATTCGCCAGCAAAGCCGTCGCCCAGGTGACGGTTTCGAGAACTCCGCCGTGGAAATCCGTCTCGCCGCCATAGCCGATCCAGCGCGCGATCGGCAGAATGAAATCCATGCCCGCCTCATCCAGCATCTTGCCGAGTTCGAGATTGTTCTCCCAGCTATTGACCCAGCGTTCGGGGGCCTTGCTGACCGTCATGCCCGAGGAGCAGTTCGACGAGAACGTCCCGAGCTTGAAGCCTTCCCTCTGAAGCATCTTGTTGTGTGCCATGTGTGTGTCTCCTGTTGGTCGTTACGTTTGATTCGAGTTTTGCTTTGATTTTTTATTTAAAACTTGAAGCTTTAACGCCTCTTGTGTCAAGCCTCATGACAGGAAAGACTGGGGCAATAATGTGCGTGATGAAAAAGGGATCAGCGGTGAGCGACGAACAGACAGGTCCACGCGGGCTCGACTTCAAATGGCACCTCTCCTCCGACGATGTGGAAATCGCCACGACGGAGATGGAATTCGCCCTGATGCGCACTTTCGAAAGCTTTGGACGCTGGCAGGCGGAATGCCTGATTGCCGCCTCCGGATTGACGCTGAGCGGGCCTGAGAATGCGCTTCTGCACATCATCCGGATGAACGACCGCCCAAAGTCGATCAAGGAACTGGCCCGGCTCAGCAATCGAGACGACATTCCCAACATTCAGTATTCACTCAGAAAAATGGTCTCAGCCGGGCTCATCACCAAACAGGGCACAAGCCGCACCGGCGTGACCTATGAGGCGACGGACAAGGGCAAATCCACCACCGATGTCTATGCCGAGATCCGCCGTCGTCTGCTGGTCAAGGAATTGCGCGAGATGCCGGATTTCGCCCAGAGGCTCGAAGAGGTCTCACGCACGCTCAACATGCTGTCGGGGATTTACGAAGAGGCCTCGCGCGTAGTTGCCACGCACAGGCGATAATCAGAGCCGATGCTCTCAAAGCCGCCCCGCACCCCGCAAGGTCTCGCTGGGCGTGCAGCCGAATTTGCGCCGGTACTGTTCGGAAAACCGCCCGAGATGAAAGAACCCGAGCTGCATCGCTACCTCGGTGACACGGGTGGCAGGCCCCGGATGGCTCAGCTCCTGCCAGGCGCGCTCCAGCCGCAGGTCGCGCAACACCGTCATCGGGGAGCGTCCCCGCCCGGCCCGAAACGCCGCCTGCAACGCCCGCTCGCTCACCCCGACCGCACGCGCGAGCGTTTCGAGCGTGATCGCCTCCGTGAGATGCGCGCGCATATATTCCTCCGCCAGACGCACCGCTCGCGGCAAGGGCCCGCCGGTCTCCGCCGCCCGATCCGAAAGATTGTGCCGCTGGGTCTGCAACAACCCGACCATCAGCATGGTCTCCAATTGCTGCCCCATCAGCCCTCCCGCCCCCAAAAGACCCTCGCCGCTCATCGCATAGCTCAACAGCCCAAGGAAGGCCTTGCCCTCTCCCGCGCGCATGTCATTAGCGCCTGAGAACCGCAGGCTCTGCCCCGTCGGCAGACCGAAATGGCTCCGCGCCGCCTTTTGCAGCGCCTCGCGCCGGACCTGGATCATCAACTGCGCACAGCCCTCGCCCCAGATCATGCAGGTATCCTCTTCCGGATTCACCACACCGCCACGACCGCCGCCGATCTCGTGGCAGTTCGTGCCGTTGGCAATCGAGGCATGCCCGGAGAGCGGATATTGGAACAGGTAGAAGTCGCGCAGCGCCCCGGGCGTGATCATCGTCTTCGCCGTATAGGTCATCACATTGACCGACAGAGCGCGCCCCGACAGCCGGTTGTGCCGCGCCTCGAACCGCCCGCGCCCCATCGGATCGAGCCGGTGATCGCAATAGACCTCCGCCACCCGCGCGCGGGCCTCGTCCACATCGGTGGAGGCAAAGAGCGGCGAGGCGGACAGCGGAAGGGCCTCTGGCCGCCCATGGATCTGATGCATCCCACCAAGGGACATGGCACCCCCGACTTGCTTCAAGAGTGAAGTAAATATTTGCGCATTCCGGATAGGCCGGACGCAATCAGGATAGCGCGCGCCCGGGTGTGGCAGGCAAGTGTTTTTTACAAATTCATAACAAACAGGGAGACGCAGATGCGCGGATTGAAGGACAAAGTCGCGATTGTGCCCGGCGGTGCCACAAAAATTGGCGCTGCCGTGGTGAAATGCTTTCGCGAGCACGGAGTGAAGGTGATTGTCGCCGATATTGACGCCAAGGGCGGCGCGGCGCTCGAAGCCGACGGGATCACATTTGTCGAGGCCAATATCCGCTCGGATAACGACATCGCCAGGATCGTCGCCACCGCGATGGAGACCTATGGCCGGATTGACTTTCTGGTGAATGTCGTCGCCACCTATCTCGACAACGGTGCGGAGAGCACGCGGACCGAATGGCTCGAAGCTTTGGATGTGAACATTGTCGGCTCGGTCATGCTGATGCAGTCGGCGCGCGCCGAGCTTGCGAAGAACAAGGGCGCGATCGTCAATTTCGGCTCGATCTCGGCCCGCGTGGCACAGACCGGGCGCTGGCTTTACCCGGTGTCGAAAGCAGCGATCCTGCAACTGACACGCAATCAGGCGATGGATCTCGCCCCCGATGGCATCCGCGTCAACGCGGTCTCGCCGGGCTGGACCTGGTCCAACATCATGGACAGCCTGACCGGCGGCGACCGCGAAAAGACCGACGCCGTCGGCGCGGACTACCACCTCTTCCCCCGCGTCGGCGACCCGGAAGAGGTGGCGCAGGCGATCATGTTCCTCTGCTCCGACGAGGCGTCTTTCGTGACCGGCACCGACATTCGCGTCGATGGCGGCTATACGGCGATGGGCCCCGAAGGCAAGCTTCCGGCGATCCCGCGCCTGATGGACTGATCCGATAAAACCCAAGCAAAAACAAACACAACAGGAGAGAAGCGCATGAAACGCATCACCATCGTCGGCGGCGGCCAATCGGGCCTGCAACTCGCCATCGGGCTCTTGCAAAAGGGCTATGACGTCAAGATCATCCAAGACCGCACCGGCGATCAGATCGCTGCGGGCCGGGTTTTGTCGTCGCAATGCCAGTTCGACGCGGCCCTGGACCACGAACGCGCCCTTGGCATCAATTTCTGGGAAGACACCTGCCCGCCGGTCGAAGGCATTTCCTTCACCGTGCCCAACCCCGAAGGCCCCGGCAAGGCGGTCGAATGGGCCGCCAAGCTCGACGCCAAGGGGCAATCCATCGACCAGCGGGTGAAGATGCCGCGCTGGCTCGAAGAGTTCTCTCGTTTGGGCGGCAATCTGGTCATTGCCACGGCGGACATCGCCATGTTGGAACACGAGGCCAAGAGCGCCGATCTGGTGCTGGTGGCCTCCGGCAAGGGCGAGATCGGCAAGCTTTTTGAGCGCGACGCGGAGCGCTCGCCTTTCGATGCGCCGCAGCGCGCGCTGGCGCTGACCTATGTCCATGGTATGGCCCCGCGCGAAAACTTTTCGGCGGTGAATTTCAACCTCATCCCCGGCGTTGGCGAATATTTCGTCTTCCCGGCGCTCACAAAATCCGGCCCCTGCGAGATCATGGTGTTCGAAGGCGTTCCCGGCGGCCCGATGGATTGCTGGAAGGACGCAACAACCCCCGCCACCCATCTCGAAACCTCGCTCAACATCCTGAAAACCTTCACGCCGTGGGAATATGACCGCTGCAAAAACGTCGAACTGACCGATGACAACGGCATTCTCGCGGGCCGCTTCCCGCCGACCGTGCGCAAACCGGTGGCCACCCTGCCTTCGGGCGCCAAGGTGCTGGGCCTCGGCGATGCGGTCTGCCTCAACGATCCGATCACCGGCCAAGGTGCCAACAATGCGGCCAAGGCGGCGGCGGTCTATTTCGACGCCATTCTCGCGCAGGGCGACAAGCCCTTCGACGAGGCGTGGATGAGCGCCACCTTCGAACGCTTCTGGGATTATGCGCAATGGGTCGTGCGCTGGACCAATATGATGCTGCTGCCGCCGCCCTTTGTGCTCAACATCATGGGTTCGGCGCAGGTTCTGCCGGGGCTGGCGCACCGGATTGCCAACGGCTTTGACGATCCGCGCGATTTCTTCCCGTGGTTCGCTGATCCGGCGGCCGCCGAAGATTATCTCACCAGCCTTCAGGCCGCCTGAATGCTTGATGTCGCGACCTTCCGTCAGGCCATGGGCCTCTTCCCCGGCGCGGTGACATTGATCACCACCGGGGAAGGCGATTTGAGGCGCGGGATCACGGCGACGGCGGTGTGTTCGGTCACCGACAGCCCGCCGTCGCTTTTGGTCTGTGTCAATCGCAAGACCGGGACCTGTCAGGAAATCCAGCATTCGGGTCGATTTTCCGTGCAACTCCTGAGTGCGGATCAGACCGATCTGGCGCTCTGTTTTGCCGGAGCAACCGGAGCGACGGGGATCGGGAAATTCGATGCCTCGGACTGGATCACATGTCCCGCAGGGTTGCCCCGGCTCGAAACCGCACTGGCAAGCCTGTCCTGCCGGGTCACCTCGTCGAGCGAGAATGGCAGCCATATGGTGTTCATCGGCGCGATCGAGGATGCGGCACTGCGGGAGGGCGAGGCATTGATCTACGCCCGGTCCAGATTTCGGCGCCTTGAAACCGTCTAAGGAAAAGGCCCCCGCGGGGGCCTTTTTATTGTGCCAGTTCCGGATGGAGATAGCGGGAGAGCCCCGCGCGGCAATCCTCCGGCCAGGGGTGGGATTTGTGATCGGTCGTCGAGGTCATCACGATCAACTGTTCGATGGTCCAGAGCACATCGCCGTTGGCCGTCACCACCGTGTAGAGATCCAGCGAGCTTTTGCCGATCCTGCGCACATGCACATTGAATTCGAGCACATCGCCATAGACGGCGGGTTTCTTGAACTCGATGGTCATCTTGACCGACGGCAACCCAAGATGGCGCTCGAACATCAGCTCCTTCCAGGTCACGCCGAAAGACGCGAACATCGCCTCGTTCACATCGACCAGCATCGACAGATAGGCCGGGTGATAGGCGATCCCGGTCAGATCGCAATCACCAAAGCGCATGGGTTTTTGAATCGTGAAGGGCATGACGCGTCCTTTTCGTTATGCAAGCGTAGACCCGAAAACCCGAGTCGCTCGCGGAATATTACTTTATATCTAAACATTATGCACAAAATTAAACAGGTCAAGAATATCTGTGACATCCATTAAAAACAAAATTTATGCCCTTATTTTATTGATGTTTTCATGATTTGAATTTTTTGGCCCGATATTTATTTTAGTCTTGAAGTATTTTTAAATACAGATAATCTAAACAAAACCAAACAGGGAAAGTATGCGCCATGAAGATCGCCATTCTCGGCGGCGGCCCCTCCGGCCTCTATTTCGCCATTTCGATGAAGCTGCGCGATGCAGCCCATGAGATCACCGTCTATGAACGCAACCGCTTCGACGACACCTTCGGCTGGGGCGTTGTGCTCTCGGACGAAACCATGTCCAATTTCGAGGACAACGATCCGGTATCGGAGAAGATGATCCGCGATCACTTTGCCTATTGGGA
The DNA here is from genome assembly GCF_001550095.1 of Celeribacter ethanolicus. Classification (GTDB taxonomy): domain Bacteria; phylum Pseudomonadota; class Alphaproteobacteria; order Rhodobacterales; family Rhodobacteraceae; genus Celeribacter; species Celeribacter ethanolicus. The sequence continues at coordinate 21,452 of NZ_LRUC01000046.1, read as the reverse complement.
CGACGTCAAGGTGGTGCGCGGCGATGAGGCGATGACCTCCGGCGGCCACGGCTTCTGCGGCATCGGCCGCAAGCAGATGTTGCTTCTGTTGCAAGACCGCGCCCGCGAACTGGGCGTCCATCTCGCGTTTGAATCCGACATCACGCCGGAACGCATCGAAGAGCTGAAAGCCTCGCACGACCTGCTGGTCGCCGCCGACGGGCTCAATTCCAAGACCCGCAGTCTCTACGAGGATAAGTTCCAACCCGAGATCGACATGCGCAAGAACCATTTCGTCTGGCTCGGCACGCATCAGAAGTTCGACGACGCCTTCACCTTCATCTTCGAGGATACCGAACACGGCTGGATCTGGGCTCATGCCTATCAGTTCGACGAAGACACCGCGACGTTCATCGTGGAATGCGGGCCGGAGACCTACAGAGCCTTCGGGTTCGAAACGCTGTCGCAACAAGACAGCATCGCGCTGTGCGAAAAGATTTTCGCCAAGCATCTCGGCGGCCATACCCTGATGACCAATGCCAACCACATTCGCGGCTCCGCCTGGATCCAATTTCCGCGCGTGACCTGTGAAAACTGGTATTTCGACAATGTCGTGCTTCTGGGCGACGCCTCGGCCACCGCGCATTTCTCGATCGGCTCCGGCTCCAAGCTTGGCATGGAAAGTGCGATCATGCTGGCCGACGAGTTGAACTCCGGCAAATCCCTGAAAGACGCACTGCAAAGCTATCAGGACGAGCGCAAATTACAGGTGATCCGCGTCACCTCGGCGGCGCGCAACTCCACCACATGGTTCGAAGAGGTGGAACGCTACCTCTCCCTCGATCTAATGCAGTTCAACTACGCGCTTCTGACCCGCTCGCAGCGGATCAGCCATGAAAACCTGCGCTTGCGCGACCCGGACTGGCTGGGCTCTGCCGAAGCGTGGTTTCAGAAACAGGCCGGAAGCAATTCCACCCGCCGCCCGATGTTCGCGCCGTTCAAACTGCGCGACATGGAGCTGGTGAACCGCGTCGTCGTCTCCCCCATGGCGCAATACAAGGCCAGGGACGGCATGCCGACCGACTGGCACCTGATCCATTACGCCGAGCGCGCCAAGGGCGGTGCGGGCCTTGTCTTCACCGAAATGCTCTGTGTTTCGATGCAGGGCCGGATCACCCCCGGCTGCCCCTGCATTGGCGAAGATCAGGTCCCGGCATGGTCGCGTCTGGTCGAGTTCGTCCATACGGAAACCCCCGCAAAGATGTGCGCCCAGATCGGCCACGCGGGCCGCAAAGGTTCGACCCGTCTCGCATGGGACGGCATCGACAAACCGCTGCCCGAAGGCGAAAACTGGCCGCTGTTGTCGGCGTCCGCCATCCCGCTGATGGAGGGCAATGTGGTGCCCAAGGCGATGGACCGCACGGATATGGATATGGTCAAGGCCCAGTTCGTCGAGGCCGTGCATGCCGCTTCCAAAGCGGGCTTCGACATGATCGAAATGCACGCTGCCCACGGCTATCTTCTGGCCTCCTTCATTTCCCCCGTGACCAACACGCGCGACGATGACTATGGCGGCAGCCTGGAAAAACGCATGCGCTATCCGCTCGAAGTGTTCGAGGCGATGCGCGCCGCATGGCCCGCCTCGAAACCGATGACCGTGCGCATTTCCGCCCACGACTGGATGGGCGACGCGGGCGTCACCCCCGAGGAGGCCGTCGAAATCGCTGCCCTGTTCAAAGCCGCCGGCGCCGATGCGATCAACACCTCGTCGGGCCAAACCGACAAGGCCGAACAGCCGGTCTATGGCCGCATGTTCCAGGTGCCGTTTGCCGACCGCATCCGTCAGGACGTCCATGTGCCGACGCTGGTCGCGGGCAATATCTACGAGCCGGATCACGTCAACTCGATCCTGATGGCCGGGCGCGCGGACCTTGTGCTTTTGGCCCGTCCGCACCTTGCCGACCCCTACTGGACGCTGCACGCAGCGGTCGAGTTGGGCGACGAGGAACAGGCATGGCCTGCCCCCTACGAGGGCGGTCGGCGTCAGGCCAACACCTTGGCCGAACGGGCGAAAGCGATGGCGTCATGAGGCTTGCGGGCAAGAAAGCCTTTGTGACAGGGGGCGGCTCCGGGGTCGGGGCCGTCATCGCCACCATGCTTGCGGACGCGGGCGCGGAGGTCACGATCTGTGGCCGCCGCGCGGGCCCTTTGGAGGCCGTCGCGACCCATACGAACATCTCCGCCACCGTCGCCGACATCACCGACGAGGCCACGATCTCGGACGCCATCGCCACCTGCGAGCCCGACATCGTCGTGGCCAACGCCGGCGCTTCGGAAAGCGCGCCTTTCGCGAAAACCGAACTCGCCGACTTTGAACGGATGATGCACGTGAACCTGACCGGCACCTTCCTGACCCTGCGCGAAGGGACAAAGGCGCTTCATGGCAAGCCCTGGGGCCGCCTCATCGCCATCGCCTCCACCGCCGGGATCAAGGGTTATCCCTATGTCGCGCCCTATGCGGCGGCGAAACACGGTGTGGTCGGCATGGTCAAATCCGTGGCCCTCGAACTCGTCCGCAAAGGCATCACCGTCAACGCCATCTGCCCCGGCTTTCTCGACACGGAGATGACCGCGCGCTCCATCGCCAACATCGTCGAGAAAACCGGCCGCTCCCCCGAAGAGGCCCGTGCTTCGCTCGAAGCCACCAACCCCATGCATCGCCTCGTGCCGCCCGAAGACGTCGCCCGCGCCGTGCTCTGGCTCTGCGGCGAGGGCTCCGATATGGTCACCGGACAATGTATTTCGGTTTCCGGAGGAGAAACATGAGCGCTATTTTCAAACTGTCCCGTCAGGTCGAATTCAACCATTGCGACGCTGCGGGCATCGTCTTTTATCCGCGTTATTTCGAAATGATCGCCGCCGTTCAGGAACGGTTCTTCGCCGATGCGCTCGGCGCGAGCTGGGCGGAGATGACCCCGGCGGGTCTCGGCACGCCGATGGGCGAGATCACCGTGCGCTTTTCCAACCCGTCGCGGCTGGGCGACATGCTCGATTTCGCGCTGGTCGTCCCCCGGATCGGCACCGCCTCCGCCGGGTTGGACATCACCTGCCATTCGGGCGGCGAATTGCGTTTCAGCTGCAACGCCACCGTTGTCTACGCCGCGTTCGACACCGGCCGCTCCCTGCCCTGGCCCGCCGACTTGCGCACCAAACTTACAGAATTCCTCCCAGAAGACCGAAAGAAAACCGCATGACCGCACTGACCCCCCATATGTTTCTGCAACCCGACGGCTGGGTCCCGGCCAAGGGGTATGCCAATGGCGTACTGGCCGAGGGCCGCCTTGTCTTCACCGGCGGGCTCGTCGGCTGGAGCGGCGCACAAGAGTGGGAGCATACGGATATGGCGGGCCAGTTCCGCCAGACGCTCGAAAATATCGTCGCCGTGCTCGCCGAGGCGGGCGCGCGCCCCGAACATCTCGTGCGCCTGACCTGGTACATCACCGACAAGCAGGAATACCTGGCGAACCTGCGCGCCTTCGGGGCGGCCTATCGCGAGGTGATCGGCCGGCATTTCCCCGCCATGGCCGTGGTGCAGGTCGCCGCCCTGATGGAAGACGAGGCCAAAATCGAGATCGAAGCCACCGCCGTCATCCCCCATGACTGAGGCCCTCCACAGCTCCGTCCCGGCCCTCATCACCGTCGCGCCCTACGATCAGGTGACGCCGCGCGGGACCATCTTCGGCGGCTGGCTCATGGCGCAGATCGACCATGCCGCCGGGTTGGCGGGACGTAAAATCGCCCAGGGCGATGTCATGATCGTCTCCGTCAAGGAGCTGACCTTCCTCGGTCCGCTCGCGCCCGGCGAAGAATTCGTGATGCACGCCGCCCTGATCCGCCGTGGCAACAGCTCCTTTACACTGTCGCTATCGGGCGAGGCAGAACCCGACACAGAATCCCGCCCGGTGCTGCGTGCCGAAGCTGTGCTCGTGGCGGTCGATGCTGAGGGAAAGCCGCGCAAATTGCCGGAACCACTCTCATAATTCCTGTCGCGACAGAGATACCTCGGGCCGGGCGTTTTCATGCCGCAGATGCAGCTTTCGCTTTACGCTCAGCTTTGAAAGTCGATATATGAAATAAATCATCTGTGCGAGTGGAGGCCGGAATGGCGGCAAGAATGGCAACCGAAACGAAAGAAACGGATGAAGGCCTCGCCCGGCAGCGGCTGCGGCTCTGGCTTCAGATGCTCAAGGCGGTGCGCCATATCGAGGCCAATCTGCGCGAGAAACTGCGCGAGGGCTATGACACCACCCTGCCCCGGTTCGACGTTCTGGCCGCCCTCCACGCCACGCCCGAGGGCATGAAGATGAGCGAGCTGTCGCAGCATCTCGTGGTGTCCAACGGCAATGTCACCGGCGTCGTCGACCGTCTGGTCGGCGAAGGTCTGGCCGAACGCCAGACCATGGAAAGCGACCGCCGCGCCTTTCTCGTGCGGATCACCGACAAGGGCCGCGCGCTGATGGATGAAATGACCGCCGAACATCGTGGCTGGATCGACGAGATGTTCGAGAACGTCTCGGAATCCGACGCGGCGCGGGGCATTTCGATCATGCTCGACATCCGGCACAAGGACTGAGCCGGGCGCGCGCCTTGGCTCGCCTCAAATCAGCGACTTCTTGTAGGCCTCCGGGTCCATGTCACGAATGTCGGCGCTGATCGCCTCAATCGTCGGACAGACCTGCCGCATCTTCGCGACCATGGCCTGCGACAGTCCAAGTTTCGCCTTCGGCGTTCGCCCCGTCAGCATCGAGATCGTCATATGGATGAAGGACCGCCGCCCGTCACCGAACAGGATCGCCTCGGACGGCACAAGCCGGACCTTGATATCCGCGCGCTGCATCACGCCACTCCCCGCCGCCGTCTCCAGAGCGGCGAGCAAGACGGCCTCCCGGTCGATGCCCGCCTCTGAGAAATACTCGATCACCACATGCGGCATCAGAAAATCCCGAAATATTCGTGCTGTTCCCATTCGGTGACGATGCTGAGATAGCGTTTCCATTCGGCGCGTTTCAGCGTCGACATGTATTCCGTGAACTCCGCCCCCAGAGCGTCGCGGAACAGGCTTCCACGCTCAAAGGCCTCGATGGCGGCGATCAGGCTCGGCGGCAGGGCCAGGGCGTCATTGTCATAGGGGTTCTCGACCGGTTCCGGCGCGGTCAGCCCCTGCTCCAACCCCGACACACCGGAGAGGATTTGCGAGGCGAAATAGAAATACGGGTTGGCGGTCGGCTCGGCCACGCGGTTCTCGATCCGGCTCGCCCCATCCCCCGGCACCATCAGCGCCCGCACCATGGCACCCCGGTTGTCATAGCCCCATTCGATCCGATCAGGCGCGAGCTGGAAGGGCTGATAGCGTTTGTAGCCGTTGACCGTCGGCGTGGTCAGAAGACAGCTTTCCGAAGCGTGCGCCAGAAGGCCAGCGATCCATGCCGAGACCTCCGGCGTCAAAGCCCCCGCCTCCGCCGGAATGAACACATTCTCCCCCTGCCCGTTCACCAGCGACTGATGCAAATGCCAACCGCTCGACGCGCTGTTGGACAGTTTCGGACGGCACATGAAGGTGGCGTGCAGGCCTTCGCGGGCGCAGACTTCTTTGACCATGGTGCGGAACATGATCATGTTGTCGGCATGGGTCATCGGATCGGCGGGCTCGAAGGTAAATTCAAACTGGCTCGGTCCCATCTCCACCTCGGTCGAGCGCACCGGCAGACCAAGCGCCTGCGCATTACGGCGCAAAAGGTCCATCACCGGTTCCAGCCGGTCGTAATTCGTCTCCGCGAGATACTGATAGCCCTGATCGAGAAGCCTGGTCCTGACCGGCTGACCGGGCATCCCCGCCTCGTGGTGGCCAAGGCTGTCGCCGTCCCGGTCGAACACATGGAACTCGACCTCAAGCCCGACGATAAGGCTATAGCCCAGCCCCGAAAGCTTCTCGACCGCCTTGCGCAGCACCGGGCGCGGCGCAAACGGGATCGGCGTGCCGTCACGCGTGTAGGGATCGCAGAACAGCCATGCCGAATGCGGCGACCACGGCAGGATGCGAAACGTCGCCGGATCGGGCACCAGCAACATATCCCCCGCCCCCGACATGGTCGCCATAACGCCTTCGCTTTTGCCGTCCCAGATCGGGAACACCGTGCGGTTCGACGTGTCCTTGAGCAACAGCGTGCCCGGCAGGTTCAGCCCCGAGCGGAACACCGAGGCCAAAGCGCCCGCCGTCACTGTCTTGCCTCTGAGCAACCCGTGCTGGTCGGCAAAGACCACGCGCACCGTCTCGACCTTGCCGCCATCAAGCTGGCCCAGAAGATCGGCGGCCTTTTGCACTTGGGCGGCGGACAAAAGCCCCTCGCGCGCGAGGCGGCCGGAGCTGAGTTTTTCGAGATAGGCGGAGGTCATGCGTGTGGTCCCCATTGACTTTGACGGGTTGGCTTTTGCGACGGGCCCCGAAAGGCCCGTCGAAATGGCGTTTTTAAACCGGAGCGGCGCTCAGATGATCGCATCCCAAGAGCAACCGCCGCGACGGATACCGTCCTCGGTCTTATAGGCTGCATCGACATCCCCGTCCGCAGCAATGGCATCGACAGAGATCGGCCCGAAGACGGTCGAAGCGTCCACCTTTTGCATCGGCAAGGCATCTTCACCGCCCTCCTTGAGCGCCGCAATCGCGGCCCGGAGCATGCGGCGATATTTGATGATCGCCACGTCGGATTTGCCCAAATGTTCATCGGTGCGATCCTGAATCGCCCCCATGCTTTCGACCGCCCATTGGTCATGCACGTTAATGTCGAGCCCCATACCGGTGTAGGTCTCGCGCTCCTGCTCGTCCGGGTTGTAGCCGTAATTGTTGCGCTTGTTCTTCAAGGGCGCGTAATCCGGCAGGCGGTGTTCTTTGAGGCGTTGTTCGCGCATCAGTTCCTTGTTCACCGGCTCTTTGAAGCTGGTGAAAATCGAGTACCAGTAGCAGTTTTCATCGTCGATCGGCACATGCCATTGGGTGATGATCATCTCCCGGCTCATCGGGATGGAGATCGCTTCCGGGAAGATCTGATTGGTGATGCGCACATGCACACGACCGTCGTCGAGATGACGCAGCGCGGTGATCTTGATGCCGAACTCGGTCTCGTCGACGGAGATCGCCGGGCGCGGGTATTCGCGCAGCAGTTTCGTCATCGGGATCTCGGTGTTCGCCGCCTTGTCCCGAAACTGTTTGCCGTAGCTGTCCGCCGGGTCCTCGTCCTGAAGGAAACGGTGCAGGAAAGAGGCGTGTGCCGGGTCGATGCCGACTTCCATGGCTTGCAACCAGTTGCATTCCCACAGGCCCTTGAAGGCGAAGACATGGCTGTCGGGGGCCCGGAAACAGTCGAAATTCGGGAATTCCGGCGGCTCGCCAGGCCCCATATAGGCCCAGACGATACCCGCACGTTCCTCGACCACATAGGACCGCGCCTTGATGTTTTCGTGCATGCGCGAACCTTCGGGTTCGGCGGGCTGTTCGACACATTGGCCGTCGCGGTTGAAATGCCAGCCATGGAACGGACAGCGCAGACCGTTGTCTTCAAGACGACCAAAACACATGTCGGCACCGCGGTGCGGACAGTGGCGCTGAATGAGGCCGAGCTTACCCTCGCTGTCGCGGAACAACACGAGGTCCTCGCCCATCAGCCGCACTGGCACCACCGGGCGTTTCGTGTTGAGTTCTTCGGACAAAGCGGCGGGTTGCCAATAGCGGCGCAACACCTCGCCCGCATCACTTCCCGGACCCACGCGGGTCAGACTGTCGTTCTGGCTTTGGCTCATCATGGTGGGGGTCTCCTTCCTATGAATAGACAGGTCCGGCTCAGGCCGGGACCTCGAAAACGGTGCCCGCAAGCTCGGGCGTGACTTTGATCTGACAGGACAGCCGACTGGTCTCGCGGCGCGGGCTTTCCGCGAAATCGAGCATGTCGGCCTCATAGTCGCCCGGGGCTTCGAACCCCTCGGGCGCATAGACGTGACAGGTGGCGCAGGACAGGCTGCCGCCGCATTCGCCTTCGATGCCGGGGATGCCTGCCATCACGGCGGCTTCCATCACGGTACGACCGGGCTGGACCTCGACCGGCGTCTCGGAGCCGTCGCTTTGGCGAAAGATCAGGGGGACGGATGTCATCTTGGTCTCCTCAGATATGGGCAGATATTGGTGTATTATCGCCCATTTGGTGTATTTTGATTTCAGACATGCGAAGACCGGAAGACCGGTTTTCGCGAGATGTGTTAGAGCCGTCCGGTGAGCAACAAAGAGATCGCCGGGAAGGCCAGAAGGATGCCGAGGCGGATCACATCGGTGATCACGAAAGGGATCACGCCGACCATGATTTTCGACAGCGACGTGCCGCGCGAGGCGCTCTTGACCATGAAGAGGTTCATGCCCACGGGCGGCGTGATCAGGCCAAGCTCCACCGTCACCACGGCGATCACCCCGAACCAGATCGGGTCGAATCCGTTGGCAAGGATCACCGGGAAAAAGATCGGCACGGTCAGGAGGATCATCGCGAGGCTTTCCATGAAGCAGCCGAGGATCACGTAGAACAGCAGGATGGAGAGCAGCACCTGCCAGGGGCCGAAGCCGCTGGTGTTCAGGAAATCAACGAGCGCGTTGGAGAGCTGGGAGGTGGAGAGCACGAAACCAAACACCTCCGCCCCGATCAGGATCAGGAAGATCGAACCGCTGGTGGCGATGGTCTCGGTGAAGGCCGCAATCAATTCGGCGCGCGACACTTTGCGCCAGAGTGCGAAGATCAGTGCGAGCGCAGCCCCAACGCCCCCCGCCTCTGTCGGCGTGAAGAAATTGCCGTAAAGCCCGCCCATGACGAGGCCGAAGAGCACGAGGGAGGGCGCAAACAGGCGCAGAATCTCGAAATGCCCTTTGGGCGCGATCTCCTCGTCGGTGATCTGCGACGCGCCCTCTTCCGGCGGCCAGATCTTTGCCATGATCAGGATCGTGACGAGATAAAGGAGGAAGGCGAGAATACCCGGCAGGATGCCCGCAAGGAACATCGTACCCACCGATTGCTCGGTGATCAGCGCGTAAAGCATGAGCGCGATGGAGGGCGGGATCAGGATGCCCAGAGTGCCGCCCGCCGCCAGAGACCCGGTGGCGAGACGGGTGTCATAGCCGTGGGATTTCATTTCCGGATAGGCCACACGGGTCATGGTAGAGGCGGTCGCGAGCGACGATCCCGAGACGGTGGAGAACACAGCACTCGCCGTCACCCCCGCCGCCGCCAGCCCGCCGGACCAGCCACGGGTCAGCAAAAGCGCGCCCCGGAACAGATCGGCGGCGACACCGGAGCGCGAGATCAGGTTGCCCATCAGCAGGAACAGCGGAATGAGCGTAAAGCTGTAGCTCGTCACCGTCTCGAACGTGGCGGTTTTCAGGATGCTGAGCGCGGGGGAGATGCCGATGATGGCGGAAAACCCGGCAAAGCCGACGGCGATCATGGCCAGCCCGATCGGCGCACCCAAAATGACGATGACGAACATCACAGCGATGGACATATATCCGATGATCAAGGGCGTCATCACGAGAGCTCCGCATGGTGGCCATCGGCGGTGAGCGCTTCTCTGAGCGCGATCACGGCCAAGGCAAGGCATTCGAGCGTATAGAACCCGTAGATCAGGAACATCGGAATGCGCAGGTCCTGAGTTTCCTCTCCGCGCCCGTAGGTTGCCACGGTCTCATGCCAGAACAGCCAGACCAGCACGATAGCGAAGGCCAGAATGCCGAAGAACCACAAGCGCGCAACCAAGGCTTTCAATAGCGGCGGAAACCGCCCGACCAACAGGTCGACCGCGATCATACCACCGTTCAGCGAGGCTGCGAGCGCCGCAAGCGCGACAATGCCCAACAGGTAAGACACCTGTTCGATCGCACCGGGGATCATGAAATTCACCGCCGTGTCGGTGGCGTCGAAAACGATCCGTGCAAGCACGTTGAAGCCCACAACGAAGACCATATAGAGCAGACAGAGCGCCGCGATGCCAAGACAGGCGGCCTCCATCCATCCGGCGATGCGCCGGATTGCGGAGATAAGCATGTGCGTTCCTGTGACTTGTGTCAGCTTTGGAATTGGACTGGTTTGATGATGACGGGCCGCAAAGGGATCGAACGGCCCGCCAGAAGATGAAACGGGCTCAGTTCAGCTCGGTCTCACAGTCCGAAACATAGCCTTTCACCGCCTCATAGGTCGCCGTTCCCGGCAGGCCCTGAGCGTTCAGGAAGGCGATATAGCTGTCGGTCGCGGCCTGTGCCGCCTCGTCCCATTTCGCGCGTTCCTCGTCGGACAGCTCGATCACGGTCGACTCGGTTTTCAGCCGTTCCAGCACTTTCGCGCCTTCCTCGTCATAGCCACGCCCGGCGGTCACCGCCCATTGCATGCCGGAATTGGCATCGACGGCGGCTTTGGCTTCGGGCGAGAGGGAGTCGTACTTGGCCTTGTTCATCGTCGAGATGAAGGCCAGTGCATAAAACCCGAACACGGTGTGATATTCGGTCAGTTCATCGAGACGGAAGCTGTCGACGCTTTCCCACGGCAGCATATAGCCGTCGATGGCCCCGCGTTGCAGCGCCTCATAGGTGTTGGGGGCAGGCATGCCCACCGGCTCGGCGCCCAGATTGGTCAGAAGCTCGCCCACAACCTGCGTCGGACGGCGCAGTTTCAGGCCCTTCATGTCCTCGAGCGTATAAACCGGCTTCTTGGAGGTGTGCAGATGCCCCGGATCGTGGGTGTGGACAAAGACGATATGCGTGTCGGCATATTCCTCATCCAAAGCCCCGGAGTCGTAGAGTTTCTGGAAGGCGCAGGAGCCGACCGCGCCGGTTTCGAAGAGGCCCGGAAGCTCCATGATCTGGCTCAGCGGGAAGCGCCCGGCGGTATAGCCCGGCACGGTCCAGGCGATGTCGGCAATGCCGGTGACGGCGTTGTCATAGCCCGCCGCCGCCTTGCCCAGCGTCTGCGCCGGAAAGACCTGAACGTCGACCGCGCCGCCCGACGCGGTTTCGACCGCCGTGGCCCAATCTTCGAAGATCGTCTGGTTCTGCCAACTTGCGGCTGACATGAAATGCGCATAGCGCAGCGTTTCGGCGGCATGGCCCGGAACAGCGGCCCCCAGCGCCAGCACGCTGGTAAGTGCGAGTTTTTTCAGCATGGCTATCCATTTCTCCCTGTTGGATTTGCTGTATGTAGATCCTGTGTCCCTTTTGGGATTCATCAGGTTTGTGCGATAATACACCAATTGGTCCGAATACGCACAGGCCTGTCAAGCCTCAAAGAGCCGTTCGACGGGTCTTGCCGGGGGTCGTACAATAAAGGCACAATATTTGGGCCGCTTTTTTTAAGAACCGAAGATCAAGGGCAAGAAACGTGCAGAGCGCCATCCCGACCAAAGACATTTCCCTCACCTTCATGAAAGGCATGACGGTGCTGCGCGCCTTCGACGAGACTCACAGCCGATTGACGCTCGCGGAAATCTCGCGCCTCACGGGGATCGAACGCGCCGTGGTGCGCCGTCTCGTTTTGACGCTCGTCTACCTCGGCTATGTCCGCAAGGACGAGAACCGCTATTCGCTCACACCGCATGTCCTTGTGCTCGGCAGCGGCTTTTTACGCGGCAACGAATTCGGTCGGGTGATCCAGCCGCTCATCGAAATGTGCGCCCGCGAGTTGGGCTATAGCGTCGGCCTCGCCATGCGCGACAGTTCGGACGCGGTCTATGTCGCGCAATCCTCGCAACAGAACGCCCGCTACACCTTCGGCTTCACGGTCGGCAGCCGTCTGCCGCTTCTGAGCACCTCGATCGGGCGGATGTTGCTCGCCTGGGGGGAGCCGGACTGGGCAAAGGAGATGATCGCGACGCTGGAGATCGAGCGCTTCACCGCCGAGACTCTGATGGAGCGTGCCCAGATCGCCGAGGCTGTACACAGGACCCGTGAGCGTGGCGTCTCCATCGTCGAGGGCGAATTCGAGGCGGGCGCGGTGGGGATTTCCGTGCCGGTGGGGCCTTTGGGTCGTTCAGAAACCGCGCTGGGTCTGTCGGAACCGCAAACCGCAATCCGGCCCGAGGACTACGACCGGCTCACGGAAATCCTGCACCGCTACGCGGCGCAGATCGCGACCGCTTTGAAATAGGTCTCAGTGCCCGTAGACCTCAACCCCGCGACGTTTGAGAAACGGATCGTTGACGAAGGTCCCAAGCGGCACAAGAGAGGCCACGAACGCCCGCCCCTTGTCGCGGCCCTGCCAGCCCAGGCCTCGCATCACGATCAGCATGAGTGCGAGATAGGCAAGGAAGGCATAGCCGTGAACCGGCCCCATCACCTTGACCCAACCCGGGTCCTCAAGCCCGTATTTGATCGGCATGGCGACGAAGAACAGCAGAATCGTGGTCACGCCCTCAATCAGGGCGATCACGCGGAACAGAGAGAACAGGCGCTTGTTTTTCGGCTCTTTCGGCGCGGGGGTCTGGGACATGCGGGCACTCCGGTGCGGTCTTGTTTTGGGGGCGTCTGGCGACGCTGAGCGCAGCGGCCGGACGGTGATTTGCGCGACCCTAGCAAACCGTGCCGCCAGGATGAACCCGCGCGCATTGCCGCAGGGCCACCCCGTCCTCGTTCGGTTCTGCGTCCACCGGATGGGTGGCCTCACATACGCAATCCGTGCAATCGGCGATGATCGGCCTCGCAAATATCGACTGACGTCGCGACAGGTGGAAATGGCTTTGGACAAAGCCGCCCGGGCTTCCTAGGCTGGGTCCGAAAGACACCGCCCGCAGGATCGCACATGCCGCCCCTGATCCCCGACACGCCACACACCAAACCGGCCGAGGAGCTGACCGCGCTCATGTCCGTCTCGCCAGAGCGGGGCCTGAACGCCGAAGAGGTCGCGCGGCGGCAAAAGGCGTTCGGCCCGAACCATCTGCGACAAAGAAAACCCCGAAACCTGTTGTCCATCCTCCTGGCACAATTCCAGAGCGTCGTAGTCTATCTTCTGGCCGCAGCCGCCGCGCTGGCGCTGGCGATGGGCGATCTGCCCGAGGCGCTCGCCATTCTCGTCGTTCTTCTGATCAACGGGCTGATCGGTTTTCTCACCGAAGCGCAGGCCACACGTTCGATGGAGGCACTGCGTCATCTGACCGAGACCCGCTGCCGGGTGCGTCGCGACGGTCAGGACCAGATGGTCGCGGCACAAGAGCTCGTCCCCGGCGACATCGTCGTGCTGGAGGCGGGCGATGTGGTCACCGCCGATCTGCGTCTGATCCGGTGCGCCGGGATGCAGGCCGACGAGTCGATCCTCACCGGCGAGGCCGTGCCGGTCGACAAGGTCAGCGCGCCCGTCCCCGCCGACACCGATCTGGCCGAGCGCCGCTCCATGGCATGGAAAGGCACCGCGATCACCCGCGGCACCGGCGAGGGTCTTGTGATCGGCACCGGCATGGAGACGGAAATCGGCCGGATCAGCCGTCTGGTTCAGGAAGCCCAGCCGGAGGCGACCCCGCTCGAAGCCCGGCTCGACCGGTTGGGGCAAAAGCTGGTCTGGCTGATGCTGGCGCTGGCCGGGGTGACCATTCTCGCGGGGCTGCTGCGCGGGCATCCGCTGGGCGAGATCGTCCAGACCGGCGTCGCGCTCGCCATCGCCGCCGTGCCGGAGGGGCTGCCGGTAGTGGCCACGCTCTGTCTGGCGCGCGGCATGTGGCGCATGGCCCGGCGCAACGCGGTGATCAACCGACTGTCTTCGGTCGAAACGCTTGGCGCGACGACGCTGATCCTGACCGACAAGACCGGCACGCTGACCGAGAACCGCATGACCGTGGTGCGCTATGTCACCCAGGACGACGCGCACCCGATCCCGCCCGGAACTGTCGCGCCCCCGCCCCCCGGTTCCGCACTGGAACTGGCGATGCGCATCGGCGCGCTGTGCAACTCTGCCGACATTGCAGAGCACGCCGAGGCCGCACCGACCGGTGACCCGATGGAGGTCGCGCTCCTGACCATGGCGCAGCGCGCAGGTCTTGCGCAGGGGCCGGACGGTCCCGTCACCGAACATGCCTTCGATCCCGAGCGCATGATGATGGCTCAAGTCCATGCCGAAGGTGCGGGCTTTCTCTATGCCGTCAAGGGCGCGCCCGAAGCGGTGATCGCAGCCGCCGAACAAGAGCTGTCCCCGGAGGGCCCCCGCCCGCTCTCTCCTGCGGCCCGCGCCGACTGGCGCAGCCGCGCTCAGGCCATGGCATCCGAGGGGCTGCGCTGTCTGGCACTGGCGATGAAACACGATCCCCTGCCCGATGCCGCGCCCTACGCGGGTCTGACCCTGGTGGCGCTGGTGGCGCTCGCCGACCCGCTGCGCGCCGACATCCCGGACGCCATCGCCGCCTGCCACCGCGCGGGCATTCGGGTGATCATGCTGACCGGCGATCATGCCGCCACCGCCACGCGCATCGCCTCAGACGCCGGCATCGGTAATGGAGAAACGGTGGCTTTGACCGGCAAAGATCTCGCGCGTTTCGACCCCGCGCAAATGGACGGCCCGGAGGCCAAGCGCATCGCCCAAAGCGCCGTTTTCGCCCGCGTCACACCCGAGACCAAACTCGCCCTGGTGCGGTTCTTCCAGAACGCCGGTCATGTCGTGGCGATGACCGGCGACGGGGTGAACGATGCGCCCGCGCTCCGCAAGGCCGACATCGGCATCGCCATGGGCCAGCGCGGCACGGAGGTCGCCCGCGAGGCCGCCGATGTGGTGCTGCGCGACGATTCCTTTGCCACGATCATAGCTGCGGTGCGCGAAGGCCGGATCATTTTCGACAATATCCGCAAATTCGTCGTCTACCTGATGTCCTGCAACATCAGCGAGGTTCTGGTGGTCGGGCTGGCGGTCGGCGCAGGGCTTCCGGCGCCGCTTCTGCCGCTGCAAATCCTGTTCCTCAATCTGGTGACCGATATTTTCCCCGCCTTCGCCCTCGGCCTCAGCCGCGGTGACGCAAGCGTGCTGGAGCGCGCGCCCCGCGATCCCGCCGAGCCGATCATGCGCCGGGCCGACTGGCGGCGGGTGATCGTGTTGGGCGGTGCGATCACGCTTGCGACCATCGCGGCTTTCCTCCTCGCGCTGCGCCATCTGGCCCTGCCGCCGCATCAGGCCGTGACCGTCGCCTTTCTGACGCTCGCTCTGGCGCAGCTCTGGAACGTGTTCAACGCCCGCGCGCCGGGCCCTCGGGGGGGGCGCGACGGCGACATCGGCAATCCCTATGTCTGGGGCGCGATCGCGCTTTGCCTGCTGCTGATCGCCGGGGCCGTGTTGATCCCCGGTCTGGCGACGCTGTTGCAACTGCCCTACCCCGGCCATACGGGCGTTCTTCTCGCACTCGGCATGAGCCTTGCGCCTCTGATCTTTGGCACCGCCTATCTCGTGCGCGCACACGATTGAGGCGGGATCAGCCGAACGGTCGGCTGGCCGCCGCCAGACGCCGATCCAGAAGCCGCCCACGCAAGCGCGACAGCTCTTCGGCACAGGAGGCATCCCCGGCGCGGTCCAACCGCTCGCCTTCGGGACTATCGAGATCGAACAACATCGGCGACACACCGCCCGCGAAATGCACATATTTCCACCGCGCCTCGCGCAGGATCGCCGCGCGGCACTGTTCGGGCGGCAGGCCAAATGCGCGCTCAAACCGCGTCGGTTGACCCGGCTCGCCGAATTCGACCTCCATCATCACCGCATCGCGCCAGTCTTGCGGGGCTTCCCCTCTGAGCCAAGGCATCAACGAGCGCCCGTCCATCTGTGCGGGTGCCACACCGCCCAGCCACTCAAGGATGGTCGGCGCAATATCGACGCTTTCCGTGAGCGCCGTCACGCGCCTCGGCACGCCGCCCGGCATGCGGATCATCAGCGGCACGTGATACGCCGCCTCGAAGACGCTGTCCTTGCCCCAATGCCCGTGATCGCCGAGCATCTCGCCGTGATCGGCACAGAGCACCACCATGGTGTTTTCCGTCTGCCCTGTCTCGTCGAGAAACTGCATCAGCCGCCCGATATGGTGATCGACCTCCGCCAAAAGCCCGAGATAGGTCGCGCGCACCTTGGCCGCAGTCTCCTCCGAAATCGAAGCGCAATCGCCATCGAAGCCCCAGAACATGCCGAACTGGCTCCGCTCCGACTGCCATGCCGCCACGAAAGGATGATCACAAGCGCCTTTGATCGGTGCAGGCACCTTCGATGGGGCAACCAAATCGTTATAGGGCGCAGGGGCGACGAAAGGCGGATGCGGGCGGATATAGGTCACATGGGCGAACCACGGTTTTGATCGGCGCACCGCCATGGCACTGAGCGTCCGGTCGGTCAGATAAGCCGTGTCGCTGTCCTCCGCCCGATAAAGCGCGGGGCCGCCCAGCACATCGCCTTCGGGCCGGTAGAGCCGCCAGATGTCCGGGCTCTCCGCCTGAAACGTGCCATAGCCTTTGGCCTGAAGATAAGCGGGCCATTCCACCCCCTGCTCCAGCCGCATCTCTACGATTTCACGAAACCCCGGCAAGACGCTTTCGTAAATGCGATTGTCCGGGTCATTCGGGTGCAGCCCCGACGGGTCGGGCTGAGTATCCGTATAGCCGAACAGCAAGGGTTCATAGCCCAACTTGCGCGCCTCGAGCGCAATGTTACCCGTCCCCGGAGCCAGCGGCGCACCGTTGCGGATCGCACGGTGGCTCATGGCATATTGCCCCGTGAGCAGGCTCGCCCGCGACGGGCCGCAGGGCGCAGTCACGGTGAAATGGCGCTCAAAGCTCACGGCACCGGCGCGAAACGCATCGAGGTTCGGCGTCGGCAGCGCCTCGGCAAGCGCACCGAACACGGCATCGGCGCGTAGCTGGTCGATGACGATGAACAGCACATTGTTTTTCCGTGCCCGGTTCCCTGTCCCTGCGGTCATGCGCGTCCTCATGTCTTCGTCACCGGCGACTGTCCACCGGATGGGTCGCTTTGACAAGCGACCACGACACGCGCAGACCGAAATCTCCGGGAACATGGCGTTCGGAGCAAGCATGCGCCCGGCTCTCCGTCTCTTTTCCGGAAAAGTTCAGGCGCAATCGGGCGAGGCCCTACCAGCTCAAGCTCCGAATGCAAGGTCGATCCTCTCGGCTCATCTGCGGCGAAACAGGCCCTGCCTTTCAGTCCAGAAAAGTCAACTCAGGCTTCCGGCAGACGGGGACATCCCCCTCAAGAAACTCCAGAAATCTCTGTACATACCGCCGCTTCCTACAGCTCTCCGCCCAAACCATGAAATACCCGTCCCCGGTGCGCACCGCTTTCGGGAACGGTGCCACAAGCTGGCCGCCGGACAATGCGGACGACGTCAAAACCAGATCGCCGATCGAAAGCCCGTGCCCGGCCATCGCGGCCGCGTTGCCCTGCTCAAGCGTGTCGAAGACCTGGCCCTGAGAAATATCCGCCTGCTCCGACATTCCGGTCCGCCCGAGCCAGCGCCGCCAGTCGCGCCGGTCCGGTGACGGGTGAATGAGATCGTATTTCCCGAGATCGCGGCCAAGATCGCGAGACATCGACGGAGCACAGATCGGGATCAGCCATTCATCAAAGAGTTTTGCGCTGCGGGTGCCAGATCCAAACTGACCGGACCCGAGCAGAATGGCGCAATCGTAAGGCTCGGTGAAAAAATCCACCGTGTCGATATCCATCCAGACACTGGAAATCTGCACGTCGAAACCGGGGGCACCGGCCCGAAAACGGCTGACGCTGTCAAGCAGCCAACGCATCGTCAGGGTCGAAGGCGCCTTGATCCGCAACACGTTTCTCTCGCTCTGAAAGACGCGGCAGGCGTCCTCGATCTGTTTGAAACCGTGTTTCAGACCTTCCGCAAAGATCTGCCCCTGCGGGGTCACTTCAAGCCGGGGGCCGTGCCGGTGAAACAGTTTACGCCCGAAATGTGCCTCAAGCGTCTTTATATGTTTGCTCACGGCACTTTGCGTCACGTTCAACTCCGCCGCCGCTCCGGTGGCCGAGCCGGTTCGGGCGGCGGCTTCGAAAGCGCGCAAAGCATAGAGAGGCGGGAGGGGTCTGTTCATGATCGAAACGCCCTATCGAAACTTTTACTCATGATAAACGACAAAATTTTCCATTTTTCAAGATCATGCCCCGCGCCGATAAAACCTCTGACCTTCAGCGGGAGAGGACATTTTTCATGCCGAATTTTTCACGTTTCATGGCATTTCATCGGGTCATATTGCCGATCGGCCTGTCCTTGAGGCCCGCCGGAAAGTGCGGGAGGATCGACTGACAGCAACGGAAACTGCCGTAGAATTATGATATTTACGACTGAATTGCCGACAGACCGCCAGCCTCCCCACATTCCGAACCAAACCAGAGAGGTCGCCCCTCATGAATTTCACACTTCTGTTCGCCTATCTGACCTCTATCGTCCTGCTGATCGCGACGCCGGGGCCGGTTGTCGCACTGGTGCTCACTACGGCGGCAAAACGTGGACGGCGTCAGGCGATTCTCACAGTCTTGGGCACCAACTGGGCCTCCCTTGTCCTGATCGGCACCGCGGCTCTGGTGATTTCCGGCCTGTTGACCATCGACGCCAGAGTGCTGACATGGGTCAGTCTCATCGGGTGCCTGTTCATCGCATGGATGGCCATTCAGGCGCTCCATCACACGTCGCCCCCTCCGGAGGCACAGCCCACTGAGCAATTACAATTGGCACGGCGCGGCGCATCGCCCCTGTTGCACGGCTTTCTCGCAGGCATTTCCAATCCAAAGGACATCCTGTTCTTCGTTGCCTTTTTTCCGCAATTTGTCGGCATCACAAACCGCCACGAGATCAGCCTCATCATCCTGACCTTGCTCTGGATTCTTTTCGATTTCGCGATTCTCGTGAGCTACGCCGCCGCGATCCACACCAGCGCCTTCCGTCGCCACGCGCATCAGATCGCGCAAGTCTCCGCCGTCTTTCTGCTCTGCGTCGCCATCGCAGGGGGAGCCTATTCGGCCAACGACCTGCTTTTCGCCACACATTGAGCGGCGAGCCATAGCATCACTCACCAGAAAAACACCAATCAAGCCCCCCCGGGCCGAGATCCGGAGCGACCTGCAAATTGCGCATTTCTGTGACAGCCTGAAAATATTTACCGAATATTCATCAAAACCCATTTGCCACTTCGGGCTCCACATGCATTCTTGTGCCAAATGTATCGAGGTCAGGGAGAAAGAATTTCGCTTTCCGCCCTGGCATCACGTCAAAAAGTTTGGTCGCGCCGACCTCAGGTTCGGTCTCTGCGCGAACGTTGAAGGGACTATAGGGACTATTATGCCATATGAATTTTCAGGGAACTTTTCCGTCAAGCAACGTGCAGTGCTGATCGCCTCCGCCTCTGCGCTGGCCTTGATGGTGGGCCTTGGCGGGCAGATCGCCAGCGCGGACACGCTTTACTGGGATGGGACAGACACCTCCGCCGATGCCGATGGCGGCACCGGCACCTGGACGACAGGCGGCACGAACTGGGATGACGCGGCCACTTCCGGCACCGAGACAGCCTGGTCGGACGGCGACGATGCGGTTTTTACGGCGGCCCCTGGCACTGTGACGGTGAACAGCGCGGGCGGCGCAGTGGTGGTCAATGACCTGACATTTGACTCGACCATCCTGAGTCCATCCTCGAACACCGTTGAGGGCGACACGCTGACCACCGCAAATGGCGACACCTCCATCATCATCGGCGAAGAAACCGTCTACTTCAACACAGACCTCGACGGCAGCGCCAACTCCACCGCCTTCACACTCTCCGGCACATCATCGAGCTCTTTCTCCCAGCTCGCTCTTCACGGGACCATCTCCGGCGGCTCCTTCACCCTCGAAGACAGCACCAGACTGTCGATCAGTGACGGCACACTCGATGTCGGCACCGGCACCATCGCGGTCACCGAGGACTCTTATCTCAACAGCAACAACCCGGCCAATGTGCTCACCGGGGACATCACGGTTGGAACAAATGCGCGTCTCACCTCCTACGGGACCGTGAACGGCGACATCACCAATGAAAGCGGATCGGCCTTCACCGCCTCGCTGGGCGGCACGGTCAATGGCGACATCACCAACACCGGCTCCACCGCCGACATGACAGTGACGTCTCTCGACCTCAACGTCACAGGCGATGTGACCAACACCGATGGCGCAACGCTGAACCTGGACGGCGATCTCACGGTCGGCGGCACCTTCACTCAGGACGACAATCCCTCGGATGCCGGCGATGTCAACTTCAATGGCAAGACCCTGAGCGCCGATATTGTCGACATCGACGCGGATATCACCATCGGTGACGGCACCAATGGCGGCACGCTCAACTCTACCACATCGACAGATATCGAAACCGACGCCACGGTCACCCTCGCGGACAGCAGCGCCAATCTGACATCGGACGGCACGATCACCGTCAACGGCACGGTCGACAATACCCATGGCGGCGTAATCTCTGCCACGACCGTGAATGTGAATAACGGCAGCATCGACACCAGCGGCACGTTCACCGCAACGACCACCAATGTCACCGCAGGAGACGGCGAAACCGCCGCGCTCAACAACACCGGCACGATCACCGGCAATATCGCAATCAGCAGCACCGGCACCGGCGCAGCCTCTGTCACCAACGACACGAGCGCGACAATCACCGGAAACGTAACGGTGGGCCCGGCCGACAGCGGTTCGGCCAGTTTGGCCAACAGCGGAGAGATCTCCGGCACCGTGACCGTCGATGCGAATGGCACGTTTACCATGGACGACGGCTCTGTCGGCGCGCTGGTCAACAACACGGATGGGACCTCGACCCTGACGGGTGGCGAGGTCACCGGCACCACCACGGTCACCGGCGGCACGGTGACCTCCTCGGGCGATCTGACCGGCGGCGCGACGGTGACGGGCGGTACGCTCGACATCACCGGCGGCACCTCGGGCGCGGTCACCAACGCCAGCACGCTCGAACTGGGCGGCGGCACCGTGGCCTCCGTAACCCAGAGCGGCGGGTCGACCACCGTCGACGGCGACACCACCGTGACCGGCACGACCGACATCAACGGTGGGACCTTCGCGGTCAATTCCGGCGCCACCCTCACCGGCAGCGTCGATCTCGATGCAGCCGCCACCTCCGGCACCATCTCCGGCACGGTCGACGGCGATGTCACCAGCGCCACCGATGTCGACGTGGCGAGCACCGGCGAAGTCACCGGCACGCTGTCGAACTCCGGCACGGGATCGAGCAACGCGGGCACGGTCGGCGCGCTGGTCAACTCCGGCGGCACCTTCGACAACAGCGGCACCGTCACCGGCACCACCACGGTCACCGGCGGCACGGTGACCTCTTCGGGCGATCTGACCGGCGGCGCGAC
>NZ_LRUC01000045.1 GCF_001550095.1 Celeribacter ethanolicus | reverse complement strand
GGGGTTTGGTCTGTGCTTTTTGCATCTGCGGAACGTCAAAGGTTTTGGCTGGAACCACAAACGCGTGTACCGCATCTACCGCGAGTTGGAGCTGAACATGCGGATCAAGCCTCGGAAGCGGCTGCAGCGCGAGAAACCGGAACCGCTGGTCGTGCCTGAGGCCCCGAATGAGGTGTGGTCGATGGACTTTATGGCCGATCAGCTGGCTGACGGTCGGGCATTCCGCACATTGAACGTGCTTGATGACTTCAACCGCGAGGGCCTGGCCATCGAAGTGGACTTCTCACTGCCCGCCGAGCGCGTTGTTCGGGCGCTGGACCAGATCATCGCCTGGCGAGGCAAACCTCTGGCCATTCGCGTAGATAACGGCCCGGAATATGTCAGTGGCAGGCTCCAAACATGGGCCGAGAAGGCGGGGATCGGGCTGCTTTACATCCAGCCGGGCAAGCCCCAGCAGAACGCTTATATCGAGCGCTACAATCGGACAGTTCGCACCGAATGGCTCGGGCGATACCACTTCGAAAGCATTGAAGACGTGCAGGATCACGCAACGAAATGGCTCTGGACTTACAACAACGAAAGACCAAACATGGGCATCGGCGGCATGACCCCGATACAGAAACTGACAGCAGCTTAGATTCTACTGATACGCCCCTCTAAAAATGGGGGGATTACCGCAGGGGCGGCCGCTTCTGGTGCTCGGTGGAGAAAGTTTTGCCTGTCGCACGAGACTTGCCGCGCGGGCGGCCGAGGGGCGGCTCTTTAGCGCCAAACGGCCTTATAGTGCTGTGCCGGGCGAGGCGGGGGTGGCGCTCTTGCTCGATCCTGCGCCTCAGCTAGCGCCGCTTGCACACATCACCGGAACCGCGCACGAATTCGAGCCCATCGGCGCGCTCGAGGACGGCCACAGCACCTATGCTGCCCAGAGCGAGGCAGCGTATCAGGCACTCGAGTCTTCGGGTCGGGACGCAGTCGTCGATCACATCTGTACCGATTGGACGAATGGGCGCTATCGGGCCTCCGAGCTTGCGCATTGCTATCTGCGCCTTGGTGGACGGATTGCGCCGGAGTGCGAGTATCGCCATCTGGCGCTGACTTTTGGAGATACGGGCGTCGTCATGCTCGCTCTCGCTGTCGTACAAGCGCTGGCGCAGCCGGGGAGGCATTTATTCCTGGCCGGGTGTGACCGTACGAAGGCGCGTGTTGCGATGACGCTGACGGTGGCTGGGGCGTAAGCCTGTCGCTGATCCCGATTGGGCGATTTGGTTTCGAGGCCGCAGGTGCCGGAGCGGCAAACGGGCGCGTGGCCTCAGGAAATGGTTAATAGGTTTATCAATGGTGAATGCGGCCCGGGACTTTGGCAGAAAATGCGAAAAAACGCGGGGTGTACCGCGAGATGCACAGGTTTTCAGAGGTTGGGGGCGGCGGGCGACCGGCGCGCAGATCGGCTGCGACCGCAGGTTTCATGAAAAATCGAGCGATTGTCCGAATGAAAATATCCGGACTTAAATGAATCTTCACTCCTTGGCGGCATGGATCGTGAGGTACGGGGCACCTGTGCCCGAAAGCTGACCGATATATCGCTCGGGCCGCCTCTCACCGGAACGTGGAGCGGAACCGCGATGCCTGGAGACATGAGATGAAATTTTTTAGCAGGATCAAACTGGCGAAAAAGCTGCCGGCGATCATGATCGGACTGACCATCGTGACCATCGCGATTGCGAATCTCGTATCCTATCGCAATGCGTCGCAATCCTTGCTTGTCGAGGCGGAAGAGGCACTGATGACCGTGGCGGAAGCGCGGGCGCTCGAGTTGGAGGGCTGGCTCGAGGGGGTTGATATAGACCTGCGCAGCCAGGCGGAAAACCCGACGGTGCTTTCGGCGATCCGTGGCTTCGGGGAAGCCTGGGAGGCGCTCGACGGCGATCGCACGGCCTATCTCAAGGATTGGTACATCGACCGCAATCCCAGCGGGCAAGGCCTCAAGCAACAGCTCGATTACGCGCAGGACGGCTCGGCCTACAGCCAGGTGCACAAGCTCTATCACGGGTATTTTCGCAAGCTGGTCGAGGAAAAGGGCTATTACGATGTCTTCGTCTTCTCGCTCTCCGGCGATCTGATCTATTCGGTGTTCAAGGAACAGGATTTCGCCACCAATTTCCTGGAGGGAGAATATGCCGACACCGGGCTTGGGACGGTGCTGAAACAGGCCCTGGCTGCTGATGGGGCGGGCGTTTTCTTTGCCGATTTCGAGAAATACGCCCCCTCGCATGGCGCTCCGGCGGCTTTTCTGGCCGCCCCGGTTCTGGATCGTCGTGGCGAGATGCGCGGCGTGATCGCGTTCCAGATGCCTGTGGATCGGATCGACACGATCACCACGCGCCCGACGGGGCTCGGCAAGACCGGTGATTCCTATCTGGTCGGCACCGATCTTCTGTTGCGCTCCAACACGATCCACGGTGCGGGGAATGAGATTCTCAACGTCGCTCTGAGCACGGATTCGGCGAAAAAGGTGATCGCCGGAGAAACGGGCATTCTGCGCGAGAAAGATCAGGAGAGTGGCACCGGCAAGATTCACGAGCATCTCGCGGCTTTCTTTCCGGTCGACTACCACGGGGTGAGCTGGGGGCTGATCGCCGACCAGACCATCGAGGAAATCCTTGAGCCTGCGACGGCGCTGGCCCGGACCATGGCCTGGCAGGGCGCTCTGATGACTGCCGTGGTGGCGCTGATCGCCTATATGATCGCCCGGACCATTTCCCGCCCGCTGACCCGCGTGGAAACGGCGATGCGTACCGTTTCCGAAGGCAATTATTCGGTCGATGTTCCCGGCGTCGAGCGCGGCGACGAGATCGGGCAGATTGCCAACGCTCTGGACGATTTCCGCCATGCGCTCGGGCGTGCGGAACAGGCCACCCGTGACGGTCTGTTCAAGGGGGCGGCATTCGAAGGGTCGTCGGCGGCTCTGATGATGATCGACCAGAGTTTCACGATCACGTACATGAACAGCGCGGTGCATGACCTGCTCAAGCAGAATGAACCCGTCTTCCGGGAGATGTTCGGTAGCTTTGATGCGGATCACATCGTCGGTCAGAATATCGACATCTTCCACCACCATCCCGAGCGGATCCGCGCGCTCCTTTCCGATACGAGCAAGATGCCCTTCTCGACGGATATGAAGGTGGGGGACGTGCATTTCGCGCTGGATGTGAATGCGGTGGTCGATCTTGACGGCGAGCAGATCGGTTGCGTGATGGAATGGAAGGATGTCACCGACATCCGTACCAACGAGGCCGTCATCACGGCACTCGATGGCAATCAGGCCAAGGCCGAGTTCGGTGTCGATGGCAAACTCATGAAGGCGAATGCGAATTTTTCGCGTATGCTGGGGGTCGATCCGACCGAACTGGTCGGCATGAAACATGACGAAATCTTTGCCTTCAATGCCAAGATGGCCTCCGAGCGGGGTGATGTCTGGGAGCGCCTGAACAAGGGTGAAAGCATCTACGGACGATTCAAGCTGCTCGACAAGGAGGGCAACACCTCCATTCTGGAAGGCACGTTCAGCCCGGTGAAGGATTCCTCGGGGCGTCCGTTCCGCATCATTCTTCTCGGCACCGACATCACCGACAGTCAGGCGGCGCTGGTGGCGGCGGAAGCCGAACGCGAACGTATGAAGGAGCAACAGGACCGTGTCGTCGAAGGGCTTCGTGTCGGCCTCAAGAAACTGGCGCAGGGCGATCTGACCTCGCGCATCGACGAAAAATTCTCCGTCGAATACGAAACATTGCGTGGAGATTTCAACCAGGCGATCGAGAACCTCCTGTCGGCCATGCGCAATGTCGTCGAAAATGCCGACATGATCCGGGGCGAGGCCTCCGAGATATCGAACGCGGCGGACGACCTGTCGCGCCGGACCGAAAAACAGGCGGCGACACTTGAAGAAACCGCGACAGCGCTGGATGAATTGACCTCTTCGGTGCGCTCCGCCGCGGACGGAGCGAAACAGGCTTCCGAGATGGTGGAGACGGCCAAGGCCAACGCCGAAGCCTCCGGCAAGGTGGTGCAGGAAGCGGTCGAGGCGATGAGCCAGATCGAGACCTCCTCCGACCAGATCTCGAAAATCACCTCGGTGATCGACGACATTGCCTTCCAGACCAACCTTCTGGCGCTCAATGCGGGGGTCGAGGCGGCGCGGGCCGGTGAAGCGGGACGTGGATTCGCGGTCGTGGCCTCCGAAGTGCGGGCACTGGCGCAGCGGTCTTCCGAAGCGGCGCGGGAGATCAACGATCTGATTTCCAAATCCGGGACGCTGGTAAAACGCGGGGTGAGCCTGGTTGGCGAGACGGGCGAAGCGCTGCGCGGCATCGTGAAATCCGTGTCCGAAATTTCTCACAACGTGTCGGAAATCGCCATTTCTTCGCGCGAACAGTCCTCGGGTCTTGCGGAGATCAACGCGGCGGTCAATCAACTCGATCAGGTGACCCAGCAGAACGCCGCCATGTTCGAACAGACCACAGCCGCGAGCCACGCTCTGACCCGCGAGGCGGAGAATTTGAACGTTACCACGTCGCGTTTTGCCATCGGCAGCCTGCAGGGGCAGGCCCCGGAAGGCAACGCGCCCGTCCAGGTGGATTTCAAACGCCCGGCCAGCAAACCGGAACCGCGAAGCCCGAAGGCCGCTCCTGCCGCGACCCAGGCGCCGAAACCGCCCGCCAAACTTCCGGTCAAACAGGTTGTTAATGCCCCGGCGCCCGTTGCGCCGCCGATTGAGGACGATTGGGAAGATTTCTGAGCGACAGGCACACGCCATCCGGGCTGTTAAAAGGAGAATGGTTTGAAACCGTTACGTGTACTGATTGTAGACGACTCGGCCACGATGCGTCGCCTCATCCGGTCGATCCTCGAAGCCGACAGCCGCCTTGCCGTGGTGGCCGAGGCCGGGACGGCGCGCGAGGCACGGGATGCGGTGAACACGCATCGTCCGGATGTGATGACGCTCGATGTCGAAATGCCAAGCATGAGCGGGCTCGAGTTTCTCAAGCGCCTCATGCGGCATCGTCCGATGCCCGTGGTGATGGTCTCGACGCTGACCCGTCGGGGCAGCGATGTCGCGGTGGAAGCCATGGCCCTCGGGGCGGTCGATTGCGTAGAAAAACCCAAGCTCGGAGATGGGCTCGAAAATTTCTCGCAGCTCTCGGAAATGGTTGTTCTGGCGGCACGGGCGCGTCTTCCTGGGCCGCGCAGCGCCCAAGTGCCGCGGTCTCGACCGATCCGGGAGCAACAGTTTCACAGGATTTGCCTGATCGGAGGGTCGACGGGCGGGGTGGACGCAATTGAACGTGTGTTGCAACGCTTTCCCCCGGATTGTCCGCCGACCCTGATCACGCAACATATGCCCGAGCCGTTTCTGGTCAGCTTTGCCGCGCGGCTCGATCCTCTGGTTGCGCCCAGGGTTCGGCTGGCAACCGATGGCGCCGTATTGGAACCCGGGCTGGTGATGATCGCGCCGGGAGGGGCCACACATCTCAATCTGAGTGGTCCCGTCGATATGGGGGTCACCTTGCACAAGGGGCCACCGGTGTCCGGTCACCGCCCGTCTGTGGACTCGATGTTCCTCTCGGCCCTGCCGATGGCGCACCGGGTGGCGGCGGGCATCCTGACCGGTATGGGGCGCGACGGGGCGGAAGGCATGGCAGCGCTTCGCCAGGCCGGGGCCCGGACGCTTGGGCAGAGCGAGGAAAGCTGCATCGTATTCGGCATGCCGCGAGTGGCCGGAGAGCTGGGCGGTGTCGAACAATGGGCCGATCTCGACGTGTTCGGAGATGAGATCCTGCGTCTGTGCGAGAGCCCGGCACATGCGAGGGCGACATGACGACGATTTCCGAAAAACGTGCGTCCGGCAGCCGGACCTATATCGCTCAGGGGGAATATGCCATCGGGGATTGCGAGGCGGCGGTGATTTCCACCATTCTCGGCTCCTGCGTTGCCACCTGTCTCTGGGATCCGGTGGCGCGGGTCGGAGGGATGAACCATTTCCTGCTACCCGAAGGGCCACCCTCGCGCAGTGATGTCAGTTCCTTCGGAGCCAATGCCATGGAGCTTCTGATCAACGGGTTGATCCGGCACGGGGCACGGCGTGAAAGGCTCAGGGCCAAGGTGTTTGGCGGTGCAGAAATGTACAAGGGGCTGACGAATGCCGGGAACCAGAACGGCACCTTCGTGCTGTCCTATCTCGAGCGCGAGAACATTCCCTGTGACGGGCAGAGCCTTGGCGGGGCGCAGGCGCGGCGGGTCGAGTTTATGCCCGCGCTTGGCAAAGCCCGGCAAAAGCTGGTCTCCGATGCGTCGCAGATCGTTGAAAAACGGCCGACCCCGGAACGCACGAGCGATCTCGAACTGTTCTGAGGTCGCACCGTCAGGCGCCCTTTGCGCAGGGGGGGGGGCGATATTCCGCAGGCATAGGGGTGGGGTTGCCACAGGATTGCGGGGCGAGGCGTGTGGACGTGCCTCATTGAAGCGATGTGTCGGCGCGGGGGGCTTTGCGCGAGGATATGGCGCGGTGCAAGCGATGTGCGGAGCAAACGATGTGGTGTGGCGCAGTTTTACGACGGGCTGCGGCGGGTGTCAGGTCTGTGATCGGTCTGTCGTCCCGAAAACGAATGGCGCGATTTCGGTGTCTGTTGCCGCGGCAAGTGTGAGGCGGGGAAGCGAAGAGCGCAGAACGACATCCCGGCAGATCGGCCCGGTGAAAAAGGCCTTGGTCTTTGTCCTGAAGACGGGCAGGAACAGGGGATGAAACTGATCGATTCCATCCCCTTGTCGACATTTGTGATTGCGGCGCTGACGCTGGGGCTCGCGCCTTTCGTGCCGGAGCCGCATGTCTGGGAAAAGCTGAAAATGCTCGCCTCAGGGGCGCTGTCGCGCCCGATCGACATGTTCGATCTGGCGATGCACGGGCTGCCTTGGGTGTTGCTGATCGCAAAACTGCTCCACGGGGCGCGACCGGCGGAAGGCTGAGGCGTTTTTTTTGGGGGGGGCGCCGGTGCCATGCGTGTGGGCGGATGGTGCGAGGAGGCAGGCATCCGGGTGCCATGTTTTGACAGCGGCGCACAGGACGGCGCACAGAAATCTGCATAGAACGTGCCGTGTTCCCGGGCTGTTCCTGAGAGCCGTAGCTGGCTTTGATCTAAGGAGTTGCGGTGTCCGTTCCACGCGGTGGGGAAGGGAAAGCCTCCGGCACAGGATATGCCGGAGGCTTTTGAGTTTGTGGCCACAGGCAAGCGCCGCGGTCAGGCTTTCGATACCGCATCGAGAATGCGGGCCCAGCTTCGGATGCCCTTGTGGAAATTCTTGAGCCCGTATTTCTCGTTCGGCGAGTGAATGCGGTCGTCGTCGTCCGCATAGCCCACAAGCATGGAATCGAGGCCGAGAATGGTGGTGAAGAACCCGGCGATCGGGATCGAGCCACCCATGCCGGCAAACACCGCCTCGCGGTTCCATTCGTCCGAGAGCGCCTTACGGGCGGCTTCGAATTCCGGGCGCGCGGTGTTCATCACGGCGGCGGGGGAGCCTTCGAGATCCTGATCCCAGATGACTTTCGCATCGACCGGAAGGCGGGATTCGACATGAGCACGCAGGTTTTTGCGCATCTTGTCGGGGTCTTGTGTGCCGACCAGACGACAGGTGATTTTGCAATGCGCCTCCGCCGGGATCACGGTTTTCGAGCCGGGGCCCTGATAGCCGCCCCACAGCCCGTTGATCTCAAGTGTCGGGCGGGCCCATTGCTGCTCGAGGGCGGAATAGCCCGCCTCGCCATGGGCGACGGTCATGCCAGCGTTGCCGAGATATTCCGCCTCGTCGAAGCCGCAGCTTTCCCATTGTGCGAGCTGTTCCGCGGGGACTTCCTCGACACCCTCATAGAAATCCTTGACGGTGACGCGGCCTTGCTCGTCATGGAAGCTCGCGACAATTTGAGAGATTTCCTTGAGAGGGTTGAGCGCCGGGCCACCGTAATGGCCGGAATGCAGATCCATCGAGGGACCGATCAGGGTGAACTCGTCCTTCAGCATGCCGCGCAGTTGCGAGGCGATGGAAGGCACGCCCGGGGACACCATCGAGGTGTCGCAGATCAGGGCCAGATCGGCGGCAAGCTTGTCCTTGTTGGCTTCCATGAAAGGGATGAGCGAAGGCGAGCCGCTTTCCTCTTCGCCTTCGAAGAAGAAAGTGATGGTGCAGGGCAGGGTGCCATGTTCGGCGATCCAGGCGCGACAGGCCTCGACGAAGGTCATGAGCTGGCCTTTGTCGTCGGAGGCGCCGCGGCCACGGATCACTTTTCCGGTGTCGCGCTCTTCGATGAAGGGGGCAAACGGGTCGTGGTCCCAAAGCGACAGCGGATCGACCGGCTGGACGTCATAGTGGCCGTAGAACAGAAGGTGCGGCGCACCGGACCCGATCTTGCCCCAGACCATCGGATGGCCGGGGGTGTCGCAAAGCTCGGCCTCGGCACCAAGGGATTTCAGATCGGCGACAAGCCATTCCGCGGCAGTCCTGCAATCGGCCTTATGCGCCGGATCGGTGGAGATCGAGGGGATGCGCAGGAAGGACATCAGGCGTTCGAGAGTCGGTTCGAGGGTGTCGTCGATGCGCGACAGCACCGGATCGAGACGTGTGTTCATTATCGGAAACCTTTGATCGTGCTCTGGATGTTTTGCCGCAGCTTACGCCTCTCATTCCCGGTGTCCAGTCGAGACCATGGGTTGACATAGATCATTCAGAAGGGGTTTTTAGTCATTCTAAAAGGGCCGGACAGAATAAGGCTTGTTCAGCCCTTACGGGGTTTGGTGGCGGTATTATCTTGCGAATTGTGAATATGAGTCGCAATTTTCGTTTTATGCCGCTAAAAGAGGCAGACCCGAGACGCGCGAAAGGACAAAAAGTGGACTACACGGCGAAGCTTGACGAGGCGATTCAACGTTTGCACGACGAGGGGCGCTATCGCACCTTCATCGACATCGAGCGCAAGCGCGGGCAATTTCCGCACGCCACCTGGACCCGCCCCGATGGCACCGAGCAGCCCGTCACCGTCTGGTGCGGCAACGATTATCTCGGCATGGGGCAAAATCCCGTCGTGATCGAGGCCATGAAAGAAGCGGTGGATGCGACCGGTGCCGGGTCCGGCGGCACGCGCAACATCTCGGGCACCACGGTCTACCACAAACGTCTCGAAGCCGAACTGGCCGATCTGCATGGCAAGGAGGGCGCGCTTGTCTTCTCCTCGGCCTATATCGCGAATGATGCCACGCTTTCGACGCTCCCGACCCTGTTCCCGGGGCTGATCATCTATTCCGACGAGTTGAACCACGCGTCGATGATCGAAGGCATCCGCCGCAACGGTGGCGCCAAGCGGATCTTCCGCCACAACGATCTCGATCACCTGCGCGCGTTGCTGGCCGCCGACGATCCCGAGACGCCGAAACTGATCGCGTTCGAGTCGGTCTATTCGATGGACGGCGATTTCGGGCCGATCAAGGAATTGTGTGACATTGCCGACGAATTCAACGCGCTGACCTATCTCGACGAAGTGCACGCGGTGGGCATGTACGGCCCGCGCGGCGGCGGTGTGGCCGAGCGCGACGGTCTGATGGACCGGATCGACATCATCAACGGTACGCTGGGCAAGGCCTTCGGCGTGTTCGGCGGCTATATCGCGGCAAGCGCGAAAATGTGTGACGCCGTGCGCTCTTATGCGCCGGGCTTCATCTTCACGACCTCGATCCCGCCGGCGGTGGCGGCGGGTGCGGCGGCTTCCATCGCCTTCCTGAAAGGCGAGGGCGGGGTGAAACTGCGCGAAGAGCACCAGACCCAGGCGAAAATCCTCAAGACCCGGCTCAAGGGGTTGGGTCTGCCGATCACGGACAACGGCTCGCATATCGTGCCGCTGATCGTGGGCGATCCGAAGCACACGAAATTGATGTCGGACATGATGCTGGAGCAGTATGGTATCTACGTGCAGCCGGTGAACTTCCCGACCGTGCCGCGCGGCACCGAGCGCCTGCGCTTCACGCCCTCGCCGGTGCATGGTCCGAAGGAGATGGATCACCTGATCAAGGCGCTTGACGCTTTGTGGAGCCATTGTGCGCTGAATCGTGCCGAATTGGCCGGCTGAACCGCATATCTGCTGTGCGGCTGGTTTGAGCATGTGATAACACTGTTCCAAGGGGTTTCGGCGAATCGTCAGGAACCCCATCGGGACAGGATCAACTTGGGGCAGGCTCATGATCGGGCGGTGGAGCAAACCACCTGTCGAGGATACGGAACATCCTCGCGGGTTTGATGATTTCGAGTTGAAGCTCGGGGACATCATGCGTGGCGAACGCGCGACCATCGGCAAATCCCTTCTCGACGTGCAGCGCGAGCTGAAGATCAAGGCGACCTATATCGCCGCGATCGAGAACGCCGATCCTTCCGTGTTCGAAACCCAGGGTTTCATCGCAGGCTACGTGCGCTCCTATGCGCGTTATCTCGATCTCGATCCCGACTGGGCCTTTGCGCGGTTTTGTCAGGAAAGCGGTTTCGCTGTCGCCCATGGCATGTCGCCGCAGGCTTCCACGAAACGCAGCGGTCCCGCCAGGACGGCGCAGAAATCCACGGTCAGCGATCCGTTCGCCAATCCGAATGCCAGTTTCGTGCCGCGCGGGCAGAGCTTTATGTCGCGCATCGAGCCGGGGGCGCTCGGCTCCTCGGCGGTGCTTTTCGCGCTTCTGGGCGTGATCGGCTATGGCGGTTGGACCGTGTTGCAGGAAATTCAAAAGGTCAAACTCGCCCCGGTCGATCAGGCCCCCGGCGTGATCTCCGAAGTGGCGCCCTTGGGCGGGGACCAGATGGTCGTCGCGGGCATGGACGAAAGTGTGAGCTTGGCCACGCCTTCCGCCGAAGCGCTGGATCGGCTTTACCGGCCGCAGGCCCTCGACGTGCCGGTGCTGGTGCCGCGCGACGGGCCTATTGCCTCGCTCGATCCGCGCGAAGTGGGCGCTCTGGCTGGCGAAAGTGCCGCCGCCGATCGCGAATCCATTCTTAACGATATGTCGAATCTGATCGCCGATGCCGCTCTGTCAGGCTCGGAGGATTCGCCTGTGCAGGTCACTGCGGGCGACGCGCCGCAATTGGCGCTGGTGGCGGTTCTGCCGTCCTGGGTGCGGGTGCAGGCTGCCGACGGGTCGGTGATTTTCGAGAAGATCCTCGATGCGGGCGAACGCTATGTTGTGCCCGCGATGGAACAGCCGCCCGTGCTGCGCACCGGCAATGGCGGCGGCGTCTATTTTGCGGTGAACGGTCAGGCCTATGGGCCGGTCGGTTCCTCGGGCGAGGTGGTCAAGAATGTCGCGCTCTCCGTGGCCGATGTCTCTGACGGTTATGGCCCGGTCGATCTCGCGGCCAATGACAGCGTGGCGGAGATGTTCCGCGTGGCGCAAAACGCGGAATAAGTCGCAGGGGTGTGACGTGGAAAGCCAGGTCTGACGGCTTGCCCCCCGCGACGCAGAGGCCTATCTAAGGCCAAACGCGTTTCGCAAAAGAGGCTCCCATGTCGCACAATCCCGTCCGCCCCTGGCGCAATATCGACCGCCGTGTGAGCCGCAAGATCTGGGTCGGGAACGTGCCGGTCGGGGGCGATGCGCCAATCTCCGTGCAGACCATGACCAACACGCTGACCCATGACGTCAAGGCGACGCTGGATCAGGTGATCCGCGCTGCCGAGGCCGGGGCCGACATCGTGCGCGTCTCCGTGCCGGACAAGGAAAGTTCTGCCGCGCTCAAGGAAATCTGTCGCGAAAGTCCGGTTCCGATCGTCGCCGACATCCATTTCCATTACATGCGCGGCATCGAGGCGGCGGAGGCGGGCGCGGCCTGCCTTCGGATCAATCCGGGCAATATCGGCGACGAGAAGCGCGTCAAGGACGTGATCCAGGCGGCGCGGGACAACAATTGCTCGATCCGCATCGGGGTCAACGCGGGTTCTCTCGAAAAACACCTGTTGGAGAAATACGGCGAGCCGTGCCCCGACGCGATGGTCGAAAGCGGCATGGATCACATCAAAATTCTTGAAGACAACGACTTCCACAATTTCAAGATCTCGGTGAAAGCCTCCGACGTCTTCATGGCCTCCGCCGCCTATCAACAGCTGGCCGAGGCCACCGACGCACCTATCCACCTCGGCATCACCGAGGCGGGCGGGCTGATGTCCGGCACGATCAAATCCGCCATCGGCATGGGGCAGCTTTTGTGGATGGGCATCGGCGATACGCTTCGGGTTTCGTTGTCCGCCGATCCGGTGGAAGAGGTGAAGGTCGGCTATGAGATCCTGAAATCTCTCGGTCTGCGCCACCGCGGCGTGAATATCATTTCCTGTCCTTCCTGCGCGCGTCAGGGGTTTGATGTGATCAAAACAGTGGAGGAATTGGAAAAGCGGCTTGAGCATATCAAGACGCCGATGAGCCTCTCGATCATCGGTTGCGTTGTGAACGGGCCGGGCGAGGCGCTGATGACCGATGTCGGCTGGACCGGCGGGGGCGCAGGTCACGGCATGGTCTATCTCGGCGGGACCCAGTCGCATAAAATGTCAAACGACAACATGATCGAGCATATCGTCGAACAGGTGGAGAAAAAGGCCGCCGAGCTTGACGCTGCCTCTGTCGACGAGCCCGCCGAATAACTTCGGCGTTTCCTGTGCCGCCTCAAATACTCAAATAAAAACCCCGCCAAACCGGCGGGGTTTCTTGTTTCAGCACAGCATTGATAAACTCGGTGTGCCTCAGCGATTGGCGCGGACCTCTTTGACGATTTCGACCATGCCGTCATAGGGCACATAGCCGCGCAGCATCTGGTCGCCCAGGATGAACGCCGGCGTGCCGGAAATTTGCAACGCGGTGGCGAGCTGGTGGTTCTGGGCCAGAACCGCGGTGACCCCGTCGCTGTCCATCTCGGCGATCACCTTGTCGGCGTCGATGCCGAGATCCTTGGCGAGACGGCGCAGCGCGCCCTCGGAAATATCGCCACGGGCCTGCATCAACTCGTCATGGAGCTTGAGATAGGCTTCATCGCCTTCCACGAGTTTGGTCGCGACGGCAAAGCGCGCGGCCAGAACGGACGCGTCGCCGAGGATCGGGAATTCCTTGACGATCAGCTTGATGTTGCCGTCCTTCTCCAGAAGCGCCTGCACATCCGGGTAGGCTTTCTTGCAATAGCCGCACCGGTAATCGGAAAACTCGACGATCACGAGATCGCCGTCCGGGTTGCCATAGACCGCATCGTTGCTGTCGTCATAGATCGGACCGGCATAGGCGGCGATCAGATCGGCATCATTGGCAACCTGTTGGTCGGCCTGGCGCTGTTGGTAGACGTCGACGGCCTCCATCAGCACTTCCGGGTTGTCGAGAAGATAGGCGCGGACTTCGGCGCGGAAGGCCTCGCGCTCCGCATCCGACATGTCGGCCATGTCAAAAGCGCTTGCTGCAAGGGCGGTGGAGGCGGTGAAAAGCGCCGCGCCGCCGAGGCGGGTCAAGGCTTTGGCAAAAGGCATATCGTCTGTCTCCGTTTGAGGATCTGTTCAGACGCGTCTACCACATCCTGCGTCCGGTTCCACCCTACAGTTGCGTGACCCAAGGCCGCAGCGGAGGGAGATGCAACAGGCGCAGGTGCAGGGATGCAAACCGCCTGCGCGTGATCCGCCACATTGCAATTCCCGCCGGTGGCTGGCATGGGGTGGCCGATATGAAATTCAGGAGTCCCGTCATGAAAACCTCGCAACGATCCGTGGTCGACCCTTTCATCGTGATGGATGTGATGGAGGCGGCGCGGGCGGCCGAAGAGGCGGGGCGCTCGATCATCCATATGGAGGTCGGCCAGCCCTCAACGGGCGCGCCCTCGAAAGCGCGCGCGCGGGTGGAAGAGGCGATGGAGGCCGATCCCTTGGGGTATACCGTAGCTCTGGGCCTGCCGGAGCTGCGCAAGGCGATCGCGGCGCTTTACAAGGACTGGTACGGGGTCGATCTGGATTGGCAACGCGTGGTGATCACGCCGGGCTCCTCGGGGGCGTTCATTCTTGCCTTCACGGCGCTCTTTGATGCGGGGGCGAAAGTGGGCATGGGCGAGCCGGGCTATCCGTCCTACCGGCAGATCCTCACCGGTCTCGACATCACGCCAGTCGGCATTCCGACGAAAATGGAAAATCGTCTGCAACCGGTGCCTTCCGAGATCCCCGAAGGGCTCGACGGGCTGATCGTGGCCAGCCCCGGCAATCCCTCGGGCACGATGCTGGGCCATGAGGAGATGGGCGCGCTGATCAAGACCTGCCATGACAAGGGCATCGCTTTCATCTCAGACGAGATTTACCACGGCATCCAGTACGAGGGCCGGGCGGTCACAGCGCTTGAGCTGTCGAACGATGTCTATGTGATCAACTCGTTTTCGAAATTCTTCTCGATGACCGGCTGGCGGATCGGCTGGATGGTGGTGCCGGAAGATCATGTGCGGGTGATCGAACGCATCGCGCAGAACTTCTTCCTCTGCCCGCCGCATGCCTCGCAGGTCGCGGCTCTGGGCGCGCTGGAGTCTCGGCAGGAATGCCAGCAGATGGTCGATGTCTATGCGGAGAACCGTCGGCTGATGCTCGAGGAGCTGCCGAAGATCGGCTTCGACAAGATCGCGCCGCCGGACGGGGCCTTCTACATCTACGCCGATGTGTCGGACTATACCGATGACAGCAAGGCCTTCTGCGACGAGATTTTGGCCGAGGCGGGCGTGGCCGTCACACCGGGGATCGACTTCGATCCGGTGCGCGGCGCGCGGATGCTGCGGTTCTCTTATGCGCGCTCGACCGAGGACATTCGCGAAGGTCTGGCGCGGCTCAAGGCCTTTATGGCCTCACGGGTGGCGGGCTGACGGGGCAGACGCTTTAGTCGCCGAAAATGAGCTTTTGGGTCTCGTCATCCATTTGTTCGAAAAATGTGAACGGGCTGTCGAGGCCGCCGTACGACGAATATATGTTTTTCCTGAGCATTGAGTAGCCCTCTTCGACAAAAAGCGCGCGCTGCTCTTTCGGGGAAAGCTCCAATTCCGGGGATGTCAGGGGCTTGCCCTCTGTGGCTTGGTACAGCGCGGCGGCGAGCTTGTCGGTCATGCTGGCGGGAACGTCTTCGAGCTTTGCAATATTGAGCATCATCGTGGCGAGTTTCAGATCCTGATCCATATGCGGCCCCACTGTCAGCTGCATGCCAAGGTGATAGGCCGTCTCGCCATATCCGCCGACAATCGCGGCATGGAGAAAATAGATGCCTGTCTCCTTGTCCCTCGGAATGCCGTCGCAATCTCCCCGGATCTGGCAAAAGCCAAGGTTCGATTGCGAAATCGGATAGCCCATTTCGGCGGCCGTGACCAAATAGCTGACGGAGGCCAGCGCCATCCATTCACGGGTCTCTCCGGTCTTACAGTTGGTATAGATCCAGTTGAGCTCATGGATCGCCACAGCATCGCCGTTTTTCACGCCGTCGCGCAATTTGTTGTAGGCGATGTGGTCGCCCGCGCAGGTTCTGTCGCCGAGCTGGTTCATCGCCTCGCGTCGAACTTGCCATTCCTTCGGCAGCGGGTCTGCAACGGCAGGTGTGGCAAGGGCGGCGAGCAGAGCAAGAAACGTGAAGCGCATTGGGTGGGGAATGTCCTTTTCGGGGGGGGGCGAAACTTGTGGTGGCGTGGGAAAGGCAGAGGGGAGAGACTGCCATCTTAGTCGGTGTCGTTGCTGCCGTAGAGGCCTTCGTAGAGCCACTCGGCGAGTCTTCTCGTATCCACACCGTCCCAACTGGGGTCGATATGCGGCTCGCCGACCTCAGCGCCACCCAGTTCGGAGAGCTGCGTCCGGAGCGGGGCGAGCGTGGCGGCCTCGACGCCTTCGCGTTCGGCGACGGCGAGCAGGTCGGCCGCCTTGTCCAGATCGCGCGTCAGGATGTCGCCTTCGATCAGCGCACGGGCGTATTCCGAGGCGGCCTCGCCATAGCCGCCCTGAATCGCCTGATCGTACAGTGCTTCCGCCTCGTCGGGGTTCTGTTCGATGCCGTAATAGCCATGCAGGTAGCTGCCCGCGAGATTGCTCTGAGCAATGGGATAGGCCTGAAGCGCGGCCATCACCATCAGGCTGTTGGTGAGCAGATCGCCGTCCGGATTGTATTGCACGCAGCTTTCGGAAAGTACCATCCAGCGCAGCGCGATCATTGCGGGGGCGTTCGCCTCCTGAATCGCGGCGGTGATAAGCCTGTCGAAATCGCTGTCGTCAGCGCTGCCGACACAGGCGGCATCGGCGATCTCGTTGTAGAAATCGCGGTCGTCCTGCCAGTAGGACGGCAGCGGATCGGCCAGCGCGGGCAGGGAGAGCAGGGCGGTGAGGGCGGTCAGAACGGGCAGGCGCATGGTCGGCTCCCTTGTCATTTGCGCAAAGCCTGCGATGCAACGTCCACGGGGTCAACTGTTTGAGGGCTATCTGGGGTGCTTCACATGTCCGTGGCTGGTTTTCGGGCACAGACATGGTATCTCTTGCACAAAATAAGTCATGAGGGCGTGATGCGGGCGTTGGTTTTGAAATTCATTCTGGCTCTGCTTCTGATCGGCGGCGTTCTGGCCGCACGGGCGGAGGCGCAGGAGCAGCCGGGCGGGCTGACCGCGCTGGCACGGGCCGACAGCAGTGCCTCGGCGCTGGTCGATCAGGGCGACAGTCTCGAGATGATGCTGCGGCTGAGCCAGCCGGTGCCGTTTCGCATCTTCACGCTCGACGATCCGCGCCGCATGGTGGTGGATTTTTCCGAAGTGGACTGGACGGGGTTCGACACCGAAGCGTTCGACACGGCCGAAGGGGTGAGCGGGCTGCGGGTCGGAGGGTTCACGCCGGGCTGGTCGCGCATGGTGCTCGATCTCGCGAAACCCTATGCGCTTGTGCATGCCGAGATGAGCCGTGATGACAAGGGCGCGGTGCTGACGCTCAATCTCGATCCGACGGCCTCCGATGAATTCGCTCTGGGCGCGGGCACGCCGCCGGATGCGCAACTGGTGCGGCCCTCTGCGCAAGAGACAGGCGATGCGGCGGCAAAAACCGCCCCTCTGCGCAGGTTCGGCGATGGACCGCTGCGGGTGGTGATCGACCCCGGTCATGGCGGCATCGACCCGGGGGCAGAGCGTGACGGGGAGCGGGAAAAGGACCTGATGCTGACCTTCGGGCGCGAGTTGCAGGATGTGCTGAACCGGGCGGGCGGCTTTGACGTGGTGATGACGCGGACGGAGGATGTCTTCGTGCCGCTGGAAACCCGTCTGACGTTGGCACGGGAAGCGGGGGCGGATGTGTTCCTGTCGCTTCATGCCGATGCGATTGCCGAGGGGCGCGCCGAGGGGGCGACGATCTATACGCTGGCGGAGCGCGCCTCCGATGCCGCCTCGCAGAAGCTTGCGGAACGCCACGACCGGGCGGATTTGCTGGCGGGTGTGGACCTCACGGGGCAGGACGACGTGATCGCCGCCGTGCTGATGGACATGGCGCGGACCGAGACCATGCCGCGCACGGATCGGCTGGCGGACAGTCTGGTGAAATACCTCGACGAGAGCGTCGGCATGCACAAACGTCCGCGTCTGGAGGCCGGGTTTTCGGTGCTCAAGGCGCCGGACATGCCTTCGGTGCTGATCGAGCTGGGCTTCCTGTCCTCGGCCAAGGATCGGGCGAAGCTCAAGGATCAGGCCTGGCGGACGAAAGCGGCCTGGGCCATTCGCGATGCCTTGCTGGCGTGGGAAGAGGAAGAGGTGTCGCTTCGGGACAGGTTGCGGAAATAAATGCCCCGGAGGCACAGGGAACCTCCGGGACGGGGACAGGGCGATCATACCGGTGACATCAGAACCGATCCCTGTCCGGCTGTGCGACGGCGCTCAATGCGCCATCATGTCCTTTGCGACCTGCGCGGCGCTCAGATCGGCCGGGTAATAGGTCGGCCAGTTGGTCAACTCTTCGAGCACGGCGGCGCGGTCGTTGCCCCAGTAGAGGTGATAGTGATCGGCCTTTGACGGGAAAATCCGGTGGTCGCTGAACTGGATATACTGCGGCGCTTCCGCATCGCCCGCGATCTTTTCAAAGATGAAGCGCACGCCGCGATTGCCCTTGGAATAGGTCAGGATCTCGTAGCCGTCGCTTTCATATTGCGCATGGGGGGCGGAAGCGCCGCGATGGAAGGTCACGGTGTCGCCGTCGATCTCGATCTTGTCCACATCGGTGGCATAGCCCGTGGTGTAATAGGCGGTGTACTCTGCGGCACTCTTGTCGCCATGCTCGGCCTTATGGGCCATGACCGCATCGAGTTTGCCCTCGGTCAGCAGCGGATAGACGGATTGCCAGTCGCCGGCCCAGTCGGACAGCGGGCGATCCTCGACCTGAGCGTCTTCGAAATAGCCGTTGTAGATCTGTTCGTCGTGATCATGCGCGTGGGCGCTGTGATCGTGGGCTTGAGCCGGGGCGAAGGACAGGGCTGCCGACAGGGTGCTCGCAAAGGCCAGAGCGATGGTGGTCTTGTGCATTGGGGTCTTTCCTTGGTCTTGGTGACAGATTTTGATACGTGATAACATAACAAAACCTCCCTAAAGAGATGCCGACAGCGACGCAAGAGAGAAACAGCGGGACACGCTTGGCAACGCATCGCGGCTTAAAGTGTTCCGCCAAAACCCGAGACACAGCTTTTGGCGGAACGCAGTACGAGATATAAGCGTTTCACATGCCTCGCCTTTGTCTGATGTCTCTGGTCAAAGGCGTGAGCTTTAATCGAGGTATTTGCTCTTCTGGTGCGGCGTTCAGTTCCGGGTGCTGATAATAGACCGCGCCGATCATGCAGCCGACATTGTGAAGCCGCGTCATTTGGCTTTCGATCAGGATATTCTCTGCGTCCAATTTCACGTGCCAGTACTGTTCCATGAAATTGAGCAGGCTCTGGTAAAAGTCGAAGAACTGGTAGTCACGCGTTGTGAGGATCACGGCTTCGGCGGCGCTATATTTCAGCGGGTCTCCGGGCAGGCCCAGCGGCCCTTTACACCGCCCATGTTCCAGAAAAGCCAGCGGCGTTTGGTGGGGGGATACTGGCGCAGCGCGCGATATACCCGGCGAAATCCTCGTAAGACACCGCAATTCTGAGCGCGGTACAGTTTGCTGCGGTAAACTTTTCCGCCTGTGTCGGGCA
Source organism: Celeribacter ethanolicus (assembly GCF_001550095.1). GTDB lineage: Bacteria > Pseudomonadota > Alphaproteobacteria > Rhodobacterales > Rhodobacteraceae > Celeribacter > Celeribacter ethanolicus. The sequence continues at coordinate 150,422 of NZ_LRUC01000045.1, read as the reverse complement.
GGTCAGCTCCGTCAGATTTTCCGCCCCAAGGGCGTTTGGAACCACCATCGCAGACAGGGAAAATATTCAACCTTGGGGATAGGGCAAGAAGGAGCCGGCAAACCTGCGCGGCGTTTCCGTGTCCTCTAGCCGGTTTTCCGCGCCAGCCAGACCGAATGCCCGGTGCAACCGGGGTCTTCGGGGGTGAAGGCGATGACCTCGATCCCCTGATCGGCCATCAGACGGCGGTACTCGTCGGGAGACAGGGACGCGTGATAGACGGTCTCGTGTTCGACGCTGCCGATTGCCTCGCCCGCGTCGGGACCGGTGGTGAACAGCAATGTGCCGCGCGGGGTCAGGTGCCGGGCGAAGGTGGCAAACATGGTGCGCTGATCTTCGGCTGCGAGATGAAAGAAACTGTCCCATGCGATCACCGCATCGAAGCTCTCGCCCAGATCGAGCCCGCGCATGTCGGCCCGGATCGCCCGGGCCTTCGGCAGGTTCTGCTGAAACAGCGCCACCATGGCGGCGGCCCCGTCCACCCCGGTCACTTCACAGCGCCGGTCCGAGAGATATTGCGCAATCGGGCGCCCCGACCCGCAGCCGAGATCGAGCACATGGCGCTTGCCGCCGGTCTGGGGGGTGTAACCCAGCATCCGGTCGAGCCAGGGCCGCTCAAACAGGGTCTTCGCGCGCGCCAGATCGAAAGCGCGGGCCTGACGTTCATAGGTGGGAAGGATGTCTTCGGGTTTCATGCCCCCGGACATAGGCCCGTGCGCACAGGGCGGCAAGGGGGCGGCAAGCGGCGCCGTTCACGGGCGGCGTCTTTCTGCTCACAATTGCGCGCGATCCGGCCGGGGATGTTTTGACCATCGCGTCGACCCTGTATAAGGAGGGGCAGGTATGTGCCGGGGACGCGAGTCAGCCGGGCGCACGGGTGTGGGAACGATTGCAGGAAACCTCAGTGCTCAGATTCATCCTTTCTTTCTTCGGGACGATTTTTTCGTGGATCACCACGGGGCTGTTCCTTGTGGCCATCGTCATCGGTGGCATCTTCTGGATGTACGGGCGCGATCTGCCGAACCACGAGGCGCTGGCGCAGTATCAGCCGCCGACGATCTCCCGCATCTATTCGGGCGAGGGCCGGATCATCGACGAGTTCGCCAAGGAACGCCGCCTCTATACCCCGCCGGAGGAAATCCCCGATCTGGTGAAGAACGCCTTCATCTCGGCGGAGGACAAGAATTTCTACAAACACCACGGTTATGACCTGCGCGGCATGGCCTCGGCGGCGCTGACGGCGGCCAGGGGCGGGCCGCTTCGTGGTGCGTCCACCATCACCCAGCAGGTGATGAAGAACTTCCTTCTCGACGGATCGCGGTCTGCGGAACGCAAGATCAAGGAGCTGATCCTGGCCACCCGTCTGGAACAGACCCTGACCAAGGACCAGATCCTCGGGCTGTATCTCAACGAGATCGACCTCGGCGTGCGCTCTTTCGGGGTGACGGCGGCGGCGCAGAGCTATTTCAACAAATCGCTCTCCGAGCTGGCGCCGGAAGAGGCGGCCTTCCTCGCGATCCACCCGAAGGCACCCTATTCCTACAACCCGGCGAAGAACTATGACGGCGCGCTGGAACGGCGCAACTATGTGCTGCGCGAGATGTATGAAAACGGCTACCTGAGCCAGGAAGACTACGAAACCGCGCGGGCCAAGCCGATCAAAACGGTGCAGACTGGCGATTACCCGTCCTATCGCGAAAGCCTGCCGCCGCGGGATTATTTCACCGACGAGATCCGCCGTCAGTTGTCGAAAGACTTCGGCGAAGAGGAATTCTTCGAAGGGGGCCTGTCGATCCGCGCCACCATGGACCCGGAGATGCAGACGGTGGCGGCGCATTCGCTGCAACGCCGTCTCGAAGAGCTCGACCGCTCGCGCGGGAGCTGGCACGGCACGGGCAAAACCATCGACCCCGCCACGCTCGACACGGACGCATGGCAGGCGGCGCTTGGCGCACTTCAGGTGGCGCGGGACATCTCGCTCGATGGCACATGGTATGTGGGGGCGGTGAACGAGATCGGCGATGCCTCCATGACGGTCATGGTCGAGGACGGGATCGGCGAGGTCACCGTGCCACGCGAGGACATCAAGTGGATCAAGGGCAGTTTCCGGGACAATTTCACCCGGGGCGATGTGGTGCACATCCGGCGTATGACCACGGGCAACGATGGCGAAGGCGATCTGATCCGCTGGAGCCTGCGGCAGGTGCCGGAGGTCGAGGGCGCCTTCGTGGCGATGGACGTCAACACGGGCCGCGTGATCGCGATGCAGGGCGGGTTCTCCTATGAGCACTCCGTGTTCAACCGCGCCACCCAGGCGACGCGCCAGCCGGGCTCTTCGTTCAAGCCCTTCGTCTATGCGGCAGCGCTCGACAGCGGCTTTACCCCCGCGACGATCATCGTCGACGCGCCCATCGAGGTGAACACGCCACAGGGCGTCTGGCGGCCCAAGAACGCGTCGAACAAATTCTACGGCCCGACCCCGCTCAGAACCGGGATCGAGCAATCGCGGAACCTGATGACCATCCGTCTCGCGCAAGAGGTCGGCATGGACACGGTGGCGCGTTATGCCGAACGCTTCGGGGTCTACGATCACATGGGGCAATACCTTGCCTCCGCTCTGGGCGCCGAAGAAACCACCGTGTTCAAGATGGTTTCGGCCTATGCGATGTTCGCCAATGGCGGCGAGCGGGTCGAGCCGACGCTGGTCGACCGGGTGCAGGACCGTTACGGCCGGACGATTTACCGCCACGACGCGCGGATCTGCGAGGATTGCGACATGGCTTCGCTCGATCCCGGCGTCGCGCCGAAGATCGTGTCGAACCGCGAACGCATGATCAACGCCATCACCGCCTATCAGCTCACCTCGATGATGCAGGGCGTGGTGCAGCGCGGCACGGCGGCGGGCCGGGTCAACCTTCCGGTGCCGGTGGCGGGCAAGACCGGGACGACGAACGACGGCAAGGATGCGTGGTTCATCGGCTTCACCTCGAACATCGTGGCCGGCTGCTACATCGGCTACGACACGCCGCGGGCGATGCGCGGGGCTTCGGGCGGCGGTTATTGCGGCCCGGTGTTCAACAGCTTCATGCAGGAAGCCGTCAAGAAATACGGCGGGGGCAAGTTCAAGGTCCCGCCGGGGGGGCATTTCATCAAGATCGACCGGTTCACCGGCGCGCGCCTCTCCGACAGCGCTTCGGGGCCGAACGTGGTGGCGGAGTATTTCCGTGACGGCGAAGAACCGATCTTCGGCCTGATGTATGACGGCGGTTTCGCCATGGGCGCCGATCTGCCGCTGTTCTCGGCAGGCGAGCGCGACAGCGAAGACGGCACGCGCGAGGTCCAGACCTCGACCGGCCGGACGATCACCGTGCCGGAGAAAGCGACGATCAACTCTCTGTCGTCGGGCGGGCTGTATTAGAGCGGGTTAGGTCAGGCTGCGATTCTGTGCTATCCTCGGGGCATTGATTGAATGCCTTGAGGCCTGCCATGGAAAACGACGTCTTTTTTCAATACCTGAAACTTTTCACCGAATATGTACCGCTCTGGGTGCTCTTGCTCGGCGGGGTTGTGATCTGGCTGATCCGCCATCCTGAAAAACTCGAAGCTCTGACACGCAACGTCGAAAGCGCCAAGATCGGCGAGTTCGAGATCAAGCTGCGGGAGGTCAAGGAAAAGCTCGAAACCACCCAGGCGCAGGTCGAGGAACTGGAAGCGGAAAACACGCGGCTGACCAGCTTGTACAACGATTTCGATGCGAATGCCGGGGCGGATGTGCTTCACGCGGTTCGCCAGCAGGTTCATCACCGGGCACGTGAGTTGGGCGATCTGTCGCCGGTGCGCGAGGGCTTGCGCCCCGGTGCCGAACCGGAAGAGATTTTCGTCGCCGCCGAGATGCTGCGCGAGCGGCGCGACATCGACAGTTTCGAGGCGCTGATCGACTGCATCGCGCGGATCGCGGCAGATCCGATGCTGGAGGGGCTACGTTATCAGACGGTCTGGAGCCTTGCCTCGGCGGTGCACAAGACCGTGCTGTCGGATGTCAGTCACAACACGCCGCCGCGCCTGACGGTGGACCAGCTCAAGCGCGCCCGTCATGTGATGGAAAGCCTGATGCAGAATGCCCATGTCCAGGAGGACCGCCCGGATGCGCCGCAGGCGGGGATCCGGGGACCGGCGCAATTCGCGCTGAACTGGATCGAGAAGGGGTTGAAAAAGCACGAGCGTGCGGGAAGAGCCGTTTTTGAGTAATCTGTGATCGCGCCGGGCTTTGTCCGGGTCTTGTGTCTCGACCGTTTGCCGCGTATCTCTCTGCAAACTTTCGAAGACCGACAGGTGAACCCGTGCGCGCTGAAATCCAGAATACCGTGGCCAAGATCGAGAAATCCGTGGCGTTGCTCAAGCAGCGGATGGATTGGGAGACCGCGCCGCACCGGCTCGAAGAATTCAACGCCATGATCGAGGACCCGACGCTGTGGGACGATCCGGCGCGGGCGCAGAAGCTCATGCGCGACCGTCAGATGTTGATGGATGCGGTCAAGACCGCGACCTCGATCGAGACGGAGATGACCGACAATATCGAGCTCATCGAACTGGGCGAGATGGAAGAGGACGAGGAAGTCGTCGCGGATGCCGAGAATGCTTTGAAGGCGCTGGCCGAGACCGCCGCTGAGAAGGAGCTTGAGGCTCTGCTCGATGGCGAGGCCGACGGCAACGACACCTTCCTCGAGATCAACGCCGGTGCGGGTGGCACGGAGGCCTGCGACTGGGCCTCGATGCTGCAACGCATGTATGTGCGTTGGGCGGAGAAGAAAGGCTACACCGTCGAGCTTCAGTTCGAGGAAGCCGGGGCCGAGGCCGGGATCAAATCCTGTGGCTATAAAATCTCCGGGCCCAACGCCTATGGCTGGCTCAAGTCCGAGAGCGGCGTGCACCGTCTGGTGCGTATTTCGCCCTTCGGCAAGGGCACGCGCGAGACGTCGTTTGCCTCGGTCTGGGTCTATCCGGTGGTCGACGACAATATCGAGATCGAGGTGAACCCCGCCGACATCCGCATCGACACCTATCGCTCCTCAGGCGCGGGCGGTCAGCACGTCAACACGACGGACTCGGCGGTGCGGATCACCCACCATCCGACCGGCATCGTGGTGACCTCCTCCGAGAAGTCGCAGCACCAGAACCGCGACATCGCCATGAAAGCGCTGAAATCCCGGCTCTATCAACTGGAGCTTGAGAAACGCTCGGCGGCGATCAACGAGGCGCATGAAAACAAAGGCTCGGCGGGCTGGGGCAACCAGATCCGCTCCTATGTGCTTCAGCCCTACCAGATGGTGAAAGACCTGCGCACCAATTACGAGACCTCGGACACTCAGGGCGTGCTCGACGGCGACCTCGATAAATTCATGGCGGCGACGCTCGCGATGGATGTGGCCGGGAAATCCCGCGCCGACGCGCAGGGCGAATAAGCCCCAAACGATCAGGCGTCAGTCGGTGAGAACGTCCATCGCCGCCTCCCGTTGCGGCGAGGCGGGGGCGCGGCCTTGTTGCAGTTTCAGCATGTGGAAGGTGATCCGCCAGAGGTGATAACTCACCCGGAGGAGCCAGCGCATCGCGTCGAGCCGGAGCCCCATCTCCTCGGCGGAGAGGCCCCGTCCGGGCGTTTGCTCCATCGTATGGAGGCGGAAAATTTCCCGCTGATCCTGCATCAGATGGCGCAGGCGTTTGAACCGGCTTTCCGAGGCGCTGAGGCCTTCATCTCTGCCGGTTTGCGCCACGCATAGCGCCAGCACCCGGGCCAGACGGCTGAGGCGGCGATCCCGCGCCAGGGCTGCGATGCGACTGTCCTGGGTGCAGCGGAACTGCAACCGGCTCAGGTGGTCGAGCACATGCAGGATCGTGGCGCGTTGCGCGATGCGGGCCGGATCATCGGTGGCGGCAATCCCTTCGACATAGGCGCGCAGCTCGGTGATCGCCTCGCGCAATTGGCGCAGATGGGCGGCCTCGTCGCGGCTCATCTCCGGATGCAGGATGCGGCGGGACAGACAGGTGAAATGCGCCCGCGCCAGCATGTCGAGGGTCGTGGCGGCGGCATCGTAGGCGAGGTTCGGATCGGCCAGCAATTCCTTGCCCAGAGCGCCGGTCAGCACCGTGCTGCGGTCGCGCACGATCCATGTCACCAGCCGCGCGAAAGGTGTGGTGAAGGGCAGGATCAGCAGCACGCCCAGAAGGTTGAATCCGGTGTGAAAGGCCACGAGCGCGATCTGCGGATCGACGGGCACGGAGGGCAGGGCGATCAGCGTGCTATAAGGTGTGAGCAGGAAAAACGCCATGGTCGCGGTCAGCAGGTTGTAGATCACATGCGACAACCCGGTGCGCCGCGCCGCCGTGGAACCGCCCAAGGTGGCGAGCGCTGCGGTCACGGTGGTGCCGACATCCATGCCGATCACCAGCGCCAGAGCCTGTGGCAGGTTGATCGCACCGGCGCCCAGCACGGCAAGCGCCGTGGCGACACCCGCACTTGAGGATTGCGTGACGATGGTGATGGCCATGCCGATGCCAATCAGGGCGAGGCGTCCGAAGATTGTGTCGCGTGGAAAATCCTCGGGTGTGATCAGCCCTTCGAAACCGCTGAGGCTCGATTTCATCACGTCGATACCGAGGAACAGAAGCGCAAAGCCAGCGAGCGCCAGGCCGGCGAATTTGAGCCTCGGCCCGCCGAACATCCGCGCCAATGCGCCGAGAAACACGAGGGGCAGGGTGATCTGCCCCAAATCCATCTTGAAACCCAGAACGGCGGTGATCCAACCCGTGATGGTGGTGCCGATATTGGCGCCGAAGATGATGCCAAGCGCCTGCGGAAAGGTCAAAAGCCCGGCGCTGACAAAGCCCACGGCGGTCACGGTGGTGGCGCTTGAGGACTGGATCAACGCCGTGGTCACCGCACCGGTCGCGGCCCCGCTCAGCGGCGTGCGGGTGAAATGCGCCAGCGCATGGCGCAGCGCCGGACCCCCGAGTTCGCGAAGTCCTTCGGTGAGCCAGATCATGCCGAACAGGAAAAGCCCGACACCGCCGAGTGCGTTTACGATATCTGCGAACATGATGTTTAGAACACTCCCAAAGGTATTTCATAACGGGCGTTTGATGACGTCAAGCATAGGGATAAGTCGAGCCGGGGGCTTTGATCTATGGCCGATAGGACGGGAATGGGACCATTCACGGCCCTGTGATCGCTGCCTGTGTGACAAACTCACCGACAGAGGCTTGAGGGTTCGCATACTAAGGTCGACAAAGTGGGAAAACCCATAAGACAAAAGGAAACGCACAATGACGAAGCTCTTTGGGGGCCAATGGCCCGAGGCGGCTCTTCGTTCGGGAGGAGCATGCAGATGACGGAGATTAATCCGACGGAATTCACCCCATGGGTCTCGTTGATCGGCGGGGCGCTGATTGGCTTGGCGGCGGTGCTTTTGATGGCGATTCAGGGCCGAATTTTCGGTGCGACGGGCATTCTTGCCGGGTTTATCAGCCCGGCGAACTCGTCGGACTGGGCTTGGCGGGCGGTGCTTTTGGCCGGGATGGTGACCGGGCCTTTGGTGTTCATGCTGTTCACCGGACATATGCCCGCAGTCGAGGTGCCGGTGTCGAAGCTGGCGCTGATCGTTGGCGGGGTCATCGTCGGCATCGGTGTAACATATGGCTCTGGCTGTACCTCCGGGCATGGCGTTTGCGGCAATGCCCGGCTCTCGCCGCGTTCCATTGTGGCGACGCTGTCCTTTATGGCCTCCACGGCCGTGACGGTGTTTATCATCCGCCATGTGTTGGGAGGGGAATGAGATGAAACTGATCCTGACCTATGTCATCGGCCTGATCTTTGGCGTCGGCATCTCTATGTCCGGCATGGCGAACCCCGCAAAAGTCCTTAATTTCTTTGACTTTTTCGGGGTCTGGGATCCGTCCCTGATGTTCGTGATGGGCGGCGCTGTCACCGTGAGCTTCTTTGGCTACCGCTGGCTGTTCAAACGCTATGAGACCCCTGCGTTCGAGCCGAAATTCATCGTGCCGACCTCGCGTGAGATCGACGCGAAACTGGTGGGCGGATCGCTTGTCTTCGGCGTCGGCTGGGGCATCGCGGGCTTTTGTCCGGGCGGTGCACTTCCGGCGCTTGGCACCGCAGATTCGAATGTCTGGGTGTTCTTTGTCGCATTGGTGGCGGGGATTTTTGCCGCCAAATTCATGATGAAGCTGACCGCAAGCCGCGGCTTGAAAAAGGCGTAAGCCACGGTCGGCAAACCGTCGGATTTGTGTCGGACTTTTGTCGGGCACAGGCCGACCCGAAAACCGTAGCGGTGTGCCAGACCGGCGTGCCGGTGTCGCAACAGATACTGAGACACAGAAGAGATACAGAGGAGAAACCCATGGGTTCCAACTACCCCGTCGACATGTCGGTCAAACCCGACGTCAAAGCCTTTTTCGATCCGGAGACCTGGACGATTTCCTATGTGGTGAAAGACCCGAAATCGGACGCCTGCGCCGTGGTCGACAGCGTCATGGACATCGACTATGCCGCCGGTCGCATCACCTATAAGAGCGCCGACGAAATCATCGCCTATATCAAAGAACAGGGGCTCAAGCTGGAGTGGCTGATCGAGACCCATGTCCATGCCGACCACCTGTCGGCGGCGCCCTATATCCAGGACGCTCTGGGGGGCAAGATCGGCATCGGCGAGCATATCGTCACGGTGCAGGAAACCTTTGGCAAGGTGTTCAACGAAGGCACTGAGTTCCAGCGTGACGGCTCGCAGTTCGACCGTCTGTTCAAGGATGGCGACACCTACACCGTCGGCACGATGCACTGTTTCGCCATGCACACGCCGGGCCATACGCCCGCTTGCATGGTGCATGTGATGGGCGATGCGACCTTTACCGGCGACACGCTGTTCATGCCCGATGGCGGTTCGGCGCGGGCCGACTTCCCGGGGGGTGATGCCTCCACGCTGTATGACTCGATCCAGAAGGTTCTGGCGCTGCCGGACGACATGCGCCTGTTCATGTGCCACGACTATGGCCCGAACGGTCGCGACATCGCGTGGGAAACCACGGTGGGGGCCGAGAAGGAACACAACATCCACGTCGGTGGCGGCAAGTCGAAAGACGATTTCGTCAAATTCCGCACCGAACGCGATGCGCAGCTCGCCATGCCGCGGCTGATTATTCCCTCTTTGCAGGTGAATATGCGCGCCGGTGAATTGCCGCCGCCGGATCAGGACGGTAAGACTTTCCTCAAAGTTCCGGTGAACGGCCTCTGATCGCATCTCTGACGCGTGGGGCCATCCGGTCCCACGCACAGGAGACGCGACAATGGATTTCAACAAGATCAACGACCAGCTCACGGTCAGCAGCCAGATCACCCCCGAAGAGGTGACGATCCTCAAAGAGAAGGGGTTCAAGACCCTGATCTGCAACCGCCCGGATATGGAAGTGGAGGGCGAGATCTCGTCGGAGGTCATGGAGAAAGCGGCGCTCGAGGCGGGGTTGAACTTTGCCTATCTGCCGATCTTCCCCGGCCAGTTCCCGGAAGAGCTGATCGAGGAAACCGCCCGGATTTTCGCGGAAGAGGCGGGGCCGGTTTACGCCTATTGCCGTTCGGGCACGCGCTCGACGACCGCTTGGGCCCTGTCGCAATCGGGCCGGATGGACCCGGAGGAGATCATCTCGCAAGCGGCGGGTGCGGGCTATGACATGCGGGGGTTGCGCCCCTATCTGGCGGGATAACGCGCGCTGTTCGTACGTCGTCCCGCCGCCACAACGGTTTTCGGGACGACCGCCTGAGGGGGGCGAACCGTCCCCCAATAAGGAGACGCACGAATGGAACTCAAGAAGATCACGGACGGCCTGTCGGTCTCCGGTCAGATCCAGCCCGAGGACATGGAGAAGCTCAAGCGCCGCGGTTTCCGCGCGGTGGTGTGCAACCGTCCGGATGGCGAAGCGGCGGACCAGCCGACCCATGAGGAGATGGAGCAGGCGGCGAAGGCCGCGGGGCTCGAATTTCTCTACCTGCCGGTGACGCCGGGCATGGTGACCGAAGAAACCGCCACCGCGTTTCGCCACGCCCTGACCGAACTGCCGGGGCCGGTGTTCGGGTTTTGCCGCACGGGCACGCGGACGACGACGCTGTGGTCCTTGGCGATGGCCAAGGAGAAATCCGTGGTCGACATTCTCGCCGCGACCAAGGCCGCGGGCTACGACATGACCGGCGTGGCGCGTCGGATCGCCAATGGCGGCGTGACGCCCACGGACTCTGTCGAAGATGCCAAGCATGACGTGGTGATCGTCGGCGGCGGGGCTGCGGGCGTGGCCGTGGCGGCCTCGCTGAAGTCGCGCAAGCCCGATCTCGACATTGCGATCATCGACCCGGCGGATATTCACTATTACCAACCGGGCTGGACCATGGTCGGCGCGGGCGTGTTCGAACCGGCGACTACGGCGAAGACCATGGGCTCGCTGATCCCGCGCGGGGTGCATTGGCTCAAATCCGCAGTCGCGGCGTTTGAGCCGAAGAACAACGCGGTGATCCTCGATGGTTGCCGGGTTGTGAAATACGACCGGTTGATCGTTTGTCCGGGTCTGAAACTCGATTGGGACAAGATCGAAGGCCTCGTGGAGACGCTCGGCAAGAACGGCGTGACCTCGAACTATCGCTATGACCTTGCGCCCTACACCTGGGAGCTGGTGAAGGGGCTGAAGGGCGGCAAGGCCGTGTTCACCCAACCGCCGATGCCGATCAAATGCGCCGGTGCGCCGCAAAAGGCGATGTACCTCTCCGCCCATAACTGGGAACAGGCGGGGGTTCTGAAGAACATCGACATCCAGTTCATGAATGCGGGCGGGGTGCTGTTCGGCGTGAAGGACTATGTGCCTGCGCTGGAGAAATACGTCGAGCGCTACGGGGCGAACCTGAATTTCTTCCACAATCTGAAATCCATCGACGGCCCGGCGAAAAAGGCGACCTTTACGGTGGCGAAGCCGGACAGCGAGCCGACGGAAGTGACGGTCGATTTCGACATGATCCATGTGGTCCCGCCGCAGAGCGCGCCGGATTTCATCAAGGTGTCGCCGCTCTCGGATGCCGCCGGGTGGGTCGATGTGGATCAGATCACGCTGCGCCACAAGGAGTATGACAACATCTGGTCCTTGGGCGATGTGATGAATGCGCCGAACGCGAAAACCGCAGCCGCCGCGCGGATGCAGGCGCCGATCGTGGCGGAAAACGTCGCCGCCGACATCGATGGCAAAGGACCGCAGGCGGGCTACAACGGTTATGGGTCCTGCCCGCTGACCGTCGAGAAGGGCAAGATCGTTCTCGCGGAGTTCGGCTATGGCGGGGTGCTTTTGCCGTCCTTCCCGAAATGGGTACTCGATGGCACGAAACCGACGCGCAAGGCGTGGTTGCTCAAGGAACAGATCCTGCCGCCGATCTATTGGAAAGCGATGCTGCGCGGCAAGGAATGGATGATCAAACCGGAAAAAGTTTCGGCGAAATAATGTGAACCGGGCCGGGGGCGAAGGTGACTTCGCCCCTTGTTGCCCGCAAGAACAGAAAGGACAGGCACGCCGTGTCGTTCGATCCTCGCGTTTTCAAACGCTACCTCCCCATTCTCGACTGGGGTTCGAAATACAACGCCAACGCTTTCGCCAATGACGGCATCGCCGCGATCATCGTGACGATCATGCTGATCCCGCAGTCGCTGGCCTATGCCTTGCTTGCGGGGCTGCCGGCGGAGGCGGGGCTTTATGCCTCCATTGTGCCGATCATGCTCTATACGGTGTTCGGCACCTCGCGGGCGCTGGCCGTCGGGCCGGTGGCCGTGGTGTCGCTGATGACCTCCGCCGCCGTGGGGGCCGTGGCGGAGCAGGGCACGGCGGGTTACGCCACCGCCGCCATCACGCTTGCCTTCCTGTCGGGGGCGATGCTGGTGACGCTCGGGCTGTTCCGGCTCGGGTTTCTGGCGAATTTCCTGTCGCACCCGGTGATCGCGGGCTTTATCACCGCGTCTGGCGTGCTGATCGCGGCCTCGCAGCTCAAACATATCCTCGGCGTCAGTGCTGGCGGGCATACGCTCGTTCACTTGCTCGAAAGCCTCTGGACCCATCTGAGCGAGATCAACTGGATCACGCTGGTGATCGGGGTGCTGGCGACCGCCTTCCTGTTCTGGGTGCGCAAGGGGCTCAAACCGCTTCTGCGCAAAGCGGGTCTCGGTCCGCGTCTGGCCGATGTGGTGACCAAGGCGGGGCCGGTGGCCGCCGTGGTGGTGACGACGCTGGTCGTCGGTGTGTTCCGCCTCGATCAACACGGCGTGCGGATCGTCGGCGAGGTGCCGCAGAGCCTGCCGCCCTTCACCTGGCCGATCAGTTCGCTGGCGCTGCTGAAGCAACTGTTCATTCCGGCGCTGCTGATCTCGATCATCGGGTTCGTGGAATCCATTTCGGTCGCGCAAACGCTCGCGGCCAAGAAACGTCAGCGGGTCGATCCCGATCAGGAATTGATCGGTCTGGGCGCGGCCAACCTCGGTGCCGCGTTCACCGGTGGTTTCCCGGTGACGGGCGGGTTCTCGCGCTCGGTCGTGAACTTCGACGCGGGCGCGGAAACCCCGGCAGCGGGGGCGTTCACCGCCGTCGGTCTCGCCATCGCAGCACTCTTCCTGACGCCGCTGATCTACTTCCTGCCGCAGGCCACGCTGGCCGCGACGATCATCGTGGCTGTGCTGTCTCTGGTGGATTTCAAAATCCTCAAGACCACATGGGGTTATTCGAAAGCCGATTTCACCGCCGTGCTCGCGACTATCGTTCTGACGCTGATCTCCGGCGTCGAGGTGGGCGTGTCGGCGGGGGTGATCCTGTCCATTGCGCTGCACCTCTACAAGACCTCGAAACCGCATATCGCGGAGGTGGGTCTTGTTCCGGGCACCGAGCATTTCCGCAATATCAAGCGGCACGAGGTGCTGACCACGCCGGAGCTGGTGACCATCCGCGTCGACGAGAGCCTGTATTTCGCCAATGCGCGCTTTTTGGAGGATTACATCCTCGACCGCATGGCGGAGGACAAGGCGCTCAAACATGTGGTTCTGATGTGTACGGCGATCAACGAGATCGACAGCTCGGCGCTTGAGGCGCTGGAAGAGGTCAACAGCCGCCTTGCCGACAACGGCATCAAGTTCCACCTGTCCGAGGTCAAAGGGCCGGTGATGGATCGCCTGCAACGCTCGCATTTCCTGCACGACCTGACGGGGCAGGTGTTCCTTAGCCAGTTCGCGGCGATGAAGGCGCTGGGGGATGTGACAGGTCCGACCCCCGCAACCGACGCGGCTTAAGAGTGAAAGCGCCCTCCACTGGAGGGCGTTTTCTTTTGTGTGGTCAGGAGCGGAGAGGACGGCTTTGGGCATATTGCCCAAGCCAGACCGAGCCGAAAATCAGGGTCATGCCGATGATCTGCGGCAGGGACAGGGTTTCGCGCGCCACGAGAACGCCCAAGAGTACGGCGGTGACGGGGCTGAGAAAGCCGAGCGGCGCGACGCGCTCCGGCCCGATGGTGGCGATGCCACGAAAAAACAGGAAATAGGCCAGCGCGCCGCCGATCAGCCCGAGGAACAGAAAGCCCGAGACATTGGCGAGGCTGAGCGCCGGAAGCGGCGGGTCGATCAGGAGCGCGAGCGGCAACAGCAGCACGCCACCTGCAATCAACTGCCATGAGGTGAACACCAGAGGCGGCACGGGTGGGGACCATTTGCGGCTCAGAACCGTGCCGGTCGCCATAGAAAGCGCCCCGATCAGCGCGGCGGTGATGCCGACGGGATCGAGGGCGGCATCGGGCGAGAGCACGAGACAGGCGACACCGATCAGCCCGGCAATCCCCGCGAGGACCGCCAGAGGCCGGATTGCATAGCCCAGCAGCAGGCGCGCGAGGATCAGAACGATGAGCGGCTGGGTTGCGCCCAGAGTGGCGGCCACCCCGCCGGGCAGGCGGTAGGCGGCGATGAACAGGCAGATGAAGAACAGGGTGAAATTGAGCCCGCCCAGAACCAAGAGTTTCGGCACCCAGTCCCAAGTCGGCAGCTTGCGCAGGATCAGGAGCAGCAAAAGCCCCGCTGGCAGGGCGCGCAAGAGCGCGACGGTGACCGGAATGCCCTGGGGCAAAAGCGTGGTGGTGACGAGATAGGTCGCGCCCCAGATCGTGGGCGCAAGGGCGGTCAGGGCAATGTCGCGGGGGTGTGCGGGGTGGGGCATATCGGGTCTTTCGTTTTATCTTGACGTCAAGATAAGTCGTGAAATCTTGACGTCAAGATAAATTTCTGAGACCGTGACCGGATGGAAGATACGACACTCACACTCGACGATATTCGCGCACAATGGGCGCGGGAACGGCCCGATCTCGACACCGGGCCGATGGCGCTTTTGGGGCGCATGGCGCGACTGACGCGGTTGCTTGGTGCGGAGATGGAGGCCACTTTCGCGCGCCACGGTCTCAATCAGGCGAGCTTCGATTTGCTCGCGACGCTGCGCCGGGCGGGGGCGCCCTATGCGCTGAGTGCGGGGCAGTTGATGGCGCGGATGATGATCACATCGGGATCGGTGACCAATCGGATCAACAGGCTTGAGGCGCAGAACCTTGTCGAGCGCCGGGCGGACGAAGGGGATGCGCGCAAGGCGATCGTGGCGCTGACGGAGGCGGGATTTGAGGTGATCGAGCGGGCGGTGGCGGACCATGTTGCGACGCAGAAACGGCTGACGGATCGGCTCAGTGCGGAGGAATTTTCCGCCCTCGACGGGCTTTTGCAGGGCTGGCTGGAGCGGCTTTAAAACCGGGCTCTGAGGATGCGGGCGACGAGCTGGGCATGGTCGGGTTCGATCTGCCAGCTTGCGGCGACTTCCCATGCCAGGGCGGCGGTTTTCTCGGCGGCCGTGGCGGTCTCGGGCCGGGTGCGGAGCCGGTCATAGGCGCGGTGATCGACGCGGGCCTCGTCCCAGTCGATCAGCGCCGGGCCTTGGTCGGTGTGGATCAGATTGCCTGCGGTGAGATCGCCATGGATGACGCCGGTTTCACTGCCAAGCGCTTGCCACGCGCAGCGGCAAAGCGCCATGAGATCGGCGGGCAGGGCGGTAAGATCGACATCGCCGCCGGTGGTTTCTGTAAGGAGTTCGCATGACGAACAAAATTCAGGGCGTTGCGGGAGGTTTGCCGTGGCGGCGTGGAACGCGTCGATGCGCTCGGCGATTTGCGGCAGGTCTTCGGGCTGAAACGGGCGGCCTTCGATAAAGGGTTCGCAGGTCCAGCCATCGGCGTTGAGCCGTCCGGTCCGGTCGGGGATCAGCCGGGGAGTGACAAAGCCCGCAGTCTCGGCGGCGGCGTGGACGGGGGCAAGCCAGCGCAGTTGCGCCTCCGTGCGGCGGGTGGATTTGAAGACCAGATCTCGCGCCAGCTCGGAGGTGCGAAAGACCGCATTGCGATGCCCACCGCCCAAGGGTTCCAGAGGGGCGGAGATGCCCCAGAGGTGAATGGGCGGCAGCATCAGTATACCAGTCGCACGAGGCCGAGGGTCAGGATCGGGAAGGCGACGAGGATCGCGACGCGGATCAGGTCGGTGAGGACGAAGGGCAATGTGCCTTTGAAGGTCTCGGCGATTGGCACTTCGGGGTCCAACGCGTTGATGATAAATAGGTTCATGCCAACAGGCGGCGTGATCAACCCAACCTCGACGACGATCAGAACGATGACGCCGAACCAGAGGCCGAATTCGCCCGGCGGCAGGCCGAAGTCCAGCCCGGACATGATCGGGTAGAGGATCGGGATGGTGAGGAAGATCATCGAGAGACTGTCCATGACGCAGCCGAAGGCGAGATACATCAGGAGAACGGCCACGAGGATCAGCCATGGCGAGAGGGTCAGCCCCTCGGCCCATCCGGCGGCGGCCATGGGCAGGCCGGAGAGGGCGAGGAAATTGTTGAACATTTTCGCGCCCAAGAGGATCAGGTAGATCATGCCGGTGGAGGATGCGGTTTCAAGAATGGCTTCGCCGATCCCGCGCCATGTGAGCGCGCCGGAGAACAACGCCACAAGCCCGGTGCCAGCCGCGCCGACGGCGGCGCCTTCGGTCGGGGTGAAAACGCCGAGATAGATGCCGCCGACGACCGCGCCGAAAATCACGAGGACGGGCCAAACCCTGGCGAGCGCGGTGAGGCGTTCGGACCATGTGGCAGGGGCGCGAGAGGTGCAGCAATCGGGCCGGAGGCGGACATAGATCGAGATGCAGATCATGTAACCGATGGCGGCGAGAAGGCCGGGGACGAAGGCGGCCATGAAAAGCTTGGCGATGTTTTCCTCGGCCAGCATGGCATAGACCACGAGGATGAGAGAGGGCGGGATCAGGATGCCCAGCGTGCCGCCCGCCGCCAGAGAGGCGGTGGCGAGGCGGCCGGAATAGCCGTAGCGTTTGAGTTCCGGGAGGGCGGTCTTGCCCATGGTGGCGGCGGTCGCGAGCGAGCTGCCGCAGATCGCGCCAAAGCCCGCGCAGGCGCCGACGGCGGCCATGGCGACGCCGCCCTTGCGATGGCCGAGCCATGTTTCTGCGGCCTTGAACAGCCCCGCCGACATGCCGCCCAGAGTGGCGAAATGGCCCATCAGCAGAAAGAGCGGGATGATCGAGAAGGAATAGGAGGAGAACTCGCCATAGGTCAGATGTTTGAGCTGGCTCAGCATCATCAGGGAGTTGCCGTTCAGGAGATAAGCTCCACCGAAGCCCACGACCGCCATGGCGACCCCGATCGGAATGCGCAGGAAGATGAGCAGGAGAAGGACGGGGAAGGACCAGAGGCCGATCTCGATGCGGCTCATGCGCGTGCCTCCCGCAGAACGAGGGCGCGGGCGGAGCGGATCACGCAGAACCCGGCGGTGATCACGGCGACGACCATGGCGGCCATGGCGGCACGATAGCCCCAGACCATCGGGATTTGCAGGATGAACGAGGTCTCGCCGTAAGCCGCCTTGTCGAGCGTGCCGAGCCAGAGCCGCCAGGTGAGCCCGGCGGTGAAGCCGAACATGAGCAGATCGCCTGCGAGATCAAGGAGGCGGTTGGGCAATGCGCCGAGCGCCGGTCGGATCAGATCGACCCGGGCATGGGCGCGGGCATATTGCGCGTAAGGCAGGG
The DNA here is from genome assembly GCF_001550095.1 of Celeribacter ethanolicus. GTDB lineage: Bacteria > Pseudomonadota > Alphaproteobacteria > Rhodobacterales > Rhodobacteraceae > Celeribacter > Celeribacter ethanolicus. The sequence goes on along the minus strand of NZ_LRUC01000045.1, from coordinate 133,188 downwards.
CGGTGAAAACGGCGAAGCCGATGCCAAGCTCGACCAGTTCGATGTCGCCGGGCAGTGGCCCGAGCCCGATCCCCCCGAGCGCGCGGCCCGTGACCGAGACGCAGGTGACTGCGATCACCGCGAACAATCCGAAACCACCCAGATAGGCCGTCAGCCGCGCCAACTGGCCGACCCGTTTCGACAGGATGTCATACATGAGAACTACCCTCATTGCTGAGACGGGTTTACCGGCTGCACTTGGGCGGTCAACCGCAAAACGCCGGTGGCGAAGGGTTCAAAACGCTTTGAAAGATGTTTGACTGTCGGGTCAAAACTGGGTCTGATAGCGCCAACAGGGACCTTCTGCCGCTTTGTGTGTCCAGACGGGGTGCGGCAGAAGGGGCGCGACAGAAAACTTCAGGGAGCCACGCGCATGTCGCAGAGATCAGAACGGACTTTGGAGACAGGGTGGCGGCTGTCGGATGGTCAGGGGCATGAGATCGAGGTCTCTTTGCCCTTCGATGCGGTGTCGTCTCTGGCCGCGGCGGGGCTGATCCCGGAGCCTTATGCCGGTCGCAATGCCGAAGATTTGCGCTGGATTGCCGAGCGGGACTGGGTGCTGTCGCGGACGGTGACACTGGACGACAGGACGGTGGAGCTGGTGCTTGAGGCGCTCGACGGGGTGGTCGAGGTGCAGGTGAACGGGCAGCTTGTGCTGACGGCGGACAATGCGTTTCGGACATGGCGTGCGGACCTGTCGGAGGTTGCGCGGGAGGGGGAGAACGAGATTGAATTGCGCTTTCTCTCCGTGGTGCGGGAGGCGGCGCGGCGGCAGGCGGAACAGCCGGTCGAGGTGCCCTATCACAAGGGCAATTGCCCGATCCCCGACATCAACATGCTGCGCAAACAGCAATGCGATTTCGGCTGGGACTGGAACCCGGCTCTGGCGCCGTTCGGGGCGGGGGCTGTGAGTATTTGTCCAGCAAAGGAAACCCGGTTCGGACGCATCGAGGTGGTGCAGGCGCATCATGACATCGAGAGCGAAAGCGTGTCGGTGACCGTGCGGGCGCATGTGGCGCATGGGGAAGGGGCATCCGTTGAGATGCGCTTTGCAGATCGGGTGCGGGAGGCGGTTGTCGAGGCTGGCGTGGCGGAGGCGAAGTTTTTCGTCGAGGTGCCGGAGTTCTGGTGGCCTGCAGGACAAGGCGCGCAGAGGCTTTACGATCTTGAGGTGATTTGCGGGGCGGCTGTGGCGACGCGTCGGATTGGTCTCCGGCGGATCGAACATGTGTGCTTGCGCGACGATCGGGGGCTTGGGTTCAAGTTTCGGGTCAACGGGCGCGATGTCTTTGCCAAGGGGGCGAACTGGGTGCCGGCCGAGGCGCTGTCGGGGCGTGTGGACCGTGCGAAGGTGCGCGATTTGCTGCAATCGGCGGTGGAGGCGCATATGAACATGATCCGGGTCTGGGGCGGCGGGCGTTATGAACCGGATTGGTTCTATGATCTTTGCGATGAGCTTGGGCTGATGGTGTGGCAGGACTTTATGTTCGCCTGCAATCTCTACCCGGCGGATGCGGCGTTTCTCGACAATGTGGTGGCGGAGGTGCGGGAGCAGGTTGAGCGCCTGTCGCATCACGCCTGTCTGGCGCTGTGGTGCGGCGACAATGAGATCATCGGTATGCTCGATGAGTTGACCGGGGGCGGGGCGGAACGGGACCGGCATCTGGTGGCCTATGATCGGCTGAACCGGACGATTGAGACAGCGTTGAAAGAGGTCGATCCGGAGGCGAATTGGTGGCCGTCCTCGCCGTCGCGCGGGCGGCTTGATTTTGGCGATGGCTGGCATGACGGCGGCTCGGGGGACATGCATGTCTGGGAGGTCTGGCACGAGAACAAGCCGTTTGCGGCGTATCGGGATGTACGTCCGCGGTTTGTATCGGAATTCGGGTTTCAGTCCTTTCCGTCACAGGGGGTGGCGGCGGAGTGGATCGGCGATCTGAACCCGTCCTCGCCCGCGATGGAAAGCCATCAGAAGAATGCGGGCGGCAACGCGCGGATCGTGACCACGATGATGCGGGAGTTTCGCCTGCCGCAGCGCATGGAGGATGTGATCTACCTGAGTCAGGTGCAGCAGGGGTTGGCGCTCAAGACCGCGATCTCCGCGTGGCGGGCGCAGAAGGGATCGTGTTGGGGCACGCTTTATTGGCAACTCAACGACACATGGCCCTGTGCGAGTTGGTCGACGCTGGATCATGGCGGCGGATGGAAGCTGTCACATCATATGGCAGCGCGGTTTTATGCGCCGATTTCGGTGTTGGTCGTGCCCGAGGGTGAAAAGGATGTTTTCTTCATTGTCAATGACTTCGGAGAAAATGTCGATGTGACGGTGCAGGTGGCCGCCGTCGATCTGGCGGGCCGGGCGCGGCCCTTGGCGGAGGTCGAGGTGTCGACCTGGCCGTCAAAGGCGCTGGAGCTGTTCGATCTGCCGACCGGGACGCTGAAGGACGATGAGATTTACGTCTTTACATGGCAGTATGAAGGCGGCGCCGGAGGGGATTTCTATGCTCCGAAGGCATGGAAGGAATATGACCTTTGCGACCCAAGAATTTCGATGAATATCAAAGAGACGGAAGGCGAAGTTGAGATTGCGTTGGAGGCGAAAGCGCTCGCGCCCTTCGTGGCGCTTGAGGCCGATGTGCCGGGGCGGTTTTCGGCCAATGCGGTGACGCTTTTGCCGGGGATGTCTGTGAAGATCAGGTTTGTGCCGGAAGAGATTGGAAAACCTGTGAATTTCACCTTGAGAGACCTGTATTCCGCAACCATGGGAGGCACGCTGTGAAACGCTCGACCGTCAATGAGATCATCCGCGAGGCGGATGCGTTTATGAAGTCTTTCGGCTTTGTCCTGCCGCCCTTTGCCTATCTGACGCCGGAGGCGTTGCAGGCGCATGTGGCGGGCGGTGGTGCGGTGATCCGGGATCACATGATGGGCTGGGACATCACGGATTACGGTCAGGGGGATTTCGAACATCTCGGGCTGTTTCTGTTCACGCTCAGGAACGGTAATGCGGCGAATGTGGCGCGAGGCATGGGGCCGCTCTATGCGGAGAAATTGCTGATTTCGGAGGAGAACCAGATCAGCCCGATGCATCACCACATCAAGAAGACTGAGGACATCATCAACCGCGGTGGCGGGACGCTGGTGTTGGAGCTTTGGACCCGGTCTGACGACGGCGGCTTCGATGAAACTGCGCCGGTGGAGGTACTGACCGACGGTCAGGTGCGCCGGTTGAAGCCCGGCGAACATCTGGCGCTGGCGCCCGGCGAGAGCGTGACGCTGGAGCCGTGGCACTGGCATGCGTTCTGGGGCGAGGGCGGCAAGGTTTTGATCGGCGAGGTGTCGAATGTGAATGACGACCGCACGGACAACATCTTTCGCGACCCCATTGGGCGGTTTTCGCAACTGGACGAAGACGCGGCCCCGCTGCACCTTTTGGTCAGCGATTACGACGACTGGCTTTGAGGGAGGATGCCATGAGCTATGTGCCGGCAGAGACGCGGTATGACAAGATGATCTACAATCGGTGTGGGCGATCCGGGCTGAAACTTCCGGCGATCTCCTTGGGGTTGTGGCACAATTTCGGCCATGACACGCCGCATCAGGTGAAGCGCGAGATCCTGCACACGGCTTTCGATCTGGGCATCACGCATTTCGATCTGGCGAACAATTACGGCCCGCCGCCGGGCAGCGCCGAAGAGGCGTTCGGCGAGATTTTGCGAAGCGATTTTAAAGGCTACCGGGATGAGATGATCATTTCCTCGAAGGCGGGGTATGAGATGTGGCCGGGGCCTTATGGCGAATGGGGATCGCGCAAATATCTGATGGCCTCCTGCGATCAATCGCTGAAACGCATGGGGGTCGAGTATGTCGACATCTTCTATTCTCACCGTTTCGATCCCGAGACGCCCTTGGAGGAAACCATGGGCGCGCTCGATGCGATTGTCCGGCAGGGCAAGGCGCTCTATGTCGGGATTTCGTCTTACAATACCGAGCGGACGCGGCAGGCGGTGGCGATCCTGAACGATCTCGGCACGCCCTGTGTGATCCATCAGCCGTCGTACAATATGCTCAACCGCTGGGTGGAGCGCGACGGGTTGAAGGATACTTTGAAAGAGCTGGGCGTCGGCTCCATCGCCTTTACGCCGCTGGCGCAGGGCATGCTGACGAACAAATATCTCAAGGGCATTCCCGAAGGTTCGCGCGCCACGCAGCACAAATCGCTCGATCCGAAAATGCTGTCAGATCATGCCATTGCAAGCCTCAATGCGCTCAACGAGATCGCCGCCGCGCGGGGGCAGACGCTGGCGCAGATGGCGCTCGCTTGGGTGTTGCGCGAGGGCGGGATCACCTCGGCGCTCATTGGCGCGTCGAAATCGTCTCAGGTGGTCGATTGCGTCGGTGCGCTCGACACTCTGAGCTTTACGGCGGAGGAACTGGCGGCCATTGACGCCCATGCCGACGAGGAAAAGATCAACCTCTGGGCAACGTCTTCCGAAGGGCGCGGTGAAAAGGCGTAACCGCCTGTGATACAAGCCATTGTGGGCGTGCGCGCCTCGGTGTAGCCTTGGGGAACAACGTTTCGGGAGGGTGCCATGTCGGGTTGGGTCTCGCGTCTGATGATCTACGATCTTGAGGAGGGGCAGGTCATGCCCGTTCTGGAGACCGGGTTGGAGATTGCCGCGCCGAACTGGGTGCCGGATGGCTCGGCGCTCATCGTCAATGGCGATGGCAGCCTGTTTTGGGTCGAGCTGGACGACCCGGAGCTTTTGGAGATCGACACCGGGCTTTGCGTCAACGTCAACAACGATCACGGCCTGTCGCCCGATGGCGATACGCTCTATTTTACCGATCATTCCTACGGCGGCGCGGCGCGGATCTGGCGCATGGCGCTTGGCGTCGATGAGGCCGATCCTGTCGAGGTGACGGCCAAGCAACCGTCGTGGTTCCATGGCATTTCGCCGGACGGGCGGATGATCTGCTATACGGCGGTGCGCGAAGGGTTGTTCGGGATTTACACGGCGAAGGCGGATGGCTCGGGCGAGACCTGTATCATCGAGGGGGCGCATCGCTATGACGGGCCGGATTTCTCGCCCTGTGGCGAATGGATCTGGTTCAACTCGGACCGTCTGGGCGAAAGCGAGCTTTGGCGCGTGCGGGCGGATGGATCGGGGCTTGAGCGGATGACGGAGGACGCGATGGTCAATTGGTTCCCGCATCCGGGGCCGGATGGGCAGGTGGTCTATCTGGCCTATCCCGAGGGCACCATCGGCCATCCTTCGGGGTTTCAGGTCGAGCTTCGGCTCTGGACTGGCAAGGACCGGGCGGTGGAAAGCCTCGTGCAGCTGACCGGCGGTCAGGGGACGATCAACGTGCCGTCCTGGTCGCCCGATGGCAAAGCTTTTGCCTATGTCGAATATGCGGGTTGATCTGACGCTGTGTCTTGTTCTGCTCGGCGGGGCCGCCGGGGCGTTTGACCTGCCCGCGCCCGTGACGGATGCCGATTACCTGCCGGTGAGCGAGGCTGAAGCCGCATTGGGCCAGCTTTTGTTCTACGACCCGATCCTGTCGGGCAACGAGAATATCTCCTGTTCGACCTGCCATCATCCGCGCTTTGGCACCTCTGACGGGCTGTCTTTGGGCATGGGCGAGGGCGGCATCGGATTGGGGCCGGATCGGGTCGCGGACCCGGCGAATGTGCCGGAGGACCGGGTGCCGCGCAACGCGCCCGCGCTTTACAATCTCGGCGCGCGCGCGTTCACCCATATGTTTCATGACGGGCGGGTCGAGCGGGTGAATGGAGCGCTGCGCGTGCCGATCGAGGACGGGTTTTTCGCCGAAGTCTCCGGCATTCTGGCGACGCAGGCGGCGTTTCCGGTGCTCTCGCCCGATGAAATGGGCGGCAATGTCAGCGAGAACCCTCTGTCGAAAGCGATCCGCATGGGGCGGTTTTCCGGCGAGGGCGGCGCGTGGGACATGATCGCCGCCAAGGTTGCGGGCATTCCCGAATATCAGGCGCGGTTCGAGGCGGTCTATCCCGAGATCGCGGCGGGGCGGGAGATCGGCTTTGCCGATATTTCCAACGCCATCGCCGGGTTTATGGCCTTCGAATTTCGCGCCGATGACAGCGCGTTTGACCTTTTTTTGCGGGAAGAGGCGGCGCTTTCGGATCAGGCCGCAGAGGGCATGGCACTGTTTTATGGTGAGGCGGGATGCGCCGCCTGCCATGCCGGGTCGTTCCAGACCGATCACGATTTTCACGCCATGGGTCAGCCGCAATTCGGCCCCGGCAAGACGCTCGATTTCGAACGCGGCAGCCGCGACGAGGGCCGGTTTCGCGTCACCGGCAAGGCGGAAGATCTCTATGCGTTTCGCACGCCCTCCTTGCGCAACGTGACGCTCACAGCGCCCTATGGCCATGCCGGGGCCTATCGCGATTTGCGGAGTTTCATCGTGGCCCATCTCGCGCCTGCCGACAGTCTTTTGCACTATGATCGGGCGCAGGCGATCCTGCCGGATTTGCCGGTGGAGGACTGGGAGGTTATGGACACGGAGGCGGATGTGGCGGCGATCCTGTCGGCCATCGAGGTCGAGGATCGGACGCTGCCGGAGGCCGGGATCGACGCGCTGATGGCGTTTTTGGCGGCGCTTGAGGACGATCCGAAACGATTGGGCATCCCGGAGCGGGTGCCCTCGGGGCTGTCTTTCGAGAAATAAGCTCAGCGCGCCAGTTGCACCCAGCGATTGAGCCGGTCGATCCCGACCCAGTCCGTTTGAGTGCCATCCGGCCATGTCACCCGAACCCGCGCCGTTTCTGTCGCGCCAAGACCGAAATGCAGCGGCACCGCCTTGCCGGAGCCATGCGAGCCGCCGACGGTGATCTCCTGCATCTGGGTGGCCGCGTCGGTCGCAATCTCGACCACCGCGCCGACGCCGCGCGGGTTGACCCCCGGCTGTGTCAGGCTGATGTCGAGCCAGTTTCCCGAAGGGGTGACGTTTTCATAAAGCTCCATCGGGCTGTCGCGGTTGACCACCACCAGATCGAGCCGCCCGTCGCCATTGAAATCCACCATATGCGCGCCGCGGGATTTGGCGAAAGAGGCCACCCCCGCCGCAATGGAGACCTCGCGGAAGGTGCCATTGGGCTTTTGCTGCAAAAGGTTGTTCGGGTCGCGCGCGGCATTGTTGGGCATCTGTTCGACATTGCCCTTGGCGATGAACAGATCGACGCGTCCGTCATTGTCCAGATCGCCCCAATCCGCCGCCCAGCCGGTCGAGGCGCGCCCGTCATCGCCCAGGTGAGGCCGGTGCGCATAGGTGCCGATGTCGAAAGGCGCGGGTTCATAGGTGCCGCCCGGGTGGCCGAATTGCAAAAGCTGATCGCCCATCGAGGTCAGCATGACATCCGGCACCGCGTCGCCGTTGATGTCGCGCTCGGCGATGCCCATGCCCCAGAGCGAGACCCGCTCCCAGCCGTCGCTCACGTCGAGAAAACGATTTTTTTGAAGGTCATAGACCTGCTCATAGCCGCCTTTGACGTAGTAATGCCGGTCGTTCGACAGCCGCAGGCTCTGGACGCCGCGCGCGCCTTTGGAGATCAGGGCGGAGAGGGTGCAAAAGCCGGGGCTGAGCGGGGTTTTGTCCCAACCGTGCACGGCTGGGCGGTGCAATTCATTGCTGTCGCAGGCCTCGAACGGGCCGTTCGGGTCGTCGCGGTTGACGTAATTGCCGAAGAACAGCGTTGGGCGGTCAGTGTCGCCCTCCCAACCGGCCGCGAAAGCGGTGGTCCAGCGGTCTCCGCCGTCAAAGCCCCAAGCGTCGTTTGCCACCTCGAAGCGGCAGTCGCCCATGCCTTTGAGCAAGAGATTTTCGCCCACGCGCAGCACGGCGAGATCGAGCGTGCCGTCGCTGTCGATGTCGAGCGGGTAGGCCCCGGTGACGCCGGAGATTAGCGGCAGGGGGGCGCGGTCGAACCGAAGCGCGCGCCCCTGACCGGAGCGGTTGAGCATCAGGCTGGCCGGGATCGCACCGCCCGCTGCGAAGATCTCCGGTAGGCCGTCGCCGTTGCAATCGAACACCGCCAGCCCGCCGCCGACGTAAAATTCCCAGCCTCCGGCGTAGATTTGCGCCGGGAGGGCGTCGGAGCGGTCTTGGAATTGCGGGATGGTCTGGGCCTGTGCCGCGACGGGCAGGGCAAGGACAGGCAGGGCAAGGGCTGCGGCGAAAAAGCGGGCGCGGGTCATCCGACCAATGTCTCCGTGGCAAATTCAAGCGCCAGCGCCCCCGCGCCCCGTGCCCAGACCAGATCGCCCCAGGCGTGGATTTCCACGGGCGTGGGCGGTCGACCGGGACGATGGGTGAGCGCGCGGGTCTCGCTCAGCACCTCTTCGGCATAGAGAAAATCGTAGCGCAAACGGTCGCCGGAGAGAAGGATCAAGGCCGGATCGAACAGCGTCACCACATTGGCAAGCCCGACGGCAAGATAGCGCCCCGCGCGGGAAAAGATCGTCCGGGCCAAGGCGTTGCCCTCCTTGGCCTGTCGGTAGAGGGTTTCCAGCATCACGTCGGCGCAGGTGCTTTGATGGCCGAGGTTGAGCGCGGTGTGCGCCTCGCGCACCAAGGCGTAATCGGCGACATAGGCCTCAAGGCAGCCGCGCTGACCGCAGCGACAGAGCGCGCCGTCGAGCTGCACCTTCGTGTGACCGATCTCCATGCCATGCCCCATGCCGCCGCGATGCAGGCGGTGGTTGATCACAAGCCCCATGCCGACGCCATGCTCGATGGAGACCACGGCGAAGTTGTCGAGACCGCGCCCCTCGCCGAACCACAGCTCCGCGAGCGCCAGAAGGTTGGCGTCATTGTCGATCCGCACCGGCGCGCAGAGACGGGCGGTCAGCAGATCGCGGAGCGGAATGTCGGATTCTTCCATGAAGGGGCACCAGAGCACGCGGCCGAGATCGAAATCGACCATGCCGGGCAGGCCGAGGGCGATGGCGTCGGGGCGGGCGTCGATGCGTCCGGCGTCTTGCAGGGCGGCCTGTACGAGCACCTCCGCTTCGGTCAGGATCTCTTCGGTGCTGCGCGCGGTGGGCGGCGCGGGCAGGGTGGCGGAGCCGAGAAGCTGACCGGCGAGATCAAGCACCACGGCGGAGTTCGAACGGTCGGAGATTTTGACCCCGACGACCATCCCGGCGCAGGGCCGGATCTTGAGGCCGACGGGCGGGCGACCGCGCCCGCCATCGCCTTCGCGGCGCGGCAGGTCGGTTTCCTCGATCAGCCCCGTGGCGATCAGGTCGGCGGCGGTTTGGGTCACGGTGGCGGGGGAAAACCCGGTCTGGCGCGACAGATCCACGCGCGGGATCGCGCCTGCGGCGCGTACCGCTTCGAAAAGCTGTTGACGTGTCGATTTGGCGCTGCTGTCCGGCGTTGGAAACAGCGGTCCGCAGCCGGTGCCTTGTGCCCGATGCTCCGGGGAGGTGTCCGAGGCGAGGTCCGTGGTCGTGGGATCGGGCGCGGCGGGCGTATCTGGCAGTCCAGTGTCGGGCATTATAGTTTACCTGTCTAATTAAATGCCGCCCTGCAGCATGAAATTTCACGGTTTTCATCTGTTTGATGATTCATTTACACCTAATTTTTCGGCAAAAGCGAGATTATTTTTTTGACAGGTGAATTAAATATGGCATGCTTTTGACATCCGGCTGCGAGTCGGGCTGTCGTTTGGTCTCTTGAGGAGGAGGGCGGCGACGGTGTGAATCTTTGGGAGGAAATTCATGCGTAAATCCATGTTGATGGCGGCCACGATTGTGGCGGCCGGTTTCACGGCGTCTGCCACGACGTCCGCCATGGCCGAAGGGCTGACGGTGGGCGTGAGCTGGTCCAACTTTCAGGAGGAGCGCTGGAAGACGGACGAGGGCGCGATCAAGGCGGCTCTTGAGGCGGCGGGCGCGACCTATGTCTCGGCGGACGCGCAATCGTCCTCGGCCAAACAGCTTTCCGACATTGAAAGCCTGATTGCGCAGGGCGTCGATGCGCTGATCGTTCTGGCGCAGGACACCCAGGCGGTGATCCCGGCGGTGCAGATGGCCGCCGACGAGGAGATCCCGGTGATCGCCTATGACCGGCTGATCGAGGACCCGCGCGCCTATTACCTGACCTTCGACAATGTCGAGGTCGGGCGGTTGCAGGCGAAAGCGGTCTATGAGGCCCAGCCGACCGGCAATTACGTGATGATCAAGGGCTCGCCGACCGATCCGAACGCCGACTTCCTGCGCGGCGGTCAGCAAGAGGTGTTGCAGGCGGCGATTGACGCGGGCGACATCACCATTGTGGGCGAGGCCTATACCGACGCCTGGCTTCCGGCCAATGCGCAGCGCAACATGGAATCGATCCTGACCGCCAATGACAACAAGGTGGATGCGGTCGTGGCCTCGAATGACGGTACGGCGGGCGGCGCTGTGGCCGCGCTCATGGCGCAGGGCATGGCGGGCATTCCGGTCTCCGGTCAGGATGGCGATCACGCCGCCCTTAATCGTATCGCGCTTGGCACCCAGACGGTGTCGGTGTGGAAGGACTCGCGCGAGCTGGGCAAGAATGCCGCCGAGATCGCGGTTGAACTGGCAGGGGGGATGATGGCGTCCGATGTCGAGGGCACGGTCGATTTCACCACCCCGGGCGGCAAGGAGATGAAGGCCATGTTCCTCGCGCCGATCCCGATCACCCGCGACAACCTCGACGTGGTGGTGGATGCCGGCTGGATCACCAAGGATGCGCTGTGCCAGGGCGTCACGGACGGCCCGTCGCCCTGTAACTGATCCGCACTTGAACTGGGACCGAAAGACCTGCGCGGGTGTGGCCTGCGCAGGTCCTGCCGGGGAACCGGCGGGACTGAGACGCCTTTGGGAGGGGCGAAAAGGATCATGACGATGACAGATCACAGGGCAGATCAGGGAACAGGCCCGGACAGCGGCCTGCCGGCAATGCGCAAGAGCCTGTTGGGGCAACTGGAACTCGACATGCGTCTCATGGGGATGGTGGGGGCCTTCATTGCCATTGCGTTGGCCTTCAATTTCTTCACCGAGGGGCGGTTCATCACGCCGCGCAACACCTTCAATCTGACGGTTCAGACCGTGTCCGTGGCGATCATGGCGACCGGCATGGTGTTCGTCATCGTCACCCGTCATATCGACCTTTCCGTCGGCGCCGTGCTGGCCATCGCCTCTGCCATGGGCGCGATGATGCAGGCGCGCTGGCTGCCGCAAGTGATCGGTCTCGACTACGGCAATCCGATGATCGCGCCCTTGGCGATCCTGACATGCCTGACCGTGGGCACGCTGATCGGTGCTTTCAATGGCTGGCTCATCGGCTATCAGGGCATCCCGGCCTTCATCGTCACCCTTGGGGGGCTGCTGATCTGGCGCTATGTCGGCTGGTATGTCACCGACGGCCAGACGATTGCGCCTCTGGACAAGACCTATCTCGTTCTGGGCGGGGCGGAAGGCACGCTTGGGGTGACCTTGTCCTGGATCGTTGGCGCTTTGGCCGTCGCGGCCTCTGTCTATGCGCTTTATAACGCGCGCAAGGCCAAGAAGAGCCACGGGTTCCCGACGAAGCCGCTCTGGGCCGAATTCACTGTGGGTGGCCTGATCGTTGCGGTCATTATCGGCTATGTCGCCACGCTCAACGCCTATGACATTCCGACCGGCAAGCTGCGGCGCATGTTCGAAGCGCGGGGCGAGGTGCTGCCCGATGGCTATACCGAGGCCTACGGCCTGCCGGTGTCGGTCATTGTGCTGATCGTGGTGGCGATTGCCATGACGATGCTCGCCAAGAAGACGCGGCTCGGCAAATATATCTTCGCCACCGGCGGCAACCCGGATGCGGCGGAGCTGTCGGGGATCAACACCAAACTGCTGACGGTCAAGATTTTTGCGTTGATGGGGTTTCTCTGTGGCCTCTCCGCGGTGATCGCCTCCGCGCGTCTGGCGTCGCATGCCAATGACATCGGCACTCTGGACGAGCTGCGCGTGATCGCGGCGGCGGTGATCGGCGGCACGGCTTTGTCCGGTGGCATCGGCACTATTCACGGGGCGATCCTGGGCGCGCTGATCATGCAATCGCTGCAATCCGGCATGGCGATGGTGGGTGTCGATGCGCCGCTTCAGAACATCGTCGTCGGCTCGGTCCTCGTGTTCGCGGTCTGGATCGACATTCAGTACCGCAAGAAACTTGGCATCAAGGTGTAAGGAGAGACGATCATGAGCAGCAATCCGAACACCGGCACGCCTCTTGTCGAATTGAAAGACATCTCCATCGCCTTCGGCGGCGTCAAGGCGGTGGATCATGTCACGATTGATCTCTATCCCGGCGAGGTCGTGGGCCTTCTGGGCCATAACGGCGCGGGCAAATCGACCCTGATCAAATGCCTCTCCGGTGCCTATCAGAAGGATGCGGGCGAGATTTTTATCAATGGAGAGAAAGCCGAGATCCGCAACACCCGCGATGCGCGGCGTTACAATGTCGAAACGATCTACCAGACGCTGGCGCTGGCGGACAATCTCGATGCGGCGTCGAACCTGTTCCTGGGCCGCGAGTTGGTGACGCCTCTGGGCTTTGTCGACGAGCCGGCGATGGAGGCCGAGACCCGCAAGATCATGGGGCGGCTCAACCCGAACTTCCAGAAGTTCAAAGTGCCGGTCTCCGCACTTTCGGGCGGTCAAAGGCAATCGGTGGCCATCGCCCGGGCGGTCTATTTCAACGCCAAGATCCTGATCATGGATGAACCCACCGCCGCGCTGGGCCCGCATGAGACCCAGATGGTCGCGGAGCTGATCGAGGAACTGAAGGCGCAGGGGCTGGGGATTTTCCTCATCGAGCACGACATTCACAACGTCATGCGGCTTTGCGACCGGGCGATGGTGATGAAGAACGGTCAGAAGGTCGGTACGGTCAACGTGGGCGAGGTCACGGACGAGGATATTCTCGGCATGATCATCATGGGGAAAAAGCCGCCGCAGGCGTATTGAACCCGGCGCATTGATAAAACGGGGCAGGTGTCCCGTTCTCAACCAACGGATGTCACATGTATATCGGACTTGATCTCGGGACCTCCGGTCTCAAAGCCCTTCTGATCGACGCGGATCAGAGCGTCGTGGCGGAGGCGAATGCGGCGCTCACCAACGAGCGCCCGCAGGATGGCTGGTCGGAACAGGACCCGGCCAGTTGGCTTGCCGCCTGCGACACGGTCATGGCGGCTTTGGGCGACAAGGCGGACCTGTCGGGCGTGAAGGGCATCGGTCTGTCGGGGCAGATGCACGGCGCGACGTTGCTTGATGCCTCAGATCGGGTCTTGCGTCCCTGCATCCTGTGGAACGACACGCGGTCCTACCGCGAGGCTGCCGCGCTCGACGCCGATCCGCAGTTTCGCGCCATCACCGGCAATATCGTCTTTCCGGGCTTCACCGCACCCAAGCTTGTGTGGGTAAAACACAATGAGCCGGACACTTTCAAAGCGACCGTCAAGGTCTTGCTTCCGAAAGATTATCTGCGCCTCTACCTCACCGGAGAGTTCGTCGGTGAGATGTCCGACAGCGCTGGCACCGCCTGGTTCGACACCGCCGCACGGAATTGGTCGGATGCGCTTTTGGCGGCTACAGACATGGATCGCAGTTACATGCCGCGTCTGGTCGAGGGCTCCGAAGTTTCCGGTCAATTGCGCCCGGAACTGGCGGCCCAATGGGGCCTGTCCCCGTCATGCGTGATCGCGGGCGGTGGCGGTGACAATGCCGCCTCGGCCATCGGGGGGGGCGTCGTCAAAGCCGGACAGGCTTTCGTGTCGCTCGGCACCTCCGGCGTGTTGTTCGCGGCCAATGACGGCTATCAGCCGGATGCGGAAACTGCCGTTCACACCTTTTGCCATGCTCTGCCGGAGACCTGGCACCAGATGGGCGTGATCCTGGCCGCGACCGATGCGCTCAACTGGTACGGTCGCTTTGTCGGCAAAGGTGCGGCGGAGCTGACGGCCAATCTGGGATCGCTCAAAGCGCCGACCAGGACACAATTCCTGCCCTATTTGGGCGGCGAACGCACGCCATTGAACGATGCCGCGATCCGGGGCGCTTTCACGGGCCTCGAACACGCGACCGACACGGCGGCGGGTACCCGCGCGGTGCTCGAAGGGGTCACCTTTGCGATCAAAGACTGCGCCGAAGCACTGGCCGCGACCGGGACCAGGATCGACCGGCTTCTGGCCGTCGGTGGCGGCTCGAAATCGCATTACTGGCTGGAGGCGATTGCCACCGCTTTGGGCGTGCCGGTGGACCTGCCCGTCGCTGGCGATTTTGGTGGCGCCTTCGGTGCCGCGCGTCTGGGCATGATGGCCACGACCGGCGGCGGTGCGGAGATCGCCACCGCGCCGCGCATCCAGGCCACCATTGACCCGATTTCCGATTTGACGGCGGCTTATGACGACGGGTTCGCCCGCTTCAAGGCCGCACAACATGCACTCAAGAGGCTGACATGACAGAGTTTTTCCAGAACATCCCGAAGATCACATATGAAGGCCCGGCGAGCGACAACGAGTTCGCTTTCAAACATTACAACCCCGACGAGGTGGTGATGGGCAAGCGGATGGAGGAGCATCTGCGCTTTGCCGTCGCCTATTGGCACAGCTTTGCCTATGAGGGCGGCGACCCGTTCGGCGGGCGGACCTTTGATCGTCCGTGGTTCGGCGAGGGCATGGAGAAGGCCAAAATGAAGGCCGATGTGGCCTTCGAGATGTTCGACATCCTGCAAGCGCCGTTCTTCTGTTTCCACGACCTCGATGTGCGGCCCGAAGGCGCGAGTTTTGCCGAGAGCAAACGCAACCTCGAAGAGATCGTCGATTATTTCACCGAGAAGATGGAAAGCTCGAAAACGAAACTGCTTTGGGGCACCGCGAACCTCTTTACCCATCGCCGGTTCATGGCCGGATCGGCGACCAACCCGGACCCGGAGGTGTTTGCCTACTCTGCGGCGACGATCAAGAGCTGCATGGATGCGACGATCAAGCTGGGCGGCGAGAATTACGTGCTTTGGGGCGGACGCGAGGGCTATGAGACGCTGCTCAATACCGATCTGACGCGCGAGGCGGATCAGGCTGCGCGGATGCTGGAAATGGTGGTGGAATACAAACACAAGCGGGGTTGGAAAGGCGCCATTCTGGTGGAGCCGAAGCCGCAGGAGCCGTCGAAACACCAGTACGATTTCGACGTGGCAACGGTTTATGGCTTTCTGAAACGCTATGGCCTTGAGGGCGAGGTCAAGATGAACATCGAGCAGGGGCATGCCATCCTCGCGGGGCATTCCTTTGAGCATGAGCTGGCGCTGGCGGCCTCTCTGGGGATTTTCGGCTCGATCGACATGAACCGCAACGATTACCA
Source organism: Celeribacter ethanolicus (assembly GCF_001550095.1). Taxonomy (GTDB): domain Bacteria; phylum Pseudomonadota; class Alphaproteobacteria; order Rhodobacterales; family Rhodobacteraceae; genus Celeribacter; species Celeribacter ethanolicus. Next base: position 117,736 of record NZ_LRUC01000045.1, on the reverse strand, counting down.
GTCCGGCTGGGACACGGACCAGTTCCCGAACGCGCCGCATGAGGTGGCGCTGGCCTATTACGAGGTGTTGAAAGCGGGGGGCTTCACCACCGGCGGCACCAATTTCGATGCGCGCATTCGGCGGCAATCGCTGGACCCTGAGGATTTGATTTTGGCCCATGTCGGCGGCATGGATATGTGCGCGCGGGGGCTGAAAGCGGCGGCGGCGCTGTTGGAGGACGGGCGGCTGGAGGCCAACCGGGCGGCGCGCTATGCCGATTGGGGGCGGCCGGAGAATGCGGATATGTTGGATCACGGCGATCTCGAAGGGATCGAGGCGCGGGTGCTGGCCGACGCGATCAACCCGGAGCCGCGCTCGGGGCGGCAGGAGCGGTTGGAGAACCTTGTGAGCGGGTTCATCTGATGGGAAAGGCGGGGAAAACCCCGACTTTTTGAGTATTTAGGCCATCAGAAAACCCTTAGCGCGTCAGCGTGCGGCGGATGGCGTCGGTCCAGCCACTGTATTTCGCATCACGGGTGGCGGCGTCCATTTCGGGGCTGAAGGTGGCCTCCGCGCGCCAGTTTGCGGTGAAGGCCTCGGGCTCCGGGCAGAGACCGGTCGCGAGCCCCGCGAGATAGGCGGCGCCCAGGGCTGTGGTTTCCAGATTGGCGGGGCGGTCGACGGGCGCGCCGAGGATGTCGGCGAGGAATTGCATCGCGAAAGGGTTGGCCGAAAGCCCGCCATCGACGCGCAGCGTCGTGTCCTGCGGCGCGGTCCAATCGGCGTGCATGGCCTCTATGAGGTCCCGTGTCTGGTAGCCGACGCTTTCGAGCGCGGCGCGGGCGAACTCATTGGGGCCGGTGTTGCGGGTCATAGATCGCGCCGCGCGCGTCCGCGTCCCACCACGGTGCGCCGAGGCCCGTGAAGGCGGGGACGAGGTAGAGCTGTTGCTCGGGATCGGCCTGTTGCGCCATGGCGAGCGTGTCGGCGGCGTTTTCGATCACGCCCAGCCCGTCGCGCAGCCATTGCACCACGGCACCGGCGACAAAGATCGACCCTTCGAGCGCGTAGGTCGGCGTGCCGTTCAACTGGTAGGCCACGGTGGTGAGCAAGCGGTGTTGCGAGGCGATCGGCTCGGTGCCGGTGTTCAGCAGCGCGAAACAGCCGGTGCCATAGGTGGATTTCATCATGCCGGGGGTAAAGCAGGCCTGACCGACGGTCGCCGCCTGCTGATCGCCCGCGACGCCGCGGATCGGGAGGGGCGCGCCGAAGAGCGTGGTCTCACCGAAATCGCCGGAGCTGTCGCGCACTTCGGGGAGCATTTCCATCGGAATGTCGAGGCGGTCGCAAATGGTCCGGTCCCAGCGCCCCTCGTGGATATTGTAGAGCATGGTGCGGCAGGCGTTGGTGGCATCGGTGGCATGCACCCGGCCTTCGGTGAGGTTCCAGATCAGCCATGTGTCGACCGTGCCAAATTTCACCCGGCCCGATTTGGCAGCCGCACGCGCGCCTTCGGTCTGGTCGAGAATCCACGCGAGTTTGGTGGCGGAGAAATAGGGGTCGAGCAGGAGGCCGGTGCGCGATGTGATCTCGTCCTCGAAGCCCTCCGCCCGCAGTTTGGCGCAGACTTCAGAGGTGCGGCGGTCCTGCCAGACGATGGCGGGGGCCAGAGGCTTGCCGGTCTCGGCGTCCCAGACCACGGTGGTTTCGCGTTGGTTGGTGAGGCCCAGGGCGGCGGGGCGGGCGTCTTTCAGCACTTCTGCGAGACAGCGGCGCGACGTCTTCCAGAGGTCCATCGCATCGTGTTCGACCCAGCCGGAATGCGGGTAATGCTGGGCGAATTCCTCCTGCGCGCTGGCCATCGGGGTCAGATTGGCGTCGTAGAGGATGGCGCGCGTGGATGTGGTGCCCTGATCGAGGGCGACGAGTGTGTCAGTCATGGTGCCTCCCGCGCTCACGATAGGCTGAGGTTTAGAGATCGGCAAGCAGAGGGACGTTCTGGCGCATCCAGTCGTCGATGGCGGCGATCTCGGCCGCCGTCAGGCGCAGGCCCAGCTTGGTGCGCCGCCAGATCACATCGGCCACGTCGCGGGCGAATTCCTCGCGGATGAGATAGCGCAGCTCGGCCTCCGTCAGACCATGGCCGAAATCGCGGCCCATGTCGGAGGGGCCAACCACATCCTCGAAGATCGCGGCGGCGTTGCGGCCATAGAGATGCACGAGCCGGTCGGCGGCCTCGGGCGACAGGAAGGGAAATTGCAGGGTGAGCGAGGTCACCTGTTCGAGATCGTGGCCATAGGTGAAACCGCCGGGGAGCGGCGCGCCTTTGGTCCACGGATTTTTCATGACGAAAAACGGCGTGAGCTTGGCAAGCGCCGCCTCGGCGAGTTTGCGGTAGGTGGTGATCTTGCCGCCGAAGACATTGAGCAAGGGCGGGCCGTTTTCATCGAGCGACAGGACATATTCGCGGGTCGCTGCCGTGGCCGTCGAGGCGCCGTCTTCATAGAGCGGGCGGACGCCAGCGAAGCTATGGACCACATCGGCCTGCGTCAGTGGTGTTTTGAGATATTGGTTTGCGAAATCAAGCAGGTAGCGCTTTTCCTCAAAAGTCGCCTCGGCCACCAGAGGGTCGGCCTCATGGGGCGCTTCCGTGGTGCCGATCATGGTGAAATCGCGCTGATAGGGCAGGAAAAAGATGATGCGGCCATCGGAGCCCTGAAGGAAATAGGCCTTGTCGTGTTCGTAGAGCCGATTGACGACGATATGCGAGCCGCGCACGAGGCGCACGCGTTCGGTCGAATTGACGCCGATGACGCCGGTGAGGATGTCGGCGACCCAAGGCCCGCCCGCATTGACCAGTGCCTTTGCGCGGAAGGTGCCTTGGCCCTCGACGTCGATTTCCCAGTGATCCGCCTCACGCCGCGCCGAGGTTACTTTGGCGCGGGTCATGATTTTCGCGCCGAGAGCGCGGGCGTCCATGGCATTGAGCACGACGAGACGCGCGTCATTGACCCAAACGTCGGAATATTCGAACGCGTGTTTGAACATGTCTTTCAAAGGCGCGCCCTCGGGGCGACCCGTGAGATCATAGCCGGTGGTTCCGGGTAGAATTTTGCGCTTGCCGAGGTGGTCATACATCCAAAGCCCGACGCGGATGATCCAGCCGGGGCGCTGGCCTTTGAGCCAGGGCATGGTGTATTTCAACAGCTTCGAGATCGGCGTGTCGGCGTCGAACCGCATTTCTTTCGAGATCGGCAGGACAAAGCGCATCGGGAAGGCGATATGCGGCATGGCGTTGAGCAACACTTCGCGTTCCTCCAAAGCCTCGCGCACCAGCCGGACCTCGCCATATTCGAGATAGCGCAGACCGCCATGAAAGAGTTTGGACGAGGCCGAGGAGGTCGCCTGCGCCAGATCGCCCATTTCGGCCAGAGCCACCTTGAGGCCCCGGCCCGCCGCATCGCGGGCGATGCCACAACCATTGACGCCGCCGCCGATGATGAAGAGATCGAGAAGATCGTCGTTTTGAGTGTCAGAGGCGGGGGAGGCCGGGTTGGGGGAGGTCATGTCACGCTTTGCAAAATGAAACTTGTCGGGGTTCACGGTGACCCTAGGCTCGAAATTGTCAAGAAAAGGTTTTTTGACCAGAGCTTTAGGTCCTCGATCGCAGGGGTCTTGGGCGCGCACGGGTAAAAAACAGGTTAAGACCGGTGCGCAAAAGAGACAGGCTTGTCATTTCCGGGCCAATGGGAGACCTTGGGTGAAAGTCCATCAAGAGGCCGCGCCCTATGAAATTCTTTCCCATGTTCCTGCGCATGACCGGGCGCGATGTCGTGATCATCGGCGGCGGTGAGACGGCGGCGCAAAAGGCGCGGCTGATGCTCAAGACCGAAGCGCGGATCGTGCTGGCGGCCCCTGAGCTGGAGCCGGAACTGGCGGCTTTGGTGGCCGAGGGGCGGGCGGTTCAGCTTGCGGAGGAGATCACCGCAGAAACGGCTGCGGATGTTTTCGCCAATGCGGCCTTGGTCTTTGTCTGTACCGAGGATGAGGATTGCGATGTGCGCATGGCGCAGATTGTTCGCGATGCGGGCGCACTGGTGAACGTCGTGGATCGGCCCGATCTTTGCGAAGCGAACACGCCGTCGCTGGTGGATCGCGATCCTTTGGTGGTGGCGATCGGCACAGAAGGCGCGGCCCCGGTTTTGGCGCGCCAGATCAAGACCCGGCTGGAGGAGATGCTGGAGCCGCGCCTGGGCGAGTTGGTGGCGCTTGGCGGGCGGCTGCGCGACGCGGTGGCCAAGGACGTGCCGCGCGAGAAACGCCGGGCGTTCTGGCGTTGGGTCTATCATGATGCGCCACGCAATCTGTTTGCCCGAGGGGCGGAACGCGAGGCAGCGGAGCGGATCAAGGCGGCGATTGCGGCGGGCGGGGCGCCCGGCGATGCGGGGCGTGGCGCCGTGGCGCTTTTGCCGGTGGGCAGCCCGGACCCGGATCTGCTGACGCTGCGCGCCGTGCAGCGGTTGCAGGAGGCCGATCTCATTGTCTGTGCCGAGGCGGAATTTGCCCCGATGCTGGAACTGGCGCGTCGCGATGCGGAACGGGTGATCGTGGGGCAGAGCCATGGCACGGAGGGCTGGCTTTTGTCGGACCAGCGTCATGTTGTTCTGCAAGATTATGAAAAAGGCGCGCGGGTCGTCTGGCTGGTGCCGCGGCGCGATGCGGAACGGGCGGCTTTGGGTCTGCCCGAGGATGTCGAGCGCGTGCCGGCGGTGCGGGTTTAAGGAGGCGGAAATGGCGGATCTGGAACATCGGATTGCGGTGGCGCGGGGCGAGGAACCCGCCGACATTGTGCTCAAGAATGGCTCGATCTTCGATCTGATGACCGGCGAGCTGATCGTCGGCGATGTGGCCATCGTCGGCGACCGGATCGTGGGCGTTTTTGAGCGCTACGAGGGCAAGCGCGAGATCGACGTCACAGGGCAGGTGATCGTGCCGGGGTTCATCGACACGCATTTGCATATCGAAAGCTCGCTGGTGACGCCGTTCGAGTTTGACCGCTGCGTCCTGCCGCGCGGTGTGACGACGGCGATTTGCGATCCGCATGAGATCGCCAATGTCATTGGCCTGCCGGGCATCCGCTATTTTCAGGCGGCGTCCGAACATACGCTGATGTCGATCCGGGTGCAGCTGTCGTCCTGCGTGCCGTCCACGCATATGGAAACGGCGGGGGCGGAGCTTTTGGCCGGGGATTTGGCCGAGGTGATGGGGCATCCGTCGGGCATCGGTTTGGCCGAGTTCATGAATTACCCCGGCGTGATCTACCGCGACCCCGAGGCGATGAAGAAAATCCGGCTGTTTGAGGATGGGCATATCGACGGCCATTGTCCGCAGCTTTCCGGTACCGATCTCAACGCCTATATCGCGGCGGGCATCCGCACCGAACATGAGGCCACGACCGCCGAAGAGGCGCGCGAGAAGCTGCGCAAGGGGATGCGGGTTTTGATCCGCGAAGGCTCGGTGTCGAAAGATATGCACGCGCTGCAACCGCTTTTGACCCATCTGACCGCGCCCTATATGTGTCTTTGTACCGATGACCGGAACCCGCTGGACATCGGCGAATACGGGCATCTGGATTACGTCATCCGCACATTGATTTCGCTCGGAAGTCCCGCTCTGGCGGTGTACCGCGCGGCCACTCTGTCGGCGGCCGAAGCCTTTGGGTTGAAGGATCGCGGCATGATCGCGCCCGGCAAACGGGCCGATATTGTTGTGCTGGACAGTCTGGAAAACTGCAATGCTCAGAAGGTTTTCGCGGGCGGGGTTGAAGTGACGGACGAGGCCTTTGCGGCACGCGGGCATGTGGCGCCTGTGGGGCGTGGCTCGGTCAAGGCGCCGAAGGTCCGTCCGGAGCAGTTCCGCGCCACGGGCAACCGCCAAGAGGTGGATGTGATCGGGATCATCGAGGGCAAGATCATCACCGAGCATCTGCGCGAGACCGTGCCGATTGTCGATGGCGACAAGGCGCCGGACCCGGCGCGCGATCTGTCCCGGATCACGGTGATCGAACGGCACGGCAAGAACGGCAATATCGCCTCGGGCTTTGTCAAAGGCTTTGGGCTACAGGCGGGGGCGATTGCCTCGACCGTCTGTCACGATCATCACAACATCGCCTGCGTTGGCGTCGATTACGCCGATATGGCGCTGGCGGCGAACCGGTTGTCGGAGATCGAGGGCGGGTTTGTCGTGGTACGGGACGGCAAGGTTTTGGCCGAACTGGCGCTGCCGGTGGCGGGGCTGATGAGTTTGGAGCCCTTCGAGGTGGTGCGCGATCACCTTGTCGATCTGCGGGCGGCGGCGGCGTCGCTTGGGGTGACGCTGGAAGAGCCGTTCCTGCAACTGGCGTTTCTGGCGCTGCCGGTCATTCCGGCGCTCAAGATCACCGACCGGGGCATGGTGGACGTCACCAAGTTCGAGATCATCGCCTGAAGTCAGTCGAGCGCGATCCGCTCGCTGGCATCGGGCGCAAGCGTGAGGCGTTTGTAAAAATTGAGCCGCCACGAGCGGGCCTCGACCTCGTAGCAGGTGTTCGCGTCGAGGGTGATCTCCCAGGCCGGATCGCGGCGGGGATCGTCGCGTTTGCGGGCGATCAGCACGAGCGGCGGGGCGCTGTCGTCACAATGTGCAAGGCTCAAATGATCGAGCCGGTGAGTGGCTGTGACCGACAGGGTGGCCGTGGGGCCGCGCCCTGTGCCATAGCTCCGATGGTCGACGACGAAGCCGTAACAGCCCGAGAGCAGAAGTGCCGAGAGCATTGCAATGCGTGTCATTTTGGGTCCCTTGAGGTGTCGTGAAGACCGTAAAGGATCGTGGTCATAGGGGAAGAGGGTTTCCGTGTTGCAAAAAGTGAACCGTTTCGTTCATTTTTGGCGATTTCTCATATTGACGGTTTTGTCAAAACGCCCACATAGAGGGCGAAACTTCATGAGGAGCTGTGAGATGACAAAGCTGATCCTGCCTGTGGCGCTGGCCACGCTGACCCTTGCTGCCTGCGATCAGGTGGAAAAATACCCGGTGTCGCAATGCACCACCGCCGACCATTACCCGGTCGCCTGTCAGGAGATTGAGGAGGGCGTCAGCCCGGCCGATCTCGAACCGGTCGATGTGCCGAATTTCACCGGGGCGTAATCTCAATATCCGCGGGTCAGATCGACGACATCCGTCATCGGTCGGCCCGCAAGCCATGCGTCGAGATTGCGCAGCGTTTTCTGTTCGAAGCGGGCGCGCTCCGACAGGCCGCCCTTGTAGGATTCATGCGGGGTCAGAAGGACCTTGGGATGGCGCCAGATCGGATCGTCTTCCGAAGGCGGTTCGGGATGGGTGACGTCGAGCGTCGCTTTGCTCAGGCGCCCGTCATCGAGTGCCTGCAAGAGCGCGCCCTGATCCACCAGCGCCCCGCGCGCGACGTTGATCAGATGCAGCCCGGGCTTGGCCTGCGCGAGCAGGGCGGCATTCACCAGGCCCTCCGTCTCGGGCGTCAGAGGCATGGCGATCACCACATGATCGGAGGTGGCCATGACCGCTTCGGGCGTGGCGCAGGGTGTGATCCCCTCCGGAACCTCGCGCCACGGCCCGCGCCGACAGGCCAGCACCTCCATGTCAAAGGGCCGCGCGCGTTTCGCCACCGCTTCGCCAATCGCGCCATAGCCGATCAGGCCAAGCGTCTTGCCCTCCAGCGTGCCGAATACCCGCGTGCCCCAATCATCTAAGGATGTCGTGCGCGCGCCGTAAATATCCTTCTCTACCAAGAGCATCGCAGCCATGACATATTCCGCGATCTGCGGCGCGGTCAGGCCGCGACCGTTGGTGATCACGCGGCCCTGCATCAGCCAGTCGGGGTAAATCTCGATCCCGGCGGAAAAGGTCTGAACCCATTTCAGCGCCGGAAGATTGACCACCTCCGGGGCCTTGAGCCAGGACCGGAAAGCGCGGGTCACGAGCGCCTGCGCGTCTTCGGGCAGGTCCCATGGCTGCTCGCGGTCGAAATGGTCGATCACCCGCGGCAGGGAGGGGTGCGCGCGGAGCGTCTGGCCGAACTCCGGGTCGATCTGGTTGACGATGACGGGCTGGGTCATGCGCTTCTTTCGAAAGGATTTTCGGCGAGCTTACCGGGAAGGCGCAGGGCGGTCATCCCCCATTTTCCGGCTCAGCCGGAGAAAGCCCCAAGCGAGCACCAGATCGGCCAGAAGCGTCACGATCAGGCTTGACAGGAGCGGCGGCAGGCCCGGTAGGGGGATCAGCGCCGTGCCGGTCAGCGCCCAAGGCAGCATCAGCACCAGAGTCACCGCGATGACCGCCAAAGCCGTGCCCCCCGCCGCCCGGCGCAGGCGCTCGGGCATCCGGTGGCCCCGGATCAGATGGCGCAGGCTGGTGAGCCGTTGCGACAGATCGTTCTGGACCAGCAAAAGCGCGGGCACCAGGAGGAGCACGATGAAAAAGCCGACGGTGAGGCCATAGACCAGCGTCACCACCGTGGGTTTGAGAAACAGCGACTGACGGCTCTGCTCATACATCAGCGGCGCAAGGCCCAGAACGGTGGTGAGCGTGGTCAGAAGGATCGGGCGCAATCGCTCGGTCGCGCCTGAGACGGCGGCACGCAGGATCGGCATGGTGCGGGCGTTGTCCTGAATCGTGGTGACCAGAACGATGGCGTCATTGATGATGATCCCGGACATGCCGATGAGGCCGATGATGGTAAAGAGCGACATGGCGAGGCCGAACTGCGCATGGCCCCAGACCGCGCCAATGAGGCCGAAGGGGATGACGGCCATGACGATCAACGGGCGGGTCCAGCTCCCGAAGACCCAGCCCAGGACGAGATAAATGCCGAGGATGCAAAGCATGAACCCGACCATCGCCTCGTCGAGGAAGGCGTTCTGTTGCGACACCAGCCCGCCCAGATCCCAGTCGAGATCGTAGCGCGCGGCGATCTGCGGCAGGATCTCGTCGTTGAGCGCGCGACCGATCTCGCCTGCGCGGACCGGATTGTCCTCGGAGAGCGCGCCGGTGATGCTCACCAACTGCCGCCCGTTCTCGCGCGAGATGGTGGAGAAGGCGAGGCTGCTCTCCGCCGTCACGATCTCGCCCAGCGGCAGCCATTGCCCTTCCGGGCTCTGCATCAGCGTGCTGTCGAGATAATCGGCGGTGCGTTCCGCTTCGGGCACTTTGACGGTCACTTCGGTGGTGCGCGTGCCCGCCGGGAATTCCGCCGCCGTCAGACCGTTCAAACGCCCGAACAGCTCCGCGCCGATCGCTGCGGTGGTAAAGCCAAGCGCCTCGCCGGTGGGGGTCAGGTCGAGCCGGATGTCCTCGCGGCCATAGGGCAGGCTGTCTTGCAGCCCGGTGATTTCGGGGAACTGGCCGAGGGCGGCGATGAGATCGGTGGCGGCGGCTTTCAGGCGGTCGCTGTCGGTGCCGTAGAAATTGACCGAAAGCGAATCCCCGCCGGGGCCGACGCCCTGCGAACGGAAATTCAGAACCGCGATCCCCGCCGGGCGTTTGATCTCCGCCATCAGCTCGCGTACGAGGTCCTGACCGGAGAAGTCGCGTTGATCCGCGCCGACGAGGCCGATGTCGATCGAGCCCAGCGTGTCGGGGTCCATGGTGTCCTCGCCGGGAATGCCCTTGGCCGCCGTGCCGCCGACCTGTGTGAGGATATGCACCAGCGGATCGAGGCCGGTTTCGGCCTCATGGGCGGCACCGACGGCCTTGGCTGCGCGGTCGAGTTCGCGGGTGAAGGCTAGCGCGTCCTCGCGGGTGGCGCCGGGGAGGAAGGCGAAATTGCCGGTCACCGAACTGCGCTCGGGGGCGGTGAAAAACGCCCATGGCACCGAGCCGCGAAGCACCTGTGCGACCGAAAGCGACAGGAGCAGCAGCATCGCGGCAACCACCGGATAGCGCAGGCGCAGGACGAGGGTCATGAAGGGGGCGAAGCCGCGCTCCGAGATCCAGGTAAAGCCGCGATTGAACTGGCGCGAGGGCCAGTCGTACCACCGTTCTTTCGCGCCATGCATCAGGGCGTGGCGCATGTGATGCGGCAGGATCAGGAAACTCTCGACGAGGGAAGCGGCGAGAACGGCGGCGACCACATAGGGAATGTCGGCGATCAGGCTGCCGAATTCGCCGCCGATGAACAGAAGGCCGACAAAGGCGAGGATCGTGGTGGTCGTCGAACTGAACACCGGACCGAGCATCCGCCGCACGGCGTTGACCGGCGCGAGGTCGGGGCTTTCACCCAGCCGCCGCGCCCGGTGGTCGGCATGTTCGGCCACGACGATGGCGTCATCGACCACGATGCCCAGAGTGATAATCAGGCCGAAAAGTGACATCATGTTGAGGGTCAGCCCGCCAACATACATGACGCCGATGGCGGCGAGCATGGAGACCGGAATGCCCATCGCGACCCAAAGCGCCGTGCGCGCCGAGAGGAAGAGAAACAGCACCACAAGCACCAGCGCCAGACCGGAGATGCCGTTTTTCATCAGGATGTCGAGCCGGTCGGTGATGTCCTGGGCGCGGGCGTTGATCAGTTGGACGGAGACGCCTTCGGGCAGCTCCGGCCCCATCTCGTCGGCAATCCGGCGCACGGTGGCTTCCATGCCGATGGCATCGCCTTGCGCCGTCCGGTCGACGCGGATCAAGACGGCGGGGAGGCCGTTGACGGCATAGGCCTGACCGGCGTCGGAGCGGGTGGTCTCTATGGTGGCAAGGTTGCGAAGGTAAAGTTTCGAGCCGTCGTCATTGATCCGGATCACCAGATCGCGCAGCGCATCCGCCTCGCGGGTGTCACGCCCGGCCGAGAGCCGCGCGCCGTTGTCGCCGACGTCGCCCGCAGGCCGGGTGTCGACCTGGCGCGCGATGGCCGCCGAGATGTCGCTCAGCCCGATGTCATGGCGCACGCGGGCGGCCTCGGACACGCTGACGTCGATCTGCGGGGCGGCGACCCCGGTGATCGAGCTGCGGGTCAGACCGGCGCGGTAGAGCCGGGCGACGAAATCGTCACCGATCTGGCCTAATTGCTCCGGGCCGATGTCGCCCCAGATCATCACCTCGGTCACCTTGTCGCGCCAGACACCGCGCCGCACGACCGGCTCTTCGGTATTCTCCGGCAGGCTCTTGACCGTCTCGACCGCCGCTTTCACATCCTCGGTCGCCCGCGCCATGTCCCAGCCGGGATCGAGGGTGAGGGTCAGCGTGGTCGAGCCTTCTTTCGATACGGCGGTGGAGCTTGCGACCCCTTCGACGCCTTGCAGTGCGGGCTCCAGAAGGGCGACGACGGCGCGGTCGATCTCCTCGGGCCCTGCGCCGTCCCAGTCGACCGTGACGGTGACCGTGTCGACCACCACGTCGGGGAAGAATTGCGAGCGGATTTTCGTTGAGGAGACGAGGCCAAAGGCCAGCATCAGAACCATGACAAAGGCCGCCGCGGTGCGGTGGCGGGTGAAATAGGCCAGAAGGCCGGAGGGCGTACCGGAGGCGGCCATCACTGCGCCTCCGCGATCATGGCTTCGAATTTCTCGACGGTGGCGCGCGGCACTTCCGGCCGGCTCAGCTCTTCGAGGAATTGCGCTTTCTTCTCGGGCTTCATCTTGTCGCTGGCTTCGATGAAAGCGATGATTGCGGCGCGGCGGGTGTGATCGAGGGCAATGGTGTCAGCCGCAGGGGCGGGGAGGACGGCAGGCGCGGCGCTTGCGCTTGTGTCCGCCGGGGCCGGCACCACCGGTGTCACAACGATCCCCGGTCCAAGCTGAAGCGCCCGGGCGGTGACATATTGCCGACCGAAGGGCACATCCGCGACGATCAGGTCGTCGCCCTGATGGCGCAGCAGAGTCACGGGGATCTCTTCGAGCCGGTTGGCCGCGCCGATCAGCAACATGCGCCCGTCGGTGGTGACGGCGCTGGCCGGAATGCGGGCCACATTCGACAGCGGCTTTTCGGGGATGCGCAGCGCCACGAAATCGCCGGGTTGCACAAGGCTCGGGTCGGGATCGGTGAGGCGGGCGTAGACCAGCCGCCCGACCTGACCGTCCTCGAGCGCGACGGCGGTGCGGTCGAGCCGGGCGGGGACTTCGGTTTCCTGCCGCCCGCGCTGGATCAGCACCGTGATTTCCGCCTTGCGCAGCGCGCCCGCGTCATTGAGGAGGCGACCGTATTGATTGCCGGTGAGGCGAAAAGCGACCTCGATCTGCCCGGGATCGACCAGCATCCCCAATTGTTCGTTGACCGACACCAGCCCGCCGGGCAGGGCGGTGACTTCGGAGAGCACGCCGTCGAAAGGCGCGCGCATTTCGGTGTCCGACAGGGCACGGGCGGCCTCCCTGAGGGCGATCTGGCGGCGCTCCAGCAGGATCTGCGCCTGTGCGAGCTGCGCTTCGTTGCCTGCGACCGCCTGTTGCCGGTTGATCAGGGTCTGTTCGGCGGCAGCGCGGGCCAGAGACGCGGTTTCAAGCGCCTCCGCCGTCGCCACGCCGCGGTCGCGCAGGTCGAGCTGGCGGGTGTAGGCCTGGATGCGCAGATCGCGCTGGTCTTCGGCGGCCTGTGCCTCAAGCCGCGACAGTTCGAGCGTCGCGCGGATCTCGTTGAGATTGGCCTCCGCCTCGGCGACATCGGTCTGCGCGAGCTCATAAGCGCTTTGCAGTCTGGCCGGGTCGATGCGGTACAACAGATCGCCCGCCGCAACCCGCCCGCCGTTGCGGAAGCTCTCCGCCAGTTCGATGAGCGTGCCCGCCACCGCGCTGCGCAATTCGAGCCGGTGCGCGGCCTCGAGGCGACCATAGGCGGAGATCACCGGGGTGAGGGTTTCGGGGGTCAGGGTGGCCACGTCGACCGTATAGGCCCGCGCTTTCGGGCTGCGCGTGGCGGCATTGGTTTTCGGGCCGGTGGCGGCCTGATAGACGAGACCGCCTGCGGTCAGGGTGAGGGCGAGGGTGGCTCCGAGAATGGCGAGGCCTGCCGCCGAACGGGTGCGTGTGGCCATGGCTGGGTCTCCGAAATGGATGTGCGTTTTTGAATGTGTCGAGGTCGAGAGACCATGTGCGCGTCTCTCGGGTCAAGGGCGATCTTCCCCGTGCTGCGATCTGCCCCATGCGATTTCCCTGTCTTTATCAGGCCCCTATAACCTGGGTTTATCCTGACGGGGACGGGACGGATGCCGGGAAATGCCGCGCGTCAGTGGTGGTTTCTGTGACGATTTCACTCTGAGCCACCGAGCTCCGTGTGGGAGTCTGGCATGCTTGTTTTTTGGGCAATATGTGCCTTGTCATCTATTTTTCAGGAAAACCATTTGACAGGTGTCTCGGATGTCGGTCAATAATTACGGTAATAATAACGTAAAACTGCCGGAAGTTCCGGTCAAACGCACCGTCAAACCTCCTGCCGGATACGGCCCGCTCCTGTCTCGGGGCGACCGGTTCCGTATGGTGGCTTTCAAGGTCCCAAACCTGCAAGACCGCGCAGGTCCTGTGTTTGTCCGAGGGTGTGCCGGCCCCCATCCAACTGGAGACGTGAGATGACTGCACAGATGAAAACGACCCTGAAAAACAGCCTCGGGAAGACCCTCGGCGCGCTGGCTGTGACGGCGGCGATGGCGACCCCGGCACTTGCCGGCGGCACCAAGCTCGACATCCAGAGCGCCTGGCCGCTGACTATGCCGGCTTCGGGTGCCAATGCGGCCTATCTCGGCGAAAAGCTCAACGAAGCATCGGGCGGGGCGCTCGACGTGACGGTTTACGGCGCGGGCAAGCTGGTGCCGTCGCTGCAAATCTTTGACGCGGTGCAACAGGGCTCGCTCGATGCGGGGATCACCTCGCCGCTCTATGTCGCCGGTCGCTTCCCGGCGGTGCAACTCTTTGGGGGCATTCCCTTCGGCCCCGATGTGCTGACCCACACCGGCTGGCTCTACGAGGGTGGCGGCGCCGAGATTTGGGCTGAAATCTACGCCAAACAGGGCGTCAAAACCATTCCCTGCGGCCTCATGGATAGCGAGGCGGGCGGCTGGTACAACTTCGAGATCAATTCGCTCGACGATCTGAAGGGCAAGAAGATCCGTTTTGCCGGTCTCGCAGGCGAGGCCATGGCCAAGGTCGGCGCGTCCATCGTGCTTTTGCCGGGCGGCGAGATCTATCCGGGGATGGAAAAGGGCATCATCGACGGCACCGAGTTGTCCATGCCCGCCATCGACATCACGCTGGGCCTTCAGGACGTCGGCAAATATTACTACCTGCCGGGCTGGCACCAACCGGCGGCGATGAACGAGCTGATCGTCAATATGGCGAAATGGGACAGCCTCGACCCGGCGCAGCAGACCCTCATCGAAGAGACCTGCAAGGCGGTCAACCTGACCTCCGTGATCTCGACGCTCACGGCCAATGGCGATGCGATTGCGACGTTTGAAGAGGCCGGTGTGGAGATCAAGAGCTTCCCGCCGGAGGTGCTTGAGGGCCTGCACACTGCCTTTGACGAGGTGATTGCCGAACAGGTTGCCGCGGACGCGGATTTCAAACGGGTCTGGGACTCGCTTGAGGCCTACCGCGCCAAGACCGCCGCCTGGTCCGAACGCCGCTGAGAAAGATGCGCCGGGGGCAGGGGCCTCCGGCGCGCATCGTCATGACCGCACTCATTTCCTATACCGAACGGTTCATCGCCGGGATCGGTCGCATCGGCAGCCTGTTCCTGCCGCTTCTGATGCTCACCATTCTGGTCAATGTCTTCTCCCGCTATGCGCTTGGCCTCGGCTTCATCCAGCTCGAGGAATTGCAATGGCATCTCAACGCCATCGCCGTGATGTCCTGCCTCGCCTGGGCCTATCAGAAGGACGTGCATGTCCGCGTCGATGCGTTTCACGCCAGGATGTCGCCCACGGCGCGGGCGATTGTCGAAGTGCTCGGCGTCGTGTTCCTGCTCCTGCCTTTTCTGTGGTACGTCACCGGCTCCGCCTGGACGATCTTCAAGTATTCCTGGAACCTTAAGGAAGGCTCTCCCATGCCCTCGGGCCTGCCGGCGCGTTACCTGATCAAGGGCGTGATGGCGGCGGGGTTGTCGCTTCTGTTCCTGCAAGGGGTGGCGATCCTGTTGAAATCTCTTCTGTTCCTTTTCGGACCCAAGACGTATCGGGAGTGAGTTGAGATGGATGTTCTTTTCGTTTTTCTGCTGTTCTCGACCTTTCTGGTGGTGATGTTCTCCGGCTATCCGATCGCCTTTGTGCTGGGCGGGGTGGCCGTGGGCTTTGCCTCTCTGGGCACCATGCTCGATTATTTCTCGGTCGATGCCGATATGGCGTCTCTTCGGATGATCGGCTTTGTCGCCAACCGGATTTTCGACACGCTGTCGAGCTATTCCCTGATCCCGATGTCGATGTTCGTGTTCATGGGGATGATGCTCGACAAATCCGGCGTGGCGGAGCGCCTGTTGACCCGGATGCATTCGCTTCTGCGCGTCGTGCCCGGTGGTATGGCGGTGTCCGTCGTGCTGATCGGCGTGGTGCTGGCCGCCTCGACGGGCATCATCGGGGCCTCCGTCATGTTGCTCGCCACCATCGCCATGCCGGCGATGCGCGGGGCGGGCTATGACGACCGGCTGGGGCTGGGCGTTGTCGGTGCGACCGGCTGTCTCGGCATTCTCATCCCGCCCTCGATCATGCTTATCGTCATGGGCGATCAGTTGCAGATTCCTGTGGGCGATCTGTTCCGTGGTGCGATGATCCCCGGGCTTTTGCTGGCCGTCGCCTATGTGGTCTATGCGGTGATTTATGCCATCCTGCACCCTGACCGCGCGCCCGCCCGCGCGCTGGAAACAGGGCGAGGCGCGGGGGAGATCCTGCGCGATCTGCTCGGTTCGCTGGTGGCGCCGCTTTTGCTGGTCATTGCCGTGCTGGGGTCCATCGTTTTCGGCATCGCGACCCCGACCGAGGCCTCGGGCGTCGGGGCGGCGGGCGCGACCTTGATCGCGGTGGCCTCCCGGCGGCTCAGTTGGGCGGACTTCCGGGAGGTCTGTGAAGGCACCGGGCTGACCACCGCCTTTCTCTTCGCGCTGATCTTCGGGGCGTCCTGTTTCTCCGTCGTGTTGCGGGGCTACGGCGGCGACGAACTGATCGAAGGCGCGCTGCACGCGATCCCGCTGCCACCGACAGGGACGCTGATCCTCATTCTGTTCATCGTTTTCCTCTTGGGCTTCTTCCTCGACTGGATGGAGATCATCCTGATCGTCGCGCCGCTGGTTCTGCCGGTGCTCACGGCCTTGGGTCACGATCCGGCATGGGTGGCGATCCTGATGGCGATCTGTCTGCAAGCGTCCTTCCTGACCCCGCCGGTGGGGATGGCGTTGTTCTATCTGAAAAATGCTGTACCGGATGTGGAGATTACCCAGATTTACCGCTCGGTCCTGCCCTTCGTGGCGATGCAGATCGGCATTCTGGTGCTCACGATGGTTTTTCCTAAACTGGCGCTTTGGTGACGTCGGCGGGGATCGCACAGCAGACACAAAAAAGGGCGCCGAGGGGCGCCCTTTTTTGTGTTTTGAGAACCGCTTACGGTTTCATCAACACGGATTTCGACGGGTAATCCGACGCCCAGGTCGCGGGAAGCGGCGCGACGAACACGTTCTCCGTCCGGTTGCGGGTATAGCGCCAGACACCATCGTCGCATTTCTTGAAGGCGTTGAACAAACGTGACGAGCGCAGCAGCGCCTTGCCGTCAGAGAACAGCCAGGGTTGCATATGCACCCATTGCCCGGTCGCGGTGAGGCCGTCGTCCGCGATGTGGATCTGCTCAGAGGTCACATAATGGCAGTTGAGGATCAGCGCCGGATCGGTCTTGCCGCCCCAGAAGCCTTCGAAATGCTTGCGCACGGCCGCCTTGCCCTCGGCGCGACCGAACTGGCCGTCGTAATATTCGCCGACGCCTTCCCAGACGGCCTCCTCAGAGAACAGCTCCATGATCAGGTCGATGCGTTCCGCGTCGTCCTTGACGCCATATTCCGGCAGCGGCGTGTCGCAGAGGAACATGTAGCGCATCTGGACGTTGCGGATTTCGTTTGCGGCTTCGAGATTCTCGATGCGGCGGGTGAGGGTTTCTATCGTGTGCGTGGTGTCTTGTGACATCTCTGTCCTTTCTTGCGCGACTCGCGCTCCCTGTGGTCAAGACACGCCCTGCCTGTTTTTTGATCTTTGGTGGGAGAGTGTGCCAGGATTTAAAGCGGTAAAATTACTGTAAATGTTTTTTACGAAATGAGAATGTTTGGGTAAAGGATTTATTTCATTTTTCACTTGACCTGTCGTCTTTTTGCGTGAAAGTTACCGTAAAGAGCCGCAAGAACGGCCAAGACCCGCAACAGGGAAAGAAGATGAACGCACAGACTCCCAGCGCCGCGACGCTGGTCGGAGAGCTGTCCCTTGGCGGGGGCGGTCCGACCGTGGTCGTCAAGGATTGTATTGATGTCGAAGGCACCGTCACGGGCTGTGGCTCGCGGGCTTTCGCATCGCAGCCGCCCGCCGCACGAAACGCCGATCTGGTCGACGCCCTGCTGGAGGCGGGATGCAGGATCATCGGCAAGGCCAATATGCATGAGATCGCCTTCGGCATGACCGGGGTCAACGGTTTCACCGGCACGCCGGTCAATCCGCTCTGTCCGGATCGCATTCCCGGCGGCTCGTCTTCCGGCTCTGCCGTGGCCGTGGCCGAGGGGCTTTGCGATTTCGCCGTGGGTACCGATACCGGCGGCTCGGTGCGCCAGCCCGCCACCTGCTGTGGCGTGATCGGGATCAAACCGACCTATGGCCGGGTGAGCCGCAAGGGGCTGACACCCGTGCACAGTTCGCTCGATTGTCCGGGCATTCTGGCGCGGGACATGGACATGCTGGTGCGCGGCATGACGGCGATCGACCCGACATTCGTGCCGGAAAAGCTGCTCCATGCGCCGAAACTGGGCCGGATCAAATCCGAAGGAGTAGACGCCGAGGTGGGCGATCCGCTGGTTTACGCGCTGATGGACGCCTATCCGGACATGCCTTACGACATCCTGCCTTCGTTCGAGGCGGCTTTCGACGCGGGCATGGTGGTGATGTCGCATGAAATGGCGCAGGACTTCGGGCCGATGCTGGATCAGGGCGCGCCCTTCGGGCTGGACATCGCTGCACGGCTCAGGAATGCCCGGAAAATCACGGACGCGCAGCGTGCTGAGGCCGAAGCGGTCCGCACCCGCTTCACCGCCGAGGTGGACGCGCTTCTGGAGCGTTATGACGCCCTGGTCACGCCCTCGCTGCCGACCGTGCCGCCGACGCTTGCCGAGGCTCAGGACCCGCAGAATGTCCTCTCGCTCACCCGTTTTCAGCGCCCGTTCAACCTTTCGGGCCATCCCGCCATCACACTGCCTGCACGTTCGAACGCCGGTCTGCCCATCGGGTTGCAGATCATCGGACGCAAGGGCGAGGACGCCAAGCTCTGCGCCGTTGCGCGCTGGATCACGTCCTGCATCCCGCTGTTTCAGTCAAAGGACCGTAACCAATGACCTATCTTTCGAAACTGGCTTTTGAACAGGCCGACACGGCCGCCTATGTCTCCGTGCTGGATGAGATCCGGGCACGCCGGGCCGAATTCACCACACTGCGGCATGTGCCGCTCGACATGGTGAAAAAGCTGCAACAGATCGGCGCCTATCGCGCCTTTGTCCCGGCGCGTTTTGGCGGCGACGAGCTGAGCCCCGCCGATTTCTGCCGCCTGATCGAGGATATTTCCGCCGCTGACGCCTCCACCGGCTGGGTGGCGTCCTTCGGGGTGTCCGCCACCTATCTCGCGGCGCTTCCGCCCGAAACTTACGCGGCGATTTACGGCAAGGACCCGGACACGGTGTTCGCGGGGGCGATGTTCCCGCCGCAAAAGGCCGAGAAGGTCGCGGGCGGGTTCAAAGTGTCGGGCCGCTGGCCGTGGTGCTCGGGCATCATGGGGTCTTCCATCGTCGGCATGGGGATCAAGGTCGAGGGCGATGACACGCCGCTGCCGCGCGTGGCCGTCATGCCGCGCGACAAGGTGGCGGTGGACGAGACATGGAACACCATCGGCCTGTCGGCGACCGGATCGCATGACGCTGTGGCCGAGGGTGTGGTGGTTGCGCCCGAATGGACCTTCATCCGGGGCGGCAAACCGCTTTTGGACGATGCGATCTTCCGTTTTCCGGCGATGGCGCTCGCGGCGCAGGTTCTGGCCGTCGTGGCCTTGGGGGCGGCGCGCGAGGCCTTGGATTTCCTCGTCGAGGATGCCCGTCAGCGCGCCTCGATCACCGGTGCGCCGAACCCCGGCGCGCGGCCCTATGTGCAGGCGGAATTCGCGCGTGCGCAGGGCCTTCTGATGGGTGCCCGCGCGGCGTTCTACGATACGATCGAGGCCGGTTGGGACGAGTTGAAAACCACCGGAGAGGTCAGCCCGGACATGAAAATCCGCCTGCGCCTCGTGGCCAGCAAGGCGGCCCGCGACGGCGCCGAAGCCGCGCGCATGGCCTTTGTCATCGGCGGTTCCGGCGTGATGGCGACGGGTCACACGCTTGGCCGCTGCATGGTGGATGCCGCCTGCGTGGCGCAGCACGCCTTCATGGGCGAGGGGACATGGACCGCCGCCGGGGCCGGGTTCTTCGATCAGCCGACCATGCCGGGTTACCCTTAACGCCTGCGCAGTTCCCAGACATATTGCAAAGATTTTCCTTCAGAGAGGACCAGAGACATGAGCGACCAGAAACCGATCCGCACCCTGTTGTGCTTCAACAACCACGCCGCGTTTTTCAGCCTGCCGTTTGACCAGATCGGGCCGGTCTGGAAAGCCACCCAAGAGCTGATGTTCAAGATCGACCAGATGGAAGGGGTCGAGATCGTCGGCACTTTCGACGACGACCAGACCTTTGTCGGCGCCTCCGTGGGCTTTCCCTACACCTGGTACATCATGGCCGATTTCCCGACCCGCGAGGATGTCATGGCCGCCTGTAACCTTCTGCGCACCATCGTGGTGGGTGAGGGCAACGATCGCCTTTGGAAATACATGACCGTCGAGGCGCGCATGGGCCGTGCTCTCGAAATCCCGCAGCTTTAAGTCCGCAACGTAAGGAGGACGACATGTCTCTCGATATGCCGAAATTCAGCGATCTCGACGCGCTCTACGACGAGAAGAACGCCAAGGTCGCCACCGAAATGTACGAAGATCCCGAGCTCTTCAATGAAGAGATGGAGAAGATCTTTAAGAACACCTGGGTCTGGGTCGCGCATGAAAGCGAATTCCCTGACAAGGGCTCTTTCAAGCTGTCGCAGGTCGGCCTTGAGCCGGTGATCGTGGTGCGTGACCGCAAGGGCAAGATCCATTGCATGGTCAACCGCTGCCGCCACCGCGCCGCCACCGTCTGCGAAGTGAAGAAGGGCAAGACGTCTTCCTTCCAGTGCCCCTATCACGGCTGGGGCTATGGCCTCGACGGTTCGCTGCGTGCGCTGCCTTATCCGGAGCAATACGGCGACGATTTCGACAAATCCCAGCACGGTCTCGTGAAACTGCGCACCGAGGCCTATAACGGCATGGTGTTCGCGACCTTCAAGGAAGACATCGAACCGCTTGAGGATTTCCTCGGCGAGGGCGTGCGCAAATATATCGACCTGTTCATGAAACAGGGCGGCGGTTTCCCGGTGAAGGTGCTGGGCGAACATCAGTTCTCCGTGCCGATGAACTGGAAAGTCCAGCTTGAGAACACCACCGATGCCTATCACTTCCCGATCGTGCACAAGAGCTTCATGCAGACGCTCGACGGCGCGACCGAAGAGATGTTCGACTTCCTCGACAAGGGCGTCGGCTATGTCGAAGATCTGGGCAACGGTCACTCTGTCATGACCATGATCCCCGAACTGGTCGATCTCGACGAGAACCTCGATGCGCCGATCCCGGAACGCTTTGCCGATCTGGCGCAGGAGCTGCGCGATGAGGGTTACCCGGAAGATCAGGTCAAGAAAATCGTCCGCGCAGTGAGCGGGGCGGGGTTCAACCTCAACCTCTTCCCGAACGTGTCCTTCTCGCTCGCCTTCTTCCGCGTGCTGACCCCGATCAACGTGGAGCAGACCGACATCCGTCACATCGCCATCGGCATGGACGGCGGCCCGGAGGCCGCGAACCAGGCGCGCATCCGTCTGCATGAACATTTCCAGGGACCGATGGGCTTTGGCTCTCCCGACGATGCCGAGGTCTGGGAACGCATCCAGCGCGGCACCAAGGGTGGCCCGGATCTCAAGATCCTCGTGAACCGGGGCATGGTCGACGAGGAGCCGGGCGAGTTCGGCCCGCGCGGCCATATCTCCGCCGAAACCGGCATGCGTGCCGCTTACAAAATGTGGAAAAGGATGATGGCGCAATGACCGAGATGAGCAAAATCGACACCAAATCCATGCTGGCCGATGTCACGGCCTTCATCTGGGCCGAGAGCGCCATGCTCGACCTGAAGGAATATGACGACTGGCTCGATCTGTGGACCGACGACGGGCTGTACATCATGCCCATCGGCGACACGGTGGATTTCAAGAATTCCGTCAACCTGTGTTACGACAACGCCAAGATGCGGCGTGACCGGGTCGGTCGGTTTCATGCCGGGTTCTCGATTTCCTCCGCGCCACCCGCGCAAACCGTGCGCACCCTGTCGCGGTTCCGGATCGAGGCCGCGGAGGGCGATCTGATCACCGTCTCCTGTGCCGAACATCTGGTCGAGGACAAATTCGGCCGCCAGCGCATCTGGGCGGGCAATGTCGAATATATCCTCAAAGTCACCGAGGGCGGGTTCAAGCTCCAGCAAAAGGTGATCCGTCTTCTCAACTCCGATGGGATGCTGAATTCGTTCAGCTATTTGTTCTGATGGTGGCCCCTTTGCCTGAGAAAATCCAAACCGCTGTTGTCACGGGCGGGGCGCGCGGCTTTGGCGCCTCCGTCGTGCGGGCGCTGCACAAGGCGGGCTACCGCGTGGTGATCGCCGACATAAATCCCGGCGAGGAGGCGCAAGCTCTCGCCTCCGAACTGGACCTTGCGGGCGAGACCGCGATCACCGCCACGCTGGACGTCTCCAAGCCCGCGGATTTCCAAAGCGTGCTCGATAAATGCATCGAGCGCTACGGCTCCGTCGAGGTGTTGGTGAACAACGCCGCGCGCACCATGGCGCAGCCGCTGATGGAGATCGACCCAGCCACGTTCAATGACATCATGGCCACGAACGCGGGCGGCACCTTTGCCGGCAGCCAGATCTTTGCGCGCCACTTCAAGGACCGCGGCTATGGCCGGATCGTCAATATGGCCTCTTTGGCGGGGCAGAATGGCGGCACGGCGACGGGCGCGCATTATGCCGCCTCGAAAGGTGCGATCCTGACCCTGACCAAAGTGTTTGCCCGCGATCTCGCTCCGTTTGGGATCACCTGCAACGCCATTGCGCCGGGTCCGATGGACACGCCGATGGTCCGGGGCGTTCTGGGCGACAAGATCGAGGCGGCGATTGCCAATATTCCGGTGCAGCGTCTCGGCGATCCCGAGTTCGTGGCGCAGATGGTGGTGATGCTTGCCAGTCCCGAGGCGGCCTTTGTCAACGGCGCCTGCTGGGACGTCAACGGCGGGCTTTATGTGAGATAGTGATGACCGATAACGCACAAAACCTCAAAGTCATCGCCCGGATCGACGACAAGGGTGACATCGCCCGAATCCGGTTTGCCCCGGAGGCCGGCGGCGCGATCCTGCCCTATGAGGCGGGGGCGCATCTCGATCTCTACCTGCCGGATCTCGACATGTGGCGGCAATATTCGCTTTGCTCCGATCCGGCGGAGACCGGGTTTTACGAGATCGGCGTCTTGAAAGACCCGCAAAGCCGGGGCGGTTCCGTCAAGGTGCATGAGACGGCTGTCGAGGGCGCGGTCTTCACCGTCGAAGGCCCGCGCAATCACTTCCCGCTGGAGGAGAGCGCCGAGACCACCGTGCTCTTGGGCGGCGGCATCGGGATTACGCCGATGATCGCGATGGCCAAGCGGCTCCATGCCTTGGGCAAAGACTTCACCCTGCATTACTGCACCCGCTCCGAAGGCGTGACCGCTTTCATGGACGAGCTGAAAGGTTGCGGCTTTGCCGACAAGGTGGTGTTCCACTTCGACGATATGGACGCGGCGCAAAAGCTTGATCTCAAACGCGATCTTCCTGCGCCGAATGCCGCCACCCATCTCTATGTCTGCGGTCCGCAAGGGTTCATGGACTGGGTGATCGACACCGCCGAAGCCGCCGGTCATGCGACGGCCAATGTCCACCGCGAATATTTCTCGGCGGATGTGGAACTCACGGGCGACAGCTTCGAGGTCGAATGCGCACAATCGGGCGTGACCATCACCGTGGGTTCCGACGACACCATTGCGAAAGCTCTGGCGCGCGAAGGCATCAAGATCGAGGTGAAATGCGAAGAGGGCGTCTGCGGCACCTGCCTGACCGATGTGCTGGCGGGCGAGATCGACCACCGCGATCAGTTCCTCACCGAAGAGGAGCGCGAGGACGGTGACGTGATCTGTGCCTGCTGTTCGCGGGCCAAGGGGCCGAAACTGGTGTTGGATATCTGAGCCATGAGGACCATGACGGAACTGACGGAAACCCAGCGCGATTTTCGCGAAGGCATGAGCCGGCTCGGTGCGGCGGTGAACCTGATCACCACCGACGGGCCGGCGGGTCGGCACGGGCTTGTGGCCTCGGCGGTCTGTTCGGTGACGGATCAGCCGCCGACGCTTCTGGTCTGCATCAACAAAAGCGCCTATGCGCACGATAAATTCGTGGAAAACGGTGTGCTGGCGGTCAATGTTCTGGCCGCCGAGCATCAGGATCTCTCTGGCCATTTCGCGCGCTATGTCGCGGGCGTCGACCGGTTTTCCTATGGCGACTGGCTGACGGAGGCGACCGGCGCGCCGCTTTTGTCGGACGCCAATGTCGCCTTCGATTGCCGGATCACGGGCCGTCAGGAAGAGGGCACGCATTCCGTGTTCTTCTGTCAGGTCGAGGCGGTGCGCCTGTCGGATGAGACCCGACACGGGCTGGTCTGGTTCAGCCGCGACTACCATCACCTTGTGACGGGGTCGCAGTGATGCGGGTGTGCTGCGCCTCAGATCATCCGGGCGAGATCTTTCGAGATCTTCGCGAGGATTTCGTTGAGCGTCTGAAGTTCGGCGGGCGAGGTGTTGTAAAAGCTTTCGTCGCGGATGCGGTTGACCTCGCCGAGCGCCTTGGCGCGCAGATCGTCGCCTTTCCCGGTCAGGCAGACCTCGGTCACCCGGCCATCGGTCGGGCGCACCCGGGTCTCGACCAGACCTGCGGCGACCATGCGCTGAACGATCTTGGTCGTGGTGTTGAGCTTGAGCGTGGAAAACTCGGCGATCTCGGAGACCGACATGTAATCCTGCTCATAGAGCGACATCAGCACGCGCCAGCGCGGCGTGTCGATGCCCAGCGGTTTGAGCCGCTTGTCGAGCGCGCGCATGTAATAGGCATTGGCGCGGTCGATCCAGAAATAGGGCCATGTGTCACGGAAATGTTCCGTGTCTCGCGAGTCATCGGTCAGAGAGGAAGGCATCGGATCGGTCGGCGGGGTCATACATGGCCTCTGTCATACGCTGTACGGCGCACGGGCCGTCCAAACAGCGGGTTTGAACAATAATAAAGTCCGGTAACGGGCGTCTTACCATCATCACTCACCAATAGGGAATGTGAAAATGAACGTGAAACTCAAAAAGATCGCCACGCGGGTCACCTCAGTGGCGGCATCCATCGCACTCTACACCGGGATTGCGCAGGCCGACACGGTCTTGACGATGAACAGCTGGCTGCCGCCGACTCATCCGCAGGTCTCCGAGCTCTTCGTGCCGTGGATGGCCGACATCGAACGCGTCACCGAAGGCCGGGTGAAGATCAACATGCTGCCCGCCCCCTTGGGGCCGCCGCCCGCCGCGTTCGATCTTGCGAAAAACGGCGTGGCCGACATTGCCTATTCCGTGCATGGCTACACGCCCGGCCGGTTCAAGACGCCGATGATCGCGGAAATGCCTTTCATGTCCGACAGTTCGGTCGCAACTTCCGTGGCCTTCTGGCGCGTGCATGAGGCGCTGCTCAAGGACGCAGGCGAATATGAGGGCGTGAAGGTTCTGACCCTTTTCACCCATGGTCCGGGGGAGATTTTCTCGACCAAACCGATCGAGACGCCCGAAGACATCTCCGGTCAGAAAATCCGCATCGGCTCGGCTCTGGCGCATTCGATTGCCACCGATCTGGGCGCCGTGCCGGTCGAGGGACCGTCCTCGAAAGCCTATGAGCTTTTGTCCCAGGGCGTGGCGGACGGGATTTTCTTCCCGTTCGAATCCGTCAACTTCTTCAACCTCAACGACATTCTTGATTACGGCTACACCGTGCCGGGCGGGCTTTATAACACCGCGATGTTCGTGGTGATGAACGAGGCGAAATGGAATTCGATTTCGCCCGAGGATCAGGCCCTGATCGAGCCGCTTCTGGGCGAGGCCTTTGCGCGCCGCGCGGGCGAGATGTGGGACAAGGTCGATGCCGAGGGCCGCGCCTCCATGGAGGGCAAGATCGCGCTCAAGGCCGCCACGCCCGAGGAAATCGAAGTGCTGCGCGACCGTCTGGCACCGATTGTGGCCAGCCAGATCGCCAAGGTGAGCGAAACGGGGATTGACGGGCAGGCGGCCTATGACATGTTGTTCGACGAGATTGCCAAGATCGAGGCCGAAGAATGATCAACCTGTCCGAAAATATTGCCGGACCGCATGAACAAGGGCTGCCTCCCAAGGCAGCCCGACCCATTCACGGCGTGATCGCCGTGGCCTGTGCGGTGTTGCTGATCGCGATGATGGGGCTGACGGTGGTCGATGTACTGGGCCGCTACCTGCTCAACAGCCCGGTGAAGGGCGCGACCGAGCTGACCGAGCTGATGCTCGCGGCGCTGATCTTTCTCGGGCTTCCGGCGGCGACGCTGGACCGGGAACATGTCACTGTCGATCTGATCACCGACCGGCTGCCGCTGGCCATCGACAAGATCCGCCGCCCCATCGTGCTTTTGCTCTCCGTTGGCGTGCAGGTGATGATCGCCTGGCGGCTCTGGGTGACCGCGTCGCAGGTCGCGGGCTATGGCGGCACCACGGCAACCCTGGAGCTGCCGATCGCGCCGATCGGCTATTTTTCGGCGATGCTCTGCATCGTCTCCGCGGTGATCATGTTCGCCGAAATCTTCTACCCGATGAGAGGTAAAAACTGAGATGTCCTTGCTTGCTCATTGGGAATTCGGGACGCTCGTCCTGTTCATCCTGCTGTTTCTCGGCGTGCCGATTTCGTTCGCTCTGGCGCTTCTGGGCACGGTCGGCACCGCCGCGATCATCGGCTGGTCGCCGTCCTATTCGCTGCTGGGGCAGACCTATTTCGAACACAGCCGCAGCTATTCGCTGTCGATCCTGCCGCTGTTTCTGATGATGGGGAATTTCGTGGTGCAATCGGGCATCGCACGCGATCTCTATTCCGCCGCCTATGCCTGGCTCCGGCACCGCAAGGGCGGGCTGGCGGTGGCGACCGTGGTGGCCTGCGGCGGCTTTTCCTCGGTCTGCGGCTCGTCGCTTGCGACCGCTTCGACCATGGCCAAGATCGCCCTGCCGAACATGCGCAAATTCGGCTACCCGGACAGCCTTTCGACCGCGTCCATCGCGGCGGGCGGCACGCTTGGCATCCTGATCCCGCCCTCCGTGATCCTCGTGTTCTACGGCATCATGACCCAGCAGGACATCGGCAAGCTGTTCCTCGCGGGCATTCTGCCGGGCATTCTGGGCGTCGTGCTCTACGCCGTCGCGGTGCGGATCTCGATCCGTTTCGGGCATTTCGACCTGCCGGTCGAGGACAAGCTGCCGCTCCGGGAGCGGATCGTCGCGCTCAAGGGCGTGGCCGGAGCTCTCGGTCTCTTCGCCTTCGTCATGGGCGGCATCTATTTCGGGGTGTTCACGCCGACGGAAAGTGCCGGCATGGGGGCAGGGGGCGCCTTCCTTCTGGTGCTGCTCCAAGGTCGTCTCAACCTGTCTCAGACGCTTTCGACCCTGTTCGAAACCGCCAAGACCACGGCGATGATGTTCTTCATCCTGTTCGGTGCGCTGACCTTCGCCAATTACGTCAACCTCTCGGGCATGAGCCGGGACATCCAGACGCTGGTGACTTCGGTCGGGGACAATCCGCTGATGGTGATCCTGATCATCACGCTGGTCTATCTGGTGCTGGGCTGTGTGCTCGAAGGCCTGTCGATGATCACCCTGACCGTGCCGATCTTCTATCCGATCGTCGCAGCCCAGGGCTTCGATCTGATCTGGTTCGGCATTTATGTGGTGATCGTGACCGAGGTGAGCTACATCACGCCCCCCGTCGGTCTCAACGCCTTCGTGCTGAAATCCGTGGTCAAGGACGTGCAGCTCGGAACCATTTTCCGGGGCCTCACCTCCTTCCTGCTGGTGGATGTGCTGCGGGTCGTTCTCATTCTGGCCTTCCCGGCGATCGTCCTGCTTGTCCCCAACATGATGTGACGCTGGGTTCAGAGCGGCGGGTCGTCCGGCAAGAGGCCCGCCGCATTCAAAAACACCCGCCAAAAAGCGGGTGTTTTGCGTTTCGGATTGTCGGGGGCGGTCAGGGCTCGTCGAACCAGCCCGCGTCGAGCTCCGGCAGGGGAATGGCTGACAGCAGCGTTTTGGTGATCTCCGAAGACGGGCGCTCGAACACCTCTGCCACCGGGCCGTGATCGACGATCTCGCCATGGTTCAGCACGATGACATTGTCACAGAGATGGCGGATCACCGAGAGATCGTGCGAAATGAACGCCACGGTCAGCCCCATGTCCCGGGCGAGGTCCTTGAGCAGGGACAACACCTGTGCCTGTGAGGAGACATCGAGGCCGGAGACGATCTCGTCGGCCAGAATGAACCGCGGCTCAAGCGCGATGGCACGGGCGATGCCGACCCTTTGACGCTGCCCGCCCGAAAGCTCATGCGGGTAGCGTTCGGCGAAGGCGGGCGGCAGGCCGACCTTGTCGAGCGCCGCGATGGCATCCGATTTCGTGCCGCCCCGGCCATAGCGTTTCATCGGCTGGGAGATGATCCGCCAGACCCTGTGACGCGGGTTGAGCGACGACATCGGGTCCTGAAAGATCATCTGAAGATCGCGGCGCAAGGGGCGCAGCGCCGCCTCGCCCAGATGGCCGATCTCTTGCCCGTCGAACAGAACCTGCCCGCTGTCGGGCTCCAGAAGTCGCACCAGAACCCGCCCGAAGGTCGATTTGCCGGAGCCGGACTCGCCGACGATGCCGGTGATCTGCCCCTCGGGGATGTCGAGGCTGAAACCTTTCAGAACCTCGTTGCGCGGAGCGGCGCCGAACAGGGGTTTATGCGCCCGGTCCGGGAAGGACAGGCGCAGGTCGCGAACGGAAAACAGCGCGCTCATCTGCGGCCTCCTGTGTAGAGCATGTCGTCCTGTGCGATCCGTGCGTGCAGATCCTTGATCAGGGCGGCGGGCACTGGCGAAAAGGGCCGGTCCAGATCGGCATAGCTCGGGGTCGCAGCGATCAGCGCGCGGGTGTAAGGGTGCCGGGGATTGGTGAAGACCTCGGGCGTCGGGGCATCCTCCATCACCTTGCCCGCAAACAGCACGGTGACCTTCTGGCTGATCTTGGCGACGACGCCCATGTCATGAGTGACGAAGAGGACGGCGGTGCCGGTCTCCTGTTGCAGTTCGCGAATGAGCCGCAGGATTTGCTTTTGGACCGTCACGTCGAGCGCCGTGGTCGGTTCGTCCGCCACGATCAGACGCGGCGAGGGGGCAAAGGCGGCGGCAATCAGCACGCGCTGGCGCATACCGCCCGAGAGCTCATGCGGATAGCTCCCCATCACCCGCTTCGGGTCGCGGATATGCACCCGGTCGAGAAGATCGAGCGCACGGGCCTCGGCATCGCTGCGCGACCAGCCCTGAATGCGCACCAGCGGGTCCACGATCTGTGGCCCGATCTTGCGCACCGGGTTGAGTGCCGTCAGCGGGTCCTGCGGGATCAAGGCCGCCGATTGCGCCACGGTTTTGCGCCGGGTCGCCGGCGTCATCATGTTGAGGTGCTGGCCCTCGAGCAGGATTTCCCCTTCGGTGATCGTCACATTGGGCGGCAGGATGCCGAGGACGGATTTGCCGATCATCGACTTGCCCGCGCCGCTTTCGCCCACCAGCGCGCGCACCTCGCCGGGTTCGAGAGTCAGAGAGACATCGCGTAAAAGGCGGCGCCCGTTCGGCAGGGCGATGTTGAGCTTGATCACGTCAAGCGTGTGGGCATGGGGTTTCATTGCAGCACCGGATCGAAATGACGTTTGAGACCTTCTCCGAGCGTCGAGAAGCTCAGGACGGTCAGGAACAGCGAGATCAGCGGGAACAACAGCACCCACCATGCGAAATGGATTGCGCCGCGGCCTTCGGCGATCATCGCCCCCCATGTCGGATCGTCCGAGGAGATCGACAGGTTGACGAAGGACAGGATCGCCTCGACGATCACCGCGATGCCCATTTCGAGCGTCAGAAGCGCGATAACCGAGGGCAGGATATTGGGCAGGATTTCCGAGATCAGCGCGGTCATCCGGCGTGCGCCGCCGATCCGGGCGCTGTCGACGTAATCCATCCGCGCCTGAACCATGGTCTCGGCCCGGATGACGCGGGCAAAGCGGGTCCAGTCGATGACCGCAATGGCGAGGATGACCGATCCCAGCCCGGTGCCGAGAACCGCCACCAGCAGGACGGCGAAGAGCACCGGCGGAAAGGCCATCCAGATGTCGACGAGCCGGGAGATCACCCGATCCCACCAGCCGCCATAGAAGCCTGCGATCAGGCCCATGGCGGTGCCGACGACGCAGGCGGCGAGAGCGGCGGTGAAGCTGACAATGAGGGCAATGCGGGCGCCATAGATCATCCGCGACAGCACATCGCGGCCCAGACTGTCGGTGCCCAGCCAATAGCCCGGCTCGCTGCCCGCGATGAACCACGGCGGCAGGCGTTCGAGCATCAGGTCCTGTTCCAGCGGATCGTGCGGGGCCAGCAGAGGCGCGAAAATCGCTGCGGCGATGACAAGGGCGATCCACAGAAGCGGCAGCCAGAGCCGCAGGTTGACCGGCCCGATGCGCCGGGCGCGAGGGGCGGAGGTGGTGGTGTCAGCCATGGCGCAGCCTCGGGTTCAGAAGGGTGTAGGACAGATCGACCAGAAGGTTGATCACGATGAACAGCGCGGCGAACAGGATGACGATGCCCTGAATGAGCGGCAGATCGCGGTTGATCACCGCGTCGATCGCCATGTTGCCAAGGCCTTCATAGGCGAAGATGCGCTCCACGATGACGGTGCCGCCGATCAGGAATGTGAACTGCACCCCCACGAGCGTGAGCGTCGGCAGGGCCGCGTTGCGCAGCGCCTCGCGCAGGATGACGGCGGTTTCGGAAAACCCGCGAACACGGGCGAGCGTGGTGTAATCGAGGTGCAGCACTTCCTTGAGCGACTGTTTGAGAAGCTGCGCGATCATCGCGGCCAAGGGCAGGGCCAGAGACATGGCGGGCATCAGCATATGCGACAGCGTCGAGCCGACCACATCGAAACGACCGCGCAGGAGGCCCTCGATCACGTAGAAATTCGAGGTGAAATCAATGTCGAGCCTTGGATCGACCCGGCCCGAGATCGACAGCACCGGCCAGAGCACGCCGAACAGAAGAACGAAGATCAGCCCCCAGAGAAAATCCGGCACAGAGAGCACCGCGCCATTGGTCAGATCGAGCCCGACTTCGGTACCGGTGCCGCGTTTGCGCGCGCCGATCACGGCCACCAGACCGCCAAGTGTCACGGCGATGACGAGCGCCATGATGGAGAGTTCCAGAGTGGCGGGCAGGCGGCCCAGCACCAGCTCCATCACTGGCTGGCGCAGGGTGATCGAGGTGCCGAAATCGCCTTGGACGACGCCGCTGAGCCAGATCGCGAATTGTTCCGGCAGGCTTTTGTCAAAGCCGTAAAGCCGGGTGAGATTGGCGATGTCCTCTTCGGTCGCGCCGGGCGGCAGCATCATCGCAATGGGATTGCCCGGCGCCACGCGCACGAGGGTGAACACAACGACGGCCACGCCGAACAGCGTTACCAGCGTCGTCGCCAGCCGGGTCAGAACGGTCTTGAGAAGCATGAGTGTCTCGTTTTGGCAAAGGGGCCCGGCGATCAAGGGGCGAGATCGCCGGGCCTGAACGCCGCGATCAGGTCGCGGGGGTGATCGCCTGCGGCAGAAGATCGCCGGAGGTATAGGGCGTGACCGAGACGGTGTTTGAGAACACGACGGGCATGACATATTGCAGAAGCGGGATGACATAGCCCTCTTCGGCGATGTAGCGCGACACGTCCTTGTAGCCCTGGATGCGGGCCGCCTCGTCGCGTTCGACAAAGAGCGGTGCAATCCTGTTCACAAGGTCCTCGGTGTCCCAGACCGCATGCGGCGAGGGGCCGAACATTGAGAAACCGGTGGCGGTCGACGGGTCGCCGATGGAGTTGCCCCAGTTGTAGAAGGCGGCGGGCGCGAGCTGGTCGGTGGCGCGCAATTCGTAATGCTTGGCGATCTCGTAGACCTCGATCTCCGCTTCGATTCCGACCTTGCGCCACATGCCGACGATGGCCTGCACCATCTCGTAATCCTTGGGCTTGAGCCCGCGGGTGGTCTGGATGGTGAATTTGACCGGATTGTCGGTGGAATAGCCCGAGGCCGCAAGAAGTTCCTTCGACCTTTCAGGGTCGTAGGTCACGACAATGCTCTCGTCATAGGCCGCGTAGCCCGGCGCTTCGAGCGTCGAAAGCGGTACGCCATAACCGCGCAGTAGCCGGTCGATGATCAATTGCTTGTCGATGGCGTGATGCGCGGCAAGGCGCACGTTCTTGTCGAGCATCGGGCCGGTGTCGTTGAGGAAGATCATGCCGATGTCGGTGATTGGCACGGCCACGCCCGAAAGCCCGTCCTTGGCGATCAGACGGTCGTATTCCTCATAGGGGATGTTGACGGTGACGTCCGAATTGCCGCTTTCCACCTCGGCCACGCGCGACGCCGCATCGGTGACGAATTTGATCGTCACGGTCTCGAATGCCGGCGCGTCGCCCCAATAGTCGGGGAAGGCCTTGAGTCGGACATAGGCGCCTTGCTCGAAAGCGTCGACCATGTAGGGGCCGGTGCCGATGGGGGCTTTCTCGAAGCCTTCCGCGCCGAGCTCTTCGTAATAGGCTTTCGGCAGCACGAAGGCGGTCAGGAAGGCCATCCATTTGAACAGCGCCGGTTCGAAATCCAGCACATCGGCGGTGATGACGTTGCTCTCGACCGTGAAATTGCCGATCTTCGACCAGACGAATTGCATCGGGTTGCCGGTCTCCGGATTGGCGGCGCGCTCCAGCGACCAGACGATGTCCTCGGGGGTGAGCGCGGCACCGTTGTGCCATTTCACGCCGTCGCGCACGGTCATGGTGATCTTCGACTGGTCCGCGCTGAAGCCCCAGTCGGTCAGCAGACCGGGACCGAAGGACAGGTCGGGGGCCTGCGCGATATAGCGGTCGAACACCGCCAGATAGATGGATTGCAAAACCGGGTTCACGGCGGCGGGGCCGGTGGTCGGGTCCCAACTTTGTACCGGGATGTTATAGGCGATGGTCAGGTTCGTGCCGTCCTGTGCCAGCACGCTTGCACCCGAAGCCAGAAGCGCGGTGAGCGCGACGGACGCGCCCATGAAGCCGCGCCGTGTCAGATGTCCGTTGGCCGTCATATGTCTCTCCTGTTGGCGATCTCCGGCCCGTTTTCCGGACTCGGTTGGTTTTATTTTGGATATAGTTATTTCATATTTAAAGCATAAAGATGCAGATGCGCCGGATTTTCCCGTTCTTGCCCGCTCTGTGCAGGTTATTTGATCATCTGGGCGGCGAAATGCCCCGATCCGGCCCCGGTGCCGCCGCCCGGCCAGGCGGCCGCGCCGATCAGCGACAGGCCCTCAAGCGGGGTGTGGCCATCGGCAAATCCCAGAACGGGGCGGAACAGGAAGTTTTGGGTCAGGTGATGCGAGCCGCAGACCTGATCGCCGCCGACGAGATTGGGGTTTCCGGCCTCCAGATCGAGCGGCGACACCACATGGCGAGCGAGGATATGCGCGCGGAACCCGGGGGCCTGTTCCTCGATCAGATCGAGCACGCGCTCGGCCATGGCCTCTTTCGCATCAGCCCAGTTTCTTGCGGAAATCTCGCCTTTTTCATCGCCCTTGATCTCGGCGGGCACAACGCGGGCCTGAACCCAGAGCGTATGTTTGCCTTCGGGCGCGCGGCTCGGGTCGAAGAGCGAGGGCTGGCCGACCACCAGAAGCGGAGTCTCCGGCAAGAACCCGGCCAGAGCCTGTGCATAGGTCGCCGCTGCCGTATCCATGGAGCGCCCGATATGGACATAGGCAAAGCCCTTGAGCGCCTCGGCCAGCCATGGCACCGGCGCGTCGAGCGCCAGATGCACCATCATTGTGCCGGGGGCATGGCGGAATTTGGCGAGGCCGCGGTCGTATCGTGCGTTGCCGGAACTGCCGCCTATGAGGCGCAGGAGATGTTTCGGTGCCAGCGAGGCAAGAATGGTTGAGGTCTCAATCTTTTTACCATTGGCGACAACACCGGTGATCTGACCGTTCGCATGAAGGATCTCGGTCACTTCGGTGTCGCAGTCGATCCGCCCGCCGTGGGCTGCGATGATCGAGACCAGCGCCCGGGTCGCCACATCCGCTCCGCCCTTGCCGATTACCATACCCATGGCCTGGCCCGCCATGCCTTCGAGATAGGGAAAGACCGCACCGCCCGCGACGTCGGGGGCAAAGTCGATGTGCAGCCCCCATGTCGAGAGCGCGGTGCACAGGCGTGGGTCCTCGAACGTGTCCTCAAGCCAGGCACGCGGGGTCGAGAGCAGGAATTGCAGCGTCTCGAGCGTCTTCGTCGTGCCCAGCGCGCGCCAGCTTTTCCAGAGATATTTGAGCAGGGGGCCGCGCCGCATCGGCGTGCCGAAGAGCGGGCCGAGAACGGCGATACGTTCGGGGAACTCCGCCATCATCTGCCGCCATGTGACCTTGTCCGCCTCGGAGGCGAAGGTTGCCAGCGTTTCCTCGGGGTCGGTCGAGACGCCAAGGTAATCGCCCGGCGCCATCGCCTGGGCGAAGGGGCGGTCGATCGGGACGAATTCCATGCCGTGTTTCGCCATGTCCGCGCCATGGGCAGCCATGAAGGCGGAGCCCGCGAACATCGAGAGGTTCATGGCGGCCACGTCATGGCGAAAACCCGGCAGAGTCAGCTCTTCGGTCCGCACCGCCCCGCCCGGCGTCGGGCCGCGTTCCAGAATGCGGACCTTTTTGCCGCGCAGAGCCAGTTCGGCGGCGGCGACCAGCCCGTTGATCCCGGCGCCGATGAGGACAATCTCGCTCATGACTTACCCCGCAAAGCTTTTGACGGTGGCCAAAGCGCCATCGAGTGCCTTGCCCTTTTCATCCTCAAGCGCGGCTGTGCGCAGCCGGCGCATCCAGTCGGCGGCATCCGTGCGGCCCTTCAGCATATCGAGCGCGCCCATGACGCGGGCGAATTTCGACAGGCCACGGGCGTGGGTGTCGGAATAGCCCTTGATCAGCCGGTAGTTGGCGAGGATTTCGGAGGCCAGCGCCGGATCGGTCCTGGCGACCTCTTTGACGGTTGCGAACCATGCAGCCACATGGGCCATTTCGCTTTGATGGCGCAGGAGTTTGCGGCGCATCGGGCGCAGGGAGGACACGATCCAGAGCATCAGAAAGCCCCGGAGGCTGTCGGTGCGGATACGGCGGCCCTTGTCGAAGCGTTTGGTGTACCAGGCCTCAAAACCCTTTTTGCCCTGCACCCATGTGCCGAGGCCCTTGGGCAGGGTGGTGGTGAATTCCTCAAAACGCGGGTGGAAATATTCGGTCAGCATCAGGACCTGATCGTCTTTCACGACGACCTCGCCCTTGACGCGCTCAAAGCGGCTGGCGCGGGTCTTGATGTCGGCGACGCGCAGGATGTCGTCGTAACAGAGCGCGCGGGCGATGTATTTCGCGGCACTCACGCTCATCTCATAGGGGGCTTTGTCGAGGGCCACGATCTCGTCCAGCTTGTCGAGATACTCGCTGCCGTAGTCTACGTCCTGATAATCCACGACCTTCTTGAGACCCAGACCCGCCATCTCCTGAACCTCAAGGGGCAGGGCGGTCAGGCGGCTTTCCAGCGTGGCCCATTTCGCCTTGAGTTTCTCCGGCACGTTGAGCACCGGGACGGGCTTCGCCGGGGCCTCTTCAAAGACCGGCGCGGGTTTGTTGCCCTTGGCGATTTCGTAAGCCTCGCCAAAGGCCCGCAGCGAGGCCTCGACGCCCCGGCCCGATTTGCGGATCACTTCCTCATAGCTTTCGCGCGAAAACGGCAGCGCGCCGGAGCCCGCCAGAGCGCCCAGAAGCGACGAGGAGATCACCGAACCCGCCTTTTTCGCGACGGTTTCCATGTCGAAGGCCACAACGTGATCGGCGGCGATGTCCATCGCTTTGATCACCTCCGGCCCGTTGGCGCGCCCGTCGCCGGGGGCGATTTTTTCCGACACGGCGGGGATGCGGTGGGTTGAGGCGATGAGCGTGGTGCGGCCCGGCGTCACGAAGCCGCGCATGATGGCGCGCCCGCCCTCCATGAGCTCCGAGGCCATGAGAATGTCCACGTCCCCCACGGCGGGCGAGAGCGCAAACACCGGCTGGCGACCGGTGTCGCGGCACATTTCGACGTAATAGATCGTCGCTCCGGTGCGCTGCGCCACGCCCGCGACCGAGGTGGATTGCGCGTTATAACCATTGGCTTCGGCGACATCGACGATCCAGTTGGTGAGCACCCCGCCGCCCTGACCGCCGACGGCGAGGGCCGCCAGCGTGATGACCTTTTCCCCGTCGGGACCGGGGGAGCGGCGGGCGATGATCGGTTTGGCTTGCATGTTCATGTTGTATAGTCCTCAGGCAAAGGCCACGCGTTTCGCGTCGCGGCGGCTTTGCAGCCAGGAGATAATTTTCGAGGCGCGCGCGGCGCGGCGTTTTTCGCCCTCGGTCGGGTTGCTGACGATCTCGGCCTGATAGAAGGACGGGCAGAGCACGGCGGCATCCGCCACCTCGCCACAGTTGCCGCAGCCGACACAGGTCTGGTCGATCGCCGCCACCGGATCGTCGCGCAGCGGATCGCCCGTGTCCTTCACGGACAAAGACGGGCAGCCCGACAGCCGCATGCAGGCATGATCGCCGGTGCAGACGTCTTCATCGACACCGAACCGGGGTCGGACGACGCGTTTGCCTTCCTTGGCGGCCTTGGCCATCTCCGGTTTGACGCGGCGCTGTTTGTTCAACATGCATTCCGACGAGGCGACGATGACCTTGGGGCCTTCCTCCTCGGTGGTAAGCGCCTCTTTCAAAGTGTCGCGCATCTTGGTCACGTCATAGGTGCGATCCACCTGACGCACCCATTTCACGCCCATGCCCTTACAGGCCTCGACAATGGAGTTCTGGGTCTGCTTCGTCTTGTTGACGGCGCGGGACGACAGGATGTCCTGACCGCCGGTCGCGGAGGAGTAGAAATTGTCGACGATAACGATCACGTTGTCGGATTTGTTGAACACCGCATTGCCCACCGACGAGGTCAGCCCGTTGTGCCAGAACCCACCATCGCCGACGAAAGAGATCGAGCGACGGCCCTTTTTGTTCTCATTGTGGAAGGCGGCGGCGGAGGCGGGGCCGAGGCCGTAGCCCATGGTCGTCGCGCCAAGATCGAAGGGCGGCATGATCGAGAACAGGTGACAGCCGATGTCGGAGGAAATGTGGTGCTCGCCCAGCTCTTCCTCCACGAGTTTGGTGGCGGCGAAAATCGGGCGTTCCGGGCAGCCGGTGCAGAACCCGGGCGGACGCCCCGGCAGGGTTTTCGACAGATCGGGGATCGCGACGGGTTCCTCGTTGGTGGCGGTTTTCGCAACCGGCAGCATTGAGGGCGCGTATTGCGCGAAGAAGGCCCCGAGGCTGTCGACCATCACCTGCCCGGTGTATTCGCCGCCCATCGGCAGCACGCCCTTGCCTTCGAGCTTCACGGTTTTGCCGCGCTTGTAGAGCATGGTGGCGATCTGTTGTTCGATGTAATTCGGGTGGCCTTCCTCGATCACCAGAACCGCGTCCTTGCCCTCACAGAAGTCCATCAACTGCTCATCCACCAGCGGATAGATGCAGTTCAGCACCATCATGTCGACCTCGGTGTCGCCATAGAGATCGGCAAGGCCCAGACGGTTCAAAGCCCGGATCACGGTGTTATAGGCGCCGCCCTGAAGGATCAGGCCGACTTTCGCATCTTTCCTGCCAAAGCGTTCGTTGATCTCGCGCTCGACAATGAAATTCTGCGCGGCGGGCAGGCGTTTCGTGAGCTTTTCCTGCTCGTGCAGATAGGTCGCGGGTGGCAGGACGATGCGGTTCAGATCGCGGCGCGGGTTCTCCAGCGCATCGGACACGGTCATCGAAGGACGCTTGTTGTCCTTTGCGGTGAAATGGCCGTGAACGTGGCAGGAGCGGATGCCGACCTGCAACATCACGGGCGTGTTCGACACTTCCGAAAGCTCGAACCCGTCGCCCACCGCCTTGGTGATGCAGGGCAGGTTCGGGCGCGGATCGAGCATCCAGACCTGCGATTTCATGGCGAACGCATAGGTGCGTTCCTGCATGATCGAGGAGCCTTCGCCGAAATCCTCGCCCACGATGATCAGCGCGCCACCCGTGACCCCGCCCGAGGCGAGGTTGGAGAGTGCATCGGAGGCCACATTGGTGCCGACGACGGATTTATAGGTGACGGCGCCGCGGATCGGATAATGCACCGAGGCCGCGAGCATGGCGGTGGCAGTGGCCTCGTTGGCGGAGGCCTCGAAATGCACGCCCAGCTCGCCGAGGATCTCCTGCGCATCGGCCAGAACATCCATCAGGTGCGAAATCGGCGAGCCCTGATAGCCGCCGACATAGCCGACGCCGTTTTCCAGCAGGGCCTTGGTGATGCCGAGGATGCCTTCGCCGGTGAAGACCTCCCCGTCGCCTTGTCTGAGTTTCTGGACTTCCTTGGCGAAGGATCTTTCAGCCATGGGGTGTCTCCTTGGTTTGCCCGTTTGGGGTTTTCCCTTTAGGGGCGCTGTGCGTTTAAAAATCGTGGTGGCGGATGTCGTGCAGCACCCGCGAGAGCATGTCCTTGAGCGTTGCGCGCTCGGCTTCCGAGAGGCTTGCCAGCATCGTGTCGCGCATGTGTTCCATGGCGGGCCATGCGGCGCGATAGGCGGCTGCGCCGGTCTCGGTCAGATGGATCTTGCGAATGCGGCTGTCGGTCTCGCCCGCCTCACGACGGATCAGCCCGGCGGCCTCCATCGCGTCCAGAGTGCGTGACAGGGTCGATTGCTTGATCACCGTCATCACCGACAGCTCTTTGATCGTGCAGGGGCCGCCCTCGGCCAGAACCGCGAGCGCCCGCATCTGGGCGACCGAGACGCCGACCTCTTTCAAGGCGGCTTCGACGCCTTTGTTATAACGCGCCATGATGCGGTTCATCAGATAGGGGGTGAAGTCCTCAAGCTCCTCGGGGTTGTCGATCATGCGCCCAGCTCCTTCGCGGTCAGAAAGCCCGATCCGCCCGACAGGCCCGGTCCCGGATGGGTCGAGGCGCCGATGTGGTAGAGGTTCTTGATGCCGGTATCGTGGCGCTTGCTGCCCGCGAAGGGCCGCCAGAGGAAGAACTGTTCGAGGTTGCAGGCCCCGCCATAGGGATCGCCGCCCACGAGGTTCATATTGTAGCCTTCGAGATCGGCGGGAGAGATCGCGCGGCGGGTGACGATCTGGTCGCGGAAGCCCTCGATATGCTGGGCGAGAATGGCCTCGATCCGGTCGGCATAGGCTTCGCGCAGCGCCTCGGTCCATTGGCCGCCTTCGGGCACGTCGATCTCGCCCTTGGCGTCGCCCTTGACGATGCGTGGCGCTTCGGGGAGCTGGAGCCAGAGCACGCTCTGGCCTTCGGGCGCGCGGGTCGGATCGGCGGCAGAGGGCTGACCGACACAGATCGTCGGCACCTCGGGCAACAGGCCGCGCTCCGCCTCGTTGCCCGCTTTCGACACCCCGTCGAGCCCCGGTGTGATATGAAGAAGCTGAACCTTCTCAATCCCTTTCGTCCTCCACTTCACAGGCCCGTTCAGCAGGTAATGCAGTTGGAAATCGCCCTTGCCATAGCGGTATCTGCGCAGATCGTCCTGACGTTCCGGCATGGGCGCAAGTGTGTCGTAAAGCTGGTTCGGCGTGGTCGAGGCCAGCACCTTGCTCGCGGTCACCACCTCGCCGGATGCCAGTTTCACACCGGTCGCCACGCCATTCGCTAGGGTGATTTCGGCCACCTCGGCCCCGGTCGTGACCGTGCCGCCGTGCTCTTCGATGATGGCGATCAGCCCGCGCACCATATTGGCCGCGCCGCCTTTCACCACCGGAGCCCCGGCAAGCTCGAGGGCAAAGCCGATCACCTGACCCATCTGGCCGGAAAACGACGCCTCCGGCCCAAGCCCCGCATGCAGGCACCACGGTGCCCAGAGCGCACGGTTCAGGTCAGACGCAAACGAGGTCTCAAGCCAGCCGCGCATCGACTGCAACGCCCCGCCCATGGTCGTGGCCAGCCCATGCGGTTTACGTTTCCACGCCTCTTTGGTGAGGAGTTTCGCGGTGGATTTCGACCACGGATCGCCGCCCATCAGCCCGAACAGCAGTTCCGCATCGGCGGCAAACGCATCGAGATCGGCGGCAAGCTGGTCGCCATCGCCGGGATGGGCCGCGTTGAAGGCCGCGACATTGGCGGCGCGGTCCATCTTGTAGGTGAGCGCCCTGCCATCAGGGAGCAGGACGCCCGTGGGTGTGTCGGTGGCGCAGAATTCGACGCCATGGCGGGCAAGGTCCTCACCCAAGGCGCCATGCGCCGCCCCGGTCACCCAAAGAACGAAGGTGGTGGCGAGGGGGTCATAGCTCACCCCCTCGGCCAGTGTTTCGGTGCGCATGCAGCCACCCGCGACCTCTTCACGTTCGAAGAGCGCAACCTTCTTGCCGGATTTGGCCAGCATCGCCCCCGCCGTAAGCGCGTTGATGCCGGAGCCGATGATTGCGATGTCGCAGGTCGGTGTCATGCGCCTCTCTCCCTTATGCCGCGACCAGTGCGAGGGCACGCACGGGCGAGCCGGTGCCGTTCTCGATCTTCAGCGGTGCGGTGATGAACACCGCGCCTTTCGGCGGCAGCTTGTCGAGATTGGTGAGGGAGGCCAGACCGTAGCGGTTGTTCTTGTGCAGCAGGTTGTGGGCCGGGTAGGGCGGTTCAAAGCCCCCCGCGGCGCCCGCGTCGGTGCCCACACATTGCGTGCCCCAGCCGAGCGCCTTCTTTTCCATCAGGTATTCGATGCAATCGACCGAGGGCCCGGGGGTGTGAGGGCCGGTCTCGTCGGCATTGAGGAATGTGCCGGCGTCTTCGTTATACTGGTCCCAATCGGTGCGCATCAGCACCCATTCGCCTGCCTTGATCTCGCCGTGCTCCTGTTCCCAGGCGATCAGCGCGTCCTTGGTCAAAAGGAAATCCGGGTCGGCGGCGGCCTCTTTCGAACAGTCGATGACATTGGCCGGGGCCACGAAATATTGCGGGTCGATGGTGTCGACGGCTCCGTCCGGGTAATCCTTGCCGGTGATCCAGTGGTGCGGGGCATCGTAATGCGTGCCGGAATGCTCGCCGAGTTTCAGCCAGTTCCAGGCCCAGAACGGCCCGCGGTCGCCATATTCGGAGATCTTGTGAATCTCGATCGGCGGCGTGTCGTCGGCGATCTCCGGCGGCAGTTTCAGAAGCGGCGTTTTCGGGCCGAGGGTGGCGGCGCAGTCGATCACCTTGATCGCGCCGGTGAGCAGGCCTGTCGCAAGCTGTGCGAGGGTGTCCTGAGTGGTCATTTCGTGCTCCCTGATGATTTGTATTGGTTGTGTTTCAGACTGGATGTATGCAAGCGCATGTATTTTTTTACTTCAAGTCCAAAAATTAATAAAAGAGAATTTCTTGGGATCTTCGCGACGAAACTCTATGCATTTGCATAAATAATAAACGCATTTTTACGTTTCTGCGCCTGCAAAATCACTATTTTAGGCGATAATGAAAGGTTATTGGATGTGATGATGACGACTCTTCGAGCCTTTTGTGCCTGCATCTGCGATGCGATTGGTGTAATAAAAAGATTGAAGTTTAAAACAAAATATGCATCCTGATCCTTGCCCTGCGCAACCTGCGCAGTTCACCCGTATTTCTCAGTCAGCAGTCCTCAGGGAGGATCCCATCATGACCGACCAAGTCGTTCCCGTCGTCACCCGGGCCGGAGAGCTCGATGAAACCACGCTGCAATCGGGCGAATGTGTCCGTAAATCCGGCGTCAGCCCGCAGCACACGCCCGCCACGAAAATCTGGTTCGGGCGCGTCTCCAACGAGCCGGGTCACCGCTCCCCGCCGCATCACCACGAGGAATGCGAAACCGGCGGTTACGTGCTCAAGGGCCATGGCCGGATTTATTTCGGCGAGGATTACAAGGAGTTCATCGACATGTATGAGGGTGATTTCGTCTTCGTGCCGCCCTTCATGCCGCATGTCGAAGTGAACATGTCCACCACCGAGGAACTGGTGTGGCTGACCTGCCGGACGCCGGACAATCTGGTGACCAACCTGCCGGATGTGCCGGACGAGGCGCTGGAAGGCTATCGTCGGGCCTGATCATGCGGTTGGTAAGATATGGTGCGGCCGGGGCCGAAAAGCCCGGCCTGCTGGACGGGGAGGGCGCGATCCGCGACCTTTCCGCCCATGTCGGTG
Source organism: Celeribacter ethanolicus (assembly GCF_001550095.1). GTDB lineage: Bacteria > Pseudomonadota > Alphaproteobacteria > Rhodobacterales > Rhodobacteraceae > Celeribacter > Celeribacter ethanolicus. Next base: position 75,696 of record NZ_LRUC01000045.1, on the reverse strand, counting down.
ACATCGACGGGGTGGCTTTGGCCCCTTCGGCGCTTGCTCAACTGGCGGCTCTGGACCCGGCCTCTCTGCCGAAGGTCATGGGCGATCCTCGGCTCGGATCGGCGATTGCCCGGCCCGGTAAGTTCATTTGCGTCGGCCTGAACTATGCCGATCACGCCAGGGAAACGGGTAAGGAGCCGCCCGCCGAGCCGATCCTGTTTGCCAAGGCGTCGAACGCGATCTGCGGGCCGAACGATGACGTGGAAATCCCGCGCGGGTCGGAGAAAACCGATTGGGAGGTCGAGCTGGGCGTGGTGATCGGCACGCGGGCCAAATACGTCAGCGAGGATGAGGCGCTCGATTATGTGGCGGGTTACGCTTTGGTCAATGACGTGTCCGAGCGTGCCTTCCAGTCGGAGCGCGGCGGGCAATGGACCAAGGGCAAGTCGCATGACACTTTCGGTCCGGTCGGGCCATGGCTCGCGACCAGGGATGAGATCGCCGATCTTGCCGACATCGACCTCTGGCTCGATGTCGATGGCGAACGCCGCCAGACCGGCAACACCCGCACGATGATCTTCGGCGTTGCCACGCTGGTGAGTTACATCTCTCAATTCATGACGCTTGAGCCCGGCGACATCATCGCCACCGGCACGCCGCCGGGCGTGGGGCTTGGGATGAAGCCGCCGGTGTTCCTGAAACCCGGTCAGGTGATGACGCTCGGGGCCACGGGGCTTGGGGAACAAAGACAAAGGATGGTGCAGGCATGAGCGATTTTGGCAAACTCAAAGAGGCTTTGACCGATCTGACCGGCAAGACCGCGCTGGTCACGGGCGCGGCGCGCGGGCAAGGTGCGGTCGAAGCCGAACTGCTCGCCACGGCCGGGGCTTCCGTGCTGATCTGCGACGTGCTGGACGAGGGAGAAGCTTTGGCCGCGCGGCTCACCGCCGAGGGATGCGACGCAAAATTTCTCAAGCTCGACGTGACCTCCGAGGTTGCATGGCTCGAGGCGCTGGCGCTGATCCGCGACTGGACCGGGCGGCTCGACATCCTTGTCAACAACGCGGGCATCATCAACCGCAAGACCATCGCGGATATGTCGGTTGGTGAATGGAAAAAGGTGCTTGAGGTCAACGCCACCGGGGCCTTCATCGGTATCAAACTCGCGGCTCCGATGATGGCCGAGACCGGCGGCGGTTCGATCGTCAACATCTCGTCGAACAGTGCCTTTTCCGGTCATTACGACCCGGCTTATACCGCCTCGAAATGGGCGATCCGCGGGCTGACGCGCACGGCGGCGATGGAGTTCGCCGATCAGGGCATTCGCGTCAATGCGATCTGTCCCGGCCTCATCGTCACCGACCTCAACCGCAATTCGCCGCATCTCGGCCCGATGATCGGCATGACGCCGATGGCGCGCGCGGGCGAGGCCGATGAGGTCGCCCAGCTCGTGCTGTTTCTGGCCTCCGACGCTTCCGGCTTCATCACCGGCGAGGATTTCGTCATCGACGGCGGATTTACTGCAGGCGCGGGTTATCGCCGGGTCGCGAAGGAGACCGGCATTCTCTGAGTTATTCTCTGTGGCATGACGACATCTCCCGCCTTCGCCCGTCCGGGCGGAGGTGAAACGCCCGACCGTCGTCGGGTCTCGGCGGTGTGCCGTGCCGCCTCATGCGGCTTTCATTTCCCTCTTGAGCCAGGCCAGGACCTGTGCGCTTCGCGGATGCGGCGGCAGGTGTTCCGGGCGCAGTGCCCAGAAACTCTCGGCGCTGTGGGTCTTGCCCGCAAACGGCTCCATGAGGTGCCCGTCTCCGATCTCCCGCGCGACATACATGCGGGGCACCAGCGCCAGCCCGAGCCCGTGGCGCGCACCTGCGATCAGCGCCGCGCTGCTGTCGAACCGTGGCCCCAGGATCGCCCCCTTGTACGCCACCGCCGTGCCGCGCAGCCATGTCAGCCAGAGGTCCGGGCGTTTGGCGTTTTGCAACGATGGCAGTCGGTCGAAATCCAGGATGTCGAGCGGCATTTGCAGTCCGGGCAGGTCTGGCGCGGCGATCACGGTCAGCTCTTCGGGGGTAAGCGGCTCCGCCCGAACCCCGGCCCATGCGCCGCCACCTCGCCGGACAATCAGATCGGCGCGGCTCTCCTGCGGTGGCACCTTGTCATCCTGCATGCGAATCTCGATCAACAGTTCCGGCTGCGCCGCCCGCAACCGGGCGAGGCGCGGGATCAGCCAATGGGTGGCAAAGCCGGTGGGCGCCGCGAGGGTGAAGACCCCGCTCAGGCTCTGCCCGCGCACCGCGTCGATCGCCGAGTTTTCCAGATCGGACAGCAGGCGATGCGTGTCCCTCAGATAGGCCTCTCCCACCTCGGTCAGGACGAGGCGCGAGCCGATGCGCTGAAACAGTTTGAGGCCGAGGAATTGTTCCAGCGCGGCGATCTGTCGGCTGACCCCGCTTTGCGTGATGCCGAGATCCTGCGCGGCATGGGTGAAGCTGCGATGCCGCGCGGCGGCTTCGAAACATTCGAGCGCGGCGAGGGAGGGGATGAAACGGCGCATCGGGGACCGGTCTTTCTCATGAGTAAAACTCATGTCGGAATGGTTTTTTGCATCCTTCCTTTTTTCGCACCCTCTGGCAAACTGTTTCAAACACATCCGAAACAAGGGTCACGACGTCCTCCCTCACAGGTGGCCTGCAAAGCTGCCTCTGCGGGATTGGCCGAGCATGAGCAATTTTCATTCCAGACATATCGCCGTGATCGGCGCGGGCATTGTCGGGCTTTGTGTGGCCGAACGGCTCCTGTCCGAAGGTCACAGGGTGACTGTGGTCGATCCCGCTGCGCCCGGGGGCGCGCAGGCCGCGAGCTATGGCAATGGCGCGTTCATCAGTCCGGCCTCTGTTCTGCCGATGTCGGCTCCGGGGCTATGGCGGCAGGTGCCGAAAATGCTGCTCGATCCGACCGGGGCGCTTTCCGTCCGGCTGCGCGATCTGCCGGGACTGCTGCCTTGGCTTTGGGCGTTCCTGCGTGCCGGGAACCGCCCGGGTAATGTCGCCCGCATCGCCGGGGATCTCAACCTGTTGCTGCGGGACGCTCCGGCGCGCCACGCGGAACTCGCGGCCCGCACGGGGCAGTCTGATCTGATCCGCCAGACCGGTTTGCTCTACGCTTTCCGGGATCGCGCGGCATGGCAGGCCGAATGTTCGGGGTGGCAGATCCGGGCCGAATGTGGCGTTGTCATGGAGGACTGCACCGCTGCGCGGCTGCGCGCTCTGGCTCCCGATCTTTCGTCTGACTACGGTTTCGGTATCCTGATCTCCGAGGGCGCGCATTGCGTCGACCCCGGCGGCTATGTCGCCGGTCTGGCGCGTTATCTCACCGTCTCGGGTGCGGAGCTGCGGCAGGACCGGGTTCTGGGGCTCCATCTTTCGGGCGGTCAATTGCGGGGGCTGCGCTGCGCGGGTGGAGATCTGCTCTGTGACCGGGCGGTGATCGCCGCCGGGATCGCCTCAGCGCCTTTTGCGACCGAGGCGGGGGATCGTCTGCCGCTGGCCGCCGAGCGGGGCTATCATGTGGAGATCGCCGATGCGCCGTTTCGCCTCGATGTGCCGGTGATGCCGCAGGACGGCAAAATGGCCAATGTCACCACGCGCGGAGGGCTGCGCGCCGCCGGGCAGGTGGAAATCGCCGTCCCGGATGCGCCGCCGAACTGGGCGCGGGCGGAAGTTTTGCTGTCGCATCTGAAGCGCAGTTATCCGGCACTGGCCGGTCGGTCGCATGATCTGAAACGCTGGATGGGGTGTCGTCCGTCCATGCCCGATGGCAAGCCGGTGATCGGCAGGGCCTCGGCGGTGCCGGAGGTGATCCATGCCTTCGGGCACGGTCACGTCGGCCTCGCCTCGGCCCCGGCCACGGCGGAGATCGTTGCCGATCTGATCGCCGGACGTCCTCCGCGCCGCGATTCCGCGCCGTTCTCTCCCGCGCGCTTCGGGCGTGGTGTCGCCCTCAGAGGTCCGACATAAATCCGACGCCAATCCGACGTTTTGCCGCCCCTTCGTTTTGACCGGAAAGATCCTGCCATGACCCTGCCGCCGCTGACCGCCTTCGGGCCCGATTTCACCTTTGCCCATGACGACTGGCTCGCCCATCCGGCGGGGTTGGGCGCTGTGCCGAAGGACGTTCTGGGCACCGAGGTGGCGGTGATCGGGGCCGGGGCCTCGGGCGTGATCGCGGCTTATGAATTGATGAAAATCGGTTTGAAGCCCGTGATTTACGAGGCGTCGCGTTTCGGAGGACGGCTGCGATCCGAGAGTTTCGACGGCACGGGGTTCGAAGGCTCTCCGCCTGTGATTGCCGAGATGGGCGGCATGCGCTTTCCCGCCTCCTCGGCGGGGTTCTACCATTATCTCGATCTCATGGGGCTCACGACGAAACCCTTCCCGAACCCTTTGACCAGTGCCGCCGGTTCGACCGTGATCGACCTTGAGGGGGAAACGGTTTTTGCCCGTGACTTGAAGGAGTTACCCGCCCTTTATCAGGAGATTGCGACGGCCTATGCGCAGGCGCTCGACGGGGGAGCGGCCTTCACCGAATTGCAGAATGCCATCCGCGCCAAGGATGCCGCGCGGGTCAAATCCCTGTGGAATCCCCTCGTCGCGGCCTGGGACGAACGCACCTTCTACGATTTCGTCACGAGTTCCGACGCGTTCCAGTCCCTCAGCTTCCGACATCGCGAAGTGTTCGGCCAGGTGGGCTTCGGCACCGGCGGCTGGGATTCCGATTTCCCGAACTCGATGCTGGAAATCCTGCGGGTGAACCTGCTCGGATTTGACGACGATCAGCGCTATGTCGTCGGCGGGGTCGAAAGCGTCTTGCGCCGTCTGTGGCACGCCGCGCCGCCTTGCGCATCTTGGCCGGAAGGCACCTCGCTCGCCTCTCTGCATGGCGGCGCAACCCGTTCAAGAGTCATGAAGATTTCCCGTTCCAATCGGAATGGCCCGCTTCTGGTCACGGATCAATGGGGCAATGAGGCGGCGTATGAAGCGGTGCTCGTGACCTGTCAGAGCCACCTCCTGACCACGGCGATCGAGGTGGATGAGGAGCTTTTTGCCCAGCCGCTCTGGATGGCGCTCGACCGGACGCGTTACATGCAGGCGGCCAAAACATTCGTCATGGTGGATCGGCCGTTCTGGAATGACGTGGATCCGAAGACCGGGCGGCCCGTCATGTCCATGACACTGACCGACCGGATCACCCGGGGCACCTATTTCTTCGATAACGGCCCGGATCAGCCGGGGGTGATCTGCCTCTCGTATGCCTGGATGACGGATGCGCTCAAGCTGCTGCCGCTGAGCGATGAGAAGCGTGTGGATCTGGCTTTGAAAGCCTTGGGGAAAATCTACCCGGAGGTCGATATTGCAAGCCATATCCGGGGCGTGCCGAAATGCATCAGCTGGGAGGCGGACGAGAATTTCCTCGGTGCCTTCAAGGGGGCGTTGCCGGGCCATTACCGCTACAACCACCGGGTTTACAGCCATTTCATGCAGGGTGACATGCCCGCGGAACAGCGCGGAATTTTCCTTGCCGGCGACAGTGTGAGCTGGACCCCGGCCTGGGTCGAGGGGGCGGTTCAGACCGGGCTGAACGCGGTCTGGGGCATCGTTGCGCATCTCGGCGGCGGTTCCGATCCGGCCAATCCGGGGCCGGGCGATCTCTATGCGGAACAGGGACCTGTGGCACTTGCGGGGTGAGTTTCGAGGCATCCGGGCGGGGCGCACAAATTCGTGGCAAAAGAGCCGGGTTTCGCCTTGTGTTTGTGCTGAAAATAAATCTCAAAACATGCTGTATTCATTGACGAAAATGAGGATTTATGGTCAATTCTCACGACTTTGAAACCTGATAAGAAGGCCGCTCCTCATGACCTCTATTTCGCGCAAGATCGGCATCCTCGGGGCCGGCAAGATCGGTGTCGCCATTCACGATGCGCTGGCGGAGATGGAAGGCGTCGAGCTGGTCTATATGCTGGCCGGTCGCCGCAAACCGGAAGGGGTGCCGGAGGCGTTGATCCTGACCGAGATGGCGGAAGCTCTGAGCTGTGAGGTCGATCTGGTGATCGAAGCGGCGGTGCCGGAGGTGATCCATGCGCACGGTGCGGCGCTCCTCGCCAACAGCGATCTCTGCGCCTTCAGTTGCACTGCGTTGTCGCGCCCGGAAACGGAGCATGCGGTGCGCGCAGCCTGTGCGGCGGCGGGGACGCGGTTTTTCGTGCCGCATGGTGCGGTCATGGCGCTCGACGGTCTGGCGGACGGGCGCGATGTGATCGAACGTGTGACGATCACCACGGTCAAGAGCGGGCCGAGCCTCGGGCTTGCCGAGGATGCGGCGGGTCCGCTGTTCGAGGGAACGGCGCGCGAGGCCTGCCTGCAATTCCCCCGCAACGTCAATGTCCATGCCGCCATCGCGCTGGCCGGGATCGGGTTCGACCGGACGCAGAGCCGTGTGGTCGCGGAGCCGGGCAAGGCGACGATGGAACATCTGATCCATGTCGAAGGGCAGGGGCTCGAATGGGATATTCGCGTGTCGTCCCAATCTCTTGGCGGGGTGAGTGGGGCTTATACGCCGCGCTCTGCCGTCGGCTCGGTGCGGCGGCTGTTGGGCGGATCGGGCCTCAGCATCGCGTGACGCCCGATCCCTTGGGGTCAGCTCCCGAAGGCTTTCATCAACATCCGCGCAGCGGTGAGGAACAGGAAGACCGCGAAGAGCCGCTTGAGCTTTTTCGCGGGCAGCTTATGGGCGAGCGCGACGCCCAGAGGTGTGGAGATCAGGGTCATTGCGATGGTGGCGGCAAAGGCCGGGAGGTTGATTAGCCCGAGGGAAAAGGGCGGTTTGTCGGTCAGTTCCCAGCCATGCAGCGCGAAGCTGATGGTCGAAGGGAGGGCGATTAAAAGGCCGAACCCGGCGGCCGTGCCCACGGCGCGGTGCATCGACAGGCCGGAGAGGGTCAGGACCGGCACGCCGAAAGAGCCGCCTCCGATCCCCATCAGCACCGACAGAAAGCCGATGCCGGAACTGAGCGCGGAGCGCAGCGGTTCACCGGGCAGGCGATGGTCTTCGGTGGCCTCCTTTGGTCCGCCAAAGGCCATCTGGGCGGAGACCAGCATGCCCAACATGCCAAAAATGGCCAGAAGGACATGGGAGGACAGGCGCGTGGCCACCAGTGTCCCGATCACCGCCCCAAGCACGATGCCCGGCGCCCATGTCCTCAGGATGTCCATGTCGACCGTGTCGCGTTTGCGATGCGATTGCACGGAGCGCAGCGAGGTCACGACGATGGTGGCCAGAGAGGTGGCGACACAGACCTGCATCAGATGGGCGCTTTCATAGCCCATGGCGGAAAACAGAAAATAGAAGGCGGGGACGAGGACGATGCCGCCGCCGAGGCCCAGAAGTCCGGCGATGATCCCGGCGACGAAACCGGTCGCGATCAGCACCGCGCCGAGTTGCAGATAGAGCGTCAGGTCGGTCATGGCTTACCCCAGTGTTAGTCCGCCGTCGACATGGACGGTCGTGCCGGTGATCTGGCCTGCCTCTTGCGACAGAAGGAACGCCACGGTGGCGGCAATGTCATCGGGTTCGGTCAGGCGGCCCGTGGGCGTGGCGGCCATGGCGGCGGACAGCGTGTCCGTGGTGACGGCCAGATGTCCGCCGCCCTGTTTGCGGGTGAAACCGGGGACCACGGAATTGACGGTCGTGCCCATCGGGGCGAGTTGCAGGGCGAGAGCTTCGACCAGTGCCTCGATCGCGGCTTTGGCTGCCGAGGTGGTCGGAAAGCTGGTGCCCGCCTTACCGTGGACATGGGCGACGAAGGAGCTGATCGCCACGACCCGACCCCAGGGCGAGGTTTCGAGATCCGGCAAGGCCGCCGTGACGAGCCCGGCGAAGGCGCCCGGCATCATGGCGAAATCGCGTATGAGATCGTCATGGCTGAACTGGCCGAAGGGCGCTTTCGAGGCCTTGCCCGCGTTGCTGACGATCTGGTCGACCGTTCCGAATGCGGTGCGGGCGCGGCTGACGAGCTGGGCGGGGAGTGCCGGATCGGCAAGGTTGCCGAGTACGGTGATCACCTGCGATCCGGCGGCGATGCAGTCTTGGGCCACGGCGGCAAGCGTGTCTGCATTCTTGCCGGTGTGCAGCAAAAGCCGGGTGTCGGGGCCCGCGCATTTGCGGGCGATGGCGGCGCCGATGCCGCTGGCGGCGCCGGTGACGATCAGGGTGCGTTTCAATGTGTCGGTCATGCGTTCCGTTCCATGCGCACGCCGCGCGGGTGGGGAGACGAGCGGGGCCGACCTGAGGTCGATGCGCCAGCTCGGTCACCTCCGAACCTGCGCGGCGTGACTTTGAGTATGAGTTTGGGAATGTCTCAACTCGTAATCTGTATATGGTATACTAAAAATTCCTACAAGCCATTCCCACCGCGTTCGGCGATGCGGGACGGGAGATGCGATTTTTTCGAAAAATATGCAATTTATATGGTCGTAACTGCCTGTTGTGACGTTTTGAAAAGCGATTCTTGTCTGTGTTTCATGGAGTGGCTGACTCTAAGGTCATGTGAGGTCTTGACCATTTTGGAATACCAAATGGACGGCATTGCCCAAGAATTCGCATAAATAGTGGGCGAAATCCGCTTAATTATTGTGCGTCACCCTATTGTTTTGCGACGCGTCGCCCGGATGGCCGCATTATGCTCTCGAAGCCGTTGACAGGGATTCCGACCGCTCCCTAGGCTGATGTCAGGGAATGTCGGCGCTCAACAGAAGAACCCGAAAAATCGGGACAGACCTCCTAGCCAACGGGAAAACAAATGAACGCACCTTATCGTACTGCACTTCGTGCCGCGTTATCGCGCGCGCTCGTCTCTGCGCTTTTGCTGGGCACCGCTCTGCCGCTTCATGCCGCAGGTGTTACGATCGCGATCGGATCCGAGCCAACCACCCTCGACCCGCAACAGCGTGACGACGGGGCCGAACGGGCGGTGACCGACAATATCTTCGAAACGCTTCTGGAGCGCACGACGGATGGCACGCTCGTGCCCGGGCTTGCCGCGGAGATGCCGAGCCAGATCGACGATCTGACCTGGGAATTCAAGCTGAAACCCGGTGTGACCTTCACCAATGGCGAGCCCTTCGATGCGGCCAGCGTTGTGGCCTCGGTCACCCGGATCATCGACCCGGCCTATAACTCGGAACAGATGGCCTATTTCGGCACGATCGAAGGGGCCGAAGTAGTCGACGATCTGACGGTTCACATCAAGACCAGCGGTCCCGATCCGGTTCTGCCAGCGCGGATGTACTGGATGAAAATGGTGCCGACGACCTATGCGGCGGATGAACAATTCGGTCGTGCACCGGCGGGCACCGGTCCTTACATGCTCTCCGAATGGGCACCGGGCGAAGGCATCACGCTTGTGCGCAACGACAGCTACTGGGGCGAGGCGCCGGAGATCGACGATGTCACCTATCGTTTCATCGGCGAGGCGGGCACGCGCCTGTCGGGGCTGATGGCGGGGGAGTTGGACCTGATCCGCAACCTCTACCCGGAATTCGCCGCCGCCGTGCCGAAAGCGATCACCACGCAGGGGCTGGAGACCTCGACGCTGATCCTGTCGACCGCGAACCCGGTGATGGAAGATCCGAAGGTCCGCCGTGCGCTCAACCTCGCGATCGACCGTAGTGCGCTGGCCGAAAGCCTGTTCGTCGGCAATGCGATCCCGGTCCATGGCCAGCTCGTCAACCCGAAGAGCTTTGGCTTCAATGAAAGCCTGCCGCAATATGCTTACGATCCGGAGGCCGCCAGGGCGCTGATCGAAGAGGCGGGGGCGACCGGCAAGACCATCACTTTGGTGGGGGAATCCGGGCGCTGGCTCAAGGATCGCGAACTGATCGAAGCCGTGGGGGCCTATTGGTCGGAAATCGGGCTGGATGTGGACATCCATATCGAGGAATTCGGCGAATATCTCAACCAGCTCTTCGACAAGGAACATCGCCCGGACGCGATTTTCGTGACCAACTCCGACGAGCTTCTGGATGCCGATCGTCCGCTGACCGCCGGGCTTGAGTATAACGCCAGCTACGCCTCCAATGTCGACGAGGAGATGGCTGCGAAAATTCAGGCGGCACGCACCGAAACCGATGTCGAGGCCCGCAAGGCGCTCTATGCCGAGATCACACAGAAAGCCTTCGAGCTCGACTATCTCGCGCCGTTGCTCAATCAGGAAGACATCTACGGGCTGAGCGAACGGTTGGAATGGACCCCGCGCATCGACGCGAAACTTCTCGTCAAGGAAATGTCCGTCTCAGAGTGATCACTGCTGATCTCAGGACGCATGTTTCTCGCAGGCAGAGCGGCTGGTCCGCTCTGTCCCACGTAATTCAGACGATATGGAGCGGACTTATGGGGACGTTCATTTTGAGAAGAGCTGTTCAGGGCCTTCTTGTGGTGCTTGGCGTAACGATTGTGGTGTTTGTTGCAACCCGGCTGATTGGCGACCCGGCCAAGGTGATGTTGCCGCTCTCGGCCAGCGACGCGCAGCGCGCGGCGTTTGAGGCGCAATTCGGGCTGGACAAGCCGCTGGGCCAGCAATTTTTTGCCTTTCTCGGCGATCTCATGCGGTTCGATTTCGGCGAAAGTATCTGGCAACGCAAACCGGCGCTCGACGTAGTGCTGGGCAAATTGCCGAAGACTCTGGAGCTGATCGGGGCGGGGATGTTCCTGGCCATCGTGATCGGTATTCCTCTCGGTGCGGTGGCAGCGATCCGGCCCGACGGGCTGTTCGACCGGCTGATCGTCGGGCTGAGCCTGACCGGGTTGTCGATCCCGCAATTCTGGCTGGGGCTTCTGCTGATCATGATCTTTGCCGTGGGGCTCGGCTGGGTGCCGACCTCGGGGACTGGCACGCTGGCACATCTGATCCTGCCGGCCTTGACGCTCGCTGTGCCGGCCATGGCGCGGATCATGATGCTGGTGCGCTCCTCGGTGATCAACGAGCTGAACCAGCAATATGTGCGTACCGCGAAAGCGCGCGGGCTGCCCTTTGTGCGGGTGCTGTTCCAACATGCCATGCGCAACGCGCTGGTGCCTGTCCTGACCCTTGCGGGCTGGGAGGTGATCAGCGCCTGGGCAGGCTACACGGTTGTCGTTGAGACGGTCTTCGCCTGGCCGGGACTGGGCTTTACCGCGATGAAAGCCATCGGGCAGAGCGATCTCTTCCTGCTTCAGGCCATCGTGTTCGTCGTGGCGGTGGGCATCGTCCTCGTCAACATCCTGCTCGATGTGCTGTTCAAGCTGATCGACCCGCGGATCAAGGACGCCTGAGCCATGACCATCACTTCAACCTCTTCGCTTCCTGAAACGACCCTGAAACAAGGCTTGCTCATGTCCCTCGCTCCCGTCGGGCGCTTTCTCTCCGAATTGTGGCGTGACAAGGCCGGGTTCGCAGGCTTCGCCTTTCTCGTCCTTCTGGTTCTGGTGGCGCTCTTCGCGCCGCTGATCGCACCGCATGACCCGGCGGCGCAATCCGTCATGGCGCGGCTCAAACCGCCGGTCTGGATGGAGGGCAGCGTGCCCGGCTATCTTCTGGGCACCGATATGCTGGGGCGGGACATCCTTTCGCGGCTTCTTTACGGTGCGCGTTCTTCGCTTCTGGTGTCTGTCTCCGTCGTGGCGCTTGCGGGCAGTTTCGGCGTCATGGCCGGGCTGATTGCGGGCTACAAGGGCGGTCTGACCGATGCCGTCATCATGCGCATTGTCGATGTGCAGGTGGCTTTTCCGGGCCTTCTGCTCACGCTTCTGCTGGTGGCGGTGATCGGGCCGTCGACCACGACGATCATCGTCGTTCTGGCCTTCTCGAACTGGATGATCTACACCCGCGTGGTGCGCGGCATCGTCATGTCCTTGCGCCAGACGCCCTTCATCGAGGCGGCCGAGGTGGTCGGCTGCAAAAGCTCGCGGATCATCATCAAGCACATCCTGCCGAACCTGATCGCGCCGCTTCTGACACTGGGCATTCTCGAATTCACCAACATCATTCTCGCCGAAGCGGCGCTGTCGTTTCTGGGCCTCGGGGTGCAACCTCCGGCGACGAGCTGGGGCCTCGATGTGGCGGGCGGCAAGAATTACATGATGATCGCCTGGTGGCCGATCACCTTCCCGGGGCTCGCCATCGCGATGACGGTGCTCTCGATCAATCTTTTCGCCAACTGGCTGCGTGTCACCACCGAACCCGCCGAACGCGAAAAACGCTACGCCCGGGGCCGCGCCGCCAAGATGCGCCGCACGAAGGCCTGATGGGACGACAAGGAACAGAACAATGGCAAACGCACAACCGACACCGATCCTTGAAGTCCGCGATCTTTGCGTGGAGTTCGACACCATGGCGGGGCTCGTTCAGGGGCTTCGCGGAGTCTCTTTTTCCGTCCTGCCGGGCGAAACCATGGCGCTCGTGGGCGAAAGCGGCTCCGGCAAGAGTGTGACCGCACAGGCGATCATGGGGCTCATTGGCCTGCCGGGGCGGATTTCCTCGGGTGACATCCTGTGGAAGGGGCAATCGCTTTTGACACGCGAGGGGCAGAAGGCCGCGGGCAAGCTGCGGGGCAAATCCGTCTCCATGGTGTTTCAGGACCCGATGACCTCGCTCAACCCGCTGATGACCATCGGCGCGCATCTCGTCGAGGTGCTGCGCCGTCATATGGGACTCTCGAAGGACAAGGCCTTTGCGCGTGGGGTCGACTTGCTCGACGCCGTGGGCATCACCGAACCCAAACGGCGCATGGGGCAATATCCGCATGAGTTTTCCGGCGGCATGCGCCAGCGCGTGATGATCGCGCTCGCCATCGCCTGCGAGCCGGAGCTTCTGATTGCGGATGAGCCGACCACGGCGCTTGACGTCACGATTCAGGCGCAGGTGCTCGACCTTCTGGCCGATCTGCAAAAATCCATGGGGCTCTCCATCGTGCTGATCACCCATGATCTCGGTATCGTCGCCGGGCTTTGCGAAAAGGTCGCGGTGATGTACGCAGGCTCTATTGTCGAGGCGGGGGCGGCGGAAACCGTGTTCGCTCATGCCGAGCATCCCTATACCCAAGGGCTGATCCGTTCGACGCCGCGGCTCGATGATCGGCGCGCGCGGCTGGTATCTATTGACGGTGCGCCGCCCAGCCTGTTGCATCCGCCCAAGGGCTGTGCCTTCCAGTCGCGTTGCCCGGTCGCTTCCCGACAATGCGACGAAAAACCCGCGCGCCAGGCGACGCCGGAAGGTGGCACGGTCACCTGCTGGACGCCTTCCGTGGCGGCCTGGGCTGAGCCGGTTGACAGGCAGGCGGAGGTGTAGGCGCGATGACCGATCAGTCCAATCGTTTCGCGACGGATCATCCCGTCGCCCCCGAAATGCCGATCCTCTCGGTACGTGGGCTTGGCGTCACCTTCGATGGCGAACGCGAACGCCCCTTCGGCCCGCCGAAGAAGATCCAGGCGCTGGAGAACATCACCTTCGATCTGGCGCGCGGCAAGACGCTTGGCCTCGTCGGCGAATCCGGTTCCGGCAAATCGACCCTCGGTCGGGCCATCCTGCGGCGTCTGCCGATCTCCGACGGGCGGGTGATTTTCGACGGCAAGGATATTTCCAACGTCAAGGGTGAGGCGCTGCGTCGTCTCACCCGCGACATTCAACTGATCTTTCAGGACCCTTACACAAGCCTCAACCCGCGTATGAAGGTGCTCGAACTCATTGCCGAGCCGCTTTTGGTGCATGGGATCGTGTCCTCCATCGAGGAGGCACGCGATCAGGTCGGCGAGCTGATGCGTCTGGTCAATCTGCCGCTCGATGCGCTGGATCGTTTCCCGCATGGCTTTTCCGGCGGGCAGCGCCAGAGGATCGGTATCGCCCGGGCGCTGGCGCTCAAGCCGCGGCTGATCATTGCCGACGAGCCGGTTTCGGCGCTCGATGTGTCGGTCCGGGCGCAGGTGGTGAACCTGATGCAGGACCTGCAACAGGAGCTGGGGCTGACCTATGTGTTCATCGCTCACGATCTTTCCGTCGTGCGCCATATTTCCCATGACATCGCGATCCTGCATCGCGGTCACATGGTGGAGATGGCGGATCGGGATGCGATCTACGAGGCACCGGAGCATCCCTATACCAAGGTGCTGTTGTCTGCTGTGCCTGAACCCGATCCGGCGCTGCGCCGCAATGGCGATTGTGCGCCCGAAGCCCATCGTCCGCCTGAGCTGAACCTTGCGGGGCCGGGCTGCCGCTACCGCGATTGCTGCGACAAGTCGGGCGGCCATTGCCAGCGCGAAGCGCCGCCTTTCGCCAGGCACGGCGGTGGGCATTGGGCCGCCTGCTGGCATGTGTCTACGGACTGAAATCGTTTGAAAGCTGGACGGGGAAGGGGCGCTCACGGCGCCCCTTTTTTATCGACCCAGCTTCGTGCCGTCCTTGCGCGGGTCCGATCCGGCGATCAATCCGCCGTCATCGGTGCGCATGACGCATTGCGACCCGCCGAAATCGCTGCGCCCGCCCAATTCGCCTGCGCCTGTGGCGTCCTCGAACCCGGCGGCTCTCAACGCCTCAGCAAAAGCCGGATCGGAGCCGGTTTCCAATGCGATCTGCGTGTCGCTTTCGAGCCGCCAGCGTGGGGCATTCATTGCCTCCTGCACATCCTGTCCCCAGGCCGCGAGGCGGACCATCATCTGGATATGGCCCTGCGGCTGCATCAGCCCGCCGACCACGCCGAACACCGCATGAAACCGCCCGTCTTTGAGCGCCGCCGCCGGGATCACCGTGTGATAGGGGCGCTTGTCGCCCGCCACGCCATTGATATGACCAGGCGCGGAAAACCCGTGGCCGCGGTTTTGCAGGCAAATCCCCAGTTCCGGCACGCCAATCCCCGAGCCGAAGCGTTTGAAGATGCTGCTCATCAGGGTCACGGCAAAGCCCTCGCGGTCGACAATCGCGGTGCAGACCGTGTTGCCCGACGGGTCCGCCACGGTCTCCCGCGCGTATTTCATGCCTTCGCGAGTGGCCTTTACCACCTCGACCATGCTCGTCGGGTCGTCCATCGGCAGGTTCATCGCATCGAGGCGTTCGAGCGCCTTCAGCACGCCGATGCCATGGGTGTTGGGCGGGCATTCGAGAATTTCGATGCCTTTGAACATCCGCCGCACCGGGCGGTCGAAAAAACCTTCGTGGGCGGCGAGGTCCTCGGCAGTGAGAAGTGCGCCGCGCGCTTTGGCTGCGCGCTCGATCGCCTCGGCGGCCTTGCCTTTGTAAAACGCATCCGGCCCCTCCATGGCGATGGCGTCCAAAAGATCGGCCAGTGCGGGGTTGCGGAAGCGCTCGCCGGCCTGCGGGATGGCTCCGCCTTGGTAGATTGCATTGGAAGCCGGGTCGTTCTGGATCACCTTGGCGAAGATCTGCCATTCGCGGGCGCAGATCGGTGCGACCTCGAAGCCTTCGCGGGCGAGTTTTGCGGCCGGGGCCAGCAGATCGGCGAAGGGCAGGCGGCCGAAGCGCGCGTGCAGATCGGCCCAGCCGCGCGCCAGCCCCGGCACGGTGACGGAATAGGGATGGCGTTCGGGGATTTTGCGACCGGGCAGGTCGGCCACATGATCCGGGGTCAGGGCGCGGGGGCTTTTGCCCGTGCCATTATAGGTGAGCGGTGCCTCGCCCGGCGGCAGCAGCATGGCGAGGCTGTCGCCGCCAAGCCCTGTGGCCATGGGTTCGACCACCCCGAGGATCGCGTCGGCGGCGATGGCGGCGTCCACCGCCGTGCCGCCGCGTGCCAGTATGTCCATGGCGGTCTGAGCGGCGAGAGGGTGGCCGGTGGCGACGGCCTCTTGTCGGGCGCGCAGACTGGTCGACGAGGATATGGGCTTGGATGAGGGAGCGGGAGGCGGCGTCTGGGAGGTCACGGGCGTGCGGTCCTTGTTCTGGGAGGCCATTTTGGGATTCTGGGGTTGGATTTTCTTCCTGAGTTTGCAGGAGTGGATGGAAAATACTAGTATTTAGTATTTCATAATTTGACTGAAATTTTTGCAGATTTATATTTTAAACAACAAAAACAATAAAATAGTTTGATTTTTGGTTTTTAAAATTTCCTTCAATAAGATATGGACCCATAATTTGGTATACAGTATGGTGAATTGAGACCTGAAGAATCTCGCATTCCCCTGACGCCGACAGGGTCTCGACAAGACACATAAAACCTGACGCATAACCAACACGGAGACGGAAATGGGCAAGGTCCTTAATCCTGACGAACTTCGCACAGCCCTCGAAAACGCCATTCGCGGCAATACCGCAAACGCATCGCCGTTCAGTCTGGCCTGGGCCAGTGGCAAGCTGTCGCGCGAACATCTCGCGCGCTGGTGTGAAAACCATTACCACTATGTCGGCCCCTTCGCCGATTACCTCGCCTATGTCTACGCCCGCCTGCCCGCGGAGTACGAGGAGGCCAAGGATTTCATGTTGCAGAACATGTATGAAGAAGAACTGGCCGCCGATCGTCACACCGATCTCCTGATCCGCTTCGGTGAGGCCTGTGGCACCACCCGCGAGCGCATCAAGAACGTCGAGAACGCCAACGCCACCACCCGCGCGCTGCAAGCCTGGTGCTACAACACCGCGATGCGCGAAGACCCGATCGTCGCCATCGCCGGTCTTGTCGTCGGTCTCGAAAGCCAGGTGCCGTCGATCTATCGCAAACAGACCCCGACGCTGCGCGACAAATACGGCTTTACCGATGAGGAGGTCGAATTCTTCGACCTGCACATCGTCTCCGACGAAATCCACGGCGAACGTGGCTACCAGATCGTTCTGGAACATGCCCGCACCTATGAGCTTCAGCAAAAATGCCTGAAGATCTGTGAGCTTGGGGCCCAGATGCGTCTGCTCTACACCACCTCGCTCTACAACGATTACGTCGGTTCCGAGATCCCGCTCGCCGAGCTGGGTCTGGCAGCCTGATCCTGTCACGAGAGGGCGGGCTTCCCGTCCTCTCCAAATCGGAAGACCCCATGCCGAAAGTCACTTTGCACAAGGGCGGCGAGGTGTTTGTCGACGATGTCGATCCCAACACCAATCTCGTCGTCCGCGCCGGGATCAAGAAATTTCCCTATCCCAATCTCGCGTATAAATGCGGCATGGGGAAATGTTCGACCTGCACCTGCCGCGTCCTCAAGGGCGGTGAGCATCTCGAAGCGCCGAACTGGAAGGAAAAGCGCCAGTTGGGCGACAAGCTCGACGAGGGCTACCGTCTGGCCTGTCAGCTCTGGGTGTCCGAGGACATCGAGTTGACGCAGGACGTCTGAGCGCAAGACACCTGCGCCGCGCCGGTTCCGCTGTCTGAGGCGGGCCGCTCCCGACCCACAATCTGCCATTTTCTACGAGGGACAGCCATGTTCGTCATCCTGACCACGAAACCCGAAGAATTCCACACCGTCATGGGCGAGGGCGTCACCTCCGTCGAGTCCTATGACTACATCTTCTACGGTCGCAAACGCGCCAATTTTACCATCGCCGAACTCAATGGCGTGGACCGGATCACCATCATCGAAGACGCGCCGCCGCATATCACCAACAAGGTCCCGAGCAAGCTGTTCGAGAGCTTCGAGACGCTCGAAGAGGCGCGCGAAGAGCTCAATACGCTGACCCATTACGGCAGCATGGACATCGAGTTGCGCCTCGTCTGAGGCCGCCGGGACCGCTTGCCGGGACCGTTGAAGAGAAACGCACAAAGCCCTGAAGAGCCTATGGAAAAGATCAGCATCACCTTCATTCCGAACGAGAACAAGACCATCTCCGTGGACAGCGGCAGCAACCTGTTGCGCGCCTCGCTCAGGGACAAGGGTGGTATCCCGTTCAAATGCGGCGGCGGGTTCTGCGGCACCTGTCGCTGCAAGATCGTCGAAGGGCTGGAGCACACCGACGACATCAAGGCCAAGGAGCGCAAGCATCTGAGCGACGAGGATGTGGCCAACGGCTTTCGCATGGCCTGCCAGACCTTCGTCCGTGGGGATGTGAAAGTGTCCTGGGGCTAGAGGCTGGTGGGCACAGGCCCGACAGCCAAGAAACGCAAGATCAAAGGGACAGCCATGTCTTATCTCAATTTCATTGGCGGGGAATGGGTTCCCGCCCTCTCCGGCGCGACATTCGAAAACCGCAATCCTGCGGATCTGACCGATCTCATCGGGCTGTTTCCCGATGGTGGCGAGGCGGATGTGGCCGCCGCCGTTGAGACCGTGTCGAACGCCTGGCCGGACTGGGCCGCCAAGGGCCCGGAGGCGCGTGCCGACGTGCTTTACAAGGCTGCCGACATCATTTCCTCGCGGATCGACGCCATCGCCGCGGAGTTGACCCGCGAAGAGGGTAAAACCCTCACCGAAGCGCGCAACGAGACCAGCCGGATCGCCGCGAACTTTCGTTTTTACGCCGGTGAGGCGCTGCGGCTCAAGGGCGAGAGCTTTCCGATGCCGGAGGGGCAGATCGCGCTCACTCTGCGCTCTCCTGTGGGGGTTGTCGCGGTGATCACGCCGTGGAATTTCCCGCTTTCCATGGCTGCACGCAAGATCGCACCGGCGCTGGCAGCGGGCAACGGGGTGATTTTCAAGCCCTCCGAGATGACGCCGCTCATGGGGCAACGTCTGGTCGAAGTGCTGCTCGATGCGGGCCTGCCGAAAGGGCTTCTGGCGCTCATCCACGGGCGCGGGCCGACGGTCGGCAAGGCGATTACATCGACGCCGGGGATCGACGCGCTGACCTTCACCGGCTCCTATGCCGTGGGCATGCAGATCGCCCGGGCGCTGACCACCGACACGCGCTGTCAGCTCGAAATGGGCGGTAAGAACGCCACCATCGTTCTCGGCGATGCCGATCTCGACCGTGCCGCCGACATCATCCGCCGCGGTGCCTTCGGGCTGACCGGGCAGGCCTGTACCGGCACCAGCCGGGTTCTGGTCGCGCGCAGCCATTACGACGCGTTGGTGGAAAAACTTACCGGCGCGGCGGAGGGCATCACCATCGGTGCAGGCACGCGTGCGGGGGTCACCATGGGGCCGCTCGCCACCGAGGCGCAGCTCGACAAGGTCAATGCCTATCTCGGCATCGCCAAACAGGAAGGCGGTCGGATCACCACCGGCGGTCTGCCGGAG
The DNA here is from genome assembly GCF_001550095.1 of Celeribacter ethanolicus. Taxonomy (GTDB): domain Bacteria; phylum Pseudomonadota; class Alphaproteobacteria; order Rhodobacterales; family Rhodobacteraceae; genus Celeribacter; species Celeribacter ethanolicus. Next base: position 56,514 of record NZ_LRUC01000045.1, on the reverse strand, counting down.
GCCTCCGCCGGTCTGTCGAACGGGTTCTTTGTGCGCCCGACGGTGATCGCCGATGTGCCGACGGACAGCCGTCTTCTGCGCGATGAAATCTTTGCCCCGGTGGTCGCGGTGCGTGCCATCGAGGATGTGGATGAAGCTATCGAAATTGCCGACGATACCGAATACGGGCTGGCCGTTTCCGTCGTGTCCAATGACATGGCCTCCGTTCTGAAGATTGCGCAAAAGACCCAGCACGGTGTCGTCAAGGTCAACAGCCCGACCACGGGCGTGGCGCTGAATGCCCCTTTTGGCGGCTTCAAGCATTCCTCCAACCAGAGCGCGAAAGAGCAGGGTGGGGCGAATGTCATGGACTTCTACAGCCGGATCAAATCCGTCTATCTGGGGGGCTGAATGGAGCTTGTGCACGAGTTGATCGGCGGCAATCTTTTGACGCCGCATTTTATGGGCATGGTGGCCATGGTCTTCGTGGCCGCCATTCTTCAGGGCGTGGGCGGGCTTGGCTTTGCCATGTTTTCCGCGCCGCTCTCGGCGCTGTTCTTTCCCGAACTTGCGCCGGGGCCCTTGCTCGTGCTCGGCGGCTGCCTCTCCGTCATGGTGGTGTTGCGTGAGCGCTCCGCCATCGACTTCAAATCCGCAGGCACGATGATTTCCGGCCGTGTCATCGGCAATTTCATCGCCGTCTTCATCATGGCGATGCTCAGTGCCAACAGTTTCTACATTCTCTTCGCGGTGCTGATCCTGATCGGGGTGGCGCTGAGCTATAGCGGCTGGCGCATCGTCGCCAACTGGCGCACGCTGGGCTTTGCCGGTGTGATGTCGGGCATCATGGGCACGATCACCTCTTCGGGCGCACCGCCCTATGCCATCGTCATGCAAAACACCCCGCCTGCGACCCTGCGTTCGACGCTGAATTTCACCTTCTTCTTCGGGGCGACGACGTCGCTCATCCTGTTGGCGTCCATCGGTCGGTTCGAGCTGCGCCAACTCATGCTGGGTCTCTTGCTTTTCCCTGCGCTTCTGCTCGGCTTTACCGTTTCGACCCCTCTGGCGCGGCATGTGCCGAAAGGCGCGATCCGGCATGTCCTTCTCGGGTTGTCGGCGCTCAGTGCGGTGGGGCTGTTGATGCGGGCGCTGCTGTAGGGCTGGCTTACCTCAGTCGGTGGCTTGTTCCGGCTCGACCGCATTGTAGACGTGCCGGGAGGCGAGAATGGCCGCGAGCTCTTCGTCGCCTGCGATCACCGCCCGGAGAATATCGGCATGCTCGCGCCAGGTTTCGCGCACCTTGACCGGATCGTCCTGTTTGAACAGCATGGCGGTCTGGTCGCGCAGGGTGCGGATCAGATCCTGAAGTGTCACATTGCCCGAGACCTCGCCCAGAGCCGTGTGAAAGGCATCGTTATGGGCGCGCATCTCGCTGAAATCGCTCTTCTCGATGTCGGATTCCCCGGCGGCCAGAACCCGTTGCAGCTCCTCGATCCGCTCGGGGTCCTTGCGTCGGGCCGCAAGCCGGGCGTTCAGGGCCTCAAGCGTGGCACGCACTTCGATCAGGTCCATTTTCTGATCCGCAGCCGGCATGGAAACGGTCGCGCCGCGTCGGGGAATGATCTTGACCAGACCTTCGGCCGCCAGTTCCCGCAAGGCTTCGCGCACGGGCATCCGGGACACGCCCATTTCTTCGGAAATCCTGCCCTCGACAAGCCGTGTTCCCGGTTCGAATTCCGCATTCAGAATCCGTTCGCGCAGCGCATCCTTGACCATTTTCGTCAAGGGCGTGTGGGCGTCGCCAATTGCCAGAGCCATGTTATGTCCTGTTCATATTCGGTCGCGCATCCTTCGGGCCGGGCGGAAGGCCGCTCTCGGTTGGGGGTCGCGATGCTGCATTCGGTATACCAGAGCCGGTTACGCTTTGCCAAGCCTCTCGCGTGCTCTTCGCGACGTGTCGCGTGCAGGGGGCGGGGTTCGAGTGCCGGCATTGCCGCGCTTTCGGAGCGTGGGATCGCGCGATTCCTATGGCGATGGGAAATCCGGATGTGAGTGCATTTCAGAATGTGTGTCGTCATATTTGGTATACCAAAAAAATAGGCATTCGGAGTATAAATTGGATTTAAAGGCGCTAATTCAGCAAAAATCTCTCAAATAGCCCTTGGAATTTTGAGTATATGGTATACTAAATTGAGGAAAGAGAAACGCACAACCTAAGAGATGGACCATTGAAAACAGTTCTCAGACTGCAATCCGAAGAGGCGCGTGTGATGATCGCCGCCGCTGTTGAAAAATCCAGGGAAATCGGTGTTTTGGAGACCATCTGCATCGCCGATGACGGCGGGTTTCCGATCCTGATCGAGCGCATGGACGGGGCGCGGGTGACCGGGCCGCAGATTTCGTGGAACAAGGCCTTCACCGCCGCCACGCACAAACGCTCCACCCATCTGTTTAACAAGGCGCCCAATGGCCCCGCGCTGCCAGGCAACGAGGCCTTCGGTATCCAATTGTCCTTCGAGGGCAAGTTCGCGGTCTTCGTGGGCGGTTTCCCCATCGTGGTCGATGGCGAGGTGATCGGCGGCGTCGGGCTGTCGGGCGGCAATGGCGAACAGGACACGGCGGCGGGTGTCGCGGCGCTTCAGGCGCTGGCGGATCTACTCGCCCCCCAAGGCCATGAGGTCGTGGTCGCAGCCGATATCAAGAAGTGAGGGGGCCATGACGATCATTCGCGCGGTTCACAAGATCGAAGACGGGGACGAAGCCGTCGTGGCGCAGGTCACCTTGGCGGAGAGCGGAGAGAGTTTCTGCGTCGAGTCCCATGAAACCATTCTCGCCGCGGCGCTCAATGCTGGTGTCGATCTGGCGCATGACTGCAAGAGCGGATTTTGCGGCTCCTGTCGCATTCGGCTGCTCGAGGGCGAAGTTGCCTATGACGAAGAGCCCCTGGGGCTGAGCGAGGAGGAGCGCGGCTGTGGCTTTGCTCTGGCCTGTCAGGCGCGTGCCCGGATGAACCTGCGGGTTGCGGCGGAGCTGATGCCTTCGGATCGGCCGGTGCCGGTCGAGATCGAAGCCGAGGTGGTGTCGCTCACGCCGGTCTGCCCGGATATCCTGCGGCTCAGGCTGCGGCCCGAAGGCGAGATGCCTGACTTTCAGCCTGGGCAATATATCAATGTGGTGACCGAAAGCGGTGCGACACGGTCGTTTTCCATTGCGTCCGCGCCGTCCGAAGGCGAGATCGACCTGCATATCCGGGTGATCCCGGGGGGCATGTTCACTGCGGGCGTACTGTCCGGGATCGAAGCAGGCGAGACACTGCGCCTGCACGGGCCGCATGGACTCTTTCGTCTGCACCCGGAGGATTTTCGGCCGCTTCTGCTGGTCGCGACGGGCACCGGAATCGCGCCGCTGCGTGCCATGCTTGCGGCGCTCAAGGAGGAGCCCGACGGACCGCCGGTGGCGCTGTACTGGGGGATGCGCACGGAAAGCGAGCTTTATCTGGCCGAAGAGATCGCGGCGCTCGGAGCGGCGTTTGACGATTTCACCTTCGTGCCGGTGTTGTCGCGTGCGCCCGGAAGCCCACATCGCTCGGGTCATGTGCAGGACGCCGTTCTGGCCGATCTGCCGGATCTTTCGGATCATGCGATCTATCTCTGCGGCTCGCCCGCGATGATCGCGGAGGCGCGCGGGCGCTTCCTTGAAGCCGGGGCGAGCGTCAACCACATCTACGCCGACAGCTTCCACTTCGCGCATAATCTCTAATCCCCTCCGAGCAGGGCAACACAGGGAGGCCGGGGCCCATGTCCTCGTCCGTATGGAAATATTTTCACTGGAGTTTCGCAGTCACCGGTCTGGGGATTGCGCTCTGTTTCTGGCTCGGCTGGGCCTATACCGGGCATCTGTCCGGCATGGTCACCTTTGCGCTGATCGGGGTGATCCTCTCGGTATTGGAAATCTCGCTGAGTTTCGACAATGCCATCGTCAACGCCAGCAAGCTCAAGGATATGGACGAAACCTGGCGACGGCGGTTTCTGACCTGGGGCATCCTGATCGCGGTCTTCGGCATGCGCATCGTCTTTCCGCTGGCCGTCGTCTCCGTCGCCGCCCACATCGGCCCGATCGAGGCACTGCGTCTCGCGGCGCGCGAACCGACCGAATATGCGCGGCTGATCGGCGAAGCGCATCTGTCGATTTCGGCCTTCGGGGGCACGTTTCTGATGATGGTGGCGCTGAATTACTTCATTGACCCGGAAAAGGAGGTCGACTGGCTGCGGCCTCTGGAGGATCTGTTGCGCAAATGGGCCTCCGTGCGCGGCATGGCCATCGGGTTGGTGCTTTTGATCGTGCTGGTCTTCTCCGGCCTGATCGACGCCTCGCAACGCGGCACCTTCCTGTTTGCCGCCGTGGCCGGGCTCGTCACCTTCATCGCCGTCGAAACCCTCGGTCATGTGCTCGACAGCGGCGCCTCTCTGGCGAAAGGCGGTCTGGGTGCCTTCCTCTACCTCGAAGTGCTCGATGCCTCCTTCAGCTTCGACGGGGTCATCGGGGCCTTTGCCCTCACGCAGAACCTGTTTCTGATCGCCATCGGTCTCGGCATCGGGGCGATGTATGTGCGCTCCATGACCATCATGCTGGTGGAAAAGCAGACCCTCACCGAATTCCGCTATCTCGAACACGGCGCTTTCTATTCGATCCTCGTGCTGTCCTGCGTGATGTTCGCGCAGAGCCTCGTGCATATCCCGGAGGTGATCACCGGGCTGATCGGCGCGGCGTTCATCGCACTCTCGCTGGTGTCCTCGGTGCGCTACAACCGGCGGCGTCGGGAGGAGGCCGTGACCGCATAGACCGGAGACCTCTTCCCGGTCTGCCCAGAGGCGCTTTTCCCGGAGGTCCCCTTTGTTCGGGGAAAGCGTCTCTTTTTTCTGCGATCATTTTGCCGGGGTGTATGTGTCCTCCGCGATGGGGGCGGCGCGAAAATCAGTCCCCTTGCCGGAAAGCGTTTCGGGAGGATAGTCGGACAGTTCCGGCAGATCGACGATCAGCAGACTTTCCGAAGTGCCGGCCCGCGCAAGTGCCCGTCCGTCCGGCCCCGCGACGGTGGAGCCGCCGCCGAACGTCAGCCCGTTGTCCGTGCCGCAATAATTGGCATAGGCGACGAAACCGCCGAGCTCATGGGCGCGGGCGGGCACCAGCACCTCCTGCACATGTTCGTAGCCTTCGGGGTTTGCGGTCGGGACGAAGATCACCTCGGCCCCGGCGTGGGCGAGGGTGGCGGTGTGGCCGGGAAACTCGATGTCGTAACAGATCAGCAGGCCGCATCTGCGCCCGCAGAGATCGAAGGGCGGGGCAAGTTCGGTGCCGGGGGTAAAGCTCGCATGTTCCATCTCGCCGAAAAGCTGGACCTTGCGGTAATGCGCCAGAAGCGTTCCGTCCCGATCCACACAGCTCGCCGCATTATAGACCTTGTCCCCGTCGCGCTCGGCCCATCCGATGACCAAAGCGCAGCCGACCTTCGCGACCATGGCCCGCAGCGCCTGCATCCAGATGCCGTCCAATGGCTCGGCTTCGCGGCGATGCTTCCGGGGGTGGTTGTAGCCCGGGACAAGAAGTTCCGGAACGATCAGCACATCGGCGTCATCTCGGCGGGCCTCCAGAAGAGAGATGTGCAGGGACGCGAGATCGGCGGCAGAGGGGGAGGGCTGAAGCAGGGCGATGCGCATGTGAGATCCCAAGCAAAATGTTCCGGACACAAGAAAGAGCGTCGCGAAAGCCGCATTTCTGCCGCTCCCCCCCTGCCGCTGTTCTCGGCTCAACTCCGGGGCGACCCGGGGCGGTTCGATCCGCAGAGTGGTCTGTGTCCGATGAGATGTGGCTGCTTTCATCCTGCGCCAGAGTGCCGGACTGTCAAGCGCCGGAGACTTGCTGCGAAGTGGAAAGTGCGCCTTCCGCGCCCAGAGTGCTTTTTATGGGGTTTGAAGGTCTTTGCGGTGAAATCCTACGCATGTTCCATATGTGGTTTCCGGGTTGAGATAGCCGGTTCGGATGGTCCTGCCGGAAGGCCGAGCCAGAACGCGGTCGGTGTGCTTCAAGCAGCCCTGCCGGCAACCCGGCTTCTCAGGCTGCAATCGTGGCAGCTTTCAAGGCGTGGAGGACGTGTTTTTTCGCGACCTCAATCGCAGACACGAGCGCGTCAGGGCCTGCGCCGTCACGATTCGCAAGGTGAACTGTGATCGCACTGGCCAGCCGGCATCCCGTGCCGCGAAGCGTTGTATCGGTGCGTCGGGCCGTGAAATCCAACGCAGGCCTGGTGCCGCGATAGAGACGGTCGACGCTCTGTGGTCCGTTGTCATGGCCGCCTTTGACCAACACGGCGCCACAGCCCAATTTCAACAGTTTCGCGACGCAGCCCTCCCGGTCGTCGGGGGCGAGCCCAAGCGCCCGCGCAAGTGCGGAAAGCTCCGGCAGGTTCGGGGTCAGGAGGTCGGTTTTCGGCAAAAGATCCGCAATGAGCGCCGCGATCCCGGTTTCATCTAGCAACATATGCCCGGAGCTCGTCATCAGAACGGGGTCGACGACACAGGGAACGGGAGGCAAAAGCTCCGCAACGGCGCGGACGGTTTCCGCCGTTCCGAGCATGCCGATCTTGACCGCGCCCACCTGACCGGCGATGGCGATCTGTGCCCGGATCGTGTCAGGGGGCACCGGATGGACGGCGCTCACCGCCTGATCGCTTTGTGCCGTGACGGCGGTGACGGCCACACGGGCCGGAACGCCGAAGGCCTCCGCCACGGCACAATCGCGCAACACCCCGGCGCCGCCGCTTGAATCGAGGCCTCCGATCATCAGGACGGGGGCAGTCATGCACCTGCTCCGACGATGGCCACATCCGTATGTCCCTGTGCCGCAAAGGCCCTTGCCGCGCGCCAGGCGCGGAGACCGGAGGTGCAGGTGAAAACCACGCGTTGCCCCGGCGTGGGATGTGGGGCGGGGGTAGGCGTGTTACGCAGGTCGATCACAAGGTCTGTCTCGTTAATCTGGGCCGGAGAGAGAATGGCGGGGGAGGGATTGGTGGGTTCGGGGGCGTTGTCAAAGCGAAAACCACCAAGCCGCCATGTCGCCAGATCAAGTGAGAGCACTTGGCCGAGCGGTGAGAGCCGATGCTGCAACAGCACGGCGAGGGCCATCTGAGCTTGAAGCGCTGCGAGGCATGCGACAACCGGCCCGAGCACACCGGTTTCCGCGCAAGCCCCAAGGCTCTCGGGCAGATCGGGAAACACGGCGCGCAGGCTGGGTGCGCCACCACAAAACCCGCCGACATAGCCTTGTCTGCCGGTCACGGACGCACTGATCAGCGGTTGCCGGGTGGCCCGGCAATGATCCGAAAGCGCATAGCTGGTGGCGAAGGTGTCGGCCGCGTCGAGGATCAGATCGACATCTGCCGCCCATTGAGGGAGGCCAGCGGGATCGAGGCGGGCGATGTGGGGCTCCAGCGTGCAATCGGGGTTCAACAGGCCCAGCGACGCGGCGGCGACCTCGGCCTTGGGGCGTCCCAGATGGTTCATGCGATAGAGCGTCTGACGATGCAGATTGCTTTCCTCGACCACATCTGGGTCTAGGAGCCGGATGAAACCAATGCCTGCGCCCACGAGTTGCGGCAAGAGAGTGGCGCCAAGCCCGCCGGCACCGACGACCAACACCCTTGCTTTGGCGAGTCGCGCCTGACCCTCGGGACCGATTTCCGGCAGGCAGATCTGTCTTTCATACCGGCTCATGTCGCGTTGCCCCGTGTGGCGGCGATCCATTCGGCGCAGCGCGCCTCCGGGTTTTCAGCCGTCGCAATGTCGGTCACGACGGCGGCACAATCTGCGCCCGCCGCAAAGAGACCGGGCAGGCGTTCGGGCGTCAGACCACCTATGCCAACCAGCGGCGTCTGCCCTGCGGCCTTTTTCCACTCCCGAACGCGATCCAACCCCTGCGGCCCCCATTTCATTTGTTTCAAAAGCGTCGGATAGACCGGCCCGAGCGCGACATAGGCCGGACCATGAGACAGCGCACGGTTCAGCTCCGTCTCGTCATGGGTCGAGAGGCCAAAGCGCACACCTGCACGCCTGAGAGCGGCAAAGTCGACGGTTTCCATATCCTCTTGACCGAGATGGACAACGCCACATTTGAGATCGAGCGCCGCCTGCCAATGATCATTCACCACCAGTTGCGCGCGGTGCACCGCACAAAAATCGCGGGCGCGGCGGATTTGCCGCCGGACCTCTGTTTCCGGCTGATCCTTGATCCGAAGCTGAACGAGACGCACGCCGTGAGGCACGAGCAATTCGAGCTGACCGACGTGGCTGACGATGAGGTAAAACGGGTCGAGTGTCATGCCAAAAGCTCCGCCATGCCGAACACCGGGGTGGAAGCCTCAGCCATATCTCGACGCGGCATGAGGCCCGCGTCATAGGCCTGTCTTCCGGCGTCGACAGCACGGGAAAATGCCTCTGCCATGGCCACGGGATCAAGCGCCTTGGCGACGGCGGTGTTGAGCAGGATCGCGTCGAACCCCATCTCCATCGCCTGCGCGGCCTGAGACGGCGCGCCGATCCCGGCGTCGATCACCAGAGGCACGTCCGGGAAATGCGCGCGCATGGACTTGAGCCCCTCAATATTGCGCAGCCCTTGGCCGGAGCCAATCGGCGCGCCCCAGGGCATAAGCACACGGCATCCGGCCTCGATCAGTTTTTCACCGAGGATCAGATCTTCGGTGGTGTAGGGAAAGACCTCGAACCCGTCGGCGCAGAGGATGCGCGCGGCTTCGACCAAAGCGAAGGGATCGGGTTGTAGCGTATCGGCGTGGCCGATCACTTCGAGTTTGATCCAGTTGGTCCCGAACACTTCGCTCGCCATCTGCGCCGTGGTGACCGCTTCGCGGGCGCTGTGACAGCCCGCCGTATTGGGCAGGATGCGACAGCCGCTGTCTTTGAGAATGTCGCGAAACCCCGCGCCGCCTGCGCCCTCGCGACGAAGCGAGACGGTGATCACCTCCGTGCCAGAGGCCGCGATGGCCGCCCGCAAGATGTCGGGAGAGGGGTATTGCGCCGTGCCGAGCAGCAGGCGATTTTTCAACTCGGTGCCGTAGAACATGTCAGCCCCCTTGCATGGGCGAGAGAAGTTCGATCTTCATGCCCGCCGTCAGGTTGACCCCCTCGCGCGCGTCGCGCGGCACGAATTGCCCGTCAACGGCAGAGGCGACAGAGCGCGCCTCATAGTTTTGTTCCGTGATCAGCGCGGCCAGCGTGGGGACTGAGGTTTCGACAGACTGTCCGTTCAATTCAATGCGCATCGGCGCTCTCCTGTGTCAAAAGCCCGGCCAGATCCATGCCCAGAACGGGCGCCATCAGAAAGCCGTGGCGATACATGCCGTTGATGTGAAATCCCGTGTCCTTGCGGCGCAGGGCCGGGATGTTGTCGGGAAAAGACGGGCGCAGGTCGGCGCCGGTCATGATGATTTCGGCCTCGGCAAAGGCGGGGTGAAGGCTATAGGCCGCCGAGAGCAATTCCATCGCCGCGCGCGCCGTGATCGGGCCGGAGCGCGAGGATTCGACCATGGTCGCCCCGATCATGAACCGCCCCTCGCCGCGCGGTACGATGTAACAGGGAAACCGAGGATGCAGCAGGCGCACGGGCCGCGAGAGCGTGACCTCGGGCGTGTAAACCTCAAGCATCTCGCCCCGTACACCGCGCAGATCGGGGAGGGTCTCGGTGGCGGACATGCCGCGACAGTCCACGATCCGCCCCTGTGGTGCGCCGTCGCGAAAAACGACGCCCTGCGCGAGAAGCCTGTGCTTGAGCGCGGTGAGCGCTGCGTTTGGATCGAGATGGGCTTCGTTCTCGAAATAGAGGCCACGGGCAAAGCGATCCTCGAGATCGGGTTCCAACGCATTGGGCGTGACCCAGCGATGCGCGCGCGTGGCACGGGCAAAGCGATCGAGTTCCTGCGCATCGCGGGGCGGGGCCACGACCAGCGTGCCGTGTCGGGTCACATCCACATGAGCGGCCCACCACGCGATGGCGGCCTGACCCCGCGTGACGATGATGTCGGGGGCGCTTTCACCCTCGCAAAACGGGGCCAGCATCCCGCCCGCCAAACGGGAGGCGGGCGCGGGGGCGGTGTCGGGGCATATCACCTCGACCTCGACCCCCGCGTCCATGAGGGCGGTGGCGGCGCAAAGCCCCGCCACGCCTGATCCAAGGATCGAGATCATTCTGCCGGTTCCGCAGCAGGAATGTAGAGTTCCCCGCCTTCGCGGAATTTTTCCGCCATAGAGGCCATGCCTTCCTGTTTGGCCGCTTCGGCACGGATGTCGTGAGAAATCCGCATCGAACAGAACTTCGGCCCGCACATGGAACAGAAATGCGCCACCTTATGCGCCTCTTTCGGCATGGTTTCGTCATGCATTTCGCGCGCTGTGTCCGGGTCGAGGCCGAGGTTGAACTGATCCTCCCAACGGAATTCGAACCGCGCGCGTGACAGCGCATCGTCACGGAGTTGCGCCCCCGGATGCCCCTTGGCGAGATCGGCGGCATGGGCGGCGAGTTTGTAGGTGATCACCCCGGTTTTCACGTCGTCGCGGTCCGGCAGGCCAAGGTGTTCCTTCGGCGTGACATAGCAGAGCATTGCCGTGCCGAACCATCCGATCATGGCAGCACCAATGGCGGAGGTGATGTGATCGTAGCCCGGCGCGATGTCGGTCGTGAGCGGCCCGAGCGTGTAGAAGGGCGCCTCGTGGCAATGCTTGAGCTGCTCGTCCATATTCTCCTTGATCTTATGCATCGGCACATGGCCGGGGCCTTCGATCATGACTTGGCAATCCTTGGCCCAGGCGATTTTGGTCAGCTCGCCCAGAGTGCGCAGTTCGGCAAATTGCGCCTCGTCATTGGCGTCGGCAATCGAGCCGGGGCGCAGCCCGTCGCCCAGAGAAAACGACACGTCATAACGGCGGCAAATGTCGCAAATATCGTCGAAATGCTCGTAGAGAAAGCTCTCGCGGTGATGGTGCAGGCACCATTTCGCCATGATCGACCCGCCGCGCGAGACGATGCCGGTGACACGTTTGGCGGTCATCGGGATCATGTGAAGCCGCACACCGGCATGGATGGTGAAATAGTCGACGCCCTGTTCGGCCTGTTCGATCAAAGTGTCGCGGAAGACCTCCCACGTCAGGTCCTCGGCAATGCCGCCGACCTTTTCCAGCGCCTGATAGAGCGGCACGGTCCCAATCGGCACAGGCGCGTTGCGGATGATCCAGTCGCGGATGTTGTGGATGTTCCGCCCCGTCGAGAGATCCATTACCGTGTCGCCGCCCCAACGGATCGCCCAGACCATTTTCTCCACCTCTTCCTCCATCGAGGAGGTGACGGCGGAGTTGCCGATGTTGGCGTTGATCTTCACCTTGAAATTGCGGCCGATGATCATCGGCTCCAATTCGCGGTGGTTGATGTTGGCGGGAATAATAGCCCGGCCTTCGGCGATCTCCTGACGAACGAATTCCGGCGTGACGAGTTCGGGCAGGTTGGCGCCAAAGGCTTCGCCATCGGTTTTCGCACCCGACAGACGGCCTTCGTTCTCGCGGATCGCGACGAATTCCATCTCCGGCGTGATGATCCCGGCCTTGGCATAGGCCAACTGGGTCACGGCGCGGTCGCCCACGGCACGCAGCGGCGCGCGCTGATGCGGGAAGGCGGGTGTCAGCCGTTCGCCGGTGGCAAAGCCGTTGTCGGCTTCGGTGACGGCACGGCCTTCGTATTCTTCGACATCGCCGCGCTGATGTTGCCAACCGCCGCGCACATCGGGCAGGCCCTTGGCAATGTCGATCTCCGCCGCCGGGTCGGTGTAGGGTCCCGAGCTGTCATAAACGCGAAGCGGAGCTTCACCCGTCACCGCGATTTCACGCAGCGGCACGCGCAGCTCATGCATGTCGCCATGCACATAGATTTTCTGTGACGCGGGCAAAGCCCCGGTGGTGATCGTGGGAATGGTATCTTTCATTTCGGTCTCCTCAAACGATGAGACCCAAGTGAAACGGGTAGCAGACATGGACCGCCGCCCATGCGTCCAAACGCAAATGGGCCATGCGGCCCGAAAGGACCGCCCTCATGATCGAGATTGCGGAGATGCCCTTCGGTCTTCCTACGCCAGTGTCAACTGGGTCAGGTTCTAAGGGTCGCGTCACCTCGGGCGGGTTTGCCGCCGTCAATCAGCCTCTCAGTCCCTTGGGCGGGACTCCCCTGACGTAAGCCTATGTATCTGTAGACTTGTCCGGCTTGTCAACCGGGGGGGCTGCCTGTCATGAAAGGGGGGGAACGGAAAAAATCGACCAGAAGGTTTGTTTTTTCGATAAGGAATCTATCGAAACCCGGACGGGCAAGGTAAACGGGACTGCGGCCAGTTTGAGGCCGACAGGTTTATCTTTTGATCACAGGACGATCCCTTTGCCCGAGAATCTCGCCCATGCCGAACTGATCGCCGTGCTCGTTGCTGTGACCGACAATGAGCCGCGGGTCATGACGCTTGGCGCCGGGGCGGCACTGCCCTCGGGTCCCTTCGAGACCGGGCATCGCAGTCTGCAAAGCGGGTTGCGCGCCTGGATCGAAAGCCAGACCGGGCATCCGGTGGGCTATCTCGAACAGCTTTACACCTTTGCCGATCGCGACCGGGCAGGGGAGGCGTCGGACCCTCAGCGTCAGCCGCGGCACATTTCCATCGGGTATCTCGGGCTGGTGCGTGAACAGGTGGCCCTGGGCGACGCGCGACCGGAATGGCGGAGTTGGTACGAGTATTTCCCATGGGAAGATCGCCGCGAAGGGCGTCCTGCGGTCATGGATGAGATCACCGGACGGCTTCTGGACTGGGCGGGGGAGGATGTCACCCGACGTCAGAGTGTCGAATTTCTGTTCGGATTGAACGGGATGGTCTGGAACGAAGATCTCGTTTTGCAGCGCTATGAGATGATCTATGAGGCACAGCTCGAGAAGGTGCCGGGCTTTGGGCGGCAGATGGCGGGGGACCACCGGCGCATTCTGGCCACAGGGATCACGCGGCTTCGGGCGAAGATCAAATATTACCCGGTGGTGTTCGAACTCATGCCCGACAGTTTCACGCTTCTGGATCTTCAGCGGATGACCGAAGCATTGGCAGGGCTCAGGCTCCATAAATCGAATTTCCGTCGCCAGATCGACCAGCAGAATCTGATCGAGGAAACTGGCGCGATGTCGAGCGAGACGGGTGGGCGACCGGCCAAGCTGTTCCGCTATCGTCCCGCCATTCTGGAAGCGAGCGCGCTGTCGGGCGCGCGCCTGCCGTATTCCCGACACTGACAGGCCATTCCAGAAATCAGAGGTCCCATTGTCATGCACTTGACATAAACTCAAATCGAGAATAAGTCAGGTCTCAGATGTACTCAAGTCGAGTACAAGGAGGATATGATGACAACCCTGCGCCTGCCCGAGCTTTATGATCGCGTGTCGAAGATCATCCCGCAGCCCGACTGGATGCTGTTCGAGGACGATATCGAGGCCATTCTCAGACTGAAACGCGAGAAAAACGCCGTGATCCTCGCGCATAATTACCAGACGCCGGAAATCTTTCACGGCGTGGCGGATATCGTCGGCGACAGTCTGGCACTGGCGCGCAAGGCGGTGGAGGTCGAGGCCGATGTCATCGTGCTGGCCGGGGTGCATTTCATGGCGGAAACCGCCAAGCTCCTGAATCCGGGCAAGACCGTGCTGATCCCCGACATGGGCGCAGGGTGCTCGCTCGCGGATTCGATCACGCCCGAGGACATCGCGCTCTTGCGGGCGGCCCATCCCGGCGTGCCGGTCGTCACCTATGTCAACACTTCGGCGGCGGTGAAAGCGGCGTCGGACATTTGCTGCACCTCCGGCAATGCCAAACAGGTCGTCGAATCCTTGGGCGTCGACAAGGTGCTGATGCTGCCCGACGAATATCTGGCGCAGAATGTCGCACAGCAAACGGATGTCGAACTGATCGCGTGGAAAGGCCATTGCGAGGTGCATGAATTGTTCACCCCGCAGGATGTGCGCAGCATGCGCGAGGCCTATCCGGGCGTCACCGTTCTGGCGCACCCGGAATGCCCGCCAGAGGTGGTGGCGGAGGCCGATTTCTCCGGCTCCACGGCGGTGATGTCCGATTTCGTCGGAGACAAGAAACCCGCCCGCGTGTTGCTTCTGACCGAATGCTCGATGAGCGACAACGTGGCGGTGAACCACCCGGATGTGGAGTTCGTCCGGCCCTGCAACCTCTGCCCGCATATGAAGAAAATCAGCCTCGCGAATATCCGCACGGCGCTGGAAACCGGGCAGCATGAGGTCACCATCGACCCGGCGGTGGCCGATGACGCACGCCGCGCGGTCGAGCGGATGCTGGCGGTGTGATGACCACCTCCGCGCGCCCTCAGGACGCCCCCCTTGTGGATCGCATCGCGCCTTTGGCCGGACAGATCGCGGTGGTCGGCAGCGGCATTGCCGGGCTGATGATCGCGCTCGAACTGGCGCCACGCCCCGTGGTGCTTGTGACCAAGGCGGCGCTTGGCCGGGAAAGTTCGAGCCTCTGGGCGCAGGGCGGGATCGCCGCCAGTGTCGGACCGGAGGACGACCCGGAGCAGCATATTGACGACACGCTGCGCGCGGGCGCGGGGCTTTGCGATCCGGCGGCGACGTGGGGAATTCTCACGCAGGCGCGCGCGGCGATCGAGCGGCTCGAACACTACGGTGTGCGCTTTGATCGCGATGCGACCGGCGCCTATACGCTCGGGCTTGAGGCCGCGCATGGGCGGCACCGCATCCTGCACGCGGGTGGCGACGGATCGGGCGCGGCGATCACCGAGGCGCTGGTCACTGCCGTGCTGAACACGCCGTCGATCACCTGCCTGACCGAGGTCGAAGTGCGGCGGGTCTGTGTGACCGACGGGGCCGTGAGCGGGCTGTGGCTTCAGACCGACGCAGAGGCGGCGATCCTGCCGACCGCGAATGTGGTTCTGGCCACGGGTGGCCTCGGCGGGCTTTACGATGCGACCACGAACCCGCGCGGCAATGTCGGACAAGGGGTGATGATGGCCGCGCGCGCGGGGGCTGTGCTCACCGATCTGGAATTCGTGCAGTTTCACCCAACGGCGCTCGATGTGCCGCGCACGCCGCTGGCGCTGGTGAGCGAAGCGGTGCGGGGCGCGGGGGCGTGGTTGGTGAACGCATCGGGCGCGCGCTTCATGGCCGACACGCCCGGTGCGGAACTGGCTCCGCGCGATGTCGTGGCCCGTGCGATCCACGCACAGATTGCCCAAGGGGAGCGCGTGTTCCTCGATGCGACGCGGGCGATTGGTGATGGCTTTGCCGCGAAATTTCCGATCATTCATCAGTTTTGTGTTGAGGCCGGAATTGACCCGGCACGAGACCCGATCCCGGTGCGCCCGGCGGCGCATTACTACATGGGTGGGATTGCGACGGATCTGCGCGGGCGCAGCTTTGTGCCGGGGCTTTGGGCCGTGGGAGAATGTGCCGCGACGGGGCTGCATGGGGCCAACCGGCTGGCAAGCAATTCACTTTTGGAGGCGGTGGTGATGGGGCGCAGCGCGGCGCGGGACATTTCGGCGCATGCCGTGACGGGACCGCAAGCCGCGCCGCGCACTGCACCGCAGGTCTTGCCGCGACCGGAGACCGCAGAGGTGCGCGCCATCGTCTCGCGCCATCTCGGGATGATCCGGGACGGGGCCGGGATCGCGACCGCTTTGCGTGACTTGCGCCCTCTGGCGATGGCGGAGGGACCAGAGGCGGATGCGGCCATCGTGGCGCTTGGCATTGCCTGCTTCGCATCCCTTCGCGCAGAATCCCGTGGCGGCCATGCCCGCAGCGATTTTCCCGGGACCGCGGCGAAACCTGTCCGTCGTCGTATGACGCTCAATGAAATTTTCGACACCAGCGGCGCGCTCCTTGCCGTCGAGTCCATCCCTCAACCGGAGATCGTAACGTGACCCAGACTTCTTTTCGGGCTTCTTTTCAGCCCCCCTTTCTGGCCCCGCTGCCGCATCTGATGATCGAACCTGTGGTGCGCCGGGCGCTTGAGGAAGACCTCGGGCTGGCGGGCGACATCACCTCGATGGGGGCAATCCCGGCGGAGCATCGCTCCGTCGTCACCGCAGTGTCGCGCCATGACGGCGTGATCGCGGGACTCGATTGTGCCGAGATCGCCTGTCACCTCGTCGATCCCAAAATCACCGTCACCCGACTGGTCGAAGATGGCGCTTTGGTCACGCCCGGCACGCAGATCGCCACGTTCGAGGGGCCGTCCCGCAGCCTGTTGACCGCCGAACGCACGGCGCTCAACTTCATGGGGCATCTGTCCGGGATCGCGACGGTCACGGCGGAGCTGGTGCGCGCGGTGGCGGGGACCGGGGCGGCGATTGCCTGTACCCGCAAGACCACGCCGGGTCTTCGCGCGCTTGAGAAATACGCCGTGCGGGCGGGGGGCGGCATGAACCACCGCTATTCGCTGGCCGATGCGGTGCTGATCAAGGACAATCATATCGCGCTGGCAGGCGGCATTCGTCCGGCACTTGAGGGCGTGCGTGCCACCGTGGGGCATCTGGTCAAGATCGAGATCGAGGTGGACACGCTCGACCAGCTTGTCGAGGTGTTGAAGATCGGGGCGGATGCCGTATTGCTCGACAACATGACGTCGGCCATGCTGCGCGAGGCGGTGGCGATGGTTGACGGGCGCGCGATCACCGAAGCGTCGGGGGGCATCACCCCCGATACGGCGGCCTCTGTGGCGGCGACCGGCGTCGATCTGATCTCGCTCGGCTGGATCACCCACAGCGCGCCGGTGCTCGACATCGGTCTGGATTTCGTGCCGGGGTGAGATGCGCCATTCCATGTCCGTCCCCCCATGTCCGCCTCGGCTGCCAGCTCCATCCCGGGACGGATCGGCGGCCCCGCTCCAGCTTCTGGGGCGATGGGGCCGTCACGACGTTTCGACGCGCTTGCCGTGAAAGATCGCGCCCAGAAAATCGAGTGTCAGTCGCGCCGCCAGAAGCGAGGTGATCCCCGACGGATCATAGTGCGGCGAGACCTCGACGAAATCGACGCCAACGACGTCGAACCGTGACGCGATTTCGCGCAGGATGTCCTTGCCTTCGTAATAGCTCAGCCCGCCATGGCTGATCGTTGCGGTGCCTGGCGCGATGGACGGGTCGAAGGCGTCGATGTCGATGGAGACATAGACCCGTTGCCCGTCCGGCAGATGCGCCAGAGAGGCGGCGGCTCCCTGTTGGCGCAGCCGTCGCAGGGGCACGACATGGGTGCCATAGGCCTGGGCCGCCTCGTAATCCTTGCGGCTGACCGAGGCCATGTTGTGTGGCGCCAGAGTGGTGATGCCGGTCACATGGGACATTTCCGAGGAGCGCCGCATCGGGCTGCCGTGACCCCAGGAAATGCCGTTGCGCTCGTCGATAAAGTCGAAATGCGCGTCGATATGGATGATGTGGAGGGGCGGTTTATCGGAGTATGCCGCCACGGTCGCCATGGTGATCGCATGATCGCCGCCCAAAATGTAGGGCAGGGTGCCCTGATCCAAAAGCGCGCGCACCGCTTCGGTGGCATTTGTGAGGCTGCGTTTCGTGTCGGCATAAATGACATCGCTGTCGCCTGCGTCAACGATCCGCACCTCATCTGCGCTCAGATAGGTCACCTCATCCTCGAAATCGAACACGCCTTCGGGGCCAAAGCTGTGGAACATCGAGGCCTCGCGGATCGCGCGGGGCCCAAATCGGGTGCCGACGCGATAGCTTGAGGCCGTGTCGATGGGTACGCCCAGAATGGCAACATCGGCGCCTTTAAGCTGGCTCCAGTCCTCCTGCGCTGGTTGTCCGGCAAAGCTGACCAGCCCCACGAAGGGCAGGTTCATGCGGTCGGGGAGATCGCGGTTATGTGTCATGTTTCTCATCCTTTCGAGGGTCAGGCGATGCCGTCTTCGATGCCTTCGGCGGCATAGGCACGTTGCACCGAGGGGCGTTTCGTCATGAGATCGAGCAGGCGGGAAATCGACGGGTAGCTGCGCGGCGGCGTGGCCATGGGGCGGGCCCAGCGGCAGAGCATGGTGAGATAGAAATCGGCGGCGCTGATCCTGTCGCCCATGAAATAGGGTCCGTCCTCGGCCAGATGCGCCTCGATCACGTCGAGATAGGCGTTGATCCGGGCCTCCGATCCGGCCTTGACCACCGCTTCGGCGTGGGTGTCACTGCCGGTCAGGCGCTCGGGGTATTGCCAGATCATCAGCTCTTCCTGCAAGGAATTGGTGAGGAAGATCAGCCATTGATAAAACCGCGCGCGCTCCGGTGTGCCGGGGGCGGGGGCAAGGTGCGCGCCGGGGTGTTTGTCCGCCAGATACAGCGCAATCGCCGCCGCTTCGAAGATCACCAGACCGCCGTCGCTCAGCGCCGGGATGCGCCCGTTCGGATTGATCGCGAGAAAGGCTGCGGACTTCTGGGCTTCGGTCTTGCGGTCCACGAGGGACAGCTCGAAAGCGGTGCCGATTTCTTCCAGCATCATATGTGGTGCCGCGTTGGCGTTCGCGGGGTAATAGTAGAGCGTGTACATGGATAACTCCTTATTTTCTTGTGATTAATCGTAGTCTTCGGGTAGCTTTGTCTTCAATCGTCGTGAAAAGACGATTGAAGACAAAGAGCCGTCAGAAAGGGACGTCATGTCCGCACAGCACAAAATCCGGGTGGTGATCTGCATCCCGCCAGACGCGCAATCGCTGGATGTCTCCGGGCCGCTCGATTGCTTTTTGGAGGCCAATCGGCTGATGGGAGAGGCCTGCTACGACATGCAACTCGTGTCTGTGGATGGCGCCCGTCAGGTGCGCGCGGGTGCGATGACCCTGATGCTGGATGCGGAATTCGCCGAGATCCCCGAAGGGATCGACACGCTTCTGGTGGCCGGAACGCCGCGATATGATCGCGCGGACGATTTCCCCGTCTTTTCCGCTTGGCTCCGCGCGCGGGCCGGAGACGTGCGCCGGATCGGCTCCGTGTGTACCGGGGCGTTTTTCCTCGCCGAAGCCGGGCTGCTGGAGGGGCGGCAAGCGACCACCCATTGGCAACATGCGGCAGAGCTTGCGACGTGCTGCCCGGGCGCCGATGTGCTTCCCGATGCGATCTATGTCGAAGATGGGGGGCTCTATACCTCAGCCGGGGTGACGGCGGGGATCGACCTTGCGCTGCGCCTCATTGAGGAGGACCACGGGCATGAGATCGCGATGCGTGTGGCGCAGCGGTTGGTGGTGTTCCTGAAACGCCCCGGAGGCCAGTCTCAGTTCAGCGCGCATCTGGCGGCGCAGATGGCGCAAGAGGGGCGGATTGCACAGGTTCAGGGCTGGATTTTGGACAATGTCTCGGCGGATCTGTCCGTGGCGGCGCTTGCGCAGCGCGTGGGTATGAGCCCGCGTAACTTTTCCCGCTTGTTTCTGGCCGAAGCCGGGATAACCCCCGCGGCTTTCGTCGAATATGCCCGTGTTGATGCGGTGCGCCGCGCGCTTGAGGAGACCGATGCTCCGCTCAAGAGCATCGCTTCGCTTTGTGGATTCGCCGGGCCTGACACCCTGCGCAGGGCCTTCCTGCGCCGGGTGAAAACGACGCCCGCTGAGTATCGTGAGCACTTTTGCCGATCTCACCCTACGTCGCCCCGCACTGGCCCCTTCGCCGCAGGCGTTTCGCGCCCATTTCCCCCGTGAGTTGCCTGTGTGTCGAGGGAGACGCGGCCATGCAGAACCTGTTCGACAACAGGTCTGCGTATGACGCCTTCCGGGACCGCCGCGGATCGCAGTTGGTCGAGGCCGGGGCAAGGCCGGATGTCTCGACGATCATTCCCTATGATATAGTGTCCGCGCGGAAATGCGTCGATCTTCGGGGATCGGAGTGCCGCCGTCGCGATGACACGGGCCTATATCGCGCATGGCGGACATCCCTTGCCCGGGCGCTGTCATGGCCGATCTTCGGCTGTCATGCATGCTGCGCCGGTCCCGAAGGTCCGGGCAATACCATCGGTCGTATCATGTATTTCGAACAGGGGCGCGCCGAGGCCCGATATGTCCCGGTAAGGGCAGGGCGGTTTTTGCCAGAGTGGACCGCATCGGGGACAGGATCGCGATTTGAAGGGTGGTTTCGAACGGTCTGTCCAGAGCCACGGCGCTGCGCATGGCGTTTGGCGATCACCCTCGCAAGACGGTCGGAAATCGTGGATGTGAACAGGGCCAAAGCCAGTTGTGTATCGCGAGAAAGGTCGTCTGGAAAAATGCAATGGGGAAAGCGCCCTGCAACGTATCCTTGACCTTCTGGATCGGCGCCCGTTAAGTTCGCCATCATATTGGCAATTGTTGCACATGTTCGCTTTCGGGGAGTGTTTTGGGCCATGTCTCGGTTTAGTAAGGTGGCTTGGAAAGAAGGGCTTTTCATTAAGCCCCAGCATTTCCAGCAAGCGGACAGATATGTCGAAAAACTGATCGCCAACCGCACGGCTCAGATCACGCCCTTTCCATGGGGCATTGCCGAAATGTCTTTTGACGAGAGTCAGCTCCGTCAGGGGCGGCTGGAACTCGAAAACGTGTCCGGAATCATGCCCGACGGCACGCCGTTCGACGCGCCGCACACAAGCCCGCTGCCGCGTGAGGTGCTCGTCAACGAAAGCGCGACGGGGAAAACCATCTGGCTCACCGTGCCGAACATTCCGCAAAACGAGCGTGAAGTCGGTATGCCCGAGGACATGAGCACCCGCTATATTCTGGCCGAAGAACAGGGGGTGACTGATGTCACCGCCGTCTCGCGCACCGAGGATCAGATCGAGGTCGCCGTGCCGCGTCTCGAACTGGTCATCCGCGACACCCCGCGTGAGGGCTATCAGTGTATCCCGCTCGGGCGCATCGTCGATGTGCAGGACGGCGCGGTCGTCACGCTGGACAAGACCGAACCGCCGGTGGGGCTGATCATCTCGTGCCACAGGGCCTATGCGGGCTTTCTCAAGGCGGTGATGGGCGCGGTCGAAGCCCGGCTCGAAGTCCTCGCGCGCTATGCCGCCGATCCGACCTCGGGCGGGGGGATGCAGGACAAGGACTATCTCATGCTGATGGTTCTCAACCGCGTGCTGCCGCAGCTCAAACATATTCAGGCCATGCCCGCCGTGCATCCCGAACGGATGTATGAATTGCTTGTGGGATTCGCGGGCGAGCTGTCGACATTCGAGGACGGCGCGCGCAAGGCGCGCGATTACAGCTATCGCCACGACAAGCCGAAAGAGACGTTCAAGCCGCTGGTCGACGACATCCGCCGGTTCCTGTCGCGCGATCTCGGGCGTGCGCTGCGCCTGCCGCTCGAACAGCGCCGCGAAAACAGTTTCGCCGCCCTCGTGGGCGATCCGAATCTCTTCGCCAATGCGACGTTTATCGTCGAGGTCTCCGCGGCCCTGCCGCTCACCCAGATCCAGGGCCAGTTCCCGCAGCTCTGCAAGCTCGGCCCCTCGACCCGGATGAAGGAGATCATCGTCAACAACATGCCTGGCATCCCGCTGGTGCATATTCCGAATCCGCCGCCGCAGATCCGCGTGGTCGCCAACCACGTCTATTTCCTCGTCGACAAGACCAGCCCGCTGTGGCGCGACTTCTCGATCGCGCCTGCCATCGGCATGCATTTCGCGGGCGCATGGCCGGGGCTGGAGCTGGAATTGTGGGCCATTCCCGAGGAGCGCTGAATGAGTGACGATGACGACGACCGCACGGTATTCGGTCAGAAAATTCCCCCGGCGAGCCCCGCGCGGCCTGTAGGGCATCCGCCGCAAGCGCCTTACGGACAGCAGCCGCCCGCGCAACCGGGGTGGCCCGCGCCGCCTGTGGCGCAACACTCACCTGTGCCGCCTGTGGCGCAACACCCATCTGCGCCGCCTGTCGGGCAAAATCCGCATGCGCCGAATATGGCGCCGCAACAGCCGTATTACGGTCAGCCCCCGGCGCAGCCGCCTGTGGAGGGCACATCCGACCGCACCATGTTCGGGATGAAAGTGCCCCCGGGACAGCCGCAAGTGCCGCCCGCACAGGGCTATCCGCAGCCGCCGCAGGCCTATCCACCGCATCAGTCGCCGCAAACGCCCCAGCCGCCCGCCTCCGGTGCGGAGGACACGTGGTTCGGTGGACGTCCGCCGCAGCAACCGGCGCAACCGCAGGCGCCGCAGGCGCCTTCCGGCGAGGGCACCTGGTTTCAGGGGCGTGCACCGCAGCAGCCTCCTGCCCCGGCCTATCAGCCGCCGCCACAATCCTACGCCCCGCAGCCAGCCCCCCAGCCGCCGCAACAACCGGCCTATGGTCAACCCTCCTACGGTCAAGCCGGTCAGGGGCAGGGCGGATACGCTCAGCCGCCCGCCTATGGTCAGCCCGCCCAGCCGAACTGGCAGGGTCAGTACCCGGCGCAGCCTGGCCCATACGGTGGGACCTACCCTGCGGGCGGTGGCACGGACGGGCAATTTCCCATGGTGCCCCCGACCACACAGGCCGCAGCCTTTGCCGGCAATGTGCCGAAAATCTCCTTTCAGGACGCGCTCAAGGGGTCCGGGCTGGACATCGGCACCTCGACCAACCCGATTCTCGCGGCCGCCTCGGACCTTCTGGTGCTGTTCGGGCGTCTGCGCACCGGCATGGTCGAGATGCAGGCGATTCCGCTGCGTGATCACGTCATTCGCGAGATCGGCGAATTCGTCCGCAAGGCGCAGGAAAAGAGCGTGCCGCCGGAGGACATCGACGTCGCGCGCTATGCGCTGGCCGCGACCGCCGACGACATCGTGCAAACCATCCCCGGCAGCGATCCGGGCTATTGGCAGCAATATTCCATGGCCGCCGAGTTGTTGAACGACCGCTCTGCGGGGATCGGCTTTTTCGCACGGCTCGATCATGTGATTGCCTATCCGGCACAGCGCAAAGACCTTCTGGAGTTGATGCTGACCTGTCTCTATCTCGGGTTCGAGGGGAAATATCGCACCGAGCCCAATGGCATGGCTTTGCTGGCGCGCTTGCGCAACGAGGTGTACCAGCGCCTGCGCTCCGTCGTCGAACGCCCGAAACCCGATCTCTCGATCAACTGGCTGCCGGTGATCTTCTCCGGCAAGCGCAGCGGAGCGGGGATGCCGCTCTGGGTGGTGGCCGGGATCGGGGGCGGCATGGTGGTGGCGCTGTTCGCGACCTTGTCATGGATTCTGTCGAATGACACTAATGCCGCACAGGCCGCGATCCTGCGGCTCAACGATCCGAACGCCACCGTCGCCATCGAGGGCCAGAGCTTTGCCGCCTCTGCCGTGCCCTATGTGGGGGAGGTGGACACGGCCCAGCTCGACCGCATTCGGAATGCTCTTGCCGCGGAGATCGACAGCGGCGCGCTGAGTGTGGCTGAGAAGGGCGATTACATCATGATCCGGGTGGGCGATGTGCTGCGCTTTGGCTCCGGTTCCGCCGATCTGACCTCGGATTTCTCCGCTCTGGCGAAAAGCATCGGCCAGACGCTCGATGGCGAGCCGGGGGAAATCGTGGTCGAGGGCCATTCGGACAGCATCCCGATTCGGGGCACCGGGCGGTATCGCACCAATGAGGAACTGTCGGAAGCCCGTGCCGCCACGGTGCGCGATGTGCTGGCGCAAAGCCTCAGCGATCCGGCGCGCATGAGCGTGGTGGGCGTCGGGCCGAACGATCCGGTTGACACGAGCGGCACGCGCGAGGCGCAGGCCAGGAACCGCAGGGTCGAGATACTCCTGCAACAGGAAAACAAGATATGAGAGTATTCGGCGTTTCGCCCAAGAAGCTCTGGGGTTACACATGGCTCCGGTTGCCGATCCTGATCCTTGCCGTGGTGATCCTGAGCCTTGCGATCTGGTTTGGCTTGCGGATGACCGGGGTGAGCTGGCTGGTATCGCCCTGGACCCGGGGCGGTCTGATCGCGCTGGTGCTCATGGCCATCGGGACCTCGGCCCTGCTCAAGTATCTGCGCCGGCGCAAAGCTGCGAAAGCACTTGAGGAAACGCTTGTAACCCCCGGAGATGGAGACATTTTGTCCGAGCGGATGCAGGAGGCGCTCGGACGGCTCAAGAAATCCGGCGGCGCGACCTATCTCTACGATCTGCCGTGGTATGTGATCATCGGCCCGCCCGGTGCGGGCAAGACGACGGCGCTCTTGCACTGCGGCTTGGATTTTCCCGGCACCGACAAGGAGGCCGTTGCGGGCTTTGGTGGCACCAAGAATTGCGATTTCTGGTTCGCCGAGGATGCCGTTCTGATCGACACGGCCGGGCGCTACACGACGCAGGACAGCGATGCCACCGCCGACCGCGAAAGCTGGCAGTCCTTTCTGTCGGAACTCAAGAAGGCCCGCTCGGACCAGCCGGTCAATGGCGTTTTGCTGGCGTTTTCCTGCGAAGACATCATGACCGTCGACGCGGCCCAGTTGGAGCGTCACGCTTTGACCGTGCGCCAGCGTCTGGCCGAACTGAACGAGACGCTGCGCATCGACGTGCCGGTCTATGTCATGTTCACCAAGGCCGATATCGTCGCGGGCTTCCGGGATTATTTCGGCCCTCTGGGCGAAGATCGCCGCCGCCGTGTCTGGGGGGTGACCTTCCAGACACGCGACCGCAAGGAAGACACCTATAAAGAGGTGTCGGCGGAGTTCGACAAGCTGATTTCGCGCCTTTCCGACGAGGTCACCGACCGGCTGAACGAAGAGCACGATCCTGTGGCGCGCATCTCGATTTTCGGTTTCCCCGGGCAGATGGCGCTGATGCAGCGCAACATCGCCGATTTCCTGCGCCGGATTTTCCAGAAACCCGAAGAGGTTCACGCCATTCTGCGCGGCTTCTATTTCACCTCCGGCACTCAGGAAGGCACGCCGATCGACCAGGTGCTGGGCGCGATGGCCTCCGGTCACGATCAGGGGGCCGGGTTCCAGCCCGGCTTCATGTCCGGCAAGGGGCGCAGCTATTTCCTGCATGACCTGTTGAAAAAGGTGGTTTTTGCCGAGCGCGACTGGGTCGGCTATGATTTCAAATCCATGCGCCGCCGCCGTATTTTGCGCAGCGGTGCGACGGGGCTGATCGCCACCGTCTGTCTCGGCGCGATGGGGCTTTTCGGTTACAGTTTCTGGCAGAACGCCACGCTGGTGCGACAGGCGAATGCCGCGATGAATCTCTATACGGTCGAGGCGCAGGACATTCTGGCCGAGCCGATCATCACCGATCCGGCGACACGTCCCGTACTCGGTGCTCTGAACACCGTGCGCAACCTGCCGGGCGGTTATGGCGATACGACGGAACAACCATTCATCGAGCGTATGGGCCTGTCGCGGCGC
Source organism: Celeribacter ethanolicus (assembly GCF_001550095.1). GTDB lineage: Bacteria > Pseudomonadota > Alphaproteobacteria > Rhodobacterales > Rhodobacteraceae > Celeribacter > Celeribacter ethanolicus. Next base: position 31,099 of record NZ_LRUC01000045.1, on the reverse strand, counting down.
GACAGCATCCGCAAATCCGCCACCGAGAGCTATTCCTACGCACTCGAACACATGTTGCGTCCGCGCATGATGTTGCAGCTCGAAAACACCCTGCCGCGGCTTCTGGCCGCGCAGGATTACGAACAGGCCTACCGCGCGCTCAAGGTCTATCTTCTGCTCGCCAAGGCGCAGCCCGGCAAGGGCGACGACACCGCGATCCAGTCGTGGTTTGCCGAAGCCTGGGCGCGGGAATATTCCGAACCGGGGCTTGAGGTGGCTTATGGGGCGATCAACGATCACCTCGACGCCATGCTGGCGCTCGACGACCGGGTGACGCCCGCGCTTCAGCCCAACAAGGAGCTGGTGGAAACCGCACAGCGGCAGATCGCCACCCTGCCTCTGGCGCGTCAGGCCTATAGCTCGATCCTCGGGCAGGCGGCCAGCATGACCCCGCTCAACATCTACGATCAGCTCTCCGACGTGCAGGTCGATCAGGTCTTGCGCACCGTCGATGGCACGGCGCTGTCCGATCTGACCGTGCCGGGGCTCTTCACCTTCTCGGGCTACTGGGGCGTCTTCAAGGAAGAACTCGCCTCTGCCCAGAGTCGCCTCGACGAGGAGCGTTGGGTGCTGGGCGAGCCGGGCAAGGCCGATTACCAGACCCAGCTCGTGGGCCTCAATCGCGACATCCATGCGCTCTATCAGGCGGATTTCGTCGCGGCGTGGCAAGGAGTGCTCGACAGGATCGAACTGGTGCCTATGTCCGATCCCTCGGGACAATACACCTCGCTCACCATCGCATCCGCGCCTTTTGCCTCGCCGATCCTGAAACTCGCCGAGATGGTGGACCGCGAAACCCGGCTCAGCCGTTTCCTCGACATTGTGGAGAATATGGAAATCTCGCCCGAGGCGCTGGCCTCCGGCAATATCGAGAACGATCTGTCGAACGCGGGCTTCAGCGCGGTGGAGCGCCGCTCCGGCGCCTTCGAGCGGATCGTGCTCAACGCGCTCAAGAACAAGGCCAAGTTCCAGGAACGCGCCGCGCCCTCCGCCACCGCGCCGACCGAGCGCCGTCAGATCGAGGACATCGAACGACGGTTCGAGAAATGGCACGCGCTGATGAAAGGCGACGCCGATCAGCGCAAACGCCCGATCGACACCGTGCTGGCGAGCCTGGAGGAGCTGTTGCAGGATCGCAAGTTTGCGGCGAGCGGCGGTGAGACCCTCAACAACATGGGGCTGCAAGGCGCGCTTGGCAAACTGACGCAGGGCGTCCCTTTCTATCCGGACACGATGGTGCGGTTCGTCAACCAGATCGAGCGTGAATTCCTCACCGTCACCACCAATGCCAATATGGAAGAGCTGCAACGGTTGTTGTCCGAAGAGGTCACGACCTTCTGCACCCAAAACGTCACCGGGGCCTTCCCGTTTGCGGCGAACGGGCGTCACATCTCGACCGCCGCCTTTGGCGAGTTCTTCGGCTATGGCGGGCGGATGGAGAATTTCTACGACGCCCATCTGCGTGAATACACCCAGCGCAGCCCCGAGGGCGACATCGTACCGCGCGACGGCAGCGACATCGGCGACCGGCTGGCCCCCGCCACTCTGGCGCAATTCGGTCGCGCCGAGCGCATCCGCCAGGCGTTTTTCGAACCCGGCAGCATGAAGCCTTCCGTGAGCTTCACCCTGTCGCAGCGTGCCTCTTCGGAGGCGGTCGAAAGCGTTGCCATGTCCTTCGGTGCGCGTCAGGCACAGCTGTTCCCGAATTCCTCTGGGGTCACGCTGACATGGCCCGACGACGTGACGGAGATCGTGTTCCAGCTCCTGCCCAAGGCCAAACGCGGCGCGGCCAACGGTCTGCGCTTTGCCGACGGTCGCTGGGCGCTGGCGGAATTCATCAATGCCGGTGTGGCGCGTCCTTCGGGCAGCCGTGTCGATGTCACCCATAATGTCGGCGGTCGACCGGTGTCCTTCCGTCTCGAATTCGACAGCATCACCGTGCCGTTCCTGATGAAGGAACTGCGCGATTTCTCCTGCCCTACCACTTTGGAATAGACGCCCTTTTACTCAGTATCCTCCGAGGACCCGATCCCGTGATCCCATTTCTTTACGGCAAACATCCCGCCTTCGGCGATTTTCTCTCCTACGGGGGCTCCGGGGCCCTGGTTTCCGGTCTCGATCGGTGGCTGGAGCCGGTGTTGACCGCGCTGCGTGACAGCCTTGGCGACGCCTGGACGATGGTCTGGCAAAGCGCGCCGGTGCTGCGGTTCTGGATCGGGCCGGATGTGCTGGGTGTGCCGGCTTACGGCGTGTTCCTGCCGTCGCGTGATCGGGTCGGGCGCATATATCCGCTTCTGATCGGGGTCAGCGACCCGGAGGGGGAGGGCCACGCCGGTGTGCCGCCGACCGATCCGCGCCATGACGAGACGATCTACGATGCGCTTTTCGCTCATATCGCCGGGATCAAACCGCCTGAAGGCGGATTTCGCGGCGGAGCGGATCTGCTCGAAGGGCTCGACCTGCCATCCTCTCCGGCGCTGATGTGGGAAGAGGGGCTCAGCGGGACGATCTGGGGACAACGCAACGATGGCGATCTGGGGCGGCTTCTGAAAGACGCCGCCGGGGTCGAGGCCGAGCGTGCCGAATTTCGCCGCAGCCATTGGTGGCACCCCGAACAGGGACCGCGTGCCGCCGGGTGGCTGGCCTGTGACGGGTTGCCGGGTGTGGACGCGCTTGGCTGGTTGTTCACGGAGCGACTGCGTTCGCCACAGGACGAGGCCGGAGCAGAAAACAGTCAAGCAGTCAGTGAAGAGTATCGGACATGACAGATCTCGGACGACGCTTCCGCTTCGACAGCGCGCTCAAGAGCGACGTGGGACGGGTGCGCAAGATCAACGAGGACAGCGCGCTCTGTCTGCCCGAGAGCGGAATCTGGGTCGTGGCCGATGGCATGGGCGGTCATGCGGCGGGCGATTTCGCCAGCCAGACCATCACTGGGACGCTAGAAACCGTCGGCGTGCCGGTTTCGCTCAATGACCTGAAAATCCGTTTCATGGAGCGGTTGTCGATGGCCAATGCCCGGATCATCGCGCATGCCCAGTCCTTGGGGGGCGGTACGGTGGGCGCGACTTTGGCGTCCGTGCTGATCCATGGCGACCGTTTCGCCTGTGTCTGGTCGGGCGACAGCCGGGTCTACCGTTTCCGGGCCGGGCAACTGGTGCAGGTCAGTCGCGATCATACGGAGGTGCAGGCGCTTCTGGACGCAGGCTCGATCACCGAGGAGCAGGCCGCCAACTGGCCGCGCAAGAATGTCATCACCCGCGCCATCGGCGTCACCGAAATTCCGCAATGCGATGTGGTCGAGGATGTTCTGCACGACCGCGATCTGTTCCTGATCTGCTCGGACGGGCTGACCGAATATTACGAGAATGACGAGATCGCATCCGTGCTTGCGACCGGGGAAGAAACGGAGCTCGACAGGCTGTGCGCGCGTTTCGTCACGACGGCGGTGGAGCGCGGTGGCAAGGACAATATTTCGGTCGTGCTTTTTCGCTGCCATGAAGAGCCGCCGGAACGGCAGGAAGCGCTTTGGGCCTTCCCTGAATTCGAGGGCACCCTATGAGCGACGATGACAAGACGATCCCGCCGACTGGGGAGGTGCCGAAGCCGCAGCCCGTCGCTGAACAGGGGCCGGAGGAAGACCGCACGGTTCTGGCCTCTCCCGAGACGTTGCAGGCAGCGCAGAAGGCCGTGACGGGCACACCTGAAACGGAAGAGCCGGTGGCAGATCAGCCAGAGCGTTTCGAGGAAGATGCGACGATCCTCTCGCCGATGAACGCCCCGGCGAGCGTGCCGGTCGATCTGTCTGCCGCGTCGTCCCCGGAGCCGGGGGAGGATGCGACCATCCTGAGCCCTCTGCCGACGCCGGATCTGCCGCAGGACATGCAGCCCGCCGACCCGGATGCGACCCTTCTTGCCGGTGTCTTCACGCCGTCTTCCGGGGGCGCGCAACCGCCCGTCGCCCCGCCCGCCGATCCCGATGCTACGGTGCTGGCGGGGGTGGCTCCGGTCGTGGCCGGGGCGGCCAGCGGCGCCGCTGGCTTTGCCTCCTCTGAGGTGCCGCGCCCGGTGACAGTGCTCGAACCCGGCACGGTGATCAACAACATGTACCGGGTCGAAAGCGCGCTCGATCAGGGCGGCATGGGCCGGGTGTTTCGCGGCGAGGAGATCGGCACGGGGGACCCCGTCGCGATCAAGGTGATCCTGCCCGAGATGGCCGAGGACCAGAAGGTCGGTCAGATGTTCCGACGCGAGGCGCGTACCCTGCGCCAGCTCCACCACCCGGCCATCGTGCGCTATTTCGCCTATGTGCCGCCGGACGAGCGGATGAACCTGCACGCGCTGGTCATGGGCTTCATCGAGGGCACCAAGCTGTCCGATCATCTGCGCGACAAGGGCGCCTTGACCACGGATGAGGCCTGTCGCCTGTTCTCGCGGCTTGCCGACGGTTTGCGCCGGGCGCATGACATCGGGGTGATCCACCGCGATCTCGCGCCCGACAACGTCATGTTGCAGGATGGCGACATCACCCGGGGCGTGCTCATCGACTTCGGCATTTCGCGCTCTTCCAAGGTCAGGGATGTGACCATCGGCAACGAGTTCGCGGGCAAGCTGAAATATGTCTCTCCGGAACAGCTCGGCGCCTTTGGCGGCGAGGCGGACGGGCGCTCGGATGTCTATTCCATGGGGCTTCTGATGATCGCGGCGCTCACCGGGAAAACGCCGCAGATGGGCGACACCATCGTGGACGCGGTGCAGAAACGCCAGACCATCCCGGATCTCTCGGACCTGCCGGGACCGTTTCAACCCTTGCTCTACGCCATGTTGCAACCCGATCCGGCACAGCGCATGCCCGACATGCAATCGGTGATCGCAGGTCTCGACATGATCTCCGGCGGCCAGACCGGATCTGGCGGCTCATTGACGGGGATGGGGGCGACGCTCACCGGTATGGGAACCGGTATGGGAACCGGAATGGGCGGCTTTGCCTCCGGTCTCACGACCAACGCCGTGCCGGGGCTGCAATCCGGGCCGGCGGCGAGCCATCTGGGGATTCAAAGCGTGACCGCCGACAGCCTTGGCGATATCGCCGAGATCGAAGAGCTGCCGGAGAAGAAAAGCCGCAGCGGGCTTATGCTCAGTCTCGGCTTCGTGATCCTCGCAGCGGCCATCGGCGGGGGCGCGTATACCTGGTGGAGTAACCATCCGATCGGCCCGGAGACCGTGGCCGAAGAGGGCGGGCTTGTCCGCGATGAGAGGACGGTTGCGGGCTATCTTGCGGCACAGGCCGGAGAGGGCTGCGCCTACGCCTCCGTGACCGAAAGCGGGACGATTGCCGCACTGAGCGACACCGGAACCGCCTTTGCCGGGCTGGCCGCGAACTGGCCGTTCGACGCCGCGCCCGAGGTCGACGAAACCGCGATTGCCGTCCCGCAATGCGCCGCTCTCGCGCTGGCCAAACCCTTTGCCGGAACCGCACGCGACCCGATTTCGATCCGCTTCGAGGCGCCGAGCGTCTCGCGCCAGACCGGCATCGTCGGCACGGTTTACGGCACCGAGGGGCGCCAGATCTGGCTCTCCATCGTCGCGCCGAACGGGCGGGTCTTCTCGCTCGCGCGGCAACTCGAAACTCCCATCGGCAACACGCGCCGTTTCTCCTTCCGCCTGCCGTCGGCGCAGCCTGGGGTCTATGTCATCGTCGCCACCGCCTCCGAGGCGGCTTCGGTGCGCGCAGGCGCGATGAAGGACGGGACCGAGGCCAGCGTGATCCTGCCGCTGATCGGTCGGGAGATTGCGCAGGACGATGCGGGCTATGTGGTGGTCGGCGCGCTTGAAATCACGCCCTGAGCGCGCATCTTGCGCTTAGCGCACGTCGAAACTCGCCATCGCAAAAGCGCTTTGCCGCAACTGGTCGCGGTCGAGCGAGGAAAACACCTCCTCGGCCGTGCGCCCGTCCATATCCGTCAGATCGAACGGTCCGTCGCCGCCCAGAACCATCAGGATTTGCCGGGTCTCGCGCCCGTCGCCGACGCGCGCCACCGGAGCCGAAATCACCGGAACGCCATCCTCGATCGTGGTGAAACGCGCGAGGTCCTGTACCACGCCATTGTCGTCGACCAGCAGCACCGCAATATCGAGCCCGCCCGCGCCGGAGATCCGCGCCTCAACCGTGTCGCCGCTTTGCATGGAGGTGGAGGCGAGGCTGAACCCGATGCGTGCCGCAGGGTAGGATTCGGTCAGGGTCAGCGCATCGAGGGCGGCGCACTGTCGGGGATCCACCTCTTCGCGAACGCGTTGCACCGTATCCATCCCGGCCAGAATTTCTGCGCCATAGGCGTCGAGGGCGGCGCGATCCGCCCCGATCAGCGACAGGCCGACCTGACCGTCCGCGCCGCGTCTGGGCAGGGCCAGAGTGCACCGCGGCGCCTCGCTGGTGCGGATGCGGGTCAGGAGCTGACCGATGGTCAGATCGGCGGCGCTGGCATTGGCAAGCGGCGCGCCGGGGCCGGTTAGCGACGCGGCGGGGGCTGGCACGCTGGGCGGTTCGAGGGCCGCGAGCGCCAGCGGGCTGTCCGGCAGGGGCGGTTGGGTAAAGAGGCTGTCGGGAGCCTCGAGCGAGATGTCGCCCGAGAAGGGCGAGGGGGCAAACCCGCCGGTTTCGGCCAGTGGCGAGACGAAATTGTCCTGCACGAGGCTCTGCTCCGTGGGCAGGGAGAGACCGCTCAGCGGCACGGCAATTTCCGGGGCTACCGGGGGGGGCGGTTCGGCTGTGTCTTCTGGCGTGTCGACGATCTCTTCGACGGGGGCCTCGACAGGGTCTTCTGCTTCGAGTTCTTCGATCTCCGGCGTTTCGGAGACGGGGTCCCCGGTCACCGGGGCTTCAGGCGTGGGCTCTTCCGGCGCAGCTTGCTCGGCGACGCTTTCTTCGATGGCGCTTTCTTCCGGAGGCGTGAGTGCGCCGTCGGGATTGCCGTCCTCCCCGGTGTCAGGAATATTCCCGGAGTTTTCCGCGATCGGTGCGGTTTCGCCAAAGCTTTCGAGGTCGAGAATTTCGAGGCTGATCAGCAGCTCCGGTTCCTCTTCCTTTGGGGGGATGATCGCCAGGGATGCGGTTGAAAACAACAGAAGCGCCGCGCCGTGAAACAGCAGCGAACCGGTGAACGGCAGAGCCCATTGACCGGGGCGGATGCGGTCGTAAGGCAGAAAATTCACGGGGCGTCCTCCGAGGTACGGTGGATCGTCACGAGTTGAATTTCAACTGCCACAAGTCGTTCGGCGGCGAGAATGTCGAGCAAGTCGAAGGCGCGCGTGTCGCGATCTGTCAGCACATGCAGCACCGGATTGTCGATCAGCCGCGCGTTCAGCGTCCCCGGGACGACCGGCCCGCCATCGAGCACCATGGCACCATCCGCGCTGACGATCAGAAGCGGTTTTGGCAACAAATCCAGCGGCAGGTCTTCGGTCTCGGGCAGACGCACCTGAAATTCCCGCGCGCCGATCAGCGAACCGGTCGTGAGAAAGAAAAAGATCAGCAACAGCACGATGTTGACGATGGCCAGAGAGGAATCCAGCTTGATCTTCAACTCTGGCGGATGCAGGCGCTGGCCCTTCATGGCGCCTCCCGGATGATCCGGACCCCGGCAATTTCGGCGCCTTCGAGGGCGGAGAGGGCGGTGGCCACGTCCTGGACCCTTGCCGTGGCGGTGATCGCCAGAACGAGTTGCCCGCGGAGCCCCTGTTGGCCGAGTGCATTGGCCAACTCCGAGAGCTGATCCGTGGCAAATTCCTGTCCGTCGACGGCCACGCGCCCCTCAAGAAGTCGCCAGACCGTGATCTCGGCCCCGGACAGCGGCGCATCGGGGCCGGCGTCGGGATCGGCGCTCAGTGCGGATGTGTCCTCGGGTAGGGCCTCGCCCTCGGATTCTGACGGTGCGCTTTGCAGGGTCAGAAGCGAATAGGGGGTGAGGCTCGAAGAAAGCATGAAGAAGATGAGCAGTTGGAACATCGCGTCCGCAAGCGGAGTCAGGGCGAAGCGATAGCGCCGTTTGCGCACCGGGAGGCTGGAGATCAGGATGCTCATGACGCCCCTCCGGCCTCAGGCGGCCTTGGCTTTCGGATCGACGCGCCCGTGGATCGAAGCCGACATCAGCGCCTCCATCATGTTGCGTTCGCGGTCGATGCGGCTTTCGCACCAGGTCGCGACGAAGAACGCAATGAGCGCGATGGCGAGGCCCGCGGCGGTGGTCGAAAGTGCAACATAGATGCCGGAGGCGAGTTGGGTCGGATCGACGGCACCGTCGGTTTGCGAGAGCACGCTGAAGGCGTCGATCATGCCGATCACGGTGCCGAGAAGCCCGAGCATCGGCGCCGATTGCACCACCATGTCGAGCGAGCGCATGCGTTCGCTCATTCGTGCCAGTTCGATGATCGCGGTCTGGCGCGACAGCTCTTCGGCATAGCTGAGATCGTTCGGTCTGGCGCGCACACCCGAGAACGCGGCCTGCAACACGCGGGCCAGAACGGAATCGCGTTTCGAGGCGGCCTGCACCGCACGGTCGACCTTGCCCGAGAGCCAGTCATCGAGAATTTTCTCCGCAGCCTTGCGTTTGCCGACCCCCATCCGCGCGAATTGCGCGACTTTGTAGATGGCCACGCTGACAGTGAAAAAGGACAGAGCTGCAAGGGCGATGTAGATCGTGAGGGAGATGATCTGGAAAATGCTGAAACTCATGAGCAACCTCTGGGCGCGATACAGGGGGAAGGGAGGATGGGATGCGCGAGAAAATCGAAAAAGATGTCTGAATACATGATGATGGAGATCGGTACAGAGATCCTCGAAACAAAAGAACCACCGCCTGTAATAGCGATGGTCCGGGGCGTTAAGTCAATAGGCTAGTCCAACTTTGCACAAGTCTCATGCCAGCCAGCTCAGCGATAGACGCCGATCAGATAGTCCGGCATCGTTTGCACTTCGGTCACACCGAGATAGGTGCTTCCGCTATAGGCGGCGATGTCGGGCGACATGCTGGGAAGGTGCGGCTGGGATGCTGCGCCGAGCGGGGCGTCGCTGTAGAGCACGGTCATGCCGCGCGGTTCGGGCAGGGTCAGATCGAAGCCGGACATGCTGCCCTTCGAAACCGCGACCGAAACCGGGGCGGGCGAAACCGCAGGCGCAAGCGGCGCAGCGGAGGGCGCGGTAACTGCGGTCTCCGGCACGGTGGCGAGCGGTACCGAGGTGTGTGCGATGCGATCTTCCGAAGCGGGCATCACAGGCGCGCGCAACTCTTCGACCGAAATCGCAGCCGGGCCGAGCTGAGCCAAGGTCATGGACCGGCTGCCACAGGATGCACTGTCGGATGCGCTGATCTGGCAATGGCCGTAAGACAGGCCAAAGGCAGAGGCAACGGAAAGGCAAATGGCGCCTACGAAGAACAAGATACGATGTTTCATGGGGTCACTATAGCACAATTGCTTTACGAAAGCATAACCGGAATCGACCTTGAGTGGATTTTTCCCGGGGGCTGTGTCGAAGCCCTTGCCTGACTGGTCCGGCACGCGTTCTGTTGCACAGGGTTTACCTCCTGTTGTAGGCACGTCGCGACGAATTTCTCGATCAGGCAGGAAGGGGGCGTGGCGGAAATGTCACATCCGAGACTCATGAAATCCTTGTCCGACTGCCATGCGCGGAGCCGAGTCGCCTTGCGGCGGTCAGCGTTCCGCGGGCTGGCGGCTGCCTTGGCCCTGTGGCTCGCGAGTCCCGCCGAGGCGCGGTTTCAGGTCTGCAACCAGACTTTCGACGTGGTCAATCTCGCCATCGGGCAATGGGATTACGACGCCTGGGAAACCTCCGGCTGGTGGACCATCGGGCCGAACCAATGCGCCGATGTGATCGAGGACGACCTGACCGCGCGCTTCGTCTATGTCTATGCCCGCGACGTGTTCAACAAGACCATGGTGTCGGGCACGACCGAGATGTGCATCGACCCGGGGGAATTCCGGATTCGCGGTCATGAGGACTGTCTCCTGCGCGGCTATCTCAGTGCCCCGTTCTTCGAAATCGACACACGGCGCTCGGAGCGTTGGACCTTCTACATCCAGACCCGGTAAATTCCGCGCGTTTTCCGAGCTCTTGACTTGCTGGGAGGGGGGGATTTCGCCTATCGTGGACAGGTGTTTAATGCGTGGAGAGGGTCGGCGTTGGAAAAGCCCAAAGACACTGGTGTGGTCAAAGGACATGCCCGGCGCGCCTGTCTGGGCGGTGCCTTGCTGGTGACGCTCGGCTCCGGCCTCCAGGCCCAGAGTTTCAATGCCCCTCCGATCCTGTTCGAGCCGGGACAGGGCGAGACACCGCTGGTCGTTGCCTATGAACCCGCCAGCGATCTGCCCCGTCTGATCCGTTTTACGACCGTGACAGAGGCGCAAAGCGGCGAAGCCATCGCACCGCGCGCCGGATTTCCCGCTCCGTCGATCATTCTCGGGCGTGTGCCGGCCGGGACCGAGGAGAGCTATGGCATCGACCGGTTGATGCCGGAAACCGTGGCGCAATTCGCCTTCCCCTATAATGACATCGCCAGCCGCAATGCGCTTCGGAGCTCCGATCCGGAGATGTTTCGCGCGCTGGTAAGTCAGGGCCATATTGATCCGCCAGAGGACCGGGTTGCCGTAGCGCTTCAGGAAGAATTGCAGCGGATGAACTGTTACCGGTCGTCGATCGACGGTGCCTGGGGGGCGGGCTCGCGCCGGGCGGCGGCGGAGTATTTCCGTACCAGCGGCGTGAACGACAACGGCCTCGGGGCGACGGCCACCGCCGCGCTGTTCCGCAGCATCGTTCTGGGCGGAGACACCACCTGTGTCGTGGCCGCCCAGACCGGCACACAGACACGCCCGGCCAGCACGGGCAACCGTCGTCCCGCCAGCACCGGCTCCTCGGGCGGGACGTCCCCCGGCTCTACGGGCGAATCTTCGGGTTCCTCCGGCCCGTCGATCTCCGGTGGCGGTGTTGGCGTGTTCCGATAGGGCGCTGCGGGCTGAACGATGCAGATCGAAGTGGATCCGACTTTCAAGGGCAGCGGTCGACGCGCCGTCAAGCGCCGCCGTTTGCGCCTGATGCGACAGGTTGGGTTCGGTCTTGGCAGCCTGGCAGTTCTGGGCGGGGCGGTGTTCCTGATCCGGAGCGGAGGCGACCGCGCCGCGCTGCCGGATGCGGAAGATGCGATGCTGGTGCAGATGGGGGCAACGGCCGACGAGACGGTGCAAATTGCTGCCGCCGGGGCCGAGGCCTTTCTCAACATTCGTGGCGCGCCGATGATCCTCACCTTGCCCGAGGGCAATGGCAACCTCGGCGAGCGCCGTCTGGTGGCCGGTTCGGCGCTTGAGCCCGGACGGTTCCCGGCAGGGCGGCATTTCGACCTGCTCGAAGATGCGCTTTTCGACAGCAGCCAGCGGGTGCAACTGTCCATTCCCTCTTCGAGCGCTGACCTTGCGGCTTTCAACGCCCGCCGCTCCGACGGCATTGCGCTGGGGACGCAAGCGGACGACGCCGGCAGCAGCCTGCCGGAGGAGGTTTCGGCGGGCACCGAGGTGGACATCAAGGACGGGCGCGGCAGTTGGGGCGCGGTGATCGGCGAGAGCGGCACGGTGGAGGCACAGGAGGTGCGCTATATCGAGACGGTGATCGAGAACACCACCACCTCCGCGCTGAGCACGCCACCTGCCGAACGTCAGGCGCTGTTTCGCGAGGTGCTCGAAGACGTGCCGGAGCCGCGCAGGCTCACCGACATCCTGAAGGCGCAGAAACTCTCGGAGACCGAGATCGAGCGCATCCTCGCCGCGCTTTCCCGCGAATCCGATGCCGCCGGGGTGGCGGTTGAGAGCCTCACCGATCTGCCTGCCCGCAGCCTCGTGGCCCTGCGGCTCGACGACAATCGCTACGAGGCGCGGTTGTTGCAAATGTCGATCTACGGGCCTGAGGACTATCTCATGACCCTGGTTCAGCCGCGCCCCGGACGGTTTGTCTCGGGGGCCGATCCGTGGTTCTCCAGAGATCTGCGGTCTCTCGCCAACCGTGCCCTGGCGGCGCGTGGCACGGAAGGTCAGCTCAGGCTCAAGGACGCGATCTATTCGCTGACCCTGCGCCACCAGATGCCTTCCGATCTTGTCGGCGAATTGCTCGTGATGCTGGCCCGGGTTCAGGATCTCGACCAGATTGTCGACGAAAAGGACCGTATCCGCATTCTCTACGCCGAGGAGGGGGCGGATCTCCCGGCTGGGCGTATCGCCTTTGCATCGCTGACCGGACCGGAACTCGATTTGAAATGCTACGTGACACGCGGACCGCGCGAAGATGCACCCTATGCATGTTTCGATCCTTCGAAACCGCAGAGCCCGGCCTATGGTGGGGGCGGCAGCGGACTTTTGCCCGGTTTCATCGTGCCTGTGGCGGGGACCAAGACTTCGGGCTTCGGGCCGCGGTTCCATCCGATCCTGAAGAAAACCGTCAATCACGACGGGCTCGACTGGGGCGCGCCGGTGGGCACGCCGGTCCATGCCGCCGCGGCGGGCACCGTGATCCGGGAGGAATTTTCCGGCGCTTACGGCAATGTTGTCGGGCTCAGACATGCGAATGGATATGAGAGCCGCTATGCCCATCTCAACGCCTTTGCCGATGGGGTGAAGGTGGGGGATGAGGTTCAGGCGGGCGACCTGATCGGCTATGTCGGCACCACCGGTCGCTCGACCGGCCCGCATCTGCATTTCGAAATCCGGCTGAACGGACAGGCCATCGACCCGACCGGCAGCAGCCATGGTTCGCAAGCCGTGGAGGCTTTGGTCAACCGCATCATCCGGGTCGAAAGTGCCGGCAATGCGCGGGCCAAGAACACACGCTCCTCGGCCACCGGGCTTGGGCAGTTCATCGACGGAACATGGATCAGGATGATGAACACCTATCGCCCCGATCTGGTGCGCAGCCTTGATCGCGCCGCACTTCTGGAACTGCGTTTCGACCCGGCGCTGAGCCGGGAAATGGTGACTAATCTGGCGCGTGAGAATGAGGCCTATCTGCGCGCGCGCGGCCATGTCATCACGCCGGGGCGGCTTTATCTGGCGCATTTCCTCGGACCGGCGGGGGCGGATGTGGCACTTAAGGCGACGACGCAAACGCCTGATGCCTCTGTTCTGGAGGTGATGGGCCCCGCCGTGGTGCGGGCGAACCCGTTCCTGACGGGGTGGAGCGTGTCGCAAATGGCCGCCTGGGCGGATCGCAAGATGAACGCCTCGGGTGTCGGGCGGGTGGTTGCTCAGGCCACGCCCCCCTTCGTGCCTCTGACCGCGGAGACCAAGCGCTATGTTTCGGCCGTGGATGGGCTTTTGGGGCGTTTGTGAGAGCGGCCCGTTTCCGAAGCGAGCTGTGCGAAGTTTCGCTCAAGCGGTTTGCGGCGTGTTCGGAGGGCGTGGAGCCGGTTGACAGATGAGCCGATAACGTCCTCTATGAAAACAAATTTTTGCCAGTGGGATTCTCAAGATGTCAGGTGCCAGTATTCAACCCGGGTCGACCCCGGTTGCCAGTCAGATCAATCATGCCGGAAACGTCCTGCGGCCGCAGTCCTGTCGCGATATTTCTTCGAAAATCGCCAATCTCCAGCGCACGATCTCTGCCGCCGAACAACATTTCGAGGCTCAATTGCGTGCGCTCGATCAACAGAGCTTTGCCAACAAGGGCATTTTCTGGGCCTCGATCATCAAGGACAGTTGTGTCGCCTTTCTCGATGTCGGCGCCAATGTGCTTGAGATCGTGGGCATGAAACAGGCGGCGACCGTGGCCTCGCAAGGGGTGAACGCGATCCAGATTTCCGGTACGGCGGCGGAATGGCATGCCGGGCAGAAATCCACGTCCCAGGCTCTGACGAGCTTTGCCAAAACCGGTGTCTCCGCGCTTCCGACCAACTCGGCGGCGGGGCAGGCCGGGAAATTCATCGGCGGGTCTTTCCTGGGCGCGGGCGAGATCGCGGTCAACGGACCGCAACAGGCGCAGTCCGAGACACAGAATATGGCCATGGGCTATGCCCGCGACCAGATCATCGGCACCGCCGATCTGATTGCCAAAGCTGCCGAAGAGGGCGATGCGTCATGGGGCGCCGGGCTTGGCAAAGTGATGAACGGGGTGAAGGGGCTTGTCGCGCTTCAGACCTATGATCAGAACCTGAACAAGAGCATGGATGCCTATTTCGACGAAAAGGTCTCCATCGACACGCGCACTTTCACGCTGAAACTTCAGTTCCGTCGCAAATTCGCCGAGTTGAAAACCCAGCTCCGCACGCTCGAAGCGATGCTTCAGCAGTGTCTGGCGGAAAACGATCTGGCGTAACGGGACCTTCATCTGCGCTCAGGTGGCCCTGATGGTATAAAACCCCCGCGATGCGGGGGTTTTTGTCATTGTGGGCGTCGCCTTAGCTTCCAGGCCTCAGGCAAACTCATACTCAAATGCATCTTCCGTCCGGGTCACATTCACCCGCGCAAACTCCTCGCCCGAGACCATGCGCTCCAACACATGGCGCGACAGTTCCGGCAGGATGGAGTTGGTGATGATATTGTCGATCATCCGTCCGCCGCTGTCGGGGTCGCGGCATTGCTCGGTGATGTAATCCATCACATCCGCGCCATAGACCAGTTCGGCATTGTGCGAGGCCTTGAGGCGTTTGGCGACCGAGCGCAGTTTGAGCCGGGTGATGTCCGCCAGCGCCTCTTTGCCCAGCGGGAAATAGGGGATCGACACGATCCGACCCAGAAGCGCGGGCGGGAAGACATCAAGCTGGAACGGTTTCAGCGCAGCAGACAATTCGTCCACGTCCGGCTTGGTGTTGCCGTCCTCGGCCATCTCCATGATCACCTCGGTGCCGACATTTGAGGTCAACAGGATCAAAGTGTTCTTGAAATTGATCGGGCGACCGTTGCCGTCCTCCATGATGCCTTTGTCGAAGACCTGGAAGAACAGCTCGTGGATGTCCGGGTGGGCCTTTTCGATCTCGTCCAAAAGCACCACGGAATAGGGTTTGCGCCGCACCGCTTCGGTCAGTCGCCCGCCCTCGCCATAGCCGACATAGCCCGGAGGCGCGCCTTTCAGGAGCGAGACGGAATGGGCCTCCTGGAATTCGGACATGTTGATGGTGATGATGTTCTGCTCGCCACCGTAAAGCGCCTCAGCGAGTGCCAGAGCGGTTTCGGTTTTACCGACGCCCGAGGGGCCACAGAGCATGAACACGCCGATGGGTTTTTCCGGGTTGGCCAGGCCTGCGCGCGAGGTTTCGATGCGTTTGGCGATGGTCTGAAGCCCGTGATCCTGTCCGATCACACGTTCTTTCAACCGGTCCGCCAGCGTGAGAACTGCCTCCAACTCGTCCTGCACCATGCGGCCCGCCGGAATGCCGGTCCAGTCGGAAATCACCGAGGCCACGGATTGCGCATCGACATGGGCGTAGACCATACGCTCGTCGGGGTTGGCGCCTTCGAGTTCTGCAAGCTTGGCAGCCAGATCGGCGCGGACCTCTGCCGGATCGACGTCTTCGGCCTCGTCGGCGCCAAGGCTTGCGCGCAGTTCCAGAATGCTGTCGACCAGTGCCTTTTCCGCCTCATAGGCGGCTTCGATCCCGACCAGTTCGTCGGCGATCTTCTGTTTTTCTTCGGCGGCCTCGAGGATGCGTTCTTCATCCGTTTGGCCCAATTCGCGCTCGGCGGTTTTCGAGGCGATCTCTGCCTCAAGCTCGCGCAGTTTTTCGCGCATATCGGCGATCCGGGCGGGCAGGGCGGCCTGCGACACCGCAACCCGCGCGCAGGCGGTGTCCAGAAGCGACACCGCCTTGTCCGGCAATTGCCGCGCCGGGATGTAGCGATGCGACAGCGAGACGGCGGCGACGATCGCCTCATCGGAGATCCGCACGCCGTGGTGCGCCTCCATCGGGCCTAGGATGCCGCGCAGCATATAGGTACAGCGCGCCACATCCGGCTCGTCCACATTCACCGGCTGGAAGCGGCGGGTCAGCGCCGGGTCTTTTTCGAAATAATTGCGATATTCGGACCATGTGGTGGCGGCGATGGTGCGCAACGTGCCGCGTGCCAAGGCCGGTTTCAACAGGTTGGCGGCATCGCCTGTGCCGGCGTTCCCGCCCGCCCCGATCAGCGTATGTGCCTCGTCGATGAAGAGGATGATCGGGGTCGGCGAGTTTTGCACCTCGTCGATCACGGATTTGAGCCGCTGCTCGAATTCACCCTTCATGGAGGCGCCGGCCTGCATCGACTGGATGTCCAGCTCGAACAGCTTCGTGCCCTTGAGCTTGTCGGGCACATCGCCTTTGGCGAGCCTCTGGGCAAAGCCTTCCACGACGGCGGTCTTGCCGACCCCCGCCTCGCCGGTGAGGATCGGGTTGTTTTGGCGACGGCGCAGGAGCACGTCGACGATCTGGCGAATCTCGTCGTCCCGCCCCACGATCGGGTCCATGCTGTCCGCCGCTGCGGTCATGTCCTTGGCAAAGCGGCCAAGGGCGGTGGAGGCACCGGGGCCTTCGACCCCATCGGCGGAGGTGCCGCCCGCGCCAATCGACGAGCCGTCCATCGGTTGCAGGTTTTCCTCGTTCGAGGCCGACCAGGCCCGCGGGCCTTCGCTCACCACGCGCTCGGGCGAGAGATCGCCCAGTGTTGGCGAGAGCCGCTGCAACACGCGTTTGCGCTCGCCATGGGACAGGATCGCGACAAGCGCGTGCCCGGTGCGGATCTGGGCCTCACCGAACAAAAGCGTGGCATAGACCCAGCCGTTGTTCAGAGTTGCGCTCATGATCTCGGAGACCACCGGCATCTCGGTCACGTTCTTGTCGAGCTTCGCCAGCGCATTGGTCAGATCGGTCAGAACCCGCGCCCGGTCGAGGCCGAACTCGCCGATCATCACCGAGATGTCGCTCTTCGGATCGGAGACCACATGGTAGAGCCAATGCAGCAGATCGACATGGCGATGGCCTTCGCCACGCGCCTGGCGCATCGCCTTGATAAACGCGTCATACCCGGTGCGATTGAGCTTGCCCGCATAGGTTTCGACCTGAATTTCCGCAGCCATAATATCTTGTCCCCTATTACCCTTTACGGACCCTGTCGGCCCTTTAAGTTATATCCTGTGTGATCCGGAAGCGGCAGACCTGCACCCGGTTCCCGTTCGTGATGTTCGGTGTCGCCTGCACGCCCAATGGCAATGCACTCATCCAGCCAAGCTCCATGCTCTGGCCGAGTTGCGCCGGCGCAATCGCGCCTTGCGGCAGCCAGAGCGCGACGTTGACGTCGAAGAACGGCCCGAGATAGCCGGTCACGAGGTCCTGAAGTTCACGCGCCTGCGGCCGGCCGGGCAGAAACCCTTTGAACTGCGCCATATCGCGGCAGTCGAGATGCAGCGTCAGTGTCTCGCCCAGCGAGCGTGCCCGACGGCCCGCCCGCAGGTTCTGGCCCAGGGTCATGCCCTGTTGTCCCAGCTTGGAAAGATCCTCGGGTGCAAAGGGCAGCCAACTCGCGACGAACTCTTCGACCCGCACCGGCAATTCGAAATGCGCCTTGAGCAGCTCGCGCAGTTTGACCGGGCTTTTGACCCGGCCCATGGCGAGTGCGGTGTAGCGCACCCGCACGATGTCATCGACCGCGCCTCTGTTGCGATGCGGCAGGCCGGCATCGCCGGTAAAGGCGCGGAGCTGATCGGGAAAGCGCCCGCCCGCGGGGTGATCGAACTGGGTGATGGCGCGGGCGTCCGACCAGCTTCGGTAGAACAGTTGCTGGAACCGCGCGGTGAGCAGGTCGGCGAAGCGCACAAAGGAGGCGTCGCCGTTGGCCTGCCAATGCGCCGCCTCGCGGGTGATCGCGGAGGGCATCGGGCCGAAGGGGCCGAAGAGGCCGAGAAAGCGTGGGCGCACCACCGGCGGATTGGCCGAGAGGTCGACGTCAGAGAGATCGCTGTCGGGGAAATGCAGGAACGGGTCCTGACCCATCTGGGCGATCTCGTCGCGCACCCGGAGGTTCTCTCCGACCCGGGGTTTCTTGCCCGCCCGCCGCTCCAGATGGCGCATGAGGGTTAGAAACCCCCAGCCCTTGCGCCGCCCGGCGCGGGCTTTTTCCGTGTCCGTGCTCACAGAAGCGGCCCCGATCCGGACCTGGGTGGCCAGGTCTTGTGCAGCTTGCCGGTACGATCCAGCAGCGTGAGCTGGGTAAAGCTGTTGACGGCGGCGTAATCGGCAAAGAACCGATCCAGAATGGCCGAGAGCGTGATCATCCCGCCGCTGTCAATCACCGTTTCGTCGAGGGTCAGGCGAATTTCGATGCCGCGCGCGCTGTGATAGCCGTCGGGACGGCGCAGCGTGCGGGTGATCGGGCGCACCTTCATCTCGTGGACGGCATTGATATGGGCCTGTGTCACCTGATCGGAGACATCGCTGAACAGCCGCAGGATCTCGCGCAGGGCCTCGATATTGCCGCTGCCGTCACGCCCGGTAAAGCCGCGCTGGCTGAGGTTCAGAAGCGAGATGAGGCGCCAGTAATTGTCGCCCGCATGGCTGCGATGCCCGGCCTCGCGGTCCAGCTCGCTCGCCGCCTCGCGCGGTTTCGTCGGCGCTGCCACCGGTTTGAGATGCACGCTGCGATCGTCGAGCAGATGAAAGGTCGCGTCGGCGATCGGCAGGATCTCAGGCAGGTGCCGGTTGGAACAGAGCGTGCGCAGGAACAGGAGGTTGGCTTCGTCCTGCTCGGGTGGCTGGTAGAGCGTGATCCAGGTCTCCGTCCCCTCGTAGCGGTAGCGCACACCGCCGGCGCGAAGCTCTTCGCTCGTCAACCGCCGCCGCTCTCGTTCGAGCGTGTAATACAGTGTCTGGCGCGTGGTCGAATGTCCCTTGGGCAGGGCATAGAGCGGCAGCACGTCGACCCGCTCGCGATTGCCCTCATATTGCGCGCGCACGCCCAGAACACGGTGCACCTCGTAATTCATCACCGGGGTGCGGTTCGGCACCACCGGGTAGCGATGGTGGCGATTGTCGAGGGCGATGGGCTGGGCATCGTCCTCAAAGAGGTTGACCGCCGGGGCGCAGTAGAGACCGAGGTCCGCCTCGGAAAACCGCGTGCTCAGATAGCTGTTCACGGCGGAAAATTCGAAGATCACCTGCACGCTGTCGCTCTTGATCCCGGCGAGATGGCGCGACAAGTCGGTGAAGATCATGCCGAGGAATTTGCGCGGGAAGGCGTAATATTCCAGAAGCGTGGAGATGCCGGGGAACAGCAACTCGTCATGGCCGAACAGCCCGGGACCACCGAAACCGACCTGAGCCAGCACCTCGGGCGGCAGGCGGCGCAGAACCGGATCGCCATTGCGATCTTCCCAGCGCAGGGTGATGCGGGTGAGCTGGCTGAACACCTGTTCGTAAAGCGCCATGGCTTCGCGCATCGCGCCGGTGAAATGGATCGGCAAGGCGTCGCAGGTCAGCTCTTCGAGCGGTCCGCCGCCGCCACGCCGGAGCGTGAACACCAGACCGGCTTCGGTGCGGGCCGCGCTGTTCTGATCGGCGGAGGGCGTGTCGCAGCCGAGCGCATTGAGCGGCGTGGCGGAGCTGTGATAGGTCGCCTCCGGGATGGCGAAGGGCCAGAGCGTGAGCGGTTCGGCGAGACGATAGCGACAGGTGATCCGGCGTTCGGCCTGGCTGAACGAGCTGTCGAGATAGGAGCCCGCGGGAATTTCACGCCCCTCCGCGACGTCGCCGGGTTTGCCGGGCAGCGCCGCGCGCACCATCATGGCGGAGGGCAGGGGCGCGGTGGCATCGGGAAAAAGCTGTTCGAGCAACTCGCGGCTGAACGTGCGGAATTGCTGGTCGATGTTGAGCTGGACGCGGGCGGCCATGAAGGCGCTGCCTTCAAGAAGTCCGGCAATCGACGGATCGAGGTTTTCCTCGAGCAACCCGCCGAGACGCTCCGCCAGCCCCGGATTTTCGAGGGCAAAGGCCGCGGCGCGTTCCTTGAGGAGCGCCAGCTCGCGCTCGTAAGCTGCCTTGAACGCGTCCTTCATGAGCCGACGCGTTTCGGTTTGTCGACCATGCATTTGCCGGCCCCAAGATCGACATCAGCCTGAAACTCGATGGCGATGTCGGCCGGGTCGGCGATCAGCTCGGCACTCACGAAAACGGCGATACGTTGCCGGGCATCGCCTTCGATGGCTTCTACCTTGACGTTGAGCGACTGTTTGACGATGCGGGGCTCGTGATCGAGCAGGGATTGCCGGATCGAGCGGGAAATATAGGGCGCGATCAGGTCCTGTCGCGACATGTTGGAGAGATCCTGGAACCCGTAATTGACCACTGAGCGTGCCACATGCGGCGTGTCCGACAGATCGACGGTCGCGTCGAGACGAATGGTGTTCATCAGGATGGACAGGTGTTCGCGGACATGCGCACGCAGCGTTTCCTCATCGACGCCGAGACGCCGCGCGTTGGAGCGTTGCGACAGTTCTGAGGTCAGGGTGAGATTGTCTCTCTCGCGATGCACCACATGGGCGGCGCGGGCGTCCTTTTCCTCGAAGGCGAGCCGGAACACGTCAATCAGTGCGATACGCGACCGATCGTGAATTTGGCGCGACTGATGCCGCCGGGATGAGGATGGGGCGGGTGACACGGGCGGGCGCTCTGAAAAGGGGATCGTCAGCAGTTCAGGAAGTCGATGCGCCACCCTGTAAAGGATGGCGCATGACAATCTTCAAACGAATGGGATTACACCGCTTCGTTTTTCGCGATGTCGAAGCCCGCGGTGCCTTCCGGACCTTTGGACCCGTCGGCTTTTTGCGACGCGTAGGTCACTTCGTATTTGGCGAAGTTCAGCGTCACGGTTTCCATCACACGGTCCATGCCATCGCCGGAACCGCCGGTGGTGTAGGACGAGATGATGATGTCGGTCATCTTGATTTTGAAATATTCGAGCGGCGTGCTGCCGGCCTTGCGAACGATGAGCTCACCTTCCGCAATATGCAGACCGGAGGCACAGGACTTCAGAAGTTCGTGCGTCGCCATGTCGACATATTTGGTCACGGTCAAATCCTGCACATTGACCTTGCCGGAGCCGCCGCCCGGGCCGAGGTGGGTGGTGCCGGACTGGGACATGCCCCAGGACCATGCGGTCACATCAATCGAGCCCGCGTGCACTGCGTCCACGGATTCGCCTTTAATTTTGTCGAGAATGAGAAAGATATCGACAGCCATGTCAGTTTCCTTGGTTAATCATTACTTAGCTGGCGGGATTTTGGACACGAGGCTCATCCCAATGTCCATTCCCTCCATCTGGAAGTGCGGTTTGAGGAAGAACTTGCCCATATAATATCCGGGATTGAGTTCGTCCTCGACCACGTCAACCCTGGCGGCAGCCAGAGGTTTCTTCGCCTTTTCACGCTCATCGGCATTTTCCGGGTTGAGCGTCACATATTGATCGATCCAGCTTTGCAGGTTTTTCCGGATCTGATCCTTATCTGCCGACGAACCGATTTGATCTCGGATCATTGCCTTCAGATAATGGCTGAAGCGAGAAATCGCGAACATGTAAGGCAGGCGCGAGGACATGTTGTCCGATGCGGTCGCCTCCGGGTCCACGTATTTCTTCGGCTTGTACAGAGACTGGCCGCCGAGGAAGACGGCTTTGTCGCTGTTTTGACGGTGAATGAGCCCCAGAAGGCCCACTTTCGACAGCTCGCCTTCGCGGCGGTCGTCGATCGACACTTCGGTCGGGCATTTGAGATCGGTCTCGCCCGCGCCGGTGTCGAAATGGTGTGTCGGCAGCTTGGTGACTTCGCCGCCGGACTGAACGCCGCGGATGCGGACGGTCCAGCCGTATTCCTTGAACGCCCGGTTGATGTTCACGGCCATCGCATGGGCCGCGTTCATCCAGGAGTATTTCTCGCCCTTGTGGCCGTCGGTGTCCTCGACGAAGTTGAACTCTTCGACGGTCATGGTGCTGTCCGGACCATAGGGTTCGCGGGCCAGAACGCGGGGCAGGGTCAGCCCGAGGAAACGGGCATTCTCGCTGTCGCGCAGCGAATTCCAGCCAGCATAGTCGGAGGCCGTGAACAGGTCCTCGATGTCCGGCGGATTGGCGATGTCGTTCCAGCTCTCGAGGCCCAGAAGGCGCGGACCGGCGGAGGCGATGAAGGGCGCAAGCGCGGCTTCGGCGATCTTCGACACCGAGCTCAGAAGCGCCACATCGGCGGAAGAGTGATCGAAATAATAGTCGCCCACGATGGCGCCGATGGGCGCACCGCCCAGGGTGCCGATCTTGCGCTCATAGATCTGGCGATAGAGCGGGGAGCGGTCCCATTTGGCGCCCGGATAGCGTTTCATCATCGAGGCCAGCTCGGATTTCGAGGCGTTCATCACCTCGACCTGGAGAGAGGCGCCGGTTTCCGAATTGTTGACCGTGTAGGCCAGACCGCGCCAGGAGCTTTCGAGTTTCTGGAACTCTTCGGCATGCAGGATCTCATTGACCTGCGCGCTCAACTGTTGGTCGAGCCCGGCGATCATCGCCTGCAACGTGTCGATCACGTCATCGTCGACGATGGTCTGTTCGGCAACGGCCGTCTGAACCACGGTGGCCAGCGCGTTGTCGATGGCTTTTTCAGCCCCCTCCGTCGTCGGATTGATCGTCTGTTTCAGAATGGCGGAGAAGTCTTCAAGTTCGCTCAGCGCGGACTTCTCTTCTCCCGATGCGACCTGGGCTTCTTCTGCCAATTGTCACGCTCCCTGTAAAAATGCGGCGCGCCGGGGCGGCCGCATGCGATTGTCACTCTTCCGGTGTCTCGGTCGCTTCCGCGGCCTTGCGGGCGTCCGCTTCCGCTTTCGCCTGAGCGGCGAGCACCTTGAGACGTTCCGGGTCGTTCAGAAGTTCCTTGATCTGCTCCTGAGCCTTCGGTTTCGAGGTCATGTAGAGCAGGAGATCGGCAAGCTGCTGACGCGCTTCGAGAAGCTCGTTGAGCGCCGGAACCTGTTTCGCGATCTGCGCCGGTTCGAAATCGTCCATCGAGTTGAACCGAAGCGTCACACCGAGTTTTTGCCCCTCGCCGTCCTTCAGCTTGTTCTCGACCATCATGCTGAGGCCCGGTTTGACCTTTTTCTGCATGTAGCTGTCGAGCGTGGAATTCGTCACTTTTTCGAATTCGCGCTGATCGACAGGCGCTTTCTCGACGCCGGGAGTGTTGCCCGACAGATCGCTCATCACGCCCATCACGAAAGGAAGCTCGACTTCCTTCTGCGAGTCGATCGGATCCGTATAGGCGATATGCACCCTGGGCGGACGATTGCGTCGAATGTGTCCGCTGCCCGTATCTGAGGCCATAAATCACTTCCTCCAAAACTTACTACGGGGGATTGAGCCCCACGAAACGCTGTTATGTCAATGCTATAATTGCCCGAACTTCATGAAGCTTTCGCGTCAGACCTGTCGGGGGATCAGTTCGCGCATCAACGATTCGAAGTCCTTTCCGATGTAGGAACGGGCCTTTGTGAGCAGCATCGGGATGGGAGAAGAGCGCTCTACGGCCCGGAAATAGCTCTCGATCGACATCAGTTGCGCCTGTGCCTCCTGCGAAGTTGTCACCGGATAGCGGGCCGCCTCGACCAGAAGCGCGGCCTCGTCGTCGGGATCAAGGGGAACAAATGCGGGGCTTTTCCCCGTCGAAGATGCGGCTGTCGGGGCCGGTGCGGGCGTCGGGGCCGGGCTGGGGGGCGCAGGCTTTGGCGCGGAGCCCCCCGATTCGTGCATGCCGAGAATCTCGTCGATCGACAATTTGCGCGGGGCTTCCGGCTCGGGCTCCGGTTCGGGGGCGGGCTCGGGCTCCGGCATCACGGGCGGCGGTGTCGTGACACTCATCGCCTGATCGGAGAGCGCCCGCAAATGGCCGTGACTCAAGCGAAACCCGCTGTCTTCGGCGAAATTGATCGCGGCCCGTTCGGCGGTGTCGGGCATCAGCACCTCGAAGGCCTCAATCAGCGACTTTCCCAAAAGCATGCGCGATTGCGTCACCAGCAACAGCGCCGCGGACGACGGTTCGAAATGCCGGAAATACTGTTCCACCGCGCGCAGACGGGCGGCGGCCTCCTGTTGCGACTTGATTTCGGTCTGCGGCGGGGCGGGGACCATTGCGGGCGCGGCTGCGGTGGCTCCGGCCAGGGGGGCTGCGGCGCTGGTCGCAGGCGCCTCAGAGGCCGGAGGGGCCGCCACCGGGGCCTGGTCGGGTACGGCGGCATCGAGCAGGGCCAGAATATCCGACAACAGGCTGTCGAGCGGTCCGAACTGCGGTTTCGGGCCGCTGGTCACCGTGTCGCTGATTCGGTGCAGGGCATTGCGGAAGCGCTTGAGCACCAGCCGCTCTTCTTCGGTTTCATCCTTGGCGAAACTCAGCTCGCGCATCAGCGCGCCCAGATCGACATCCTGTTCGTCCTCGCGCGCGGTCATCTCACCCCGCGCCACGGTCACCAGCCGATAGGTGGTCGGCGTGCCTGCGAGGTTCAGGTGACGCAGCGGTTGCAGCATGGTTTCCTGATGACCCAGGTCGTTGAGCGCATCGAGCCGGTCCGCCGGCCCGTGTTCGAGCGTCGGCAGGACATCGTCCGGCATCTCCGTCATCAGCCCGGCGATCGCCTCGACACTCTCGACACAGGCCTCGAGCTTGCCCGCGAGGATTGCCCATCGCGCCCTGAGCGACAAAAGTCGCAGGTCGCGGCTGCGCTTCAGCAGCGCATCAATGCTTGAGAGTTCGGATTTCAGGTCCACATCCGCAGGGTCGAAGACGGTGGCGCTGTCCATGCCGGGTTTGACATAGGTGATGTCGATCCGGTCGAGGGCGGAGAAGTAGTAGTCGCCATATTCAGCGTCGTCGGCTTCCCAGAGATCGGGACCCGCCGGGCTGTCTCCGGCCAGCGCTTTGCTCACCCAGTCCAGACTCATCTGCCGATCTCCCTCATGCTGCGACTCTCGTCATTTCCGATATCTGCCACTGTGTCACATCCGACGCAGCGCGTCAGCATAATGTCTTGAAAAAGCTTCAATAAAAGCATCCAACATGCCGTTTTCGCCCTTTGCTGCCTTGTCGTCCCAGCGTCGCACGAACTCTTCCCAGAATTTCTTCGACTTGCCGCTGAGACGTCCGCCCTCGGTCGTGGTCTCGATCTCGTCCGGCGACAAACCGTCGAGCATCTCCGCCAGCGCCGGTTGCAGTGCGGCGACCACGGCGGCCTGATGCTGACGAATGTCGGTCAGCGCATTGGCGAAACTGTCGGGCCCGGTCATGTAACCGTCGCGGGGCGTCAGAAACATGGCGGCAAAGGCCATGTCCCGGTCCGGCATGAACTTCATCGGGTTGTTTCCCGAAGCGTTCAGCATGGTGCGCTCTTCCTTGGAAAAGAACATCTTCACCGCCGAGCGATCCGTCAGCATTTTCATGAAGTCGTCGGTGCACATGCGCACGCATTGGCCGAGCATCCGTCCAAGCACCTCCGGCGGAATATCCGGCACGGCGTGCGGCGACACCCCGGCGCCTTCGAGGAAAGCGGTGAGAAAACGGTCCTGTGTGTCCGTGCTCCCCTGGGGATGAGACGGGGGCTCGGGGGCCAGCGGCGCGGCGGGCTGGCCGTAGAAAGGCTGCGGTTCGGGCGGCGTCGCGGGGGCGGGGGGCTCGGGGGCAAAGCCGGGATGGGGCGGCGCATAAGGCTCAGGCGCTGCGGGCATCTCCCAGGCCGAGGGGCCAGAGGGCGGTACGGCGGGCCCGCCATATTGCATGGGCGGGGGCGGCGTCATCGGCGGAACGAACCCCATATCGGGTGTCGGTGGCGCCTGGTCGGGCATGTGCCCGGGCGTTTGCAGCGGCGGCTGTGCCGCGCTTGTGTGATGTGCCGGTGTCTGCGGCATCAGGTCGGCCCAGTCGTCGAGATCGGCCTGATAGGGCGGTACGGAGACACCGGGCACGGGGGTGGGGGAGGCCGCCGTGGCCATCGGGGTTTGCAGCCCGTCATGCACCCCCTCTGTCGCCCCGGCTTCGAGCGTGGCGCGGATGATGTAATGTCCAACCGTATAGCGATCGCCATCCTGCACCTCATGGGCGCTGTCGAGCCGGTAGCGTTCGCCATGCAGGAAGGTGCCGTTGGCGGAGACATCGGTGATGTAATAGCGCCCGTCTCGAAAGCTCACATCGAAATGGTGCCCGGAGATGTGGCGCGAGGCATCGGGCAGAACCCAATCCATCCCGGCTTTGCGACCGACTTGCGCCGAGCCTCCCGACAGGGTCAGGGTGACCGGCCCCCCGTTCGGCAGAGTGGCGTGGTTTTCGATGCGCAATTTCAGGCTATGCATAGGGTCTTCAAAGTGCTGGGCCTGTCCGGTGCGAGGAAGCGCTCTGACCGGACATGACGTTTCAATAGATTCTGAACAATCCTGCCGCGAGATCGAGGACGCGCGCAAGGCTCACCGAGCGATGATCGAGGCCCAGAGTGGCGATCGAGGACAGAACCGCGACATTCACCGCCTTCGGGGTGCGCCAGAGCGGCACGGACAGCGGGTCGTTCGGGGCCATCGGGCCACCGGACCAGCCGACGGCGAGGCCGAGATAGACGAGGGGAGTTCGCCGCGGTGCGAAAAGCGCGCCCTGCATGGCATGCCAGCGGGTTTCATGGCCGGGATATTCGAGCCATTGCAGCACCGCATTGGCGAGATGGCTGTCCTCGGCAGAGAGGTTGGGCTGGTTCATCCGCACGCAATCGACGCCCCAGGAAATCGCCATCTTCGGCTCGGCGGCGAAAGCGGCATAGGTCACCGCATCTTCCGGCGTGGTCGAACTGCGCAGCCGTTCGAGATACCCCAGCGCATCCTCGTCCTCGCTCGGGCGATGCTTGGTGAAAATCCCCACTTCCGGCATGGTGCGGTAGAGGGCCTGCGGGCTGTCGAAGCGCAAGCTGCGCATGGGGGGCATGGTGTGTTCGCTGTCGAGTTCACTATCCATCATGGTTTCCCTGTCGTCACGCGCCTCTGTCAAGCGCCGCGTTGCCTTGTTCAATCCGGTCCCGTTCTTCGGGGCTGTCGGAGGTACGATCCGGGGCCGCCGCACCGGATAATCGGTTGCAGAGGCTTGCCGACGCGTTCCGGGCGCTGCCGCCGTGTCTGATCGCTGAATACATCGCTTATCTCGTCAATCGAATACCGTGCAGGGGGGCGTGTCAAACGGTTCCGGGGCAACATGCCGATATTCAGGACGTCGGCAATCGTATCACCCACAGGAAAAACACGTCTTCCCTCAGAGGCGATATGGCCCGCCTGAGCGGGCCACGTCTGATCAGAACTGGATACGGAACTGGCCCGTGATCCCCCAGCTTTCGAGGTTTTCACCCTTGCGCCCGTCGAGACGGATGGTGGCGTTCAGCATTTTCGCCGCCCCGAAATCACCCGGCTCCAGCAGGCGGGTGTAGTTCATGCCCAGCGACAACTCGCCATAGGCCCCCAGAGACTCGAGGGAAATATCGCTCGTGTCGCCCACACTGTCGGTATAGGTCGCCAGGCGGTCGTCCGCGAAGTCGTTGTAGAGCGTGAGCGTGCTGAAATAGTTGAGCGCACTCTTCTGATCCGTGGCGATCTTGGTTTTCGACAGCGATCCGCTGAGGAAACCGATTTGGGTTTTGCCATCTTCGAGTTCGAGCACAGAGCCGTTGTCGAAGTTGATCGGATCGGTTTCCGAACTGGTGAAGGAGAACCCGGCGGTCGTCACGAAGTTCAGGCCGCGTTTGTCGATGTCCGGGAAGACATAGCCCATGGAGCCGGAGACGGTGTAACCGGTGTTGTCGTATTCCGCATTGGTCAGCCCGAGATCGGTGCCGTTCGACCCCGCGACAGCGCTGTTGGTCGAGGTGAAGGCGGTGTCTTCCAGACGCAGTTGCAGATCGGCGAAGAAGCGATCTTTTTCTGCCACGACATAGCCCCCGACATAGGTCTGATCGAAATCGGTCTTGGTGCGGCTGACCACGGTGTCGGTCGAGGTCCCGGTGAGGGCGCTGAAGCTGTAGACGTCGTTCTTGGAGGAGCCGGTGTTGACCCCGACGATGCCGCCGAACGAGAGGTTCCAGCCGTTGAAATGGCCGCCGAAGCAGGAATAGTCACCGCCCGCCTGCAACCCGCCATAGTTCAGGCTGAGCGGGCTGGTGCCGCTGCGCCCGGTGCCCACGTCGGTGTAATTGCCGTCGGCATCCGCCTTGCCCCCGGTCGCGCGCGCCCAGCTTCCGAAGCCGCAGGGTTCGTTTTCGCCCGGGTTGAAGCCGGCCACGAAGGCCGAGGTCGGGCGGTTCACCACGGAGCCCACAAGGGACTGGATGAGACCGACTGAGGAGGCCACCGCGCTGACACCGTCGGCGACCGAGCTTTCGATCACGTAGCTGCCGGAACCTGTGCCGGAGTTGACCTTGGTGAGCGAGTACACCAGACCGCCCGAGGTATCCAGTCCGCTGGTGTCGGTCACTGTCAGGGAGGAGGTGCCGCCATAGGTCAGAACCGTGATTCCGCCCGTGTCGATTGTACCCAGGCTGCCGCTGCTGTTGCTGAAGCTGAGGTGGACGTTGCCCGAAACATTGCCGCCGACCGCGATGAGGTCGCCGGTGCTGGAGCCCTCGGAGAGATCGACATCCATCTCCACCGTGCCGTTGATCACCGCGTCGCCGGTGATGTTCAGCACATCGGTGTCGACACCGTTGGCCAGATCCAGCGTGCCGGAGGTGTCGAGCGAGGCAATCGTTGCCGTGCTCGCGACACCGGCTGTTTCGTTGACCAGGGAGGTGGTGCCCCCCGAGGAGTTGGTCAGGCCGACAATCGAGCTGCCGCTGTAAAGCATCAGTGTGCCGGAGTTGGTGATCGCCGCCGAACTGCCTGCCGAGATGGTCAGGCCGGTCTCCACCTGCATGTTGCCCGCGTTCGCGAGGCTGCCGGTCAGCATGAAATCGTCGAACACCTGCAGAGAGCCGCTGTTCAGCACACTCAGGGAGCCATAGACATCGCCGCCCAGCGTCATGTCCCCGCCGTTCTGGATGGTGCTCGTATCGGTATCCGCGCCGAGTACGGCGCTTGCATCGACATCCAGAGAGGCCCCGCTGTCTAGGGTGATGTCGCCAAGATACGTGCCTTCGACCGTGGTCTGCGATCCGTTCTGAAGCGTCGTCAGCCCGGTGACGGTCAGGGTCTCGCCGCTGTCCACGTCAATCGTGCCCGCGGAGGTCAGCGTGCCGTCGATCAGGCCCGCCGCGTCCGTCGTCTCGATCGTGCCGCCTGTCTGGTTGACCACATTGCCGGCCAGATCGCCCGCCAGATCAATGAAACCGCCGCTCTGGTTGGTCACCGTGCCGCCTGCGGTCAGGACCGCACCGTCGTCGATCAGAAGATCGCCCGCGTTGGCCGTCGTGCCGGTGACGGCGGAGTCCGCATCGTCCACGGTCACCGTGCCACCGCTCCGGTTGGTCAGGTTGCCGTCGATCTCGCCGGTCAGGGTCACGTCGCCGCTGTTGTCGAGATCTGAGGCCAGCGTCGTGCCGTCAGCGATGTCGACCGTGCCGCTGTTACTGCTGCCACCGGTGACGGTGAGCGTGCCGGAGGTGATGTCGAGCGTCTCGGCATTGGTGAGCGTGCCGTTCACGGTGCCGCCGCCGGTGACGGTCATGGTGCCGCCCGAGAGGTTGCTCGCCGCGCCGACGGAGCCGCCGTTCAGCGCGAAGGTCGAACTGTTGGTGAGCGCGCCCGTGATCTCGCCCGTCGCACCGAGGGTCAGCGTGGCGTCCGTGTCGTTGGTGATCCCGCCGGCGCTGTTGAGGGTGCCGTCGACGGTGAGCGTGCTCCCGGCCCCGGTGTTGACCGTGCTGGAAACGGTGCTGGTGCTGCCGTCCGCAAAGCCCATCACGCCGCCGTTCTGGTTGGTCAGGAGACCGCCATCGGTGATTGACCCCGTCGCAGTGACGTCGAAGCTGCCGCCATCGTTGGTGATCGCGTTGCCGCCTGCATCGAGAGCGGCGCCAAAGCTCAGCCCCCCGGTGTTGGTCAGATCGCCGGTCAGCGTCATGTCGCCGGAGACGGTGAGTGTGGCGGCGTTTTCGATGTCCCCGTCGAGCACCACCGAACCGTCGAGATCGGTGCCGCCATTGAAGGTTGCCGCGTTGTCGATCACGATGGTGCCCGCCGACAGCGTGCCGGTGCCGACCGTGGTCACATTGCCCGAAGTCGTCAGCGTGCCGCTGGTGCCGACCGTGATGCCGTCCGTGGTCAGAGCCAGCGTGCCGGAGTTGTCGATATCGCCGCCGACGGTCTGATCGACCGCGACATTGAGCGTGCCGGAGTTGGTGACATTGCCCGACAAGGTGCCGCCCTCGACCGTCATGGTGTTGGCATTGTCGAGATCGCCGGTAATTTTACCGCCGGTCATGGTGACGGTCCCGGTGGTGTTGTCGACAGAGGCCACGGTGCCGCCGCCCAGTTCGAGCGTGCTGGCGTTGGTGACCGCGCCCAGATTGCCGCCGTCGATGTCGAGGGTGCCGCTCTGGTTGTCGAGGGTGCCCGAGGTGCCGCCGGTGATGTCGAGCGTACCGCCCGTCACCGTCGCGCCGCCGGTCAGATCGCCCGAAGAGGTCACCGTGCCGCCGGTGACCGTGGTGGTGCCGGTGACGGTGCCGCTGTTGTCGAAGGTGCCGCCGGAGTTGACCAGCGCGCCGACCGTGCCCGCGTTGCTCGATCCCGTGCCGGAGTTCGACAGCGTGCCGGTGACTTCGCCGGTGCTCGCCACGTCGACATCGGTGGCGCTGGTGACATCGCCGTCGACCGTGCCGGAGATGGTGCCGGAGGTGGCGGCTGCATCGAGATCGACGCTGCCGGTGAGGGTGGCGCCGGAATTGACCGCGAAGGTCCCACCGTTGATGTCGGTCGTGCCGGTCACGGTGGTGTCGCCGTCGACGGTGGTCGACCCGCCGCTCTGGGTTACGGAGGCCACGGTGCCGCCGCCCAGTTCGAG
>NZ_LRUC01000044.1 GCF_001550095.1 Celeribacter ethanolicus | reverse complement strand
TGGACGTGTCACGGTTTGATGCCGCTCCTTTGATAGCCTTTACTGGAACAAAGGAGACTGACTATGGGACTGAAACGGACGGACGAATTTCGCCAAGATGCAGTGCGTATTGCGCTGACCAGCGGGTTGACGCGCAAGCAGGTGGCTGATGATCTGGGCGTTGGCATGTCGACGCTGAACAAATGGATCACAGCACACCGAGACACGAAGGTGGTTTCACAAGAGGATTTAGACCTCGCCAAAGAGAATGAGCGGCTTCGACGAGAGATCCGGCTTCTCAAGGAGGAGAGGGAAATCCTAAAAAAGGCCACCCAGTTCTTCGCGGGCCTAAAGCAATGAGATTTAGGTTTGTCGAGGAACACAGGAACCATTTTCCAGCCAACCGTTTATGCAGTGTCGTTGGCGTCAGCACACGTGGCTTGCGGGCCTTCCGTAGTCGCCCTGCCAGTCGCAGACAACGATCTGATATGGTCACGCTTGCACACATCAAAGAACAGTCCCGCCTGAGCCTTGGTAGCTACGGCAGGCCGCGAATGACCGAAGAGTTGAAGGAGATCGGTCTGGACGTCGGTCATCGCCGTGTGGGCCGCTTGATGCGCGAGAACGGCATCCGGGTCGAAAGATCGAAGAAATACAAGGTCACGACGGACAGCAACCATGCGTTCAACATCGGGCCAAACCTGCTGAACCGGGACTTCCACGCCGATCAACCGAACCAGAAGTGGGCGGGCGACATCAGCTATGTCTGGACGCGAGAAGGATGGCTCTACCTGGCTGTTATTCTTGACCTGCATTCTCGGCGGGTGATCGGCTGGGCAGTCAGCAATCGCATGAAACGCGACTTAGCGATCCGAGCATTGAACATGGCCATAGCTTTCCGGGCGCCGCCCAAAGGCTGCATTCATCATACGGATCGCGGGTCGCAATATTGTTCACATGACTATCAGAAGCTTCTGCGCCAGCATGGCTTCAAGGTGTCGATGAGCGGCAAGGGCAATTGCTACGACAATGCTGCTGTCGAAACGTTCTTCAAAACCATCAAAGCCGAACTGATCTGGCGCAAGTCATGGGAAACGCGGCGGCAAGCTGAAGTGGCGATCTTTGAATACATCAACGGGTTTTACAATCCGCGACGACGCCACTCAGCACTAGGCTGGAAAAGCCCCGTCGCATTCGAACGGAAAGTGGCTTAAACGAGCACATGGGGCGGCACGAAAACGGGACAGGTCCACTCGCGAGATCGCCAAAACCGAGCAATATGTGATCTCGATGAAGCTGCGAAAGAAGGTTGAGATGCTCTTTGCCCACCTCAAAAGAATCCTTGGCCTGAACCGGCTTCGATTACGTGGACCATGTGGCGCAAATGACGAATTCCTCCTCGCCGCCACCGCCCAAAACCTCCGAAAACTGGCCAAGATCTTTCCTGCACCGCAGCAAATGCGAAAAGCCTGATCAGAAAGACGCTTGCGCCGAATTTGTAAGTGCCATTTCTGCATTCGCAAACGTTAGTTTTTCAACAGAACGGCGTATTTTGTTGAAAAACTCGTGCTTGATCGGTGTGTGATCTGCTGTTTCAATTCTTC
>NZ_LRUC01000043.1 GCF_001550095.1 Celeribacter ethanolicus | reverse complement strand
TTCGACCTCGTGGTCATCGGCGCTGGCCCCGGTGGCTATGTTGCGGCCATTCGTGCGGCGCAGCTTGGCCTCAAGGTCGCCTGTGTCGAGCGCGAAAACCTTGGCGGGATTTGTCTGAACTGGGGCTGCATTCCGACCAAGGCGCTGTTGCGCTCGGCGGAAGTCTATCACCAGATGCACCGCGCCAAGGAATTCGGTCTGTCGGCGGGGGACATCGGCTTTGATCTCGACGCCATCGTCAAGCGCTCGCGCGGTGTCGCGGCGCAGATGAACGGCGGCATCAAGACCCTGTTCAAAAAGAACAAAGTCACCGCGATCATGGGCGAGGCCAAGCTCGCGGGCAAAGGCAAGGTCGAGGTCAAAACCGACAAGGGCACCGAGACTTTGACCGCCAAAAACATCATCGTCGCCACCGGCGCGCGGGCGCGTGAGCTGCCGGGGCTGGAGGCCGACGGCGATCTGGTCTGGACCTACCGCCACGCTCTGGTGCCGACGCGGATGCCGAAGAAGTTGCTGGTCATCGGATCGGGCGCAATCGGCATTGAATTCGCGAGCTTTTACAACACTTTGGGCGCCGACACGACGGTCGTCGAAGTGATGGATCGCGTGCTGCCGGTCGAAGACAAAGACATCTCCGCCTTCGCCAAAAAGCAGTTCGAAAAGCAGGGGATGAAGATCCTGCAAAAGACGACCGTGAAGAAACTCGACCGTGCAAAAGGCAAGGTCACAGCGCATTTTGAAGCCGACGGCAAAGTCACCACCGAAGAGTTCGACACGGTGATTTCCGCGGTCGGCATCGTCGGCAATGTCGAGGGTCTGGGCCTCGAGGAGGCGGGCGTGAAAATCGACCGCACGCATGTCGTGACTGACGAATTCTGCCGCACGGGCGTCGACGGATTGTTCGCCATCGGCGACATCGCGGGCGCGCCTTGGCTGGCCCACAAAGCGTCGCACGAAGGCGTCATGGTCGCCGAGCTGATCGCGGGCCTCCACCCGCATCCGATCAAGCCGAACTCGATCGCGGGCTGCACCTATTGCCACCCGCAAGTGGCCTCTGTGGGGCTGACGGAAGACAAGGCGAAAGAGGCGGGTTACGAGATCAAAGTCGGCAAATTTCCCTTTATCGGCAACGGCAAAGCCGTCGCCATGGGCGAGGCCGAGGGTCTGGTGAAAACCGTGTTCGACGCCAAGACGGGCGAGCTTTTGGGCGCGCATATGGTGGGCGCCGAGGTGACGGAAATGATCCAGGGCTACGTGATCGGGCGGACGTTGGAGACGACGGAAGAAGAGCTGATGAACACGGTCTTCCCGCACCCGACGATGTCGGAAATGATGCATGAGGCGGTGTTGGCGGCTTACGGTCGGGCGCTGCATATTTGAGGGATTTGTCCTCTGGAGCATAAGCTCATTGCAACAGAATGATTTTATCGAAATCGGCCGTGCTTACGGTGCGGCCGATGTTGCCTTGATCGAGAGCGCCTTCGAAGGCGCCGGTATTCCGCTTTTTGTCCTACATCGCCAGGTACATCTTGTCGCCTCGCAACATGCCGTGGCGTTCGGAGGCATGCCGATCTGTGTCTTGCCTTCGGATCGGGACGCCGCTGTGGCTCTTTTGTCAGAGATCGTGCCGGTGCATCGCTGCCGATTGCGTTGGGCCGCCATGGTCTTGTTTCTCCTGGCCTGTCTGAGCTTTGGAACTGCCGTACCGATGCCGATCAACGGCACATTTCCGCGCTATCGCGTGCGACAGGAGGCTCCGGGCGACGCCTAAGATTGTGCGCGACAAGGCCGCTTTTCCGCACAGGCTAATCCACTCATGCATCAATATATGTGATGGGTGATATTATCTGCGCCCCTCTTGTGCAGAAATGAAGGTCATGTAATCTGACCTGCATGACGGATTGGGATTCTCTTCGATATATTCTCGCGGTGGCGCGTGAGGGCGGGCTTTCGGGCGCCGCCCGCATCCTTGGTGTGAACCATGCCACCGTGTCGCGACAACTCGCCAAGGCGGAGGATGCCGCCGGTGTGCGCTTCTTCACGCGACTGGCCTCCGGGCTTCAGCCGACGGAAGCGGGGCAGGTCGCCATCGCCCATGCCGAAGAGGTCGAGGCGCGCATGGTGGCGCTCGATATGGCTTTGGCGGCACGGGACGAGACCGAGGAAGGCGAGCTGAAAATCACCATCCCGCCGCTGATGGCGGAAGATCATTTCGCCGAAGACATCAAGGAATTCAAGGCGCTACACCCGGGGATCGACATTCACCTTCTGGGCGCGACCGAAGTTCTGAACCTGCACCGCCGCGAGGCCGATGTGGCGATCCGGGTGACGCAATCGCCGGAAGAAAGCCTCTGGGGACGCATGGTCACGCCGCAGCGCGCCGGCTGGTTCGCCTCGCCCGCCTTCATCGAGCAGTACCGCGCGACGATCGAGCGTCAGGACACGGACACCCCGTTGCCCTATATCGCCTTCTCGACCTGGCTGAATTCCGCACCGGCGGGGCTGTTTTCCGATTTACCGCCAGCACGCGCTGCGCTCAAGACCGATGACATGGTCTCGGCCATGTCTCTGGCGCGGCAGGGGATGGGCATGGTGCGGACCTCGCATCTTCTCGGCTCCTGCGATCCGCATCTGGAGCGTGTACCGGGCCTGCCGCTGAGCGATCACACGCCGATCTGGGTTCTGACCCATCCGGATCTGCGTCATGTGCCGCGGGTGACAGAGTTCATGCGTTTCATCGCCGGGCGGTTTACCGCGCGTCGGGCGCTCTACATGGGGCCGGACAAGACGTCCGCCAACACCGCGACGCGCGGCGATGGTGCAAAGCTTGAGGGCACGATGTCGGCGACGGTGGAATAAAAAAGCGGCCTGGGAAGGGCCGCTTCTTTCTTGCCATGTGGTGTGTTTCAGACGTTGTGCAGCTCGCCGCCGCCGGACACCCAGTTGTGCAGCCCCCCGAGGTTCTGCACATCCTCATGCCCCAGGGATTTCAACAGGCGCACCCCGCCCGAAGACCGCGCCCCGGAGGCGCAATAGAGCACTTTCGTGGTCTTGGTGTCCTTCATCTCCGGCAGGCAGGAAGGTGAATTCGGATCGCATTTCGCCTTCAGATCCTGCAACGGAATATGCAGCGCGCCTTTCGCGGTGCCGGACATATGCAGCTCCATGGTGTCACGCACGTCCACGAGCACGGTGGTGCCTTTGGCCATGCCGGCCTTGACCTCTTCGACGGAGATTTTCGAGCCGCCGCCAAACAATCCAAACATGTCAGCTTTCCTTCGCAGTCATTTCTTGTTGATTGCGCCTGTTCTAGGCAGAGGTCAATGGGATGTCTGTGATGAAATCACGGAAACTCGAAGCGCTGCTGTCGCAAAGCCGTGATCGGTGAAAAAGCGGGCATGGGGTACGTTTGTTCTTGTTGTGTTCTCAATTTCCTGTTGGAACACCGCGCGGCCTCCACTAGATATGAGGGCAGAATCCGAGTGGGGTGCCCTATGGCCGAGTTGAAATTCATCGAAGTGCGCGGCGCGCGCGAGCACAATCTCAAGAATGTGGATGTCGACATCCCGCGTGACGAGCTTGTGGTGATCACCGGCTTGTCCGGTTCGGGCAAGTCGTCGCTGGCCTTTGACACGATCTATGCGGAGGGCCAGCGGCGCTATGTCGAAAGCCTCTCGGCCTATGCGCGGCAGTTTCTCGATATGATGGGCAAGCCGGATGTGGATCACATTTCGGGTCTCAGCCCGGCGATTTCCATCGAGCAAAAGACCACCTCGAAAAACCCGCGTTCCACCGTCGGCACGGTGACGGAGATTTACGACTATCTGCGGCTTTTGTTTGCCCGCGCCGGCACGCCCTATTCGCCCACGACCGGTCTGCCCATCGAGGCGCAGCAGGTGCAGGATATGGTCGACATCACCATGCGGATGGAGGAGGGCACGCGCGGTTACCTCCTTGCCCCCATCGTGCGGGATCGCAAAGGCGAATATCGCAAGGAATTTCTGGAGCTTAGAAAGCAGGGCTTTCAGAGGGTCAAGGTTGACGGGGAATTCTACGAACTGGATGAACCGCCGACGCTCGACAAGAAATTCCGCCACAATATTGACGTCGTGGTGGATCGGATCGTGGTGCGCGAAGGCTTGGAGACGCGGCTGGCGGATTCACTTCGCACCGCGCTCGATCTGGCAGACGGCATCGCCATTTTGGAGACCGCGCCGAAAGAGGGCGAGCCGGAGCGCATCACGTTTTCAGAGAACTTCGCCTGTCCGGTGTCGGGCTTTACCATTCCCGAAATCGAACCGCGTTTGTTTTCCTTCAACGCGCCCTTCGGCGCCTGTCCGCATTGCGACGGCTTGGGCGTTGAGCTGTTCTTTGACGAACGCCTCGTGGTGCCCGATGCGGCGTTGAAAATCGCCGACGGGGCAATCGCACCCTGGCGCAAGGGCAAGACGCCGTATTTCCTGCAAACCATTGAAGCGCTTGCGAAACATTATGGGTTCAAAGCCTCGACCCCGTGGAAGAACATCGACCCGAAAATCCAGAAGGTCTTCCTTTACGGCTCCGGCGAGGAGGAGATCAAATTCCGCTATGACGATGGCGGGCGGGTTTACGAGATCGAGCGTAGCTTTGAGGGGGTGATCCCCAATATGGAGCGGCGGTATCGCGAGACCGACAGCAATTGGGTGCGCGAGGAATTCGAGCGCTATCAGAACAACCGGCCCTGCGGCCATTGCCATGGTTATCGTCTGCGCGAAGAGGCTTTGGCGGTGAAGATCGCCGGGCTGCACGTCGGTCAGGTGGTCGAGAAGTCGATCAAGGAGGCCTATGCGTGGACCCTCGGCGTGATGGACACGCTCAGCCCGCAGAAGCAGGAGATTGCGCGGGCCATCGTCAAGGAAATCCGCGAGCGTCTTGGGTTTCTGAACAACGTGGGCCTTGAGTACCTGACCATGTCGCGCAACGCGGGCACGCTGTCGGGCGGGGAGAGCCAGCGCATTCGCCTCGCGTCGCAGATCGGTTCCGGGCTTCAGGGCGTGCTGTATGTCTTGGACGAACCTTCCATCGGGTTGCACCAGCGCGACAATGACCGTCTCATCGGCACGCTGAAAAACCTGCGCGATCAGGGCAACACCGTGGTCGTGGTCGAGCATGACGAGGACATGATCCGCGAGGCCGATTACGTCTTCGATATGGGGCCGGGCGCAGGCGTTCATGGCGGGATCGTCGTGGCCAAAGGCACGCCGGAGGAGATCGAAAAAGACCCGGCCTCGATCACCGGGCAGTATCTCGTCGGCACCCGCGAGATCGCCGTGCCGTCCAAGCGGCGCAAGGGCAATGGCAAGATGCTCAAGGTGGTGAAGGCCACGGGCAACAACCTCAAGGAGGTGACGGCGGAGTTTCCGCTTGGCAAATTCGTCGCGGTCACGGGCGTGTCGGGCGGCGGGAAATCGACGCTGACCATCGAGACGCTTTATAAGAACGCGGCGATGAAACTGAACGGCGCGCGGGAGACGCCTGCGCCCTGCGAGACGATCAAAGGCTTTGAGCATCTCGACAAGGTGATCGACATCGACCAGCGCCCGATCGGCCGCACGCCGCGCTCGAACCCGGCCACCTATACCGGCGCCTTCACCCCGATCCGCGACTGGTTCGCGGGCCTGCCGGAGGCGAAAGCGCGTGGTTATAAACCCGGTCGGTTCAGCTTTAACGTCAAGGGCGGGCGCTGCGAGGCCTGTCAGGGCGACGGGGTGATCAAGATCGAAATGCATTTCCTGCCAGACGTTTACGTGGAATGCGAGACCTGTCACGGCAAACGCTACAACCGCGAAACGCTTGAGATCGCATTCAAAGGCAAGTCGATTGCCGACGTTCTGGACATGACCGTCGAGGATGCGCAGGAGTTCTTCAAGGCGGTGCCCTCGATCCGCGAGAAAATGGACGCGCTGATGCGGGTTGGCCTTGGCTATATCAAGGTCGGGCAACAGGCGACGACGCTCTCGGGCGGCGAGGCGCAGCGGGTGAAACTGTCGAAGGAACTGTCGAAGCGCTCGACGGGACGGACGCTGTATATCCTCGACGAGCCTACCACGGGGCTGCATTTCGAGGATGTGCGCAAGCTCCTGGAAGTGCTGCATGAACTGGTGGATCAGGGCAATACGGTCGTGGTGATCGAGCACAATCTCGACGTGATCAAGACCGCCGATCACATCATCGACATCGGCCCCGAGGGCGGCGATGGCGGCGGCCAGATCGTGGCCACCGGCACGCCCGAAGAGGTGGCCGAGATCGCGGCGTCGCACACCGGGCGCTATCTCAAGCCGCTTCTGGAACGCGGGAAGGCACGTCATGAGTGACCATCCGAAACTCGCGGTTCTCGCGGTCTGTCAGAAGGACGGTAAGTTCCTGATGGTCGAGCGCGGCAAAGCCCCCGCGCGCGGCACATGGGGGTTTCCGGGCGGGCATGTGGAATTTGGCGAAACGCTGGCCGAGGCGGCGGCGCGGGAGCTTTTCGAAGAAACCGGCGTGGTGGCTGCGCCGGGCGCGGTGATCGACCATGTCGAACTGATTGTGCCGGATCATCATTTTCTGCTCGTGGCGGTCGATTGTCGCTACATCTCCGGGGAACCGGTGGCGGCGGATGACGCTGCGGCGGTGGACTGGATGAGCCTTGAGGATCTTTTGACGACGGCCCGCCCGCTGTCCCAGAATGTCACCCGAGTCGCGCAGGCGGCGCTTGGCTGAGGAGGTGAGGTGGACATGTCCAGACGCCCGAAGATCGGACTGGCCCTGGGATCCGGAGGCGCGCGCGGGTTTTGCCACATCGGCGTGTTGCGCGGGCTGGCCGAGATCGGTATCCGCCCGGATGTTATAGCCGGCTGCTCCATGGGGGCGCTCGTAGGAGCAATCTACGCGGGGGGGCGTCTCGATGCGCTCGAAGACTGGGCGCGCTCCATCACACGGCGTTCGTTCCTGTCGCTGGTGGATCTTCGGTTTTCCGGTGGCGGTCTGGTCGAGGCGCGGGAAATCATGACGCTGATCGACAGGCTCGGCCTGCCGAAGCGCATCGAAGAGCTCGATCATCCGTTTGCCGCCGTGGCGACCGATCTCGAGACCGGGCGCGAGGTCTGGTTGCAGGACGGGCCGCTCGACCGGGCGGTGCGGGCGTCTGCGGCGATGCCGGGCGTCATCTCGCCGCTCTATCATCAGGGCAAGTGGCTTCTGGATGGGGGCATGGTGAACCCGGTGCCGGTGTCTCTGGCGCGGGCCATGGGGGCGGATTTGGTGATCGCGGTGAACCCGAACGCGCGGCTCGACGGGACGCTTTGGCGGGCGCCCGACGCACGTGTTCCGAGCGCCGGTCTCTCGGCGTTTCAGGCCCGCCTGCCGGAGGCGCTCAAGGGGCTCTTGCCGACGCCGTCGGCGCCGGACACGCCGCCTGCACCGGGTTATCTCGATGTGCTCTCTACCTCGGTCGACATCATGACCGATCACATCCGCCGCGCGCGTATGGCGGGCGAACCGCCGCAGGTTCTGCTCTCTGCGGAGCTTTCGTCGATGACGGTGCTGGATTTCCACGAGGCGAAAAAGGCAATCCACGACGGGTTTCGCATGGTCCGAGACCATGAGAAACTGCTCAGGCGGGTGTGTTCTGTCGCTTGAGTGTTTTGAAACTCAGGAAAAGAAGCAGGACCGCTCCCAATCCAGCGAGTGCTGCAACGCCCCATTCTGAGCCCCAGTTCTTGACGACGATGGCAATGAGCGCCCAGGCGGTGCCGAACGGGTAAAGCGGGGCGTCGGGGCGCAGGCGGGTGCCGTATATCGCGACGATCAGCGCGCCGATGAGGCACAGGTACGCCCAGCCGACATCATTGAACACCACGCCATAGCCTGCGCCGATATAGCCCAGAGAGGCGAAAGAGGCGGCGGTGAGCCAGCCCGCGAACAGGGCCGTGGGCGCGCGGGCGAGCCAGGGATCGAGCACGGGGGCGCGGACCATTGCGAGCATGGCGCAGCCCAGCATCAGGAAGATCATCCCGGTCGCGATTACCGGGTTCATCGTGGCGATGGTCAGCCAGGGCGTGCCGATCACCAGCGCCAGGATGAGCGGCGGGCGCATGGGCGCCCAGTCGGGGGCATCGTGACGTTTGAGACCGACGGCTGCGGAGACGATGAGCCAGAGATAGATCACGCCCCAGATCGAAAACGCATAGCCCGCGGGGCCGACGGGTGCGTCGCCCTGCGGGATCGGGAAGGCATTCGG
Organism: Celeribacter ethanolicus; assembly: GCF_001550095.1. GTDB lineage: Bacteria > Pseudomonadota > Alphaproteobacteria > Rhodobacterales > Rhodobacteraceae > Celeribacter > Celeribacter ethanolicus. The sequence continues at coordinate 39,509 of NZ_LRUC01000043.1, read as the reverse complement.
GTCATAACCACGAAAATCGGGGGCGAGCAAAGGCCCGGCGATGGCAAAGGCCAGCGCGGCGAGAAGGTGAAGAAGGGCGATGAGGCGTGTCTTGGTCATGGCGCTGATATAGAACGAAAAACGGCGCCGGAAAGGGCGCCGTTTGTTTTGAGTATTTTTCGCAGCAAAGGAAACTCAGACGAGTTGCCCTTCGGCGGTGAGCGTCAACTTGCCGTTCAGGTAGCGCGAGAGCACGTCGGGCAGGGTGACGGAGCCGTCGGCATTCTGGCCGTTTTCCAGGACTGCGATCAGGCAGCGCCCCACTGCGAGGCCGGAGCCGTTCAGCGTATGGACAAACTCCGGTTTGCCGCCGTCCTTCGGTTTGAACCGGGCGTTCATGCGGCGGGCTTGATAATCGCCTGCGGTCGAGACCGAGGAGATTTCGCGATATTTGTCCTGACCGGGCAGCCAGACTTCGATGTCATGGGTGCGCTTCATGCCAAAGCCCATGTCGCCGTCGCAGAGCTTGACGGTGCGGTAGGGCAGGTTCAGCGCTTCCAAGATGTTCTGGGCCTGCGTGGTCATGCGCGCGTGTTCGGCCTCGCTGTCGTTCGGATGGACGATGGAGACCATTTCGACCTTTTCGAACTGGTGCTGGCGCAGCATGCCGGCGGTGTCGCGGCCCGCGGAACCCGCCTCCGAGCGGAAACATTGGGTGTGCGCGGCGTAGCGCATCGGCAGATCGGCCTCGTTCACGGTCTCGCCATTGACGAGGTTGGTGAGCGTCACTTCGGCGGTCGGGATCAGCCACCAGCCATTGGTGGTTTTATAGCTGTCCTCACCGAATTTCGGCAATTGTCCCGTGCCGTACATCATCTCTTCGCGCACGAGCACCGGCGTGATCGCTTCGGTCAGCTCATGCTTGTCGACATGGGTGTCGAGCATGAATTGCGCCAGCGCCCGGTGAATGCGCGCGACCGCGCCTTTGAGCACGACGAAGCGCGCACCGGAGAGTTTGGCGCCGGACTCGAAATCCATGCCTTTGACGACACCGGCCAGCTCGTAATGCTCCTTTGGGGTGAAATCGAAGGCGGCGGGCGTGCCCCAGCGGTGGATTTCCACGTTGTCGTTCTCGTCCGCGCCGACCGGCACGTCCTCGTAGAGCACGTTCGGCAGCGCCATCAGCATCTCGGCGAGACGCACGTCCTCTTCCTTGGCCTCGTCGTTCAGACGGGCGATCTCGGCCTTTTTCTCGGCGACCAGCGCGCGCAGGCGCTCGAACTCGGCCTCGTCGCCTTTCGCCTTGGCGGCGCCGACCTCTTTCGAGGCCTTGTTCTGCTCGGCTTTGGCCTCCTCGGCGGCGGCAATCTTGGCGCGGCGGTCTGCGTCGAGGGCCAGCAGCTCGGACGACACCCCGGACAAGCCGCGGCGGCTCATGGCAGCGTCGAACGCTTCGGGGTTTTCGCGAATGGCCTTGATGTCATGCATCGGACTGGTCCTCGGGGTTGGTTGGTTTGGGCGCGGTTATGCAACAGGGGAAGAGAGGAGGGAAGGGGGATTTGGGACAATCCACGCTTGTATTCCGTCTTGCCCCCTTGCTCTCAGGGCTGTTTGCACACATCTAACGGGAAACGGAAGATGAGGGAGCCTATGCCAGCCAAAGCCATCCACACCTGTATCCGCGTGCTCGACGAGGGGCGGTCTGTTGCGTTTTACGAGGCGGCCTTTGGGCTCACGGTGGCCGACAAGCTCGATTTCCCGGATTTCGCGCTGATCTATATGTCGAACCCGCTTTCGGAGTTCGAACTTGAGCTGACGATCAACAAGGGCACCACGGAGCCTTACGATCTCGGCAATGGCTACGGGCATTTCGCGGTGTCGGTCGAGGATCTGGACGCCGAACATGCGCGGATGGACGCGGCAGGGCTTGCCCCCGGCAAGATCGTCGATTTCGCCCCTGCCGGAACCCGCGTGGCAAAGTTCTTTTTCATCACCGACCCGGACGGCTACAAGATCGAAGTGATTCAGCGCGGCGGGCGGTTCAAGTAACCCTCTAACGAGCGCGTGACCTAAGGTCGGGCCCGGCTGGACAAGGCTAAATCCCGCCTATAGGGTGCGCGGCGACTTTCATGGGGTGGCAAGGGTCACCCTCCGAGAAACACACAAGTGACACAAAGGACCAACAGATGTTCGTGACCCCCGCCTATGCGCAGGCCGCAGGTGCTTCCCCCAACCCGGTGATGTCTTTCGCGCCGCTGATCCTGATCTTCGCGATCATGTATTTCCTGATGATCCGCCCGCAGCAGAAGAAAATGAAAGAGCACAAGGCAATGATCGAAGCCGTGCGCCGTGGCGACGAGGTTGTGACCGCCGGTGGCATCATGGGCAAGGTCGCCAAGGTGCGTGAAGACGGGTTCGTCGAGGTCGAGATCGCCGAGGGCGTGAAGGTGAAGGTGCAGAAAGCCACGTTGAGCGCCGTGGTGTCGAAAACCGAACCTGTCGCGGAAAGCTGATCGCGCACGCGTGAATATACAAGGCCCGCCACCCGCGCGGGCCTTTCCCTTTTGAAAGACGTCTCAGGACATTCCCATGTTGCAAATGCCTCTCTGGAAACGGATCGTCATCTGGGGGCTCGTGGCCCTCGGTCTTCTCGCCGCCTTGCCCAACGCGTTCTATCCGCGGGTCGAGGGGCATAACGACGCCATCGCGGCGATTGAGAAGTCCGGCGAAACCCCGGAGCGGGCCGCGGCGCGCGATGCCTGGCCGTCCTACCTGCCGTCCTCGCTTGTGAACCTCGGTCTCGACCTGCGCGGCGGCGCGCATCTTCTGGGCGAAGTGCAGGTGGAAGAGGTCTATGCTTCGCGCATGGATGCGCTCTGGCCGGAGGTGCGTGACGCGCTGCGCGACGAGCGCGACACGGTGGGCACGATCCGTCGTCTGGACGCGCCCGCAGGCCAGCTCCGCATCCGCATTTCCGAGGCTTCCGGCATGGAAACCGCTCTGGCGACCGTGCGCAAGCTCGGCACGCCGGTGGTGTCGCTGACCGCTGCGGGCGAAAAGGACATCGCGGTCTCTGCCGTCAACGATGTGATCACGGTCGAGCTGTCCGAGGCGGAAAAAGCCGCCACGGACGACCGTACCATGCAGCAATCGCTGGAGATCATTCGCCGCCGGGTCGACGAGGTCGGCACCCGCGAGCCGACGATCCAGCGTCAGGGCGAGGACCGCATTCTCATTCAGGTGCCGGGCATCGGGTCCGCCGCCGAGTTGAAATCGCTGATCGGCACCACCGCGAAGCTGACCTTCAACCCGGTCGTGGGCCGCACCACCAACCCGGATGAGGCCCCCGGCGCGCGCAATTTCATCGCGCCTTCGGTCAATGAGCCGGGCATCTATTACATTCTCGAACAGACCGCCGTGGTCTCCGGCGACGAGTTGACCGACAGCCAACCGGCCTTCGACCAGAACGGGCGACCTTCGGTGACCTTCCGGTTCAACCCGACCGGCGCGCGCAAGTTCGGCGATTATACCGCCGCCAATGTCGGCGCGCTGTTCGCCATCGTGCTCGATAACGAAGTGATCTCCGCGCCGCGCATTCAGGACGCGATCCGGGGCGGCTCCGGCCAGATCACCGGCTCCTTCACTGTCGAGGAATCGACCGAGTTGTCGGTTCTGCTGCGTGCCGGTGCGCTTCCGGCCAAGATCAACTTCCTCGAAGAACGCACCATCGGGCCGGAGCTCGGTGCCGACAGCATCGAGGCCGGTAAGATCGCGACCATGGTCGCCTTTGCCGCCGTGCTGATCTTTATGGCGCTGGCCTATGGCCTCTTCGGGATCTTCGCCAATATCGCGTTGATCATCAACGTCGGGCTGTTGTTCGGGCTTCTGTCTTCCATCGGGGCCACCTTGACCCTGCCGGGCATCGCCGGGATCGTGCTGACGGTCGGGATGGCCGTGGACGCCAACGTGCTGATTTTCGAACGCATCCGCGAAGAGCTGAAGAATTCGAAGTCCACCGCGCGGGCGATCGAGCTTGGCTATGAAAAGGCGCTGTCGGCCATTGTCGACGCCAACATCACCACCTTCATCACCGCCGCGATCCTGTTCGTCATGGGCTCCGGTCCGGTCAAGGGCTTTGCCGTGACGCTGGCTCTGGGTCTGATCACCTCGGTCTTCACCGCGATCTATGTGACGCGTGCGATGGTCGTGATGTGGTACGGGCGCAAGAACCGCAAGGGCTGGACGCTCAAGGGGGTGCATCTCGTGCCTGCCGACACCGCGATTGATTTCTTCAAACGCGCCAGGATCACCTTCGGCTTCTCCGCCGTCATGGTCGCAGTGGCACTGGTGTCCTTCATCTCTCTGGGGCTCAATTTCGGCATCGACTTCAAGGGCGGCACCACGATCCGGACCCAGTCCGAATCCGCCGTCGATGTCGGCGAATATCGTGCCGCGCTCTCGACGCTCGGCCTTGGCGATGTGTCGATCACCGAGGTCTATGATCCGAATTTCGCCGAGAACCAGCATGTGTCGCAAATCCGCATTCAGGCCCAGGACGAGGTCGAGGCGATCACGCCGGAAACCGTGCAGATGGTCGAGGATGCGTTGAAAACGGTCGATCCCTCGATCACCTTCCCCTCCGTCGAATCCGTCGGGCCGAAGGTCTCGGGCGAGCTGATCTGGACTGCAGTCGAGGCCGTGGCTGCCGCCATCGCCGCCGTGCTGTTCTATATCTGGCTGCGCTTCGAATGGCAGTTCGCCGTCGGCGCCGTGGTGGCGCTCGTACATGACGTGGCGATCACCATCGGGGTGTTTGCCCTTTTCGGCATTCAGTTCGATCTCACCATAATCGCAGCGCTTCTGACCATCGTCGGCTACTCGCTCAACGACACCGTGGTGGTGTTCGACCGGGTCCGCGAGAACCTGCGCAAATACAAGAAGATGGACCTCGGCGGCGTGCTCAACATGTCGATTAACGAGACCCTGTCGCGGACCGTGATGACCTCCGGCACCACGCTGATCGCGCTGATTGCGCTTCTGGTGCTGGGTGGCGACGTGATCCGGGGCTTTGTCTTCGCGATGACGCTTGGCGTCGTGGTCGGGACCTGGTCGTCGGTGTTTGTTGCCTCCAACATCCTGTTGTGGCTCGGCGTCAAACGCGACTGGGACAAAAAAGAGCCCGCGCCGGGCATTCAGACCGACGGCAGTGCGGTTTGACGCGCGCGCGGGATTGAGTATTTTAAGCACAAAGGAGAGGCTCGCGCGTGTCGCGGGCCTTTTCGCCAGAGGAGAGCGCCATGCAGTTCAACGAGATGCCGTTTCAGGATGCCGTGCCGGTCGATGGTTACGGGCCGAACATGTTCCGCGTTGGCGGCAAGGCCTATGAGGGGGCGGTGCTGATCTGTGGCGAGCAGGTCATTCCGTGGGGCGGTTATGCCGACACCGAGGCGCTGCTGGAGATCCGCGCGCGGGTCGATTTCGTCATTGTCGGCACCGGTGCGGAGATGACCCATCTGCCGCCCGCCTTCCGCGGGCCGATGGATGAGGCGGGGCTTGGGCTCGAGCATATGGCGACCCCCACGGCGGCGCGGACCTATAATGTGCTGGCCTCAGAGGGGCGCCGCGTCGCGGTCGCGTTGCTGCCGGTTTGAGCCGGGCTTTGACACACGTCAGGTCGAAATATTAGAATCGCTGTAAAAAGGCGCCCATGAGTTTGATTTCCGTCAAAGATATGACCGTCTCCCGGGGCGGCATGCCGGTCCTCGAAGGGCTGAATTTCGCCGTCTCGCCGGGAGAAATTCTTGTGCTGCGCGGGCCGAACGGGGCGGGCAAGACCACACTGCTGCGCACCCTCGCGCGCCTTCAGCCGCCCTATGCCGGAACGGTCGAGGCCGCGCCCGATGCGGTGGCCTATGCGGCCCATGCGGACGGGCTGAAGGCGACGTTGACCGTCTCGGAAAACCTTGCCTTCTGGGCCGGTGTCTATGGTGGGCAGGACATTGCGCCGGCGTTGCGGGATTTCAATCTCGAGACCTTGCGTGACCGGCCGGCCGGGAACCTGTCCGCCGGGCAGAAACGCCGTCTCGGGCTCGCGCGGCTCATGGTCACCGGACGTCCGGTCTGGGTGCTGGACGAGCCGACCGTGTCGCTCGATGTTGCTTCCGTCGAGCTTTTCGCCAAGGCTGTGAAGGTCCATGTGGACGGTGGCGGCGCGGCGGTGATCGCGACGCATATTCATCTCGGCTTCGAGGAAACCGTGTTTGACGTGTCGCCTTACAAGGCGCGTCATGATGTTATCCGCAACGATTTTGACGAGAGTTTCCTATGATCCGGCTGTTCTGGCGTGACATCACCCTGGCGTTTCGTTCGGGCGGCGGCTTCGGCCTTGGCCTCGGGTTTTTCTTGATCCTTGTCACTCTGGTGCCCTTCGGTGTCGGGCCGAATGCGGAGATGCTTTCGGCCATTGCGCCGGGGATTCTCTGGGTCGGTGCGCTTCTCGCCTGTCTGCTGTCGCTCGACCGCATTTTCGCGCTCGATTTCGAGGACGGTTCGCTGGATCTCCTAGCCACGGCACCGATCCCGCTCGAGGGTGTCGTCGCGATGAAGGCCTTTGCCCATTGGATCACCACGGGTCTGCCCTTGGTGATCGCCGCGCCCGCGCTCGGGCTGTTGCTGCATCTCGACAGCGCCGCCTATCGCTGGCTGATCGTCACGCTTTTGATCGGGACACCCGCGCTGTCCTTCATCGGAGCCTTCGGGGCGGCGCTGACCGTGGGGTTGAAACGCGGCGGGCTGCTTTTGAGCCTTCTGGTCCTGCCGCTCTATATTCCGACGCTGATTTTCGGCGCCGAAGTGGTTCGGCGCGGGGCCGGGGGCTTTCTGGTCGGAACGCCGCTTGCGATGCAGGCGGGGATCACGCTCGGGGCCGTGGCCTTGCTGCCCTTTGCCGCAGCGGCGGCCATTCGTGTCGCTTTAAGGTGAGTTGAGATGTGTCGCGCTTCCGCTTAGGCTGGCGCGGATCATTGGGGAGAGAGACAGCTTATGGCCATCAACTGGAATGCCTTCTGGGAATGGGCAAATCCACGGAAATTCATGTGGTGGACCGACCGGGCGCTGCCCTATTTCGCGGTTCTGGCGGCTCTGGTCCTGACCTCCGGGCTGGTCTGGGGCTTTTTCTTCACCCCCGATGACTATCGCCAAGGCGCGACGGTGAAGATTTTCTACCTCCATGTGCCCTCCGCGATGATGGCGATCAACATCTGGGCGATGATGTTGGTGGCCTCGCTGATCTGGATCGTGCGGCGGCACCATGTGTCGGCCTTGGCCGCCAAATCTGCCGCCGCCATCGGCATGACGATGACGCTGATCGCATTGTTCACCGGGGCGATCTGGGGCAAGCCGATGTGGGGCACCTATTGGGAGTGGGACCCGCGGCTGACCTCGTTTCTGATCCTGCTGCTGTTCTATCTCGGCTATATGGCGCTTTGGGAGGCGATTGATAACCCGGACACAGCGGCCGATCTGACCTCCGTGCTCTGCCTTGTCGGTTCGGTGTTTGCGATCCTGTCGCGCTATGCGGTTCTCTTCTGGAATCAAGGGCTTCACCAGGGCGCTTCGCTTTCGATGGACGCCGAAGAAAACGTGGCAGATGTCTATTGGTATCCGGCGCTGGTGGCAATTGCGGGGTTCGTGTTGTTGTTCATCACGCTCGTGCTGCTGCGGACCCGGACCGAAATCCGTGCGCGCCGTTTGCATGCGCTGGACATGCGGGAAAGGGCGCAGCAATGATGCCGGATCTTGGGAAATACGCGGGCGATGTCCTGATGGCCTATGGGGTGACCCTGCTGCTCTTGGCAGCGCTGATCTGGCGCTCTCTGGCGCGCTCCGCGAAAATGAAACGTCTTTTGAAAGAGGCCGAGGAGCGCCGCAACCATGGCTAAGATCAATCCTCTCGTTGCCCTGCCGCTGGTGTTCTTTGCCGGTCTCGCAGGCCTGTTCATGTTCGGCATGGGGCGTGAGGACGCGCAGCAATTGCCAAGCTCTCAGATCGGTCGCGATGCGCCCTCCATCGCCTCGGTGACACCGCTGGGCGATCTGCCACCGCTCTCCGACGAGATGCTGCGCGACGGCAAGGTCAAGCTGGTGAACTACTGGGCTTCTTGGTGCGCGCCCTGCCGGGTCGAACACCCGCAACTCGAGGTGCTGGCCGAGGAGGGCATCACGATCTATGGCATCAATTACAAGGACGAGGCAGGCAACGCCCTGAAATTCCTTGGAGAGTTGGGCAATCCCTATGCCGCCATCGCACAGGACGAACCGGGCCGCACGGCGCTGGAATGGGGCGTCTACGGTGTGCCGGAGACCTATATCATCGACGGCGAGGGCAAGATCGCCTACCGGTTCGCCGGGCCGATCACGGCGGAGATCGCGGAGAAATATATCAAGCCGGAGATCGCGAAGGCGGCGGAGTGAAACAGAGGTTTGGCGCCTTCCTCATGGTGTTCGGTGCGGTTCTGATCCCGCTGATCGCCTATGGGACATATTGGCTGATCGCCATGGGCTGCGGCATGAACACGACGGGATGTTCGCAAACTACCGGCGCCATGATCATGATCGTGTTCATCTTCTGGCCGTTCTGGGTGCTGCTCTTCATCGCTTTGTCGATCATCTGGGTCGGGTGGCGATTGTCCCGCGTGCAGTCCGCATGAGTGCACAAAGAAAAACCCGCCGAACTCCGGCGGGTTTTGCAGTTTTCCCGGGATGCAGGGATCAGCTCAGCGCCTGATCCAGATCGGCAATGAGATCGTTGGCATCCTCGATCCCGATCGACAGGCGCAGGATGTTCGGACCGGCGCCGGCTTTGACCTGGTCTTCAGGTGTCAACTGGCTGTGGGTTGTCGAGGCCGGGTGAATGATCAGCGAGCGGGTGTCGCCGAGATTGGCCACATGGGAGAACAGCTCGAGTTTCGACACGGTCTGAACACAGGCGTCATAGCCGCCCTTCAAGGCCACGGTGAACAGCGCCCCGGCGCCGCGCGGACAGATCCGGGTCATCCGATCATAATAGGGCGAGGAGGGCAGGCCGGAATAGGTCACCGCCTCGACACGGTCGTCGCCTTCGAGCCAGTTTGCAATCTCCCGCGCGTTCTGGACGTGTTTCTGCATGCGCAGCGACAGGGTTTCGATTCCCATCAGCGTGTAATGCGCCGCCTGCGGGTTGAGCGTCATACCAAGATCGCGGAGGCCCACGGCGATGCCATGGAACGTGAAGGCGAGCGGACCGAAAGTGTCTTGGAAATCAAGACCGTGATAGGCGGGTTCCGGTTCGGAGAGTGACGGGAACTTGCCGGAGGCTGCCCAGTCGAACTTGCCGCTGTCGATGACACAGCCGCCGGTCACGGTGCCGTTGCCAGTGAGGAATTTCGTCATTGAATGCACGACAAGGGTCGCGCCATGCTCGATCGGGCGGCACAGGTAGGGTGTCGCCGAGGTGTTGTCGACGATCAGCGGAATCCCTGCCGTGTCGGCAATCTCGGCCAGCGCGTCGAGATCCATGATCGCTCCCGACGGGTTGGCAAGGCTTTCGCAGAAGATCGCCTGGGTGTTCTCGTCAATGGCCGCGCGCACCGCGTCGAAGTCGTCGAAATCGACGAAGGTCGCCGACCAGCCGAAGCGTTTGAAGGTCTGGGTGAACTGGGTGAGCGTGCCACCGTAGAGCCGGGTCGAGGCGACGATGTTCTTGCCCGGCGCCATCAGCGGGAAAAGCGCCATGATCTGCGCGGCGTGACCGGAGGAACAGCACACGGCGCCGGCACCGCCCTCGAGCGCCGCCATGCGATTTTGCAAGGCGGAGATCGTCGGGTTGGTCAGGCGGGAATAGATATAGCCGACCTCTTCGAGATTGAAGAGGCGCGCCGCGTGCTTGGCGTCCTTGAACACATAGGCGGTGGTTTGATAAATCGGCACCTGACGCGCGCCGGTGGCCGGATCGGGGGCCGTGCCCGCATGCACCTGAATGGTGTCAAAGCCTTGTTTTTTCTCGGACATCTTGTCCTCCCAAATCGAAAAATCCCTGCGACATTACGCCCGGGGTGGGAGGGTTTCAACCGTCAGACTGTTCAGGAAGATTATGAGGCGGGGATGTGACTGGCACGGGGCGTGCCACATGGTTCGCGGCGCATTTCGCGCGACGCATCAGACGATCATCATCACGATGAAGAAGCACAGGAGCAGCAGGAGTTCCGTCGCGGGAAGAGGAATGTCGGCAAAGATCTGTTTCATGCCAGTAGAAATAGGCGCTAAAGGTTAATCGAACATCATTTGAATCGGGGGCAGACCGGAAACATTCTGTTTCCTCTTTGTTCCAAAGGGCTTGGGACGGGAGGACCGCCCCGGAAAAGAGGTCGAAATGACACGCATCTATCATAATCCCCGCTGTTCGAAATCGCGCGAAACGCTGAAACTGATCGAGGCGGCGGGGATCAGCCCCGAAGTGGTGCTTTATCTGGAGACACCGGTGTCGCGGGAGAAACTTGCGGAACTGGTGGCACATTCCGGCCTGCCGGTCAGCGCCTTTCTGCGGGCGAAAGAGGCGGAGGCCAAGGAACTCGGGATTACCGCATCCTCCGATCCGGAGGCGATTCTGGACGCGATTGCGGCGCATCCCCGGCTGATGGAGCGTCCGGTGGTGGAAAGCGACAAGGGCGTGGCGCTCGGTCGCCCGCCGGAGGCCGTCAAGGCGGTGCTGTAATCTCTTTCTCGGCCATCATCTGGCGGCCTTCTTCGCAATAGGGCGAGATCACATGGCGGGAGCGAAGCTCTGCAAGATAGTCGCGCAGCATCGGCACCCGCCGCGGGCGAAAGGATGTCTGCCCCCAGTCGAGCGACAGGATCGAACCGACAAGAAATTGCCGAAACGCGTCGCGTAACCGACAATGGGCCAGCAGCATCAGCTCCTTGTCGAGATAGACAATGGCCAGCGGCCAGATCTCCCGCAGGGTTTCCCGGCCCTGCCGATCCCGATAGCCCAGCCGGAGCGCACGTTCCTGCCAGCAGGCTTGTCGGATCAGGGAAAGGTCGGCTTCGTACTGTTTTTGTGGCAAATACCGGTGGACCAACCCCACACAATGTTCGATTTGTGCACGCTTTTCCTCGGGCAAACTCGCCGTAATTTTCGCCAAAGCATTGCGCGCCGCCTCTGACAGAGCGGGGTCGCCGCGCAGCCGCACCTCCGAGAGGCCAAGCACCAGCGCTTCGATCTCGATCTGGCTCAGGCTCTGCGGCGGCAGGGCATAATCTTCTGTCAGCGTATAGCCGAAACCCGCCTCGCCCTCGATCCGCGCACCCGAGGCCCGAAGCGCGCCGATGTCGCGATAGAGCGTGCGTTGCGACACGCCCAGTTCCCGCGCCAGATCGCCAGCCGTCACCGGCGGGCGCAGGCTGCGCATGAGATGCATCAGGCGAAACAGACGATCCGACTTGGCCATGTGGCCCTCCTTTCACAGCCAAAGATGCCAGAGCCCTGCTGACGGTTTCTGACAGCAGGAGCCTGCCATGATCCGCCGCAGTTGCATAGTCTTGAAAGGATCTCCCATGTTGACCCTGTACCACGCTCCGAACAGCCGCAGTTCGCGGATCGTCACCCTGCTCATGGCGCTCGACGCGCTCGACCGGGTCGACATCCGGCTCACCGACATCCCGCGTCAGGATGGCTCTGGCGCGCGCGATCCGAACAATCCGCATCCCGAGGGCAAGGTGCCGCTTCTGGTCACGGAGGAGGGCGAGATGATCCGGGAAAGCAATGCGATCCTGCTCTATCTCACCGACCGGTTTCCCTCCGATCTTGCCCCCGAGGTCGGTGCGCCGGGGCGGGGGGCTTATCTGAGCTGGCTGTTCTGGTACGGCAATGTTCTGGAGCCGGTCTATATGCATCGGCTCGCCGGGCTCTCCCATCCGGTTCTGAGCGCATCATTCCGGGGCATGCCGGAGGCCGTTGCCTATCTGGCGGCCGGCCTCGATGGGCGGGCGTTCCTTTTGGGCGACCGCTACAGTGTCGCCGACCTGCTGATCGCTTCGCCGTTTCTATGGTTCCCCGAGGCCACGCCCGATGTGCCCGCAATCCGCGACTGGGTGGCGCGCTGTGCGGCTCAGCCTTGCATCGCGCGGTCCATGGAATTCGATGCCAGGTCCGCAGAAGAGATGGGGCTTGCCCCGGCCTGATGGACATTCGCGTGGCTCTCTGTTTCTCTGGCCGTACCCCGGTCAGAGAGACATGAGATGCAGTTCGATTTTACCACGCTTCCCGCCCGCGACCGCTACCGGTTGCTCACGAATTTCGTCGGGCCGCGACCGATCGCCTTGGTCACGACGGTGAACGCGGACGGTTCGTATAACGCGGCCCCCATGAGTTTTTTCAACGTGATGTCGTCTGAGCCGCCGCTTCTGGTGCTTGGCATCGCGTCCAAACCCGAACAGGAAAAGGACACCGCTGCCAACATCCGCCGCACCGGCGAATTCGCCATTCACATGGTGGATATGGCGCTGTCCGAGGCCATGCTGATCGCCGGGCTGCCGGTCCCTTCGGGCGTCGATGAACTGGCTTTGGCAGCCGTCGAGACTGAGCCTTGTACAATGATTTCCGCGCCGAAAATCAAGGGCGCCGCCTGTGTGTTCGAATGCCGCACCGAACGTCTGCTCGACTGGCCGAACCGGGTTCTGGTGATCGGCGGGGTGGTGCAGATGCATGTGCGGCGTGACTGTCTCGATGCCGAGGGGCATTATGTGAACCCGGAGGTCTACCGGCCCATCGCGCGCCTGCATGGTGACAATTACGTAGGCTCCGACGATCAGTTCGTGCTCACCGCGCCGGATTTGGAGGCGGTTTTCAAGAGCTGAGGAGCTGGCCTCAGGGATACGCCTCTCTGGCCCCTTCCGATGCGTGGAATTCCGGCGCAGCATTCGGTCATGGAGCCGATTCTACAGACAAAACTGAGCTTTGCCCCTTGGGCAGACCCGCGCACGGCGCGGTTGCCGGGGGTGATCCCGTTCGAGTTGAGCGACTGGCTCGAAGTCGATACGGCTTACGGTGAACAAATGGCGCTCCGCGATCACCTGATCGCCACGGTGCCGCAGGAGGTTGTCGGCCTTGATGAGAGCGCGAGACCCGCGGCCTTGGAACTTTTCGACATGCTTCTTGGCCTTTTGCCGAGGCTTGGGTTCGAGGTGTCGGAGGCAGAGGTGGTCCGCCCCGATGGTGCCGCCGTGGCCCTGGACCGAGAGGCACCGATGCACACTATGGGGCGTCTGCTGCAATGCGACATTTGCCTGATGCAGCCCGATCCGAGCGGTGCGACCGATGAGAGCGTGTTGACCGGCGCGGCGCTGTGTTTTCCCTCCGGGTGGCGTCTGCCGCAGAAATTCATGAAGCCCATGCTCCGCATTCACAAACCGATTGAGGTCTACACGCCCGATCTCGCCACCCGTGTGCAGCGGATGATGAACGGGGTGCAGGTGGGCAGGGGACTGATGCGCGGCACCGCCTCACGCTCCGATGCGCATCTCTGCGATCCGCGCTCGGAGGGCGAGCTGCGCCATGGCACGAACACGTCGAAATACATCCGGGTTGAGCGGCAAAGCCTCGTGCGCCTGCCGGAGACCCGCGCGGTGGTGTTCACCATCCACACCCAAGTGGTGCTGCCCGAGGCGCTGAGCCCGGAACAGGCCGCCGCCTTGGACGAACGCCCGATCCGGCTGGCGGACTGATCAATCCCGACGGATTACCAGTCTTCGGCAAGCGCCAGGAACTTGGCGAGGCTTTCGTCCTGCGGAAACCGCTTCTGTGCGGCCCTGGCGGTTGCAATCGCCTCATCCGCCCGCTCAAGACCGACCAGCGCAATCGCCTTTTGCACATAAAGCCGGGCGCTGGTCTTGGCATGAAACTCCAGCCCCCGCTCCGCCACCTCAAGCGCGTCTTGCGGGCGCTCCGTGACATTCAGCGCGCGGGCGTAGAAATAGGTCACGTCCTCGCTTTCACTGTCGAGATCCATCGCCTCGCCGCAATCCTGAACCGCCAGCTCATCCTTGCCGAGATCAAGCCGCACCACACAGCGCGACAGATACCCCTGCATCGTCGGCGCCTCTTTCAGCACCCGCGTGTAAAGCCATTCCGAGGTCTTGTCATAGCCCAGCTCATGCCAGGTCCACGCCAGCATCCGCTGCGTATTGTGCGAGGGCTCAAGATGTTTGGCCTGTCGCAAGTCCCTGAGAGATTTTCCATTTTCGCCAAGTTGCCGCCACGCCACTCCGCGCGCGGCCAAAGCCTCTGCGCGTTCATAATCCGACAGTTTTGTCGCCAGCGCGACCGTGCAGGCGTCGATCACCTCGACTGGACGCGCATTGGCATTGAGACCGACACAGGTGTCATAGTCTGCAAAAGCCCCCTGCGCGCAAAGCATCAGCCCGCCCGCCAAGATCGTTCCAATCCGCATCGCGTTCTCCTTTTCGGAAAACCTAACCCGTTTCCTTTGTTGCACAAATACTCAAAACAAAAGCCCCGCGTTTCCGCGGGGCTTTCACATCTCTGAGGCGCGCTTTGCTTACGACTTCGCCAAATTCCGCAGCACATAATGCAGCACGCCGCCGTTCTCGATATATTCGATCTCCGGCTGGGTATCGATGCGGCACTTGACCTTGATCGTTTTGGTCGAGCCGTCGCCATAGGTGATCGCGCAATCGAGGGTCTCAAGCGGTTTGACCGTGTCGAGGCCCAGAATGGTGATGGTCTCATCGCCCTTGAGGCCCAGCGTTTTGCGGGTGTCGCCACCGGTGAACTCAAAGGGCACAACCCCCATACCCACCAGGTTCGAGCGGTGGATGCGCTCAAAGCTCTCGGCGATTACGGCTTTGACGCCCAAAAGGGCTGTGCCTTTCGCGGCCCAGTCGCGGCTTGAGCCCGCGCCATATTGTTCGCCACCGAAGACCACGAGCGGCGTGCCTTGGGCCTGATAGGCCATGGACGCCTCGAAGACCGAGGTCTGTTCGCCGTCCGGGCCTTTGGTGTAGCCGCCTTCAACCCCGTCGAGCATCTCGTTCTTGATCCGGATGTTGGCGAAGGTGCCGCGCATCATGATCTCGTGGTTGCCGCGGCGCGAGCCGTAGGAGTTGAATTCCCGCACCGGAACACCGTGCTCGGTGAGGAATTTACCCGCCGGGGTGCTTTCCTTGAACGAGCCGGCCGGCGAGATGTGGTCGGTGGTGACCATGTCGCCCAAGATCAAAAGCACTTTCGCGCCCTCGATGTTCGCGATTGTGCCTTTTTCCGGGGACATGCCTTGGAAATACGGCGGGTTCTGGATGTAGGTCGACTCTGGCGGCCAGTCGTAGGTTTCGCCGCCGGAGACTTCGACGCCCTGCCATTTCTCGTCGCCTTTGAACACATCGGCGTATTTCCTGAGGAAGGCTTCACGGGTCACGGTTTTGTCCACGAGCTCCGAGATTTCCTCGTTGGTCGGCCAGATGTCTTTCAGGAAGACGTCATTGCCGTCCTTGTCCTGACCGATCGGCTCGGAGGACAGGTCGATGTTCATGTCGCCCGCGATGGCATAGGCCACAACGAGGGGCGGGGAGGCGAGGTAGTTGGCGCGCACGTCCGGGGAAATCCGGCCTTCGAAGTTGCGGTTGCCCGAGAGCACGGAGGTGGCGATGAGATCGCCCTCGGCGATGGCTTCCGAAAACTCGGGCGCGATGGGGCCGGAGTTGCCGATGCAGGTGGTACAACCGTAACCGACAAGGTTGAACCCGATGGCGTCGAGGTCTTCTTGCAGGCCAGCGGCCTCAAGATATTCGGTCACGACCTGAGAGCCGGGCGCGAGGGAGGTTTTCACCCAAGGTTTGCGGTTCAGACCAAGCGCGCGTGCTTTGCGGGCAACGAGACCGGCGCCGATCATCACATAGGGGTTCGAGGTGTTGGTGCAGGACGTGATCGAGGCGATCACGACCGAGCCGTCATGCAGGTCGAACTCCTTGCCCTTCACGGGGTGCGATTTGCGGATGTCGACAGATTTCGTTGCCGCGGGGCCTTCGTCCAGCATATCCTTGGCGGCGTCTGAGACGTCGATGCCGCGATAATCCGCGACCACTTTCGCGAAAGACGAAGCCGCGTCCGTCAGCGCAACATAATCCTGCGGACGTTTCGGGCCGGAGATCGCCGGAACGATGGTGCCCATGTCGAGGTGCAGCGTTGAGGTGTAGATCGGGTCGTAATCCGCCCCGCGCCAGAATCCGTTTTCCTTGGCATAGGCTTCGACCAAAGCGATGCGGTCTTCGTCGCGACCGGTCTGGCGCAGGTAGCGCAGGGTTTCCGCGTCAATCGGGAAGAAGCCACAGGTCGCGCCGTATTCTGGCGCCATGTTGGCAATGGTGGCGCGTTGCGCGAGCGGCAGCTTGTCGAGACCGTCGCCGTAGAATTCAACGAATTTGCCGACAACGCCGTGTTTGCGCAGCATTTCCACGACCTTGAGCACCAAGTCCGTTCCGGTGGTGCCCTCGACCATCTCGCCGGTGAGTTTAAAGCCCACAACTTCGGGGATCAGCATGGAGATCGGCTGGCCGAGCATGGCGGCTTCGGCCTCGATCCCGCCAACGCCCCAGCCCAGAACGGCAAGCCCGTTGACCATGGTGGTGTGGCTGTCGGTGCCCACGAGCGTGTCGGGATAGGCGACGTCCACGCCGTTCTGATCCTTGTCGGTCCAGACGGTCTGCGCGAGGTACTCGACGTTCACCTGGTGACAAATCCCGGTTCCCGGCGGCACGACGCGGAAGTTCTCGAACGCGGTCTGGCCCCATTTGAGGAACTGGTAGCGTTCCATGTTGCGTTCATATTCACGGTCGACGTTCATCTGGAAGGCGCGCGGGTTGCCGAATTCGTCGATCATCACCGAGTGGTCGATCACCAGATCGACGGGGACGAGCGGGTTGATTTTCTTGGCGTCGCCACCGAGGCCCAGAATGCCGTCGCGCATGGCGGCAAGGTCCACGACTGCGGGCACGCCGGTGAAATCCTGCATCAACACGCGGGCCGGGCGATAGGCGATCTCGCGCGGGTTCTGCCCACCTTTCTCGGCCCACTCAGAAAAGGCCTTGATGTCATCCGTGGAGACGGAAAAGCCGCCATCCTCGAACCGCAGGATGTTCTCCAGCACGACTTTCAGCGAAGCGGGGAGCTTGGAGAAATCGCCAAAACCGGCCTCCTGTGCGGCGGGGATCGAGTAATAGGCGATTTTCTGTCCGTTCACCTCAAGTTCGCGGCGGGTTTTTGCGGTATCTTGACCGACAACAACTGTCATGGGGACCTCCGGATATGTGAAACTGCGTGGCGGAACCCGTGTGATTCCGCCTGCGTGGTGCTGGGGGAAACTTAGTCCTTTTGCAGGGTTTGTCCATGATGCTGAGCTTTCCCGCACAGTGCACTGAGTGCTTGCGCGGGAGCTGTGTCTTCGTGCAGAGAAAGTTGGAAAATATCGCGCAGAATGTGCCTTGCCGTTGCTGAACGTCTTGCAACCGGAATTCGCATGGTATACTTTTGCATACAAATCGGAGAGTCGGGTTTCGCGCCATGCTGGCGGTCCCGGCTTTCCCTCTTTCCGTCACCACCTTCTGTCACCAATTGTCAGGGACCGTCATGAGCTTGTACACCGACTACCTAACCGAGATCGAAACGCGCAAAGGCGAGGGGCTGCACCCGAAGCCCATCGACGATGGCGCGCTGGTTGCCGAGCTGATTTCCCTGATCGAAGACACGGGCAGCGAATACCGCAAGGACGCGCTGAACTTCTTCATCTACAACACCCTGCCGGGCACCACCTCGGCGGCGGGCGTGAAGGCGGCTTTCCTCAAGAAAATCATTCTGGGCGAGGTCACTGTCGCCGAAATCACCCCGGATTTCGCGTTTGAACTGCTGTCCCACATGAAGGGCGGGCCGTCCATCGAAGTGCTGCTCGACATCGCGCTGGGGGATGATGCCGCTCTGGCCGCCAAGGCCGCCGATGTGCTCAAGACCCAGGTCTTCCTCTACGAGGCCGACACGAACCGTCTGAAAGCCGCTTATGAGGCCGGCAACGCGGTCGCAAAAGACATTCTGGAAAGCTACGCCAAGGCCGAATTCTTCACCAAACTGCCGGATGTCGAAGAAGAGATCAAAGTCGTCACCTACATCGCCGCCGAGGGTGACATTTCCACCGACCTTCTGTCCCCGGGCAATCAGGCGCACTCGCGTTCCGACCGTGAGCTGCACGGCAAATGCATGATCACGCCGGAAGCGCAGGCGGAAATCCAGGAACTGCAAAAGAAACACCCCGAGGCCCGCGTCATGCTGATCGCGGAAAAAGGCACCATGGGTGTGGGCTCGTCCCGGATGTCCGGTGTGAACAACGTCGCACTCTGGACCGGCAAACAGGCCTCCCCCTATGTGCCATTCGTCAACATCGCCCCGGTCGTGGCCGGGACCAACGGCATTTCGCCGATCTTCCTCACCACCGTGGGCGTGACTGGCGGCATTGGCCTCGATCTCAAGAACTGGGTCAAGAAACTCGACGAGAACGGCAAGCCGGTTCTCGATGAGAATGGCGATCCGATCCTTGAGCAGAAATACTCTGTCGAGACCGGCAAGGTGCTGACCATCAACACCAAAGAGAAGAAACTCTACGATGCCGACGGCACCGAGCTGGCCGACGTCTCCTCCGCCTTCACGCCGCAAAAGGTCGAGTTCATGAAGGCCGGTGGTTCCTACGCCGTCGTCTTCGGCAAGAAACTTCAGACCATCGCTGCCGAGACGCTGGGCGTCGAAGCGCCGCTGGTCTTCGCGCCGTCGAAAGAGATCACCAACCCGGGTCAGGGCCTGACCGCCGTTGAGAAAATCTTCAACAAGAACGCTGTGGGCGTCAGTGCGAAAGAGCCGCTTCTGGCTGGCTCCGACGTGCGCGTCAAAGTGAACATCGTTGGCTCTCAGGACACCACGGGTCTGATGACCAGCCAAGAGCTCGAAGCCATGGCCGCAACCGTGATTTCGCCCTCCGTCGATGGCGCCTATCAGTCCGGCTGTCACACCGCTTCCGTTTGGGACAAAAAGGCTCAGGCCAACATTCCCAAACTCATGGCTTTCATGAACAAATTCGGCCTGATCACCGCGCGGGATCCGGAGAGCCATTATCACGCCATGACCGACGTGATCCACAAGGTCTTGAACGACATCACCGTGAGCGACTGGGACATCATTGTGGGCGGCGACAGCCACACCCGGATGTCCAAAGGTGTGGCCTTCGGCGCCGACTCCGGCACCGTGGCTCTGGCGCTGGCGACCGGTGAGGCGACTATGCCGATCCCCGAGTCTGTCAAAGTGACCTTTAAAGGTCAGATGAAAGATTACATGGACTTCCGCGACGTGGTGCACGCCACCCAAGCGCAGATGCTCAAGCAATGCGGCGACAACGTCTTCCAGGGCCGCGTGATCGAAGTGCACATCGGTACGCTTCTGGCGGACCAAGCCTTTACCTTCACCGACTGGACTGCGGAGATGAAGGCGAAGGCCTCGATCTGTATCTCCAATGACGACACGCTGATCGGCTCGCTGGAACTGGCGAAATCCCGCATTCAGGTGATGATCGATAAGGGCATGGACAACGAGGCGAAAACGCTTCAGGGCCTGATCGACAAAGCCGACAAGCGCATTGCCGAGATCAAATCCGGCGAGAAACCGGCACTGACCCCGGACGAGGGTGCGAAATACTTCGCCGAGGTTGTCGTGGATCTCGACCTGATCGACGAGCCGATGATTGCCGACCCGGACGTGAACAACGCCGACGTCTCCAAGCGCTACACCCACGACACCATTCGTCCGGTTTCCTATTATGGCGCCGAGAAGAAGGTGGATCTGGGCTTTGTGGGGTCCTGCATGGTGCACAAGGGCGACATGAAAATCGTCGCTCAGATGCTCAAGAACTTGGAGAAAGAGACCGGCAAGGTCGAATTCAAAGCGCCGCTCGTGGTCGCCGCACCGACCTACAACATCATCGACGAGCTGAAAGCCGAAGGTGACTGGGAAGTGCTGCAGAAATACTCCGGCTTCGAGTTCGACGATCTCTTCCCGAAAGCGCAGGCGCGCACCGAGTACGAGAACACGCTCTACCTCGAACGTCCGGGCTGTAACCTCTGCATGGGCAACCAGGAGAAAGCCGAGAAGGGCGACACCGTGCTCGCGACCTCGACCCGCCTGTTCCAGGGCCGCGTCGTGGAAGACAGCGCCGAGAAGAAAGGCGAAAGCCTTCTCGCGTCGACCCCGGTCGTGGTTCTGTCCGCCATTCTGGGCCGCACGCCGACGCTCGACGAGTACAAGAAGGCGGTCGAGGGCATCGACCTGACCAAATTCGCACCGCCGCTTCAGGTGCCGAGCACGGCAAAATCCGCGCATTTCTGATCGGATAGCAGAGCGCAAAATCTATGAAGGGCGGCAGAAATGCCGCCCTTTTCCTGTATTTTGGGACAGTTTCGCGGCTCTGTAACAGCTTCTCGCAAATCCTTGATTGGCCTCGGCGCCCATCCCGGCTTAGACCTGTAAGGCAACCGACGGAGCCTCTATGCGACAGATTCTGGCAGCCATGACCGATTTCCTCCCCCGATCCCGTGGGAGCCTTTTGGCCTTTGGCATGCTGGCATCGCTCACCGCCATGCCCGCGCTGGCCGACCCGGACGACAATCTCGTGGTGGTCGAGCTCTTCACTTCGCAGGGATGTTCCTCCTGTCCGCCCGCCGACGAAATGATGCGCGAGCTGGCGACGCGTGAGGGCATTCTGCCGCTGTCACTGCATGTCGATTACTGGGATTATATCGGCTGGCGCGATCATTTCGCCCAGCCGCAATTCACCATTCGCCAGAAATCCTACGCCCATGCCATCGGCAAACGCACGATCTACACGCCGCAGATCATCGTGCAGGGGGCGGATTTTCTCGTCGGAGCCAAGCCGATGCACCTCGCCGATATGGTCATGCATCAGATGAGCGCGCCGCCGGCGCCGGTCGATCTCACCGTGACCCGCGAGGGCGAGCGCCTGTCGATCACGGCGGTGCCCGAGGGGCCTCTGCCACCCGCGATGCGACTTCAGGTCGTGCGCTTCGATCCGCATGAGCGGGTCACCATCGAACGCGGCGAAAACGCCGGGCAAGTGGTGGATTACAGCAATATCGTCACCGAATGGCGACCGTTGGCGGAATGGAACGGGCTTGCGCCGCTGGCCGTGACGGTCGATGCGCGCGGGCCGGAAAGCGTTGCGGTGATCCTGCAGGCGGCAACCCCGACGGGACCTGGTCCGATCCTGGCGGCGAGCCGTCTCGACTGAGGCTCCCGCTTCGGCAGCTTGCCTTACTCTTCTCCCCGATCTTCCGCGGCGCGGCGTTTTTCGGCTTCGAGTTTCGCCTGTCTGCGCGCCTGTTTCTCAGGCTTCCAGCGGCGGTGAATCCAGAACCATTGTTCCATGTGCTGGCGCGTGATCGCTTCGAGACTGTCGTTGAGTGCCTGCGCCATCTCCTCGGGGGTGGAATGAGGGACGGGGGCCTCGACCTGTACCCGGAAATTCAACCCGTCCTCGAGCCGCACGCCATAGATCGGCACCAGAAGCGCGTCGTATTTCAAGGCGAGTTCCGCGGCCGACAGGGCGGTGGGTGCCGGTTGGCCGAAAAACGTCAGGAGCGCGCCTTGGTTGACATAGACATCCGAGAGAAACCCGATCATCCCGCCGGATTTCAGATGTTTGAGCAATTGCGCATAGCCCCGGCGTCCGCGCGGGAACAGCGGCTGGCCGATGGTGCCGATCGCCTTGACGTAATGTTCGTTGAAAAACTTGTTCTTCATCGGGTTGTAGAGCGACCCGACGTCATAGCCATGGGCGATTAGGGCGGCGCGTGGTACGTCGTAATTGCCGAAATGCCCGGTGTGCAGGATCACGGGGCGGCGATTGTCACGCGCCTCGCGCAGGATCTCGGCGCCGGGCCCCTCAAAGCGGATGTCCTTCATCCGGGCGATGAATTCGGGACCGGAATAGATCTCGATCAGGGTGCGCCCGGCATTGTCCGGCACCGCGCGCATCAGGCGTTTGACCTCCGCCTCCGGCATCTGCGGCAACACATGGCGCAGGTTGGCGCGCACCCGTGTGTTGTAGCCCGCGAGTGGCGCAAAGACATGTGCCATGAACCAGCCCATGGCACGCACGCGGCTGCGATAGGGCAGGGCAAGTGCCATGGACAAAAGCCCGCGCGTGGCGAGATTGCCAAGGTACTGCCCCAATGTGCCCTCGATCTCTCCGCGTTTAACCTTCATGGCTGCCCCATTTCCTCGGGCACGGGGTCTGCCGTGCCGTTCCTGCGTTCCCGGTGCCAGACATAGAGCCCGGCGGTCACGATCACAAGAGCACCGAGGACGGTCCAGCGGTCCGGCACCGTGCCGAAGACGAGAAGCCCCCAGCCAGCAGCGGCCAGAAGCCCGGCATAGGAAAACGGCGCGATGGCCGAGGCTTCCGCGACCGCATAGGCGCGGATCATCATCAATTGCCCGACCGTGCCGAGACAACCGATCAGCAGCATGAGCATCAGGGCCGTGCTGTCCGGGGCGATCCAGCGGAACGGTACAATCAGGCTCATGACCCCGGTGCAGATCAGCCCGGAATAGAGGAGCCCGGTGAGCGGGCTTTCCTTCAATCCGATGTAGCGGGTGGCCAGAGCGTAGCCCGCGAGACAGGCAGCGGTGCCCAGAGGCCAGAGCGAGGCGGGGGCGAATACCGCAGCACCCGGGCGGATGATGATCAGCGCACCGATCAGCGCTGCGACGATCCCTGTCATGCGGTGCGGTCCGACGGTTTCGCCCAGAAAAAGCGCCGCGCCGAGGGTGATGAACACGGGGGCCAGATCGGCGATGGCGGTGGTCTCCGCCAGACCCTGCGTGCGCAGCGCGCTGAAGAAACAGGCGGCGGCGCCCAGTTGCATCAGCCCGCGGGCCAGTTGCAGCCAGGGGTGTTCGGTCCTGAGCGCCCGTGTCAGTCGGGGCGCAAAGATCAGCACCAGCACCAGAAGCTGACCACCGTAGCGTGCCCAGAGCACCTGCGAAAGATCCACCCGCTGGCCCAGAAGCTTGGCGGTCATGTCCATCGAGGAGAAGACGGTGACGGAAATCAGCATGTAGAGAATGCCACGCGATTGCGCGGGCAGGCGGGAAAACCAGATCATCGGGCGACGCTAGGGGCGCGCGGCGGGTTTGTCCATACGATCAAATCGCCGCCGAACTGTGCCGTCGGGGGGGCGTGGGGTCAGTCGTCCCCGGTCAGAAGGAAAATCTCCCCGGTCGCTTCGAGATCGCGGATACCCGCAACCACGGCGTTCATCGCCTCTTCGGCATCGCTGTCCTTGACCTTGCCGAGATTGTCCATCTCTTCGCGCAGACTTTCGGCCATGCGTTTCGACATGTTCGTGAGGATGAATTCGGTGGAGGCCGCCGCCTCGCCGATGGCGCCTGCCAGCGCCTTGATCAGAATATCCTGTTCCACGGCGCGCACCACCTTGGCGACATCGCGCGGGTCGATGCGGGTGGCGATATTGGCATAGGTGAAGATGTTCTTGCGCACCTCGTCTGCGAAATTCTTGTCGGTTTCATCGAGCCCTTCGAGCACACCGTCCCGGGTGGTGGAGGACGAGAAGTTGAGGATCGCGCCGACCCGTTCCGGCGGCTCCTCGGGGAAGGCTGCGGAGGGTTGGGCGTCGAGTTGGGCGGCAAGCGAAATGCCGATGCGCTGCACCACCTCGGGGGAGACGCCGGAGGTCAGCGAGATCGCATAGGCGACACGGCGGGCGCGCTCGCCGGGCAGCATGGACATGAGCTGGGCGGCTTTCGAGACCTTGAGTTTCGACAAGAGCACCGCACCCACCTCGACGCTTTCCTCTTGCAGGATCGGCAAAAGCCGGGGGATTTCCACGTCGGAAATGCGTTGCCAAGGATCGCCGGTCAGGGAGAACCCGGCGTTCGAGCGCAGTTTCGAGGCGGTGGTGGGGGAGATCGTGCCATCGAGCACCTTCAGGGCGCCTTCGAGGCCACCGGGGAAGGAGAGGCCGATGGCCTCGATCTCTTCGAGGAATTCCTCGACGACGGAGGTGAGCGTGTGCTTGTCGATATAGCGCAGCTCGGTCAGTTGATGCGCCAGCTCGACCTGCAGCTCTTCGGGGAAATTGGCGAGCGGCAGTTTGACCTCCTGCGCGGCCAACAATTTGACGATGATCGCGGCCTTGGCCTTTTTCGACAGCCGTGCGGGCATGTGGGACGCGGGCGAGGGCATGTCGAAATCCATCATGCCGCCGAAATCGCCGAGATCGGGCAGGTTTCCCATGTCATTCATTTGCGGCAATCCGTCCACACGCGCCTCACTCGCGATTCAGTCCTTGGTTCTGCCCAGTATCGTTGATGAGGCTTAACGGGAGGTGACCGGTGGACGGAAATTTGCCGAAAATTGTGAGTTAGCCGACGATCTGCTCGACGCAGGTGCCGGTTTCCTTGTCCCAAGTGTAACCCTCAGCGCAGGAAGCGAGCTTTTGTTCATGCGGGCAGGTGAAATCCTGCGCGGCGAGCGGGTTGGAAAGGGGCATGAGCAGGGCGAGGGCGAGAAGCGTGTATTTCAACATGAAAATCTCCCGAAAGCGTGGTGGCCTTCGGGAGATCGTATCACAGAATCGGTGATTTTCTCAGGTTTTTGCACTTGGCGCTGTGTCGGGCTTAGTCGCCGAACACCCAGCCCGGCGAGTTTACTCGCCAAAAACCCGCTTGAAGATCGTGTCGACGTGTTTGGTGTGGTAGTCCATGTCGAATTTCGAATTGATCCCGTCGACGCCAAGGGCTGCGACCACGTCCTTGTCGGCCAGAAGCTGTTCGCGGAAATCGACGCGATCTTCCCAGACTTTCAAGGCGTTGCGCTGCACCATCGTATAGGCGTCTTCGCGCGACACACCGGCTTGGGTGAGCGCCAGCAACACGCGCTGCGACATCACCAGACCCGGGAATTTGTTCATATTGGTCAGCATGTTGTCCGGGAAGATCAGCATCTTCTCGACCACACCGGCGAGACGGTTGAGCGCGAAGTCCAAGGTCACGGTCGCATCCGGGCCGATGCCGCGTTCGACGGAGGAGTGCGAAATATCGCGCTCGTGCCAAAGTGCGACGTTCTCCATCGCGGGCACCACGGTCATGCGCACCAGACGCGCCAGACCGGTGAGATTTTCGGTCAGAACCGGGTTTTTCTTGTGCGGCATCGCCGAGGAGCCTTTTTGGCCCATGGAGAAGAATTCCGCGCCTTCGAGCACTTCGGTGCGCTGCATGTGGCGGATCTCGATGGCGATGTTTTCGATCGACGACGCAATCACGCCCAAAGTGGCAAAGAACATGGCGTGACGGTCACGCGGGATGACCTGGGTCGAAATCGGCTCCGGGCGCAGGCCCATTTTCTCGCAGACATGCTCTTCGACCGCCGGGTCGATATTGGCGAATGTGCCGACCGCGCCGGAAATTGCGCCGGTGGCAATCTCCCATTTGGCTTTTTCGAGACGATTCTTGTTGCGATCCATCTCGGCGTAGAAACGCGCGAAGGTCAGGCCCATGGTGGTCGGCTCGGCGTGGATGCCGTGAGAGCGACCGACGCGCACGGTATATTTGTGCTCCAGCGCGCGGGTCTTGAGCGCGGCCAGAACCTTGTCGACGCCGGCCAGAAGGAGGTCGGCGGCGCGCACGAGCTGGACGTTGAGACAGGTGTCGAGCACGTCGGACGAGGTCATGCCCTGATGGACGAAACGGGCCTCCTCAGAACCGACATGTTCGGCGAGGTGGGTCAGAAAGGCGATGACGTCATGCTTGGTGACAGCTTCGATCTCGTCGATGCGGTCGACGTCGAATTCGACATCCTTGGCTTTCCACACCGCATCCGCGTTTTCCTGCGGGATCACGCCAAGCTTGGCCTGAGCGTCACAGGCGTGGGCCTCGATCTCGTACCAGATCTTGAACTTGGTGGCGGGTTCCCAGATGTCGACCATCTCTTTGCGGGCATAACGGGGGATCATCGGCAGGCCTTTCCTATACAGAACGCGTTGCGGGTCTCTTACGGCGAAGGGGCTTCGCGCGCAAGCCGCCGTACCGTGCAAAACACTTTGGGACAGGGCCCGATCATGCTAGATTGCCGCAAGATGAAAGCCTTTCGCAACCGGCCCGATGTGATGGCTATGGCTCAGACCCGTTGCGAAGTGCTTTTCGGCTTTAGGGATGAGGCCATATTTCCCATGTTCGATTCCGGCGACCCTCAGGTGAGGGAGATCGCATTTTCTCTTCATGCGCAGATCGCACCCTCCGGTGTGCTGGCCTTTCGCGCCTTGCCGACAGCTTCGGGCACGCAGCTTGAGGTGCTTGCTAACACCGACCATCCGGTGGGGCGGCAGCTTGAACGCGTGCTGATGCCGGAGAACACCATCGGTCATCTGGTGGTCGACCTTGCCCGTGAGATTGTCAGCGACGACACTCTGGTGCATCCGCTGATCAAGGACACGGGGGCTGTCTCCGTGATGGGGATCATGGCTTATATCGGAGTGCCCTGTCGGTTCCGGGGGCAGGTGTTCGGCGGAATTTCCGCAGTCGACAGCCACCGCCGTCACTGGAGCCATGAAGAGGTGCAATTCGTGCGTGACAGTGCCCGTGCGCTCGAATGCCTCGCCAAGGCGC
Organism: Celeribacter ethanolicus; assembly: GCF_001550095.1. Taxonomy (GTDB): domain Bacteria; phylum Pseudomonadota; class Alphaproteobacteria; order Rhodobacterales; family Rhodobacteraceae; genus Celeribacter; species Celeribacter ethanolicus. Next base: position 12,745 of record NZ_LRUC01000043.1, on the reverse strand, counting down.
GACACGGCGGGCTATAAGGCAGCATGATCACACTGGACGATTTCGCGGGCATGTGGCGGCTGTCCCGACACATTGAGGATGCTCTGGCGGGGGGCACGGCGCGGCTTGAGGGCTATTGCCGGTTTGACCGCGATGGCGAGGGGCTGCTCTGTACCGAAGGCGGGACTTTGACGGTGCCGGGGCAGGCGAGCCTCTCGGCGGAACGGCGCTATCTCTGGCGCAGCGATCCGGCGGGGATCGCGGTCTTTTTCGACGATGGCCGGTTCTTTCACCGCTTCGATCCGAACGCAGCAATCCCACGGGCCGATCACGATTGTGCCCCGGATGCCTATGCTGTGCGCTACGATTTCTCCGGCTGGCCGCTCTGGACGGCAGAGTGGCGGGTCAAGGGCCCGCGCAAGGACTACGTAAGTGTCTCGCAATTCAGCCGTCGCAGGCGCAGCCCGGAGGCTGATGACAGGCCTTGTCGCGACTGATGCAACTGTTGCCGCAGGCTTTGCCCTTGCGGCACACTTTGCAGCAGGCGGCGAGGTAGAGCGTTGCCCCGTTCTGCGCCTCAGGTGACAACAGGTTTTGCAAGAGATCGGGCCGGAGTTCTGACTGGTGGTCGGGCGTCGTGGATCTTGGAGTGCTGTCAGCGAAAGCTGCGACAGGAGCGAGCAGGCAAAGGGCCAGGAGAAGGGGTTTCATGGCAATGGGTCCGTTAAAATGACGTCCGATCTTAACAAAGGTTAACAAAAGGTAAACGATTCACCGGACGGAAGCGCGTGCTCGCCGGTCAGAGGCGGGTGATCAGCTCAAGAGACGGACATTCGAAAACCCGGACCGGGCAACTTGCGTGCACAGATCGGACCATTCGCAGCCCCGGCAGGCGGTTCGGACATCGCCTTGGGCAAAGGCGGCCCTCAGCGTCGCGAGTCTCTCGGGGCCAAGCACCAGTTTGGCGCCCGGAGAGATGCCCTGCTCCAGAACCCGGCCCACTTCCCGCGCCGCCAATGCATCCCGTGAGATCACCGAACTGCCGTGGCAATGTTCGCTCATATTACAGGCAATGGGGGCGCAAATATCGTCCGGGCCCTCCACGATTTCGATCTCTTCGCCTGCGTTCAACCGCGCGACGATCCGGTCGTAGCCTGCGACGAAGGCGGGGGAGTACCCTTTGCCGACATAGGTGAGCAGACAGAGGAGATGATGCGGGCGCAGGTGGATCATGGGGAGAGATAGCCCGAGAGAAGAGCAAAAGAAAAGGGCCCCGAGAGGGAGCCCTTTCCAAGTCTGAAGACCGATGCCCGCTTAGCAGGAGTAGTACATTTCGTACTCGACCGGGTGCGGGGTGTGTTCGAAGGCGTAGACCTCTTCCCACTTGAGGTCGATGTAACCTTCGACCTGGCTCTTGGTGAACACGTCGCCGGCGAGCAGGAAGTCCATGTCTTTTTCCAGCTCTTCGAGCGCTTCACGCAGCGAACCGCAGACGGTCGGGATCTCGGCCAGTTCTTCCGGCGGCAAATCGTAGAGGTCTTTGTCCGACGAGGGGCCCGGATCAATCTTGTTCTTGATGCCGTCGAGGCCAGCCATCAGCAGGGCGGCGAAGCAAAGATACGGGTTCGAGGACGGGTCGGGGAAGCGGGCTTCCACACGTTTCGCTTTCGGGGATTCCGCCCACGGAATACGCACGCAGCCAGAGCGGTTACGGGCGGAATACGCACGCAGAACCGGAGCTTCGAAGCCCGGGATCAGACGCTTGTAGGAGTTGGTGGACGGGTTGGTGAAGGCGTTGAGCGCTTTCGCGTGCTTCAGGATGCCGCCGATGAACCACAGGGCTTCGTCGGAGAGATCGGCATATTTGTCGCCAGCGAAGAGCGGCTTGCCGTCTTTCCAGATCGACATGTTCACGTGCATGCCCGAGCCGTTGTCGCCTTTGATCGGTTTCGGCATGAAGGTCGCGGAACGGCCATAGGCCAGAGCCACGTTGTGGATCACGTATTTGTATTTCTGAAGGTTGTCGGCCTGTTCGGTGAGCGTGCCGAAGATCATGCCGAGTTCGTGCTGCGACGTTGCCACCTCGTGGTGGTGTTTGTCGACCTTCATGCCCATGTTGGCCATGGTGGTCAGCATTTCGCCACGGATGTCCTGGCCGTCGTCGGACGGGTTCACCGGGAAATAGCCACCCTTGTAGCCCGGACGGTGACCGAGGTTGCCCATTTCGAATTCGGCGTCGGTGTTCCAGGCGGCGCCGTCGGCGTCGATTTCATAGGCCACCTTGTTCGGGGTCACGGCGTAACGCACGTCGTCGAACAGGAAGAATTCGGCTTCAGGACCGCAGTAGAACGTGTCGCCGATGCCGGAGGATTTCAGGTAGGCCTCGGCGCGCTGCGCACAGCCGCGGGGGTCGCGGTCGTAGGATTCGCCGGTGTCCGGCTCGACCACGGTGCAGTGCACGCAGAGGGTTTTCTCGGCGTAGAACGGGTCGATGTAAACAGACGCAGGGTCCGGGATCAGTTTCATGTCGGACTGGTCGATCGACTTCCAGCCGGCGATGGAGGAGCCATCGAACATGAAGCCTTCTTCGAAGAAGTCTTCGTCCACTTCGGTGTGGCGCAGCGTCACGTGCTGCAGCTTACCGCGCGGGTCGGTAAAACGGACGTCGACGTACTGGACGTCTTCGTCTTTCATGGTCTTGAGAACGTCTTGGATGCTCATAATTCGACCTTATCCCTTTGGTTGAGTTATTGCGTTTGTGGCGAGAGGCGTGTGGCCAGGGTCCCCTGCAACACGCCCGGCGCCTCCCTTACAGCGCGTCTTCGCCAGACTCGCCAGTGCGGATACGGATCGCCTGTTCGACAGGCGAGACGAAAATCTTGCCGTCGCCGATCTTGTCGGTCTTGGCCGCGGTCACGATCGCCTCGATGGCGCCGTCGACCTGATCGTCGGAGAGGACGACCTCGATTTTCACTTTCGGCAGGAAGTCCACGACATATTCCGCGCCGCGGTACAGCTCCGTGTGGCCTTTCTGGCGCCCGAACCCTTTGACCTCGACCACGGAAAGACCTTGCACGCCGATCTCTTGCAGCGCCTCTTTCACTTCGTCGAGCTTGAAGGGCTTGATCACAGCTTCGATCTTTTTCATGGACCTTCGACTCCCTAAACTTCGTTCGCTGACTGTCAGACCATTTCTCTTATGCGGTCACAATCGACTAACCTGAGGGGGCGTAAAACGCCCACAGGATTCGCATATGCATGCACAATATTTGTGCCAAGCGAGTTTAAAAAGGGCATTTTGAAAACTTTTGAGGCAAAACATGGCAGAATTGCTGACCAGTGCACAAATGCGCGCCGTTGAGAAGGCGGCCATCGACAGCGGGGAGGTCACCGGGCTGGAGCTGATGGAGCGCGCGGGCGCGGGCGTCGTCGCGGCGGTTTTCGAGGAATGGCCGGAACTGGCGCTCTCTTTGTATAAAGCCGTTGTCCTCTGCGGGCCTGGCAACAACGGCGGCGACGGATTCGTCATCGCGCGCCTGTTGAAGCAACGCGGCTGGGAGGTGGAGGTGTTCCTCTATGGCGATCCTGAGAAACTCCCGCCGGATGCGAAGGTGAATTATGAGCGGTGGGGGGAGTTGGGGGAGGTGTCACCTGCCCCAGAGGGATTTTGGTTGCCTAGCTGCAATCTTTATATCGACGCGCTTTTTGGTACCGGACTGACACGGTCTATTTCAAAAAGTATCTCGTATACGCTTAGCTATCTCCATAAGCATAATCCTCACTTCCGTGCAGTTTCTGTTGATATACCCTCGGGCCTTTGTGCTGATAGCGGTACCTCTCTGGGCGGGGTTTGCGCGAAAGCAGACTTGACCGTAACCTTTCACAAACAAAAAATTGGCCATTTCTTAGGACGGGGACCGTTTGTTTGCGGAAAAATTACCGTTTGCGATATTGGCTTGCCGGTGCCGAAGTTTAAGTCTGTCGAGGATATAATTGCCGCTATAAATGCCCAAAAACCTCTGACATCAGAGGAGGCACAGGCACAATTCTCAAAGTCAAAAACCGATGAGATTTTGCGTGTGCGACTGGTCGGACGACCAGAGCCTTATCATCTCAGAAAAGACACATTTTCAATTCGGTCGAACCAAAATCACAAATACACCCACGGCCACGCCCTGATCCTCTCCGGTCTCTCCGGCAAAACCGGTGCCGCCCGTCTCGCCGCCCGCGCCGTTCTACGTGTCGGCGCGGGGCTCGTCACTCTCGGCACCCCGCACGAGGCCGTCACAGAAGTCGCCGCCCAGATCACCGCTATCATGCTCACCGAAATCGACACGCCGGAAATCCTGTCGCGTGTACTGACCGACAAACGCCTCAACGCGCTCTGCATTGGCCCCGGTTTCGGCGTCGAACGGGCGCTGGAGTTCCTGCCCTATGCGCTCGCCGCAAAACGCGCCACCGTGCTTGATGCCGATGCGCTCACGGCGCTTGCGCAAAGCGAAACCGGATTTGCCGACCTGCACGAAACCTGTGTCCTCACGCCCCACGCAGGCGAGTTCAAACGCCTCTTCCCCGACATCGCCGCCAAACTCGCGGAACCACCCACCAAAGGTCCCGCCTACAGCAAAGTCGACGCCACGCGCGAGGCTGCCAAACGTGCGGGCTGCACCGTGCTGTTCAAAGGCCCCGATACCGTGATCGCCAGCCCTGACGAACGATGCTCGATCAATGCCGCCGTCTATGATCGCGCCGCGCCGTGGCTCGCGACCGCTGGCTCCGGCGATGTCCTTGCGGGGCTGATCACCGGTCTCCTGGCGCGCGGGCTTGCCCCACATCATGCTGCGGAAACCGCCGCCTGGCTCCATGTCGAAGCGGCCCGCAGCTTTGGCCCCGGTCTGATCGCTGAGGACCTGCCCGAAGAATTGCCAAAGGTCTTCCGGGCGCTGGGGCTCTGACTTTCGGTTTCCTTTGCTGCCACAAATACTCAAAACAAAAGCCGCCTCGAAAGGGCGGCTTTTTATTACATCGCTCAGACTGCGTAAAAATCAGGCGGCGAAGGGTACTCCCGTCTCGCTCATCACCATCAGCCCGTCGGCATAGATGATTTCTTCACGCTCGAAGGTCAGCTTGAACCTCTTCGGTGCGGGTGTGTCTATGCCCAAAAGAGTCCGCATGCCGGCCCGTGTGATCACACGATCTCCGGGTTCGAGAAACTCGACCGGCAGGATGCCATCGGCGGTCATCACCTTGGTGCCAAGGGGCAAGCCCTTGTCGTGATTGGGTAAAATGTCACGCACGTGGAGCGGTCTCGACGGATTTCGCCCGCCGTCCTGCTCATGATCGTGCCCGCTGCCTTTATAGGTCATGTCAGGGCCTCTGAATGTCTCTGCCTCATATGGTCCCGAGAATATGGTAATTTTGTGTTAACGCACAGGATTTTCTTGGCTCGCCGCCTCGCGGGCGATTGGCTCTTTTCCTAGTGTTGCGCTTTTGCTATCAGCACGCTCATGCGGGTGTGGCGAAATTGGTAGACGCACCAGATTTAGGTTCTGGCGCCGCAAGGCGTGGGGGTTCAAGTCCCTCCACCCGCACCATATTGAAATTATTGATCATTCTTGGGTTCCTCCTCTGTCTGATCCTGCGACCCAGGCAAAGTTTCGCAATTTGTTTCGCACTTTCCCGGTTTGTCGCTGTTTCGTTCCCGCTTCTGCTGAGCCCGCTTCGACGCCTTTTTCTGATCCGCGCCCGAGGCATATTTCTGAGCCATCTCTAGGGTCTTGTGCCCTGTGACGGCTTGGATGTCGCGGATATCGACACCAGCATCAGCCATCTCCTTGGCCGCCGTGTAGCGCCATCCGTGGGGCACCAGCCTGTCCTCCCCTTCCTTGACGCCAATCGCTTCGCGCACGTTCTCTACGGCCTTCTGCACCTGCCGCTTGCCAAGCGGCTCGGTCGCGGTCTTGGCAAGGATGTGCTTTCCGCGCCGGGGAAGCCCAGCAAGATAGGCCTGCAACCGCGCCGGGCAGTAAACGTCGATCTTAGCGCCCGTCTTTTGCTGAACGACCGACATATATTCACCGTCGAAATTATCCCACTTCATCGCCACGCAATCCCCGAGCCGCTGGCCCGTGCCGATCGCAAGCTCATAGATTGTCCGAGCGACCGACAGACCATGATCTTCACAGTGGCGCTCATAGGCTTCCAGTTTGGCCACAGGCCACGCCTGATAAGAGCCCCCCTTCAGCTTGCGGATGTTTGCCACTGGATTGCGGTCAACCCATTCAAGATCCATTGCCCGCTGCATGAGGATCGACAGCACAGCGATCCGCTCGTTAGCCTTTGACCAAGTGTCTTTAAGCTCATCTCGCACACGCAGCGCATCGGCTCGCTTGAAGTGCCGCACATCCTTTGAACCATTTTTCTCACGGATATCTTCGCAATGACGGCGATAGTTCTTCTTTGTGTCATCGCCCAATTCCTTAAACTCGGCACTGGAATAGTAACTGACGATCAGCGCTTCCCACGTAGTTTTGACGATCCGCTTGCTCTTCCCGTTACGAATAGCCCAGTATTTCAGGGCGAATTCCTCGGTATCAGGGTCGTCAGGCAACCGCTCCCGAAACCTGCCTTTACGAAAATAGATGTAGGTTCTGCCTTTGACGGTCTTGAATTCGAGATAAGGAAGATTGGGGCGCTTCATACCACAAACGCCTCCGGCTCAATTTTGCTGCCCGTCAGGACCGCCTCGATCTCGGCCACCACCCAGAGGGTGTGCTTTCCTAGCTGGATCGGCGGTGGGAGTGCGCCTTGTTCGACGAGAAACAGGAACTCCCTAACGGTCATCGACAACATCCGCGCCGCGCCTTTCGCCTCTACGGCGAGCCTGTTGAGTTTGACCATAACTGACCTCACTCGGTTTTGGCAGCGGACTTGTCGAGGACAGGCTTTCGTTGCTGCGGCTCGACCATGCGGGCGTTCAGAAACTCATCCATCGCCCCGTCTGGCACGAAGTACAGTCCACCAATCTTCACATGACGAAGTTGCCTCGTTGAGATCAGCGACCGGACACGGCGTTCAGGCCAGCCGAGGCGTTGCGCCAGCTCCTTTGGGGTCTCCAGATTATTTTGCATGGCGAATCCTCGAAAAATCGTAGACTATTTGCAGAAATCGAGACGAATCCAATTGGAAATGTATCGCCTCGAATTTAAGGTACACAATTCGATACTGGATGCAAGTCTAATGACAATTGCGAAGCGACTCGCCCATTTCCGAAAAAGCCTTGGCAAAACACAGATCCCCTTTGCGGAGGAACTCGGCGTCTCGCAATCGGCGTACAAAAACTATGAACGCGAGGCGACCGAACTGCCGATCAGCCTCGCGGTCAAACTGTGCCAGGACTACGACCTGTCGGCGGAATGGCTGCTGCTTGGGCGGGCGGGCATGACGACCAAGATGACGGACGAGATCATCGAAAGTGCCGTTGTGGTGACGCGTGAATTCCTGACCGAACACGGGTTGGACGTGCCGCCGGAAAAAGAGGCGAAGATTGTCCGATACCTGGTTCGCAAGATGTCCGAGACGGGCAAGCTGAACCCGGCGGAATGTGAAGAAATTATCAGATTGGCAATTTGAAGAGAGGCTTATGTCCACACCGGAAGAAATAAGACAGGTCATGCGCGAGGCTCTTGAACGGCAGCGCACACAGGTGCTTGCAACGATGTCGGCCAGTGATCAGCGCCTTGTGAACATTGCGCCCAAGCCAGAGTTGGAAAATGCACGGGCCAAGGCGCGGTCGGCATTCCGCAACGCGTTGTATTGGCCCATGGCGCAGGCCAGCGCGGCAGGTGCCATTATGGGCTACGCCTTCGTCCTCGCCGCACTGGCCAGCTTGAGCGGTCATGCCCCCAATCCACTGACAGCCCCCGTCGCGTCCGTCAGCGGGCTTGTAGCCCTGCTGTCGCTGGCGCAATTTGCCTATCTGATCCACAGCCGATAACGACCCGGCGCAGCCGCGCCCAAGACTGAAAGAGCAGACCTCATGCCCACCCTACGCTGGTTGACCCGAGACGACGATGTGCGCGCCGCTGAGAAGGTGCCTTACCGCCTGTTGGAGGAGGCCCCTGAGCTGGGCTATGGCGACCGGGATGCGGGCAATATGCTCATTCAGGGCGATAACCTAGAGGCGTTGAAGGCCTTGCTGCCCTATTACGCGGGTCAGGTGAAATGCATCTATATCGACCCGCCCTATAACACCGGATCGGCGTTTGAGCATTACGACGACAATTTGGAGCATTCGCAATGGCTGGCGATGATGTGGCCAAGGCTGGAATTGCTGCGCGAGTTGCTGGCCGAGGATGGCTCAATCTGGGTGAGCATTGATGACCGGGAGGGGCATTACCTAAAGGTCATCATGGATGAGGTGTTCGGGAGAAAAAACTTCATCACAAACGTGATTTGGAGAAAGAACTACGCCCCCAAGTCGTCGGCGAAGTACTTTTCCGAAGACCATGACCATATCCACGTCTATGCGAAGAAACGTGAAAGCTTCGTTCCCAACCCAATGCCCAGAACGGCCGAACAAGACAAGGTCTACAAGAACATGGACGATGACCCGAGAGGTCGCTGGCGTCCCGACAATCTGTCTGCGCGAAATCCATATAGCCTTGGCATTTACCCAGTGACGACCCCCGGTGGTCGGTTGATTGAGGGGCCGCCAGCCGGGCGATACTGGGCAATTAGCAAAGACAAACTCGAAGCACTCGATGCAGACAACCGCATTTGGTGGGGTAAAGATGGCAATGGAGTTCCTTCGTTGAAGCGTTTCTTGTCAGAAGTAAAGCAAGGGCGGGTTCCCCAAACTTTCTGGCCCTATGAAGAGGTTGGGCACACGCAAGATGCAAAGAAAGAGACAGTCGCGATTTTTGGCTCTGAGGTCTTTGCAACTCCAAAGCCTGAGCTCTTAATTCAAAGGGTTTGCCAGATCGCCACCAACCCCGGCGACCTCGTGCTCGACAGCTTCCTTGGCTCCGGCACCACTGCCGCCGTGGCACAAAAGATGGGGCGGCGCTATATCGGCGTCGAAATGGGCGACCATGCTGCTACACATTGCGCGCCGCGTCTGCAAAAGGTGATCGACGGCGAACAGGGCGGGATTTCCGAAGCTCAGAATTGGGAAGGCGGCGGCGGGTTCCGCTTTTACCGTCTCGGCCCGCCGGTCTTTACCGAAGATGGGCAGATCCAGCCCGATATCCGCTTTCCCGTACTGGCCGCCCATATCTGGTTCGCGGAAACCGGCAGTCCGTGGTCGGAACCGCATCCTCTCACGCCCTTCCTTGGCGCGCAGGAGGGCCGAGGCTATGCGCTTTTGTACAACGGCATTCTTGGCGACAAATCGGTTTCGGGCGGCAACGTCCTGACCCGCAAGACGCTGGCCGTGATCCGCGCGGCACAGGGCGATTTTACCGGCCCGCTGACCGTCTATGGCGAGCGCACGGCGCTGTCCGAGGCGACCTTGAAGGCCGAGCAGATCGAATTCAAACAAACCCCTTATGACGTGAAGGCCCGCAGATGAAGCTCAAGCAGTATCAAAAGGAGTCCCTGAAAACGCTGCGCCGGTTCTTTGAAGAGGCCCGCATCACCGGCCCCAAACCGGCCTATGAGGCGTTGACGGCAGAACCGGAGCTGGCGAAACGGCTCAAGGGGTACGCGGCGGGCTACAAGCCGATCAAGGCGCTGCCAGAGGTGCCCTATGTCTGTCTGCGCCTGCCCACGGGCGGCGGCAAGACGATCTTGGCTGCGCATTCCATCACCGTGGCCAAGGATGCCTGGGTCGAAAAGGATTTCCCGCTGGTGCTGTGGCTGGTGCCAACGAACACCATCCGCATCCAGACCGCCGAGGCGCTGAAGAACCCGCGCCACCCTTACCGGCAAGTGCTGGACGAGGCGTTCGAAGGTCGCGTGCGGGTGTTCGACATTGGTGATTTCACACAGATCACGCCGCATGACCTGCGCTCGAACCTCTGTGTCGTGGTCGGCACGATCCAGACGCTGCGCGTCAGCAATACCGATGGGCGCAAGGTTTACGCTCATCACGAGATGCTGGAGGGGCATTTCAGCACCGTGCCGCCCAACACGCCGGGACTGGAGCGGACCGAGGCCGGAGGCATCCGGTTCAGCTTTGCTAATCTGATGCATCTTCATCGCCCGCTTGTGATCATGGACGAGGCGCATAAGGCGGGCTCGAGCCTGAGCCAGGAGGTCTATGAGCGGATCAACCCGAGCGCGTGCATCGAATTCACTGCCACGCCCAAGGGCTTCAACAACATTCTTCATTCCGTGACAGCGCAGGAGTTGAAGGATGAAGAGATGATCAAGATGCCGGTGGTGCTGGACGAGGCGGAGACGTGGCAGGGCGCGGTGAACTCCGCCATCCTGAAACGCGCCGAGTTGCAGGAGTACGCCGATCTGGACCGGGAGGGCTATATCCGGCCCATCGTGTTGTTTCAGGCCCAGAAGAAGGGCGAAGAGGTCACGGTCGATGTGCTGAAACAGCACCTGATCGACAATGAGAATATTGACCCGGCCAAGATCGCCGTGGCGACTGGCGCGCAACGTGATCTGGACGGGATCGACCTGTTCAAGCCCGACTGCCCGATTGAATATGTCATCACCATCGAGGCCCTGAAAGAAGGCTGGGATTGTTCCTTTGCCTATGTGTTCTGCTCGCTGGCCAATATTCGCAGCAGCACGGACGCCGAGCAGCTTCTGGGCCGCGTGCTACGGATGCCCTATGCCAAGAAGCGGAAGGAACCGACGCTAAACAAGTCCTACGCCAAGCTGGTGTCGAAGCATTTCTCTGAGGCCGCTGTCAGTCTGCGCGACAAGCTGGTCGATATGGGGTTCGAAGAGGGCGAGGCGGAAGACAATATCGAGGCAGAGCAGCCGGGGCTTGATGACGGGCTGTTCGGGCGGCAAACCCGGCCGCGCCCGACAATGACGGTGGAGCTGGACGCCTCCGAGGCGGAGCGCAAGGAGATCGGAGGTGTCGCGCCAGGCAAGATCACGGTGTCGGCGGGAGATGACGGCAAGACCCGGATCGAGTTCACCGGCGTGCCCAAGCCCAAGGATGAAGAGCGACTGTTCAAGACGGCCCCTGAGCGCCTGCATGGCGTGCTGCGTGAGAAACTGGATGCGTTCAAGGCGCAGCACGCCGACGATCTGGCTCCCGCCCATCTTGGTGAAGAATTCACCGTGCCGCGCCTGATGGCGCATGTGCAGGGTGAGCTGGTCTTTGGCGATACCGATATCCTGATGGAATATCACGATTGGTCGCTGGCCAATTACCCGGCGCGACTGACCAAGGCAGAGTTCGATATTGTCGAGACGACCAACACCTTCGAGATCGATCTAGACGGCAACCACCTGTCAATCTCGGCGGCGGACAGTTCCGAGCAGCTTTCCCTGGACATCGACGTAGACGACTGGACGCCGAACTCGCTGGTGCGCTGGCTGGACGGTAAGGTGCGCGACCCATGGATCGGACAGGCGGAGCTTCTGGCCTGGCTGAGTGATGTGGTCACCCATCTCACCCGCGACCGGGGCATCCCTCTGTCGCAGCTGATGCGCTGCAAGTTCGTCCTGGCACGCAAGCTGAACGAGAAGATCCGGGGCTTCCGCCAGATGGAGCGCGACAAGGTTTACCAGATGAACCTGTTCGGCCCCGAGGCGCGAGTCGAGGTGTCTTTCGATGACGGCATCCGGTTCTTCGATGAGATGTATTTCGACGTGCAGAAGTATCGCGGCATGTACAAGTTCAAGCACCACTTCACGGGGCCGGACGAGGTGCCGACCTTCGATAGCAAGGACGGCGGCGAAGAGGTCAAATGCGCCCTGGCGCTGGATGCCTTGCCGGGCCTGAAATACTGGACCCGGAATGTCAGCAGGCACCCGAATTCATTCTCCCTGCCGACCTCAACCGACAAGTTCTACCCGGATTTCGTGGCCGTCATGGAGGATGGCCGTCTCTTGGTGGTCGAATACAAGGGCAAGCAGTTGTCCCCCGAGGAAAGTCGCGACAGCCGCGAGAAAGAGCTGATCGGCCAGCAATGGGCTAAAGCGTCAGCAGGTAAGGCGGTCTTCGTCATGGCAACAATGGAACGTGGCGATCCGAAGGAGGTACGGGTGCAGGTGATGGCGGCTTTAGGGAGATAGGGCGGATAACGGACATTCGTTGCTCGGCGCACGAATGTCCGGTTTGCGGATATGCCCGCTCACACCAAGTACGTTCTCTCGCTCATGGCACCACTCTCTCCATTTTCCCCTTGAGTTCAGTCTTCTAAAAACTAGGATCACCCTAATTCATTCATATTATTCCGGTATTCCCACATGTCATTCTTTTCTCAAACCTCCCGCATGGGTCGCCTGACCACCGCACTTGGCGAGGACGTTTTGGTTCTGATGCGCTTTGAAGGCGAGGAGCGGGTCAACGGGCTTTTCACCTACCACGTCGACTGTCTCGCCTCCGCCGATGATATTGATTTTGATGCGCTTTTGGGCACTCACGCCACCGTCACGCTGCGCACCCATGACGGCTCGGACAAGCCTTTCGATGGCATCATTTCCGAAGCGCGCTGGATGGGCGCGGGCGAAAACGGCCATCGTTATCGGCTGACCCTCAAGCCCTGGTTCTGGCTCGCCTCGCTCCGTCGCAACCAGCGGATTTTTCACAATAAAACCGTGGTTGACATCCTCACGGAGCTCCTCGGTG
>NZ_LRUC01000042.1 GCF_001550095.1 Celeribacter ethanolicus | reverse complement strand
TGCGCCAAATGCAGCCTCATCAAGGGTGTCGAGATACTCGCGTACGGCACGAGGCGCATCAGCGGGCTCGATGGTTGAAGCATCCCAGTCTTCCTTTGACGTCGAGTTCTGTTTGTTCGCATCTGCCTCAATCAGGCTGGCATCCACCGCCATGCGCTGGCCACTCGCCAGGCCTTCTTCGATGCAGCGCGCCACCGTTGTCTCAAATAGATGGCGCAGCAGCTCGCTCTCGCGGAAACGACCGTGCCGGTTCTTCGAAAACGTCGAATGATCAGGCACCCGGTCGTTCAGATCGAGGCGGCAGAACCAGCGATAGGCGAGGTTCAGATGCACCTCTTCGCAGAGCCGCCGCTCCGACCGGATGCCGAAACAATAGCCGACCAGAAGCATCCGGATCAGCAGCTCGGGGTCAACGGAAGGCCGGCCCGTGCGGCTGTAGAACTCAGCAAGATGAGCACGGATGCTGCCCAAGTCGACGAACCGATCAATCGACCGCAGCAAATGATCCTGAGGGACGTGATCCTCAAGCGAGAACTCGTAAAACAGCGATGCCTGCGCTTCCTGCCTCGGACCCATCATCGGTCAATCCTCCCGTCCGTTGGAAGAATTGAAACAGCAGATCACACACCGATCAAGCACGAGTTTTTCAACAAAATACGCCCTTATCGCTTAAATGTCGCTACCGGCCCAAACCAGTCATTCAAATCTTCCGCTGCAAAGGTCCGTTTTCGCCTCATCCCCCAATCGACACATCCCCCGACCCGGTCGATACGCTGCCGCCGCAGTCGATGGCGTCGCCGACGCGGCCCGCCGGTTTGCCGTTGATGAAGACAGTGCCAGACCCGCCCGAGAGGCTGCGTCCGTGCGGTGGGTGTTTGGGCTTGGAATGCGGCGCGAAACTGTCGCCTTGTCGGAGCGCAGGCTGGCCATTGATGTACACGTCCCCGCTCCCCGATGTGGCGGGCGTCGGCGGGAAGCCGTCGTGGTCCGATCCTGTGTCGCCCTTGCGTCCTGCTGCTGACATTATGCGTCCTCCCAGATGTCGAATTCCGTGCCTTTGATCGTCGCCGACCACGTCGCGATCAGAGCGTTCTCTTCCGCTGTGCGATCCGGTTTTTCGAGCGTTCGCGATTTGAGAAACGCCGCGATCTGTGGCGGGGCGGTTTTCAAGCTGTCGAGCGGGATGTCGAATTTGAGCGGGCCCTGCATGGCGGCGATGCGGGCGCAGATGGCGAGGGTGTGGATTTCGGGGTCCTCGTGCTTGCGCGCCTCGGCGTTGAGGATGTCGTGCAGGCTGTCGCTCACCGGCATGAGCGCGGGGTTGATGAAGCGGGCGGGGCGTTCGAATTCGGGGCTGGGTTTGAGCGGGAAACCGGAGGCATGCCAGCCTTCCCAGACCTGTGAAAGCTCGGCGTCTTTGCACCAGGAGAGGGCGATCGCGCCGTAGACGGTCATGCCGCTGGCATGACAAAGCGAAAGCCAACGATCCGCTTCGAAAAAAGTAAGCTGTTGCAAGTAATCGAATATATATTCATCTAACAGCAATTGACCTGCATGGGTTGCCCCGGCAAAGCGGCTCGCACATTCGTGAATTTGGTGATGCGCTACAAAAACGTGAGGATATTTTTTTAACGAAATAGCACCTAGATATATGTTCGCTGGAATCATTTATTCAGCCAATAAAACGTCAACAGTTAAAGCTACTTGTTGGCTTTGACGTGGGTTCCCATTCACAATGTCGAAGATGATAGGTACAGTTTGCCCAACAGGATACGGAATTTCGATTTCCAGAATTTCACCAGAGCTATTCCCCATATTAAATTCCTTGGTCGAATTCGGCAGGTTTTCGTTTCCCGAAGAGAAATTCTGCAACCCTTGTTCGAGACGCCAAGGCTCATACTCAGGGTACCTGAAAATAATGTTGCAGGAGCTTAGGCGTGTAGATTGTGTTGGCGTAAGAACGGCATCGGCCGTATTTATAAGGCTATCCACAATTTCTATTTTTTCTCCCACACGGGTATCGGGAGGGGCTGGGCGAGGTGTTTTTCTCGGGCGCGAAACAGTTGATGTGACAGGCTTAGGCGTAGGAGACAAGTTTTCCAATTCTTCCGCGATAATTGCCATCGAATTACCACTAAACCTTATCCATATCTTCTTATTGGCGTCCTCTGGCAATTGTCGCTTTACCCTGAACAATCTGTAGACCCTTCGAAAAGAGGAGGGAGGTATCGTATCACTGACACGAATAAGGCCGAGGCTTATGACTCTTGCTCTGCCAACAAGAGGATTGTCGGCCAAAATTGAATCGGCACCCATTGTTTCTATCGATTCACTATTGGCCCCTTTGGCAACAGGAGTATCTTCAGCCACAATATTTGTTAAAAATGGGCCATCCCCCGCATCTTTTGGTAGTGGGGTTAAAAAACGCTCTAGTATTTTTTCTATTTCAACACTCATACGGCACCTTACAGTTGGCCAGTCGATGCGTGATACCCATCGATGACGCGCTGAAGAGCTAGATATAGCTGATTTATTTTTTCATCGTAGTTAGTGCGATCAAAGCATGTAGAAAACGTCAAGAAAACGTCCGAAAATGCCAGCGACATTTCATCATATCCCGTTTCCGGCCGCACCTCGCAATCATTCGCAATGAGCTGTATGAGTTGTTCTGCATTAATGTCTTTAAGCGTTGTCGTAAAACATTGCTCATCAGCACAAATCAATCGGGCATAAATCGCAACTTCAATAAAACGAGATGTCAGAGCCTCTTCATTTTGAGCTTCGACAGCTTTTTGCAACATGAATTCTGCATTTGACTGCATTTGTTGCGTTTTGACATTTTGACGATAGAAATCAATCAAGTCGCAGTAGGGACCCTTTTCACAAAGTGACGGATAATTTTCGCCTCGCCTCAACGAGGAAATGTATTGCAACCAAGCGTCAGCATCTTCGTACTTGTTAATCCCAATCGAAGCATTGGGGTCGTAGAAATGATCTTCTGGCGAAAAAGCCTCGGCATTTGTCCTTTCGGTTGCGAAAAAGAATATTACTGCCGTCAGAACAAGTCCTGCTGTGATCAATTTAGACATATTTTGGTTCCGTTTATCTTGATGAGAGAGCCGGTCATGTTGATTTCTCCATCATGTCGCATGGTGAGTTTTGACATTCCGCACTGCAATATAATCGCACCTTCCGCCCCGATCATGTAACGATTTCCGCTATAAGTCATCGTATCGCCGCGAGAAGAACTGTTCATCTGTTGTTGAGTAATTGTGTTCAACGACCCATTTGCACTGATATTGAAGGAACGGTCGCTTTGTAGCGACATATCTCCATCACTAAAAAATGAAGCATCGCCACCGCTTGCTATTGTAAGCGCCTCGGGGTCTGGAGTTTTAAGGGCGTCACGGCTCCAAAATAGACTTTCGTGATCGAAATCGGAGCTTCCGCCTTTGCTAAAAAAGCCGTCATTTATAGTGTTTATTGGGCTAGTCGTCCCCGTGCCAATAAACATTGGACCTCTTGTTGTGATACTTGATGATTTCTCAGCATGATCTGCCTTGTGGCCTTGCACTAAACTCGTAAAATTTCTTCTTATATGCCTGTGGAAGAAGCCTTTGATCAGAGCTTTGAAATTATTATTTATTCCAACATTCATATCCTTCTGAGCATGAAGGAACACTTCCTCCTCACCCTTCTTGTCCTCAAACCGAAGTTCGTTGAACCCCTCGCCCTCATGCGTATCCGTCTGAAACGTGCTCCGCGTCTTATGCTCCGGCAAATCATACGGCACCGCGTTCTTGCCGTTATACACGCACCCGGTGACCAGCGGCTTGTCGGGGTCGCCGTCCAAAAACTCGACCACGACTTCCATGCCGATCCGAGGGATCACCATGCCGCCCCAGCCGTTGCCCGCCCAGGATTGCGACACACGGCAGCGCATCGAATAGGCCGCGTCGAGGTCCCAGTGAAACTGCACCAAAATGCGCCCGTATTCGTCGCAGTCGATCTCACCATCGCCCACGACCACCGCCGTTTGCGGGCCTTTCACATCTGCGCGCGCGGTCTTCAGCTCCGGCACCAGAGGCGCGTCGGCGGGCAGCAAAACATAGCGCCCGGTGTAGGCGTAGCCGTCGCCCTCTTCGCCGCCGGAGCCGTAATTGTCCGACGTGTAGCTGTGATGCGCCACGAGGCAGAGGTAGTCCTCCCCCGTCCCCGGCAGAGGCTCGCCGCCAAGCGTCACCCGCAGCCCCGCGCCAAGCGCAGGGATATCGCCCTGCGCCTCAAAGCGCCGGTCCTGGCCGGTCTCGCCTTCTGAGCGCAGCCGCGCGACCACATCGCCACGGCTCTGGTCGAGGTAATCCCCCGGCCAGTCGAAACTCTCGATCTGGCCCTGAGCATAGCGCGAAGAAGATGAAGAATTGGTTTCCATCGCCGCGGTCGGCGTCTTGAAATTGTAATCCGTGAGCCGCACCGCCCCCGTCGTGATCCGCCGCGCTGGCCGCCATTCCCAGAAGTGCTCGATTTCCTCCTGGTGGTGGCCATCATAGGGCTTGAACGGGCGCTCGCCGATGGTCGCATGGCTCTCGACAATGTCGGTCAGAACCATCAGGTGAGAGCCGCTATCCTGTTCAAAATGATAGGAAATCCCGTGCCGTTCCATGAGGCGCGCGGCGAAATCCATGTCGCTTTCTCGGTATTGAACGGTGTATTCGAGTTCCGGGTAATCGAGCGTCAGCCGGGTCTCCATCTTGCCTGCCGAGGCATAGGCACCGAGGAGCTCCGTGAGGATGTCAACCACGGTTTTATTGTGAAAAATCCGCTGGTTGCGACGGAGCGAGGCGAGCCAGAACCAGGGCTTGAGGGTCAGCCGATAACGATGGCCGTTTTCGCCCGCGCCCATCCAGCGCGCTTCGGAAATGATGCCATCGAAAGGCTTGTCCGAGCCGTCATGGGTGCGCAGCGTGACGGTGGCGTG
>NZ_LRUC01000041.1 GCF_001550095.1 Celeribacter ethanolicus | reverse complement strand
GGGGTTTGGTCTGTGCTTTTTGCATCTGCGGAACGTCAAAGGTTTTGGCTGGAACCACAAACGCGTGTACCGCATCTACCGCGAGTTGGAGCTGAACATGCGGATCAAGCCTCGGAAGCGGCTGCAGCGCGAGAAACCGGAACCGCTGGTCGTGCCTGAGGCCCCGAATGAGGTGTGGTCGATGGACTTTATGGCCGATCAGCTGGCTGACGGTCGGGCATTCCGCACATTGAACGTGCTTGATGACTTCAACCGCGAGGGCCTGGCCATCGAAGTGGACTTCTCACTGCCCGCCGAGCGCGTTGTTCGGGCGCTGGACCAGATCATCGCCTGGCGAGGCAAACCTCTGGCCATTCGCGTAGATAACGGCCCGGAATATGTCAGTGGCAGGCTCCAAACATGGGCCGAGAAGGCGGGGATCGGGCTGCTTTACATCCAGCCGGGCAAGCCCCAGCAGAACGCTTATATCGAGCGCTACAATCGGACAGTTCGCACCGAATGGCTCGGGCGATACCACTTCGAAAGCATTGAAGACGTGCAGGATCACGCAACGAAATGGCTCTGGACTTACAACAACGAAAGACCAAACATGGGCATCGGCGGCATGACCCCGATACAGAAACTGACAGCAGCTTAGATTCTACTGATACGCCCCTCTAAAAATGGGGGGATTACCGTTTTACCAGAGACTTTCTACGGCGGAGTAAAACCTACGACGTAAAAGTGGAGCACTTGGAGGTTTGGCTGAGTCGGTTGCAAAGATCGTTGGCGATCTGAGGTGCCCCTAGTTTCCTAGACACCTGCCTCGGTCAGTTTCTGCTGTCTGGTCTCGAAGGCAACGGGCGACAGCATGCCGTTGTTCGTGTGCTTGCGCTTCGGGTTGTAGAAGAACTCGATGTATTCGAACACGTCCCGCCTGGCGTCATCCCCGGTCGGATAAGTTCGGCGCCTAATCCGTTCGCGTTTCAGCAGCTGAAAGAAGCTTTCTGCTACGGCATTGTCATGGCAGTTACCGCGTCGGCTCATACTGGGTTCCAGATGATGCTGGCGGAGAAACGTCTGCCACTCCCGGCTGGTGAACTGGGAACCTTGATCGCGCAGATCGTCCGTCAACTTGCGAAGCCATACACCTTGCCGCTGTCCGCCCAAGCCTGTCGGATCAGCGCGGTCTGGCGCGCATCCTGCTGCGCACGGTGGCTTAAGGGTTCTTTAAGCCAAGCGTAGAAGCCGGAGAAATGGACCCGCAGCACTCGGCACATGGCCCGGATGCCGAACTCTCCGCGATGCGCCCGAATGAAGGCGTACTTCATTGGGACTCGCGCGCGAAGTACGCCGTAAGATATCGCGCTCCTCGGTGACCCGGGACAGCTCGCGCTTCAAACGCCGGTTCTCGGCTTCGTGGTCAACGCCCGGCTTCGATGATGGTTCAGCGAAAAGCTTCAGCCACTTGTAGAGCGAATGCGTGCTGACGCCCAAACGCCGCGACACCTCCCGAATCGGATATCCTCGCACTGTGATCTGATGCACCGCGTCGCGCTTGAACTCGTCGCTGTAATTGCTTGTCCCCATGTCGGCCTCCTTGCCTCAAAGTTAGGGCGCAAAGCGTCTACAAATCTAGGGGCACCTCAATCAGTCGACCGCGCCACCCAAATAGCTGGCGGTTGACTGGTCGCCTTGGCCTGTAGAGGCCATATTATGCCTTCGTGATCAGGAGATACTGGTGGCTTTTCGCGCGCGGCTTTGGACCAGACGATAGCTCTCTCCGCTCATCTCGGGGATTTTGGCGTGATGGGCTAGACTGTTGCAGAGTATCGACTGACGGAGACGAAAGAATTCACAAAATTTTATAATCACCCCCTAAATGCTCGCTGAAAATAGTCCGACATAGGTTTCACAAAATAACTCAGTGGAGTGCGGTCATTTGTTTTTAAATGCGCCTCAACTGGCATACCCGGCAGAAGCTGCATGCCTTTGAGTTTTTCCAACTCGCCGGAAGCCGGGTAGAGCTCTGCCAAGTAATAAGAAGCACCCGTGGTCTCATCTGTAAAAGCGTCCGCGGAGACTTTGGAAACATAAGATGAAATCTCCGGCGTTTGACGCTGATCGAACGTTGTGAAACGTAACATCGCGCTTTGACCGATACGGGCTCATGGGGTTGCCCGGCGCGATGTAGTGCCATTCGATCCGGTGCTTGGAGTACCACTGCAGGATCGCGTTACTGGTTAGTTCTGTCCCATTATCGCTGACAATCATGCAGGGCCTTCTGCGGCGCTCGATCAGGGCCGTCAGTTCACGCGCGACACGGCGCGCCGAGATCGAGGTGTCCGGTATGGCCACTAGGCACTCCCGGGTGACATCGTCGACCACATTGAGCACCCGGAAACGCTGACCGCTGGCGAAACTGGTCGTGAACGTAGTCCAGCGACCAGCGCTCAGCAGCCTCCCGGACCTCCTGCATTGATGCGCCGGGACGGGCGTAGGCGATGTTCTCGGCCAAAGAGCGGTGAAACAACACAGGCTCTTGCGGGACAAGCGCGATGTGTTGGCGCAGCACCTCCAAGGGAACGCGCGCGATATCGACGCCGCCCAATGTGATGCTGCCGTCATTGATCTCGTGAATCCGCTGGATCAGCTTCACGAAAGTGGTCTTGCCTGAACCAGACCGCCCAACCAATCCGACTTTCTGGCCCTCAGGAATGGCGACATCCAGATTGGTAAAAAGCGGTGTTTCAGCCCCGTCATAGCGATAATCCACATGGTTGGGCGGCACAGAAATTGTCCGACCTCTTGCGCCTCTTGAATCTCAGGCAGCCAAAGCGACGCAACGGCTCTTTGCGATATCACAACCGTTCGAAGGCACTCCGCGAAGCGCTTATCATCGCGGTCATCCGCCTTGCTTCGTTTTCTGCATACTACGTTCCCGTGGAACCGTTTTCCAGCGATGATTAGGCTCTTAACCTCTATGTCATGACGCCTGCAGTCTCTTGTGATGGTACTCACGCCCAAGGTGTTGTTGGCGATAGAGTGTCGGCAAGCTGCCGACCAATAGTTGCGCCGCTCAAGCCAGAACGTTTACCCATGCGAGAATGTTCGTTCTGCGTCGTATTCTCCGAAGGTACTTCCAGGGCTTGACTCTTCCAATGCCACCTCGGACTTAAATTGATCTGTAAAATATCGGCGTTTCGCCTTTCTCCCCCCCCTTCAAAGGTTCGGGATACACCTTAGCTCATTGTTTGATTCCCTGAGACCACTTCACTTCTGCCGCTTTCTGGATTGTTCCAAGTTCAACGTATTTGCGGGCAAGTTCCTGCCATTCGGCAGGCCGATCTGAAATTTGTTTAATCGGCCGTTTCAGCTTTCTTTCCCTATTTGAACGTGTTCGCGAAAAGTTTCGTAGCTTTGTGTTCCAGCCCTTGAAGTTCTCGCCGACAGTCTGCGGTCAAGGGCGAATTGATTGGCATCGCCAACTCCGCCAAGGTCAACAACCCATGATAGGCATTCAAAAGCGCGATCTGATCTTCCGCGGTTTCCATTTGTTTAAGCCGTTGTCTGGCGAGATCCAAAATCGCGTCATCTGTGGTCATCTTTACTCCTAGCTTTCGATCAGTCAGCATTTTGAAATTTCAGGAACATAAAAGTTGATATTATATACTTAATAAATAGGCAAAAAGGGCCAATAGTGGTTCTCTGAACCGCCCCAGTTTTAACGGAGACTGTTGAGTTCGTATTTCAAGCCGCGATTTTGTCTGACTTCAAGGCTTGTTCGTATTTTTTCCTCCGCTTCGATTGCCGTCATCAATTCGCTTGATCGACCGCGAGGGACGGTTCCACTTTGTGGGGCTGTTGTCAAATCTGTTGGTCACGGCCCGTTGGTCTCCCGCAGGCATGCATCCACCTTGTCCTCGGCATTCGCCTTTTTATAGCCGCCGAATTTCCAGAGGTTCGCGCGGGTCAGCCAGACAATCGGATCGCCCGGCAAAGGATGTCGATAGCGCAGGTTTTTGGTCCATTTGCCCGGCTCCGGATGGGCAAAAAAGTCCTCGATGAACTGTTGGATTTCCTCGGGTTGGTTCTTGCGCATCGGGTAGCTGCCAAGCGGAAAGCGCTGGGTGTAGCCGTATTCATGCCCCTCCGTAGACAGATAGACCATCGCCGGTTTCCTGAAAGGATAGAACAGCTTATAAATCTTGTTCACCTTCAAAAGCCGTGGCGTGACGGCGTATTCGGCGTGGAGCCGCGTGGTGAAATGGAGCTGTTCAAGCACATCGACCTTTTCGCGTTTCTTGCGGGGACGCAGATCGGCCATGCCGAAAAACCGCTTGATCGAATTGCCGTACCAATCGCGCACATAGGCCACCCGCCTGCGCGCATCGAGACGGATGCCGTGCGAGTCCGGAATGAGAAGGCGGAGCGGCAGGAAGAGAACGAGGAAGACGAAAAAGGGGCCGAAACCCAAAGACGCTAGAACGCGGTTCAAACGCGCACTTGCTGTGCGCCCCGCATTCGCAATGGCGCTTTCGTAATATTCCTCTTTCGTTTCCGGCTCTTCTCCAGCGAACACTGGGTTTGTTTCAAAATACCCGAGATACCTCTCGTAGCCAGGCTCTAAATAAGCCTCGTAATCCGTTACAAAAAGATAATCTCGTTGGAGCATTTCGGACAGTGTTTCAAAAGATGAGGGACGGTTTGGTGAAACGCGCTGTCCCGACATCATAAAGGCATTCGCACAGAAAAGCCCGACCTGAAACAAGATCAACAGATTGATAATCAGTTTCCCGACGCTGTTGGTCGGGTTCCTAATCTCGACGGTGCTGTCATCAATACGCTTGATCGAGCGCGACAGCCGGTTCCACTTTGCGGCGCTGTAGTCAAATCGGTCGGTCAACGACGTATCCATATTCTAATCCATTGTTACAGGCTGGCCTTGTCATAGGGGAAGGAGCCAGACCCTTTCGGGCGTTTGCCGTTTGTGTGGGTGAAGGCCGCCTCTACGCGAATGAAATTCTCGCGCCGTTCATAATGCGGAACGATGACATAGCGCTCGAAAACACTCTCATAGATCGTCACTTTGGCTTGGCCCGTCTCGACAAAGTCCAACGTGTAATCCGCGCCAAGCGTCAAGTGACGGATTGGCGTAGCCCCATTCACATCCTCGTTGAAAATTCCGTCCAATAGGACAGAAAGTTCGAGTTGGTTCAGGTTCACAGCCGTTTGCAACCCCTGACAATGGATATTGATGGCCAAATCGCCAGAGCTGTCGTTTGTGATCGCAACGGAGACCGGCGAGGGAGATCATGGTTCGATCCGCTTTGTCACGAACCAGCGGGATTATCCCGGGGAAGGGACTGAGTTCGATCCGGCTTTTGTATTGGAGGTTTGAGAGTTTGCAGTTCTTTTATTTGCAAATATTATACATAATAATGATTATAAGATTTTTTGATATGGCTTGGCGCGCGCTACCTTGAACTGCGACTCCTATTAGAAACCAATGGATTATCTAATAAGGAGATTGTGCCATGAGTGGCTCCTACAAGCAATTGAACATCGAAGAACGGCGTAAAATCGAGCGCTGGCTGAGTGCTAAAGTGCCAGTTCGCGAGATGGCGCGTGTGTTAAAGCGCTCGAAAGCGACGCTCTACCGCGAATTGAAGCGGAACTATTTTGTCGACGAGAGCCTGCCAAAATACGCGGGCTATTATGGCGCGGCGGCGCAATTGAGAGCTGATGGCCGCCGTGCTCGGCAGCGCAAGCTGATCAAGCATCCAGATCTCGCCAAAGACGTCGTTCAACGGCTCAAGAACGGCTGGACGCCCGAGCAGATCGGAAACCGGATGATCCATGAGCGCGCACCGCTACGTGTCTGCCAAGAGACAATCTATCGCTACATCTATTCCAAGGAAGGCATGGCGCAGGAGCTTTGGTGGTATCTGCCGGAACACCGCAAGTCCCGCAAACCGCGGCGGGCCAGAAAGCGCCTGCCCCCAAAATTCGACCGTGATGTCAGTATCCTGTTCCGCCCAGATGACGTGGCGCATCGACGTCAGTTTGGCCATTGGGAGGCTGATTTGGTCTTGTTCAAACAAAGCTTTGGTCAAACGAACATCACATCGATGGTCGAGCGCGTTAGCCGGTTCACAGTGCTGTTGAAGAACCTGAACAAGCGCACGAAGCCGGTCATGGGCAAAATCATGAAAGCCATCGGCGATCTGCCTTTCATGGCGCGTAACCCGAGAGCCGCACGAGGAAGCACGCGAGTTCGCCCGCACATGCCGCAAGACCAAAGCCTACAAGATCTCACGGGACAAAAGGAAAAAGGTCGAGATGCTATTCGCTCACCTGAAGCGCATCCTGAACCTCACGCGGCTCAGGCTTCGAGGACCGAACGGCGCAAAGGACGAATTCCTTCTCGCCGCCATCGCCCAGAACCTCCGAAAACTCGCCAAGCTTCGCCCGCAGTGCGTCCAAAAGGAGGTCAGCGCATGACTTGAAAGGTCAAAAGAGCCGGCTTCCGGCAAACCAAATGGCGAAAGCCGGGACCAAACGGCTGCTATGTCTCCAGCACCGTGAAAATCCCACAAAACAAACCGACTTTTTCAACAGTATCCGCCCCTTGCTACCTAATTACCAGTGCCTTACGAACTAATGGCATTACGTGATTTAATCAGAATCCAGTCTCAAAATTGCCAAAACCAATGGTCTGAACATTCAAGTCCCAGAGTCTCAAATATATGCCAACGTTACAGCGCGCTACTTTGAACTGCGACTCCTGTTAGAAACCAATGGTGAACCGCGCCGGTTTTGCCGGAGGCACCAACTTGCGAAAAGGATGGAGCATCATGAGCAAGACGATGAAGAAGCATTCCCCCGAAGTGCGTGAGCGTGCCGTTCGCCTGGTTTTGGACAACACCGGTCAGCATGAGAGCCGTTGGGCGGTGATCGTGTCGGCATCGGCGTAGATCGGCTGTTCGACGAACACCGTGAAGCCATCGGGATCGCGCCAAGCGCGACAAGGTTTTGCGACCCGAGATTGAACGTGTCTGGGAGCAGAACGACAGGGTCTACGGCGTTCGCAAGGTCTGGCATCAACTACGTCGGGAAGGCTTCGATGTGGCCAGATGCACGGTGGCGCGGCTGATGACGGATTTGGGCTTGGGGAAGCGTCGGAGACAGCTGCGAGTCCAAGCTGGTCCGCTGCCGGCGGATTGAATGATCCAACGGCACCGTAAAGTTAATTGTCCAAACGTGAACTCAGAACTGTCATTGATGTTCGGGCGATTTTGGCTCAAATTTTCTGAGCACTGAAAGCATCCCTTCAGCGGACATAATTATGCCGCAAGCCCGCAAATATCTGGAACGCCCTTGAAGCCCATCATCGGGCGTGTGCTCTGCTTGATGAAGCGATGGTCCTGCTCAATGATGGTGTTCAAATATTTGATCTGCCGGATCTCGATCAAGCGTTTGGCCATCGCGGTCTGCAGCATGGCAGAGGCAGATCAGCAATGAGCGGTACTGCCTTTGTTACATTTATATGATGGAGGTGCCCGCGAGAGTCGCGTCTATGATCCTATGACGGTGGACCTCGCCTGATCGCAAACGGCCCCGAAAACGGGGCCGTTTTTGTAGGATGTCTTTATCTGGCGCGGACAGTTATTCCGCCGCTTCGCGCATCCGCGCGCTAAAGCGGCGCGGGTCGTAATCATAGACCCAATCCGTGTTGATCCCCGTTGTGCGAGGATCTTCCTTGGCGCGGCGCGCATATTCTGCGTCCCGTGCCGCCATTTCCTCTTCTGTGGGCAAGTGATAGGTCCGGCCACGCTCGCGCGCTTCAAGTTGAACCTTTGAGGTCCGCGGGCGGCGCTCTGCCTCATAGGCGGCGAGAGCCTCTGTCAGATTGTCGGGATAAAGTCCCAGAGCCTCCCCCAGAATATAGCCATCCTCGATGGCCATCGCAGCGCCTTGCGAGAGGAACGGCAGCATCGGGTGACAGGCATCCCCCAAAAGTGTCACCGCCCCTTTCGTCCAGCTGCCCATCGGATCGCGGTCGAACAGGCCCCAGTTATACACCTCCTCCACATTCGCGAAGAGCTCAGCAAGATCAGGATGCCACCCCGCGAAATCGGAGAGCATGTCTTCGCGAGACGCACGCGTGCTCCAACTTTCGTCGACCCATTCTGAAGCCTCGGTCACGGCCACGATGTTCACCATCTCGCCGCCCTTGAGCACCCCGGTGTTCACATCCTCGCGGCCCGGCAAGCGAAGGCGTTCCTTATCGGGTTTGCCGGAGGCTCCAGGCCTTAAGCAGGACGGAGCATCATGACCCAAACAACGCACAGGATAAGCCAGACTCCCTGAGTTCAGGTCATTTGGTCTGCCTCCAGATTTCAGACAGGATGTATCAAGTGCGCAATGATTTTTGCCGCTTCATGCTGCCGGTCTGGAAACCGCTGAGAGATGTGGATGTGTCGGGCAAGAGAAATCCGCCGCGTGGCGGTGATGCGGGACATATCGGGGAGAGACGCATGCGCGGCATAACCGTCCAGAAAGGCCATGTCCCGGGCCGGGGTCGTGCCAAGCCCCTTATGATGCCGAAGCGCCAGCTCATCAAGATGGGCAAGAAAGTTGCCGAGATCAATCGCCGGGTCCCCCATGGCCACCAGATCCAAATCCAGAAGCGCCACGCCCCCCGCCGAACAGATCACCTGATCCGGATAGAAATCCCGATGCAAAAGGACCGGTTCCGCCGGTGTTTCAAGACGCGCAATATCAGGGGCAAGCGCCCGTTCGACCGCCTGAAACGCCGAGATATTCTCTGGCGCACGCGCTTTCTCGGCTGCAAGAGCCTGTGTCAGGACGGCGCATTCCTGTGCAAGTGTCCAGTCGCGTGCGACCTCGACCTCACTGGTGTGCAACCGGGCCAGCGCCTCTCCGGTCTGCCGAAGGGCGTTGCTCAAAACCTCTTCTGACGTGCCGTTCAAGAGCAGACACGTCAGATCAGGACCTTTTATTTCCTCCTGAAACCAAAGACATGCCTCTTTCATTTCTGCGAGAACAGCAGGAACCTGAACCCCATACCTGCCATCCAGCCCGGCCGCGCGCACAGCAGACTGAAGCGCAGGCGTGCGGCGATCGGCGCGGCCAAAGCGCAATTTGCCATAGGCCGCACGCCCCACCGTGTCGGCATAGCGGAAAATGGCTCTGCGACCGGGTTTCAGACGGAGACAGTGCACCTCGCTCGGTGTCCAGCCAAGCGCGTCAGCGACGGTGGCGGGAGTTTGAGCGATATGGAATGCGGGTGTGCCCAGAGGGGCCAAAAGTGCTTCGACCCGTTGCAACAGCGCCGCGCAGCGCTCTGGCCAGTCCGGGTGACGATCACGGAAGGGTTCGATCAGCAATCCCGCGAGGGCGGCGGCGCGATGCGGGCGGATGTCCTCCGCTGTCATCCCGTAGCCGTCGAGAAACGCCTGACTCAGATCTTGTCTTGTGCTGGGGTCGTAATCGAGCCGGGCCAGAAAGCTTGCGACATCGCACAGAGGATCGCCCGTTCCGGCACGGTCCCAGTCGATAAAACACACTGCGTCATCGGGGGTTACAATCACCTGATCGGCGCTGAAATCACCATGGCAAGCCGCAACCTTGGGACGACACGCGGCAAGATGCCGGGAGAGCATCGCGGCACAATGCAAGGCACGCGGGGCAAGATCGGGTAAAAGATCTGCCAGATCGTGCAGCGACCGAGACGGGTCGGTAGCGGGCAAAGGGCAAAGCCCGCTCATCGGGTGTCGGTGCAAGTCTGCCAGCCGTGCACCGATCCGGCGATAGAGCTCAGGGTTTGGGCTGTGATCCGCCGCTCGCCCGGCCACCCATTCGATGTCAAGCGTCGCCTGTTTTGCATCACTGGCAAGCAGCCGCGCGCCACCGAAACCTTCGCCAAAATAGGCCCCGGCGCGGGCCTGATCATAGAGACCCGGCGCAAAGGCCCGGCGCAATCCGCCGTCAATGCGTTGCACAAAACGGCGGTTGGGTTTGAAGGTCACAAGACTGTTGGGATCGGCTTTGCGCAGTTTCCGGGCCGCCGGAATTTTCCTGTCACGCCAGACCGGCAGGGCAACGAGGCAGGCGGCCACATCCCAAAGCCCGTATTTGCGCCAGTTCGGACGCGACAGATAATCCGCGAAACGTGCTTCGGGGGCGGTCCGCAGGACAAAGAATTGCCCGTCGGCGCACCGAGCCGTGGCTGTCGCATTCACCCCGGGCTTGTAGCGCAGATATGTCAGTTCGGCGGGGTGCCCCAGAAGCCGGGCCACATGTTCGGGATCCAAAAGCGCGGCCAAACCGGGCAAGCCGGGATCACGGGCGACAAGGTCGCGGTCAGCCTTGCAGAGCATGTTTGCCTCCGCTCTGATGGGCAAACAATCGGGCGAAACCGGTCTTTGTTGCGGCCAGACGGTCCGGGGTCCCGTCTTCCTGCACCCGACCGTCTCCCATCAAGATCACCCGATCGAAACAGCGCGCCAGCGACAGGTCGTGGGTGATGATCAACGTGGTTCGATCACGCGCCAGCCGCAGGATCGCACGGCGCAGATGGGCTTCGCTTTCGGCATCCAAACCGACGGTTGGTTCGTCCAGCATCAGGATCGGGGTTTGACGCAGAGCGGCCCGCGCCAAAGCGATCCTCTGCCGTTGACCGCCAGAGAAATTTGCGCCGCGTTCGGCCACTTCGGTATCATAGCCATCGGGCATGGCGGTGATGAACTCCTCCGCACCGGCAAGCCGCGCGGCGGCGCGAATGTCGTCTTCACTGACCTCCCGCCCTGCCCCAAGGGCGATGTTTTCCGCGACGGTTCCGGCAAACAGCACCGGGTCCTGCGGCAGAAAGGTGATCTGGGCACGCAGGCTGTCGAGTGTCACGGCATCGACCGGGGTGCCGTCGATGAGGATCGTGCCACCCTGTGCCTCTCTCAGGCGCAGCAAGAGCCAGAAAATCGTAGACTTCCCGATGCCAGATGGCCCGATCAAGGCAACGGATTGCCCCGCCGGTATATCGAGAGAAAACTCTTTGAGAACCTGCCGCCCGTCGGGGTAATCGAAACCCACCCTGTCAAAGGAGATATGCCCCTGAAACACCGGCGCCGGGCGGGCCTCGGCACGGTCGCGGATCTCCGGCTCCGTGTCGAGCAGATCGAACACGCGTTCTGCGGCGGCAGAGGCCTTGGCAAGACGTCCGGAGTATTTCGCATAGTCTCTCAACGGCCGGAACGTGTTCTTGAGATAGGTCAGGAAAACAAGCAGATCGCCCGGTGTGAGCCGCCCGGCAAGCACCGCATGTGTGCCGAACCACAAGACGGCTGCGGTGGTCAGGCCGATCATGACATCGACGCTGCGTTCCATCAGAGCGCCAAGACGCCCGGTCTTGATGCTGTCGCTTTGGCTGGCACCGTTGGCGGATTGAAACAGCCGCCCGGTGGCCTCTTCGAGGCGCAGCGCCTGTACGGATCGGATCGCACCAAGCATTTCAGAGGCGCTGTCGGCCAGGCTGGCCTCGCGTTTGCGCTGCACCCGGCTGGCGGTTTTGATGCGGTTGCCGATCCGCGTGGTCATCAAAAGCAGCACAGGCACCGGCAAAAGCGTCAAAAGCGCCAGCGTCCAGTCGAGCCACATCATCACCGCAACCATGCCGGTGAGAATGAAAACATTGGTCAAAAGCGGCATGACGGCGGTGGTGGCGGTGTCCTTGAGCATGCCGACATCGCCGATCAGGCGCAGGGTCAGATCGCCCGGACGGGTGGTGTCGTGAAAGGCAGGCGGGAGCTTTTGCAGATGGACAAAGAGATCGCGCCGCAAGCCGGTCAGCGCCCGACTGCCCGCCACGGCAAACAGACTTGTCGAAACGAATTGAAACAAGGCGCGCAAGCCGATGACAAGCGCCAGCCCCACGGCGCAGAGCGCGATAAAACCGTTGAGACCAGAGAGGGTCAGCCCACCGATCAGCGTGACCGTGAAAGGGCCTTCGGTCGGGGTGCGCACCACCCGGTCGATGATGAATTTGAGCGGCCAGGGTTCCAAAAGGCGCATGGCCGTGGCCATCAAAAGCGCCAAAACGCCGGAAATCAACGTGCCGCGAGACCCGGCCAGATAGGGGCTGAACCGGCGCAACATGCGTATGAACGCAGGTAAAGCATCGCGCAGACGGTCTTTGCGTTTGCCGCGCAGCGTCGTCGAACCGCCCATGATCACAGCCCCTCGGAGAGCATAGGCAGGCGGCTCCGTTCAAGCACAGTTCTGGCATTGGCCTGCCAGGTGTGATGGGCGATGACATGGCGGTGCCCGGCCTCTCCCATACGCCGGGCCCGCTCCGGGTCTTGCGCGAGGGTGGCAATGGCTCGGGCCAAGGCTGCGGGGTCATCGGGCGGGCAGATCAGGCCAGTGTCGCCATGCGTCACGATCCGGGCCAGATCGCCGACATCGCTGGCAATCACCGGCAGGCGCGCGCCCATATATTCATAAAGCTTCAAGGGCGAAAAATAGAAATCCTGAGCCGCCGAATAGGGCGCGATTCCGACATCCGTTCTGGCCAGCCAGTCCGGCACCGCGTCATGCGGGATCAGCCCGGAAATCTCGCCGCCAAGCGCTGCGATCCGCTCAGAAAACCGCGCACGCTCCGGTCCGTCGCCGACGATCAACAGACGAATATCGGGCCGGGAGGCATGCAAAATCTCCATGGCGCTGACCAGCACATCAAGATCGTGCCAGGGCTTGAGACTGCCGACGAAGCCGACGGTAAAGGGTCGGTTGCCCTGACGAGGGCGGTCATACATCGCGGGGTCAATGGCGTTGGGCAGATGAAGCACATTTTCTGCCCCGTGATCCTGCGCATAGCGGACGACCTGAGGGCTGACGGCGGCGACAAGGGCGGCGGACTGCATGGCCGCCTGCGTGGCCGTCAAACAGTCCTGCGGCAAGATCATCTCGCGATGCCGTTGCTGTTCTTCCATCAGAGGCGCGTTGACTTCGAGCACGGAGGGGACGCCGGCCTCCCGCGCCCATGTCATCGCGCTGTGCGACAGAAGTGCGTGGCGTTCATAGACAAGGTCGAACGGCCCGGCGTCGCGCAAAATGTCCGGCAGGGCAAGGTCGAGCGTCATAAGCGCCTGCATCCGCGCCTCAGCGTTGGATTTCGACGGTAGAGAAAAAGGCACAACGGGCGTCGTCTCAAGCCCCTTCGGGCGTGTGCCCTCACAGCGGGGCGAGAACAGGGTGACGTTGGCCCCCATGCTCTGAAACGCGCGGACCATGGATTGCACATGCACAGAGGCCCCTTTTGCACCAAAAACCGGAATGCCGGGATCGAGGCAGATGTAAGCGATGCGCATCAGAGGCCTCCCTGAGCGGCCACAGCCCGATCATCACAGCGCAGCCTATCGAAAATCCGCCCCAATTCGGCGGCGTTCTTGTGCAGGTTGAAATCGGCTTCGATCCGCGCACGGGCGTTCCGCGAGAGCGCGGCACGCAGCTCGGCATCGCGCCAAAGCCGGGCAAGCTGATCAGCGAGATCGCGGGGATTGCCCTCCTGCGCCAAAAGCCCGGTTTCTGCCTGTGTCACCAGTTCAGGAATGCCGGTCACAGGGGTGGCGACGACCGGACAACCGAGCGCCATGGCCTCAAGCAGGACGGTCGGCATGCCATCGCGATTGCCGTCTGCCCCCACGATGCATGGACAGGCCAAGAGCGTCGCCTTCTGCATCGCGCGGATGATGTCGTCTTGCGGCATCGGACCGATCAGGTGCACGGTTTCGGACAGGCCGGAGGCGTCGATCTGGTCCTGCAGTTCCTGTTGCATGTCGCCGCCGCCGACGATCCGACACGGCAGGCGCAGCCCCTTGTCGCGCAGAATGTGCAGAGCCTCGACAAGAATATGAAACCCCTTTTTTTCGACCAGACGCCCGACAGCCAGAATCTCATGCGGCTGATCTTGCGGGGCGGACCAAGAGAAGGCGTTCAGATCGATACCATTGAAAATCCGAACCAGCTTTTGGGGATCACAGCCCAAACTCTCGTTCAGATACCGCACATTGTAATCGGAGACCGTGACCACCGCATCGGCATCGGCCAGCTTGAGCGGCAGGTGATGATCCTCATCGTAATCGCAATAAATATCCTTGGCATGGAGCGTCACCGACCAGGTGATCCCGGCCAGAGCCGCGGCGATGCGGGCAACAGTGGCCGCCAGCGTGCCGAAATGCGCATGCAGATGGGTGATATTCCGGCTCAGACAGTCCAGCGCCAGAAGGATGGCCTGATACAGGTCGCTCTCACTGCTCTCCGGAAACTGCATCATGGCCGTCATCGCCGTGGGGCGCAGGGCGTAAAGCGTCTTTTGTGCCTCCCACAGCGAGTCCTGTTTGCGCAAAGGCTGACGCAGGCGCGTCACGGGCGCACGCACTTTCGAAATGATATTCTGGAAATGCGTTTCCTCGACCGGTCGCAGCGCAAAGATTTCGATCTCGCGCCCCTCTGCCTCATGGGCAAGGATTTCGTTGACAACGAAGGTCTCCGAAAACCGTGGATAGCGTTTGACGACATAGCCGATCTTGCCAGTCGTCTGTGCCGGAAAACCAATGGGAGACGGGGAGGAAACGGTCATCAGAGAGCTTCTTTCAGTGCTGGGGAGGAGGTGGTGATCGACGGGTCCCGGGCGAGAATTTCGGCGGTACGGTTGCGGACGCGTTCAAACCCGCTCATGTCGAGAGGGCGGGCGGGCTGCGGCGCTGCTTGCGGACGCGACAGCCACTGGCTCAGACTGTCGGGGGACAGATGTTCGGGCAAAAGCATATCCACTGCGCCTGCGCGCGACAGCCGTTCGGCCCGGATCACCTGTTCGCGGCGCGGGCGGGTGCGCGGGACGATGAGCGACCGTTTGCCAAAGGACAGCGCCTCGCACACGGTGTTGTAGCCGCCCATGGTGATCACGCGATCGGCTGCGGCAAACAGTGAGATCGGTTCCGGCAGAAAGCGCAAAACCTGCATGTCGTCACGTTCGCCAATCTGGCGCGTCAGAGCGGCCTGATCCTTGCCGGGCATCTGTGTGCCGGTCAAAATGATGCCGCGCCGGTTCGGGGGCAGCGTCGTGCGGGCAAAGCTGTGGCAAAGATCGGCCCCGTCCTTGCCCCCGCCCACGGCACAGAGGACGAAGGGACGGTCGTCCTTGTCCGGCACAGATCGCGTGGCGGCCTCGGTGGCACGGGGCAACGACAGCCGATGTCGTTGATCGAGATACCCCATAAAGCGGCTGCGGGCGCGGAAATCCGCGCTGAACCCATATTCTTTCGGCAGATCGAAAAAGGCGCGGTCGCCATAGATCCAGATCTCGTCAAACCAATCACGCAACGCACGCTGGTTTCGTTGCCGGAGCCATTGCGCCCGCACGGTTTCCGGGCTGTCGATAATATCGCGCAGCCCGAGGATGACACGGGCACGCCCGCGCTTGCGCAGCATGTGTAAAGCCAGATCAAGTTCGCCCTGACAGCCGCGCGGCACATTGTCGACAATCATCAGATCGGGGTCGAAGGCCGCCAGCGCCGCCTTGATCGTCTCAGCGCGCAACGCCGCGATCGTGCGCAGATCAAGGCCAAGATGCCGGGCCTCATAGGTGCCCTCGGCGGTCTTGCCATAGGCCGGCAGGGTCAGCATGTCGACGCCTTCAGGGATATGGAATCCACCCGCCTCGTGCATCCCCGCAATCATCAGGATGTCGGGCCGGGGCTCGATGCTGCGCAGGGCCTGGGCCAACAGAAGATTGCGACGCAGATGCCCAAAGCCGACGGTGTCGTGGGAATACAGAACGATGCGCGGCGCACCGCCGTGCCGGGTGGTTTTCGCGCCGTTTGCAGAGAAATGTTTCATCGTCTGGTCCACCGATCCTTTTGCGGTTCCCGCAGGCGTGTTGCGGGGCTGTTTTGCGTATCGGATAAGGTGGGCAGCCAGTATTGGAATTCAAATTAGAACTTTACGAGGCCACGCCCGTGAAGATTAGAAGTTTATAAGAATGCCGTCTCGGGTGCTGTGTTCTTCTGTCAGGTGAATTAAATCGGGTCCGCGTGCAGGAGCATGACAGACCTGCGGCCGCACAGGGCGTGGTATGCGCCAAGAGGAGGATAAGGGATGAAAATCCGGGCAAAGCTTCTGGTCAGCCACGGTTTCGTGGCACTTGTGGTCGGCTGTATCTGTGTCCTGATCCTGATTGGATTGCAGGCCACGGACGACTCCCGGCATTCCTTTGAACGCAGCTATGAAAGCCTGCGCGAGATCAATGAACTGAACTCGGACGCGAACCGTCTTTCCGAACAGATCGCGGAGCTGTTCACTGTGGGTCTCGAAGGACGCGACGAAGTTACCGAAGCCTATGACCATCTGATCGTTCAGCTTGATGTGCTGCACACCGCTCTGGAGGCCGATCTGGCGGAGGCCGCGCCCGAAGACCGGGAAAGCGCGCAGGCCATGCTCGACTGGATCACCGAACTTCATACCGAGGTGGAAAGTCTCGGCGCCGCCGGGATGGAGATTTTCGATCTGTTGTCGAAAGGCCAGCGCGAGGTGGCGCAATCGCTTTATGCCCGTCGGGTGGAGGACGATCTCGATACCAGTATCGGCACGCTGATCGACGAGGCGATCCGGCGCAATGCCCGCAGCGTCAATGCCGAGATCGACGCATGGAACGAGCTGACCGAACGCCAGCGGCTTTTGGCCATCAGCATCTTCGTCACGGCGGCGTTGGTTGCGGTGGGCACGGCTTTGCTTCTGGACAAACAGGTGTCGCGCCCGCTTGCCGATCTGTCGGCGGCGGCGGACAATCTGGCAAGCGGTCACGGCGAGATCGCACTCGACACCCGGCGCAGTGACGAGCTTGGCGATCTGGCCGAACGGTTTCAGGAAATGGTGCAACGGATTTCAGAGCAACAGGCCAGTCTGCGGGCCGCCCGCGATTCATTGGCCGAACAGGTCTCTGAGCGCACCGAAAGCCTGAGCCAGCGCACCGAACAGCTTGAGGCCGCGAATGCGCGCCTGCGCGAGCTGGATTCGAGCCGAACCCAGTTTTTGGCAGACATCAGCCACGAGCTGCGCACGCCACTGACGGTGATGCGCGGTCAGGCGGAGGTCGCCCTGAGAAATCCGAACCCGTCGAGTGAGTTGCTTCAGGCTGCGATGCAGGCCATGGTACGCAAGACGGGTCAGCTCGGCCAACTCGTCGATGACCTTCTGTTCCTCGCACGCTCCGAAGCCGGGGCGATTCAGGTGATCCCCTCCCCGACCATGCTTCAGGAAACTCTGGCGGAGGTGACGATGGATGCCCGGTCCCTGCGCGCCGCCGATGGGATACGCATTGCCCTGCATCAACCGGAAGACCCGGTGATGGTCGATGCCGATCCGGCGCGTTTGCATCAGGCGGTGATGATCATTCTCGACAATGCGATCCGTCATGCGCCGCGCGACAGTGTGGTGTCGATCGACCTGAAACGGTCCGATGATATGGCATACCTGTCGATTTCGGATATGGGCGAGGGCTTTCACGAAGCGGATATTCCGCATGTGTTCGACCGGTTTTATCGGGGCCGCAATAGTCGCGGCGCTGGTGGCAAGGGCAGCGGTCTCGGTCTGGCCATCGCCTATTGGATCGTCAGCCGCCATCACGGTCGGATCTCCATTGGGCAGGCGGAAAACGGCACCAACGGCGCGCGTGTGGATGTGATCCTGCCGCTGCTCACGGAAACGGAGGGGACGGACCGCCATGCATGATATTCTTCTGGTAGAAGATGACGACGAAATCGCGGATTTCATCCTGCTCGGGCTGACGAACGAAGGCTATAACGTCCGACACGCAAATTCTGCGGCGGCGATGTGGGAGGTGCTTGCGGAACGGCAGGTGTCGCTTATCATTCTTGATCGCATGTTGCCGGATGCAGAGGGCGCGATCCTCTGCGAAACCCTGCGGGACACTCATCCCGATCTCTTTATCCTGATGCTTACGGCAAAGGATTCTCTCGAAGACAAACTGGCGGGTTTGCGGTCTGGCGCAGATGATTACATCACCAAGCCGTTTTCGTTCGAAGAGTTGTTGTTGCGTCTCGAGGCACTGCTGCGGCGACGCGAAGGCGGTATTTCGGAAAAGAACGGAACCCTGTCCTGTGGTGTGTTCGAGTTCGATCTGACACATAAATCCGTACAACGCGAAGGTCGGGAACTTGGCCTGACGCCAACCGAATTCGCCCTTTTGAAATATCTGGCCGACAATGCCGGGAGCGTCGTGAGCCGGATGGACATCTTGTCCGGCGTCTGGGGCAAGAATTTCGATCCGAACACGAACATCGTCGAGGTCTATATAGCCTATCTGAGACGTAAGGCAGACGGTCCGTTCGATGAAAAGATGATCCGCAATGTGCGTGGCTTTGGCTATGTGCTGGAAGTCTGAGCCTGGATTTACGGCTGTTTGGGAGCATCGTGGTGACGGTCCTGACTGCGACGCAGGGCGATGCTCCGTTTGCCTTTCGTGTGCTCCCCATGCACCTTAGAACGTGCTTACTATTTGGGGAGCGTAAGCTCCAGAACGCATGCGCCTACGGATTCGCCTCACAGTCCTGCCACTCGACCTCTGGTCATCCATGTCCGAAACACGGAGAAGATAAGCTCCTCAGATCGCCAATACGCCAGCGTCTGGATCGCGGTCACGGCCTTGTCCCTGTTGTCCCCCGCAAGCCCTTCGACGCCGGTGATCAAATCGCCGTCCCGTTGGCGCAGCAAGGTGCAGAACATCCGCCAAGCGCAAGCGGAAGGCGCGGTCTCAAGTGAAACGTCGATCTGAGGCGCATCTCGTTTCAACTCAAGGATGGCGGGGATCAGAATAGCCAGCGTCCCACATCGAGGGCTGCGCGACAGGGGTGCGACAGAGCAGGCTTCAGATCAGGATCGGCACGAAGGCGATCATGAGATACACAAACAACAGCATCCCGAGATAGGGCAGAACCGCGCGGGCAATGCGTTCGATCGGCAGACGCGCCGTTGTGGAGGCGACAAAGAGGTTGATCGCAACCGGCGGCGTGACCATGCCAATGGCTAGGCCGACCACGATGATGATGCCGAAATGCACGGTGCTCAGACCGAGCTGCGCCGCGAGAGGCAAGAGCATCGGGGTCAGGATGATCAGGGCAGAGGCGGTTTCAAGGAAGACGCCCGCCACGAGGATCACCGCCATCACCAGAAGCAACAGCACGTAGGTATTGGAGGACAACGACAGTGCCGCAGTGGCGATCTGGTTCGGCACCTGCCAGCTTGACAGCGTCCAGCTCAGGATCGAGGAGGCCGCAATCACAAACATGATGACGGAGGTGGTGACGCCTGCACGGATGATGATGCGATAAAGCTGTTTCAGGGTCAGGTCGCGGTAGATGAAAAGCGACACGAGGATGGCGTAATCCACCGCAATCACGGCGGCTTCGGACGGGGTGAAAATGCCCGAAAATATCCCGCCGAGAATGATCAGCGGCGCTATCAGCCCCCAGCTGGCCGAAACAAAGGTGCGGCCAATGGTTTTCAGGTTGAACGCGGTCCCGCGCGGATAGGCGCGGCGGTGGCCTTGAATGAGCGCAATAAAGATCAGCCCCACGCCCATGGCGATGCCGGGGATAAAACCGTTCAGAAACAACTCGCGCACGGATTCCTGCGCGATCACAGCATAGATGATCATCGGCACGGACGGCGGGATCACCACGCCGATGGTGCCCGCTGCGGCAATGAGCGAGGCGGCGGACGCCGGATCATAGCCTTTGCGCTTCAGTTCCGGCACGAGGCTGGCGCCCACGGCGGCGGTTGTCGCCGCACCGGAGCCCGAGATTGCGGCAAAGAACATGCCTGCAAGCACGGAGACGATAGAGAGCCCGCCTTTGATAAAGCCGAACATGCTGTCGGCAAAGGCCACAAGGCGTTTGGAAATTTCGCCCTGCGCCATGACATCGCCCGCCAGAACGAACATTGGCACGGCAACAAGCGCGAAGGAATTGATACCGGAGAACATCTGCTGCGGCACGACCATCAAAGGCACGCCGGAGAGGTTAAGCGCGCTCATGGTCGCCGCGCCGATCACGATGGCGACCGGAATGCCCAGAAGCAGGAAAAGAGCGAAAAGGCCGGCAAGCACGAGGCTCATTGTACTGTCTCCTGCGCCGCATTCTGATCGACATCACTGTCGATTTCACTATGGGCCTCTCGCATTGGCTGTCCGGCCAAAAGCCGGATCAGGTCGATCACCGACAACCCCGCCATGACCAGCGCGGCAAAGGGCATGACGGCATAGACATAGGTCATGCTGAGCCGCAATGAGGGCGATTTTTGAAAACTCTGCATGTTCATATATTGCCAGCCGATTTTGGCCAACGTCAGGAGGAACACGATCGTGACCAGAACCGCCGCGCCGGAGACGATCCGGCGCAACGCGGGCGGCAGGTTGTCACGCAGAACCGTGACCGCGATATGCCGCCCCTGTTGATAGGCCAGCGCAGCGCCGAGAAAGGTGATCCAGATCAGCAGAAATCTCGCGACCTCTTCCGTCCAGCCCACCGAAGTGAAGAACACCCGCGACACGATCTGAAGCGTGATCACCGCCGTCAGTCCCGCCATACCCGCGAAAACCACGGGTTTGAGGAGTGTCCCCACCAGTCTGTCCAGCCACGCCAGCCCTTTGAGCATCTTACTTCAGCGCCTCTTGGATGCGCGGCAGATAGTCGCCGAATTTCTCGCCGTATTTATCATAGACCGGCTGCACAGCCGCGGAGAAGGCCGCGAGGTCCGCATCTTCAACCACATTCATGCCCGCGTCTTTGAGGGCGGCCAGTTGCTCTTCTTCAAGCTCGGCGTTGAGCGCGCGCTCGTATTCCGCCGCCTCTTGTGCCGCGGCTGCGATGATGCCCTGCGTCTCTTCAGAGAGCTGGTTCCATTTCGACATGCCCATCACAAAGATCGCCGGCGCGTAGGTGTGACGCGTCATGGTCATGTTGGTCTGGGTTTCGTTCAGCTTGAAGGAATAGACCACACCGACCGGGTTTTCCTGGCCGTCGATGGTGTTTTGCTGCATGCCGGTCAGGGCCTCGGTCCAGGCCATCGGGATCGCGTCGGCCCCCAGTTCACGGAAGCTGTCGATATAGACCGGGTTTTCCATCACACGGATGCGCAGCCCGTCGAGATCGGCAGGCGTGTTCACCGGGCGCTTCGAATTGGTCAGGTTGCGGAACCCGCGCTCGGCATAGGCGAGACCTTTGAGATTGACCTCTTCGAGGCGACCCAAAAGCTCCTGGCCGATTTCCCCATCAAGGACGCTGTAGGCCGCTTCGGGAGAGGGGAAGAGGAACGGCAGCTCGAAAACGGCGATATCTTCGAGGAAGTTCGCGACAGGACCGTTGGTGATGATACCCATGTCAACCGTGCCGATTTGCATGCCTTCGAGCAAAGTGCGCTCGTCGCCCAGCGTGGCGTTCGGGAAAATCTCGACGGTGATCGCGCCGTCAGAGCGCTCGGAGACCAGTTCCTGAAACTTCACGGCGGCGGTGTGATAGGCGTCCTGTTCGTTGACCACATGCGCCAGACGCAGGGTGACGGGATCAATATCCGCCATGGCCGGAAGCGCAGTAAGAGTTGCCGCAGCGAATGCTGCCGCTTTCATAAAGGATGTCATAGATGTCCTCCCAGACAAGCAAAAGAAGAGCGCGCACCGGCGCCCGTTACAAGACCCACTCCGACGCGCCGGTCTGGCGTCACATGATGCAGTTCGAAGACCCTCGTGAAGACCTGAGGAAAAGCATTTTAGCTGCGGAAAACGGCGCCGGATTGCAGATTTGTTGCGCATATGGCGGAAAAAAGCGTCAAGATGCAACCCAACATCACGCTTGCCGGAGCGCTTCACATCCCTTGTGCCTTTTCAAACAAATCTCTGCCGCGGAAGACTCAGGCAGAGGTGTGGCCCAATCGCTAAGAGAGGCGCTGGTGCAATCCAGCCCGCTTCGCACGGCATCTTAGACCATTGTCCCCTCTGGGTTCGCGCGCATCATGTGCTACACTCCCGCCGGGAGGCGACGCGTCACGCATGGCGCGTCATGATAAAAGCCATGAAACACGCACGCCATGTCGAAGAGATCGGGCAGGTGCTCGAGGGCGGCCAGACCGGGCGGGACAGTATTGTCTCGGCCTCTTGGCGGCGCTGTGTCGAGGTCTACGGCATGGACCCGATGCGCACCGATCCGGCGCATATCGTCACAGAGACCGAGTTGCGCGATCACCGCAAGCAGGCCGAATGTATGATCGCGGCGGCACGCTCGGGGCTGCAATCTCTGTTTCGTCAGGTCGCCGGCCAAAACTACGTGCTGCTGCTGACAAATGCCGAGGGTGTCTGCGTCGATTACTTCGGCGACGACCTGTTCACCGAGGACCTGCGCAGCGCCGGGCTTTATCTCGGATCGAACTGGTCCGAGGATCTCGCCGGAACCTGCGGGGTTGGCGCCTGTATCGTCACGCAAGAACCGGTGACCGTGCATCAGGACGACCATTTCGGCAATGCCCATGTGGCGCTGTCCTGCACCGCCGCGCCGATCTTTGACAGTCTCGGACAATTGGCCGCCGTGCTCGACATTTCACTCCTGCGCTCTCCCACCCCCAAAAGCAGCCAGAATCTGGCGATGAGCCTCGTCACCTCCGCCGCGCGCCGCGTCGAAATGGCCAATCTGATGGCCGAAAGCCCACGTGACTGGGTGTTGCGCCTGTCGTCGAGCCCGGAATTTCTGGACGTCGATCCCGAGGCCGCCGTGCGGCTGGACGGCTCGGGGCGGGTGCTGGGCTATACCCGCGCGGCGCGGCGGTTGTTCCCCGAAACAGGGCAAATTCTCGGGCGGCGGATCGACGAGGTTCTGAGCGTAAGCGTCGATGACCTGCCGGATCTGATGCGCGACCGCCCCACCGAAGAGCGGGTGATCGAGATGCGTGACGGCGGAGCGTTGTTCGCCCATGCCATCGCGCCCAAGGCACCGCATCAAAGCCGCCACGGGGCACGGCAGACCGGGACACAGAAAGGCGCACAGAAAGGCGCCCTGAGTGGAACACTCGGTGGTGCGCTGGCCGGGCTGACCGGCGGCGACCCGAACATGGCCCGTCTTTTGGAACAGGCCGAACGGCTGGCCCCCTCCACCGTACCGCTTTTGATCACCGGCGAGACCGGCACCGGAAAAACCAAACTCGCCCGCGCGATCCATATGATGAGCAAAGCGCAAGGGTTCATGAGCCTCGAATGCGCCACACTGCGCCCCGAGGACATCGCCGATCTTTGTCTCGACTCGGTGAGCCTGACGACGCTTTTGCTGCGTCGGATCGAGGAGTTGAGCGAGGAGACCGCCATCGCCCTGAGCGGATTGCTCGACCGCAGGCCCGATTTGCGCACGCTTTCGACAAGCTGTCTCGATCCGGCCCGCATCCCCCTGCCCCGCACGCTGTTTCACCGTTTGGCGGGCTGCAACCTCACCGTGCCCCCGCTCCGAATGCGACGCGATCTCGACTGGCTGATGTCGCGCCATCTGCGGCGCCATACCGCCGACGCGGTGCGCCTGTCGCCGTCTGCACGCGCCGAATTGATGGGGCGCACCTGGCCCGGCAACATCCGCGAGCTTGAACAGGTGCTCGACACCGCCGCCGCGCTCTGCGTCGGCTCGGTGATCGATCTGCCCGATCTGCCCCATCCGGTCGTGGCCGACCCTGCCGACGGGTCGCCCGCATCGACAAACCCATGGGACACGCTGGAGCAGGTTTTGGTCGCCTGCGACTGGAACATGGCCCGCGCCGCGCGCCGCTTCGGGGTCAACCGCTCGACCATCCTGCGCCGGATGCGAGCC
Organism: Celeribacter ethanolicus; assembly: GCF_001550095.1. GTDB lineage: Bacteria > Pseudomonadota > Alphaproteobacteria > Rhodobacterales > Rhodobacteraceae > Celeribacter > Celeribacter ethanolicus. The sequence continues at coordinate 73,999 of NZ_LRUC01000041.1, read as the reverse complement.
GCCGGGTTGCGCCCGCCCGAGTGAGATGTTGCGCAGGCGTTGCGCGCGCAACATGCTGCGCTGCAACGATTGTTTTTCTGTCACCCACAGCCATCGCGCACGTAGATCGCCGCAATTTTCGCACCCCATACTTCTTCTGAACACACGCACAGAGGAGGAGTTGCGATGCTCGACAGTTCAACCACCACCCAGACTCAGGAGCTGCTGGACAGCCTGAACGCCGCATTGGAGGGCGGCGATATCGACCGCGCCGCGGGGCTGTTCGCGACCGACAGCTATTGGCGCGATCTCGTTGCGGTCAGCTGGAACCTGAAGACGGTCGAAGGCCCCGAGGGCGTGGCGGATATGCTGCGCAGTCAGCTTGACCACACCCGTCCGGGCAAGTTCGAGATTCAGTCAGGCGAGATGCCCGCCGAGGAGGACGGCGTCATCACGGCTTGGCTCACATTCGAAACCGCGACCGGGCGTGGTTGGGGATTAATGCGGATGCGCGACGGTCGGATCTGGACGTTGCTGACCGCCCTGCAAGAGCTCAAGGGCTTCGAGGAAAACCGGGGCAAACGCCGCCCGATGGGCGCAGAGCACGGCGCCAAAAAGAACCGCAGTTCGTGGAAAGAACGCCGAGAGGCGGAGGAGGCCGATCTGGGCTATGGCACCCAGCCCTATGTCGTCATCATCGGCGGCGGTCAGGGCGGCATCGCGCTTGGGGCACGGCTGCGTCAATTGGGCGTCCCGGCCATCGTTCTGGACAAACATGATCGCCCCGGCGACCAATGGCGCTCGCGCTACAAGTCGCTCTGCCTGCACGATCCGATCTGGTACGACCACCTGCCCTACATCAAGTTCCCCGACAACTGGCCGGTGTTCACGCCCAAGGACAAGGTCGGCGACTGGCTGGAGATGTACACCAAGGTCATGGAGATCAATTACTGGACCCGTTCCGACGTCCAGAAAGCCAGCTATGACGAGGCCTCAGGCACTTGGGAGGTCAAGGTCAACCGCGACGGCGAAGAGGTCACGCTGCGCCCCACCCAGCTTGTGCTTGCCACGGGCATGTCGGGCAAACCGAACATGCCGCAATTTCCCGGCATGGAGCGCTTCAAAGGCACGATCCAGCATTCTTCGCAGCATGAGGGACCCGATGACTGGGCCGGCAAAAATGTCGTCGTCATCGGCTCGAACAACTCCGCGCATGACATCTGTGCCGCGCTCTGGGAGGGCGATGCCGATGTGACGATGGTGCAGCGGTCCTCGACCCATATCGTGCGCTCGGACAGTCTGATGGAGATCGGCCTCGGTGCGCTTTATTCCGAAGAGGCGGTCGCCAACGGCGTGACCACCGAAAAGGCCGACATGATCTTTGCCTCCCTGCCCTACAAGATCATGCATGAATTCCAGATCCCGCTCTACGACCAGATGCGCGAACGCGACGCGGAGTTCTACAAAGGACTGGAAAAAGCCGGTTTCGATCTCGACTGGGGCGATGACGGGTCGGGCCTGTTCATGAAATACCTGCGACGCGGCTCCGGCTATTACATCGACGTGGGCGCCAGCCAGTTGATCATCGACGGAGAGGTCAAACTCGCCAAAGGCGGCGTCGATCATTTCGAGGAAGACGCGGTCGTTTTGACCGACGGCACCCGCCTGCCCGCCGATCTGGTGGTGCTGGCCACCGGGTTCGGATCGATGAACGGCTGGGCCGCGGATCTGATCAGCCCGGAGGTCGCGGATAAGATCGGCAAGGTCTGGGGCCTCGGTTCTGACACCACCAAGGACCCCGGCCCGTGGGAAGGCGAACAGCGCAACATGTGGAAACCGACCCAACAGGAACACCTCTGGTTCATGGGCGGCAACCTGCACCAGTCGCGCCACTATTCGCTCTACCTCGCCCTGCAATTGAAAGCCCGTCTGGAGGGGATCGAGACCCCCGTTTACGGCCTTCAGGAGGTGCATCACCTGTCGTGATGCGCATCGCGCGCCCGGGCTTTCTTCCCGGCCCGGGCGCAGACTTTACGAACCTAAGGAGAACCACAATGAAAGCAGCACGCTGGCATGGCGTCAAAGATATCCGCGTCGAAGACATCCCCGAACCCTCCCCCGCAGCGGGCGAGGTCAAGATCAAGGTGGCCTGGACCGGAATTTGCGGCAGCGACCTGCACGAATATCTCGCCGGGCCGATTTTCGTCCCCGTGGACGAGGAGCACCCGCTCAGCCATGACAAGGCGCCGATCACCATGGGCCACGAATATTGTGGCGAGATCACCGAATTGGGTGCGGGTGTGACCGGGCTTGCGGTTGGCGACCGGGTTGCCATCGAACCGATCTTTGCCTGCGGCACCTGCCCCGCCTGTCATGAGGGCAAATACAATCTCTGTGACAGCCTCGGCTTTGTCGGCCTTTCGGGCGGCCATGGTGGCTTTGCCGCCTTCTCGGTCGTGCCCGCAGGCATGGTGCACAAAATGCCAGACGCCCTGTCGATGGAGCAAGGCGCGTTGGTCGAACCGGCGGCCGTCGCACTCCACGCGGTGCGCATGTCCAAGATCAAGGCTGGCGACACGGCCGCGGTCTTTGGGGCGGGTCCGATCGGTCTCTTGGTCGTCGAGGCGCTGCGCGTCGCCGGTGCCGCCCAGATCCATGTGGTCGAACCCTCGCCCGAGCGCCGCGAAAAGGCTTTAGAATTGGGCGCGACCAGCGCCATCGACCCGATGTCGACCGATCCGGTGGAGACGATCCGCGCGGCCACCGGCGGCGTCAACGTGGCCTTCGAAGTGACCGGGGTGCCGCGCGTTCTGCCGCAATGCATCGACAGCACGCGGCACGAGGGCCAGACCCTGATCGTGTCGATCTGGGAAGGCGATGCTGCGTTCCAACCCAACACCGCCGTGCTGAAGGAGCGGCAGCTTCTGGGCACCATCGCCTATCGCAACATCTATCCGGCGGTGATGGAGCTTATGACCCAGGGCTATTTCAGCGCCGGCAAACTGGTGACCAAGCGCATCTCCATCGACGAGATCGTCGATCAGGGGTTCGAGGCCCTCGTGGCGGAAAAATCTCAGGTCAAGATTCTCGTCCAGGTCCCGGCGTGATGTAACGCGATTGAGCGATGCTCAGAACGTTGGCTGAGCCGCCCCTGAACACCCTGACGGTCCCGTGCGATGCGCGGGGCCGCAATGCTAAGACCGACGCTCTCAGCCACCCGAAACCACCTCGGTGTTCCAGCTCTTGCAGGCTTGGGACAGTTCGGCCGGAACGGCGTGATCGGTGAAATACACGTCGATGTCGGACAGCGATGCGATCCTTGCGGGGGCGCTTCTGGAGAATTTGGTGTGATCCGCGACGAGAAAAACCTTGCGCGATTGCCGCAGGATCGTCTGGCTCACACTGACCTCCTGAATGTCGAAATCCAAAAGATCGCCATCGCGGTCGAGCGCGGAACAGCCGATGACCGCCAGATCGAACTTGAATTGGCGGATGGTCTCTGCGGCCAGATTGCCGACCAAGCCGCCATCGGACCGCCGCAAATGCCCGCCGGTCACGATGACTTCGCAATTGCTGTTCCCGGCCAGAATGTTGGCGACATTCATATTGTTGGTGACGACCATCAAATCCCTGTGCTGCAACAACTCCTGCGCGACGGCTTCCGTGCTCGTCCCAATGTTGAGAAACAACGAAATCCCGTTGGGAATCCGCGAGGCACAGGCCCGCGCGATCGCGATTTTGGCCTCCGCGTTCAACTGCCGCCGATCTTCGTACCCGATATTGATTGTGCCGGACGCCAGCACCGCCCCGCCATGCACCCGCTCGACACGCCCCAGTTCCGCCAATTCCGACAGGTCGCGGCGAATGGTTTGAAGCGTGACACCAAAATGCTCTGCCAGCCGCTCGACCGTGACCTTCCCCTCTTTACGTGTCATTTCGAGAATCTCGGGGTGACGAAAGTTGTTGGACATAGATGTTCGCTTTGCTTCGTTTCTGTGGCGTCATGGGAAAAAGACGCGAAAACCCGATGCGAATCCAGTCAATTCATTGCCGCACCCGCGTAGATTCTCTTATCTTTTCTTCGCAGTTGCAGAAATATCTACCCTAACCCGTTGATTTTCCTCAATCGAACAAAAACGAAAACAAATACCTTGCGTTTTTGACCTTTTCGACCCAACGTTAGCGCCAGAACTTGGGAGGAAAGCCTGTGCAGGGGAATGACAGCACACATCCCGTCGATCTTTTTGTGATTGGCGGCGGCATTAATGGCTGTGGCATTGCGCGCGACGCGGCGGGGCGGGGATTTTCCGTGACGCTCGTGGAGATGAGCGATCTGGCCTCTGCGACCTCGTCTTCCTCCACAAAACTCTTTCACGGTGGGCTACGCTATCTCGAATATTTCGAGTTTCGGCTGGTCCGAGAGGCTCTGATCGAGCGTGAAATCCTCCTGCGGGCCATGCCGCACATCAGCTGGCCGATGCGTTTTGTCCTTCCTTATCATAAGGATATGCGCTTCGAATCCGAAACGCCGACCTCGAAACTTCTGTCTGTCGTGATGCCTTGGATGAAAGGGCGCCGTCCGGCATGGCTGATCCGGCTTGGCCTGTTTCTCTACGATCATCTGGGCGGGCGCAAAATCCTGCCGGGCACGGAAACCATCGGCCTGACGGGAACGGCCGAGGGCGCGCCGCTGCAGGAACGCTTTGCCAAAGCCTATGAATATTCCGATTGCTGGGTCGAGGATTCCCGCCTTGTGATCCTCAATGCCCGCGACGCAGAGGCACGCGGTGCGGCGATTCTGACGCGCACCAAAGTGACCCATGCGACGCGCGAAGGCGATCTCTGGCGTGTCGAAACGAAAGATATGGAACATGGCCGCACCGCCACCCATTACGCCAAAATGCTGGTGAATGCGGGCGGGCCTTGGGTCGGCGACGTGATTCACGACAAAATCGACCTGCCGTCGAAAGAGGGCGTGCGACTTGTGCGCGGCAGCCATATCGTGACCCGCAAGCTCTACGATCACGACAAATGCTATTTCTTTCAGGGCACCGACGGGCGGATCATTTTCGCCATTCCCTATGAGACAGATTTCACCCTGATCGGCACCACGGACGCCGAGCACAGCGATCCGTCACTCAAACCCACCTGTACCGACGAAGAGCGCGACTATCTGATCGCCTTTGCCAACAAATATTTCAAAGCGCCGATCAGCGCCGAGGATGTGGTCTGGAGCTATTCCGGCGTCCGCCCGCTCTATGATGACGGAGCGTCATCGGCGACAGCGGCAACGCGAGACTATACGCTCAAGGTCGATGCAGAGGGCGGTGCGCCGGTGCTCAACATCTTCGGGGGGAAAATCACGACCTATCGGCGGCTGGCGGAAAGCGCGCTTGAGAAAATCTCGGACCATCTGCCCGACGCAAAGGGGCCGAATGCAAAAGGACGCTGGACGGCAGGTGTGCCGCTCGCAGGCGGGGATTTCCCGGTCGGCGGGTTTGACCGGCTTGTTTCCGAGCTGCGTGCGCAATTCGGGTTTCTGACCCCGTTCTGGGCGCGACGTCTGGTGCGCGCCTACGGCACCGAAGCGCGTGACATGCTGGGAGACGCAGAGAATGCCGAGGCGCTCGGACGTGATTTCGGCGCGACCCTGACCGAGACCGAAGTGACATGGCTGATGGAGCGCGAATATGCGCGCACGGCCGAGGATATTGTTTGGCGCCGCTCAAAGCTTGGGCTGCGTCTGGATGAAACGCAGATCAATGATCTGGATGACTGGATGCAAAGCCACCGCGCACGGATGGCCGCCGCCGAATAAGGCCAAAGACAATAAGGCGCGGGGAGGAGGACCTAATGACGCTGGAACTGAAGGGCGTATCGAAGATCGTCGAGGGGCAAATGCATATTGCCGCGACCGATCTGACGCTCGAAAAAGGAACGATGAACGTTCTGCTGGGGCCGACCCTGTCGGGGAAGACCTCGCTGATGCGTCTGATGGCCGGGCTCGATCAACCGAGCTCCGGGCGGATTTTCTGGGACGGCCAGGACGTCACCGGCATGCGGGTGCAGGATCGCAAGGTTGCGATGGTGTATCAGCAATTCATCAACTACCCCTCGATGAGCGTCTACGACAACATTGCCTCGCCGATGAAGCTGATGGGCGTAGACAAGGCGGAGATCGACACGCGGGTGCGGGAAACGGCAGAGCTGATGAAGCTGACGCCGATGCTGGACCGCAAACCTCTGGAACTGTCAGGCGGGCAACAACAACGCTGTGCTCTGGCCCGTGCGCTGGTGAAAAACGCAGGCCTTGTGCTGCTCGATGAGCCGCTCGCCAACCTCGATTACAAGCTGCGCGAGGAGTTGCGTGTCGAGATTCCGAAGATCTTCGAGGCCTCCGGCTCGATCTTTGTCTATGCGACAACGGAACCCGAAGAGGCGCTTTTGCTCGGCGGCAACACAGCGACGCTCTGGGAGGGACGCGTGACGCAATTCGGGCCAACGCCCGAGGTCTATCGCCAGCCGGTGGACGCCACGACGGCACGGGTGTTCTCCGATCCGCCGATGAATTTCCTGCAAATCTCCAAGACTGGCGATCGGTTGATGTTCGGTGACGGACAAAGCGCGCAGGCGACCGGCAAGCTCGCCGATCTGGCGGATGGACGCTACACCGCCGGGTTCCGTCCGAACCATCTCGAAATCACGCAGCACGCTGAAAACGCAATGAAATTCACAACGAACCTGCATGTGACGGAGCTGACCGGGTCGGAAACTTTCGTCCATCTCGATCACCATGGCGCGCGTTGGGTCGGGTTGATCCACGGCGTGCACGATCTCGAGATTGGCGCCGCGCTCGATGTCTGGCTCGATCCGCGCCATGTCTATGTGTTCGGCGAAGACGGGGGGCTCGTTGCGCCCGCCGCCTACGCGATGGCGGCGTGAGGAGGCGCGATCATGGCAAGAATTACACTCGACAACCTTGCGCATTCCTACAATCCGACGCCTGCGTCGCAGGACGACTATGCGCTCAAGGAACTGAATTACGACTGGGAAGATGGCGAGGCCTATGCGCTTTTGGGCTCGTCAGGCTGCGGCAAGTCCACGTTGCTCAATATCATCTCAGGGCTGTTGATGCCCTCGCAGGGGCGCATCCTGTTCGACGGCAAAGACGTCACCCGCGCCCCCACGGCGGAGCGCAACATCGCGCAGGTGTTCCAGTTCCCGGTGGTCTACGACACGATGACCGTGCACGACAATCTGGCCTTTCCGCTCCGCAACCGGGGCCGCGACGAGACCTATGTGGCCGAGCGCGTTCAGGAAATCGCACGGATGATCGGCATGGAAGACATGCTGCGTAAAAAGGCGCGCGGGCTGGGCGCGGATGCCAAGCAAAAGATTTCTCTGGGTCGTGGCATGGTGCGCAAGGACGTGAATGCGCTTTTGTTCGACGAACCCCTGACCGTGATCGACCCGCATATGAAATGGGAACTCAGAACCCAGCTCAAAAAGCTGCACCACGATTTCGGCCACACGATGATCTATGTGACCCACGACCAGACGGAGGCTCTGACCTTCGCGGACAAGGTCGTTGTCATGTATGACGGGCGCGTGGTTCAGATCGGCACGCCTGAGGAGTTGTTCGAACGGCCCGCGCATACCTTTGTGGGCTATTTCATCGGCTCGCCGGGCATGAACGTGATCCCCGCCAAGGTCGAGGGCACGAAAGCCTATATCAACGGCTCGGAAATTGCGCTCGGCGCGGGTTATGCGCCGGTGAGCGGCAAGGTGGAAATCGGCGTGCGGCCGGAATTTGCCCGGTTGAGCGAAAGCGAAGGCCTGCCCGTGAAAGTGCGCCGCGTCGAGGATGCCGGGCGTCACAAGATCATCCGTGCCGAATTCTTTGGCCAAGACATCAACATCATCGCCGGCGAGGACGATCCCGTGCGCGCGGACATGACCCGCGTCACTTTCGACCCGGCGCGCGTGAATGTCTATACAAACGACTGGCGTGTGGCGCCCCAGTCCGCCACCGGCGGGGAGGCCGCGTGATGCAACAGAAAACAACCAATCAAAAAGCATGGTTCCTAGTGCTGCCGGTCTTGGTGCTTGTGGCGTTCTCCGCCGTGATCCCGCTCATGACGGTGGTGAACTATTCCGTGCAGGACACCTTCGGCAACAACCAGTTCTTCTGGGCAGGGCTTGAGTGGTTCCAGGAGATGCTCTCGGACGAGCGGATGTGGAACGCGCTGCAACGTCAGTTGATGTTCTCCGGCATCATCCTTGCCATCGAAATTCCGCTGGGCATTTTCGTGGCGCTCAACATGCCGAAATCGGGCTTTTGGTCGTCCTTCTGCCTCGTGGTCATGTCCCTGCCGCTTTTGATCCCATGGAACGTGGTCGGCACGATCTGGCAGATTTTCGGCCGCGTTGACATTGGCCTTCTGGGTTATACGCTTGATGCGCTTGGCATTGATTACAACTACACGCAGGACACCGTTTCCGCCTGGATCACCATCATCGTCATGGATGTCTGGCACTGGACCTCGCTCGTGGCACTTCTGGCCTTTGCCGGTCTGAAATCCATCCCCGACGCCTATTATCAGGCCGCGCGGATCGATCAGGCGAACCGTTGGAAAGTGTTCCGTTTCATCGAACTGCCCAAGATGATGGGCGTGTTGATGATCGCGATCCTGCTGCGCTTCATGGACAGTTTCATGATCTACACCGAGCCCTTCGTGGTGACGGGCGGCGGTCCGGGCAATGCGACGACGCTTTTGTCCATCGACCTCGTCAAGATGGCTCTGGGCCAGTTCGATCTCGGACCCGCTGCTGCCTTCTCCTTGATGTATTTCCTCGTGATCCTGTTGATTTCATGGGTGTTCTACACCGTCATGGTCAACCTCGACAAAAAGGGCATGTAAGATGACGGACGCAACCGCACTCACACCCGCCACCCGCGCGCGCAGCCTCCCCAAGGTGAAGGGCCGCGCCGTGGTGATGACGCTCTATCTTCTGTTCCTCATGTTGCCGATCTACTGGCTGTTGAACATGAGCCTCAAGACCAACACAGAAATTCTGGGCAGTTTCTCGCTTTGGCCACAAAACCTGACGTTCGAGAACTACGTCACGATCCTCACCGACGAGGCATGGTACATGGGCTACGTCAACTCGATGATCTATGTGGTGATGAACACGGTGATTTCGCTCGCTGTCGCCCTGCCCGCTGCCTATGCGTTTTCGCGCTACAATTTCCTCGGCGACAAGCACCTGTTCTTCTGGCTTTTGACGAACCGCATGGCGCCGCCGGCTGTCTTCGCCCTGCCCTTCTTTCAGCTCTATTCCTCAATCGGGTTGTTCGACACGCATATCGCCGTGGCTCTGGCGCATTGTCTCTTTAACGTGCCGCTCGCCGTCTGGATCCTCGAAGGTTTCATGCGCGGCGTGCCGAAGGAAATCGACGAGACCGCCTATATCGACGGCTACGGCTTTGGGCGTTTCTTCGTAAAGATCTTCATGCCGCTCATCGCCTCGGGCATCGGTGTGGCTGCGTTCTTCTGCTTCATGTTCTCTTGGGTCGAGCTTCTGCTCTCGCGCACGCTGACCTCGGTGGACGCCAAACCCATCGCCGCCACCATGACCCGCACCGTGGGTGCGGCTGGCGTCGACTGGGGCGTGCTGGCCGCCGCCGGGGTGCTCACCATCGTGCCGGGCGCGCTCGTGATCTACTTCGTGCGCAATTACATCGCCAAGGGCTTTGCCCTCGGTCGGGTCTAAGAGGAGGAATTCGACATGGACTGGATGGCATGGACATGGCCGACCGCCGCCTTTTTCGGAACGATTGCAACGCTTTTGGTGATCTTCACCATTCTGGCGATCAAATTTCCCGAAACGCCGCGCGTTGGCGTCTTGGGCATTGAGACCACCCGGGGGGATCGTTTGTTCATCACCCTTCTGGGCTCGGCCTTCATCAATCTTGCATGGCTCGGACTGATCGGCGCCAACCAAGCGCTCGCGCTTGTCGTTTGCCTGATCTTTGCAGCCATCGTCTTTCGCTGGGTCTGAGGAGGCCCCCGCGACGGATCGACACCTAAAAATATAGGTTCACATAGGGAGGAAACCAATGAACCATCGTCTCAAGACAACCACCGCACTGGCGTTAGGCCTCGGCCTTTTGTCGGTGCCTGCCTTCGCCGATATGGAAGCGGCGAAAGCCTTCCTCGATGCCGAAATCGGGGATCAGTCGGCGCTGTCGCGCGCCGATCAGGAAGCAGAAATGCAGTGGTTCATCGACGCGGCCCAGCCTTTTGCGGGCATGGAGATCAAAGTGGTCTCCGAGACCATCACCACGCATGAATATGAATCTCAGGTGCTCGCACCCGCCTTCGAAAAAATCACCGGCATCAAAATCACCCACGATCTGATCGGCGAAGGCGATGTGGTCGAGAAACTGCAAACTCAGATGCAGTCGGGCGAAAACATCTATGACGCCTATGTCAACGACAGCGACCTGATCGGCACCCACTGGCGCTATCAACAGGTGCGCAACCTCACCGACTGGATGGCAAACGAGGGCGCGGATGTGACCAACCCCGGTCTCGATCTCGACGACTATATCGGCACGCAATTCACCACCGCACCCGATGGCAAGCTCTATCAGCTGCCCGACCAGCAATTCGCGAACCTTTACTGGTTCCGCTACGATTGGTTCACCGATCCCGCAATCATGGCCGAGTTCAAAGAGAAATACGGCTACGACCTCGGCGTTCCGGTCAACTGGTCGGCCTATGAGGACATCGCCGAATTCTTCACCGGTCGCAATATCGACGGCGTCGAGGTCTATGGCTCGATGGACTACGGCAAGAAAGACCCGTCCCTGGGCTGGCGCTACACCGACGCATGGATGTCCATGGCCGGGATGGGCGACAAAGGCGAACCCAACGGCCTTCCGGTCGATGAATGGGGCATCCGCGTGAACGAGAACTCGCAACCTGTCGGCGCCTGTATGGCACGCGGCGGCGCGGCGAACTCTCCGGCGGCGGTCTATGCGGTGGAGAAAGCCATCGACTGGCTGAACAAATACTCGCCGCCCTCCGCCATGGGCATGACCTTCTCGGAGGCCGGTCCGGTTCCGGGTCAGGGCAACATCGCGCAACAGATGTTCATGTACACCACCTTCGTCGCGCCTCTGGTCGACAGCCCGGCGGTGATGAACGAGGATGGCACCCCAAAATGGCGTCTCGCCCCCAGCCCGCATGGCGTCTACTGGGAAGACGGCATGAAGGTCGGCTATCAGGACGTGGGGTCCTGGACGCTGATGAAATCCACGCCGGATGATCGCGCCAAAGCCGCGTGGCTCTACGCACAATTCGTGGGGTCCAAAACCGTCGACGTGAAGAAATCCCATGTCGGTCTGACCTTCACCCGCGAATCCACCATCCAGCATGAGAGCTTCTCCGATCGTGCGCCGAAACTTGGCGGTCTCGTCGAGTTCTACCGCTCGCCCGACCGCGTGCGCTGGTCGCCCACCGGCACCAACGTTCCGGATTACCCGAAGCTCGCCCAGCTCTGGTGGCAGAATATCGGTGACGCGATGTCCGGCGCGAAATCCGCGCAGGATGCGCTCGACAGCCTCTGCGCCGATATGGAGAAAGTCATGGAGCGTCTCGAACGCGCTGGCATTCAGGGCGACCTCGGGCCGGTCATGAACAACGAGACCAGCGCCGAGGAGTGGCTCGCCATGGAAGGCGCGCCGAAACCGGCCATCGAGAACGAACGCGAGGAGCCGCAAACCGTCTCCTACGACGAACTCGTCGCCTCCTGGCAGTAAATGTTGAAAGAGGGCGGGATCACCGCCCTCTTTTACCCCCTCTTTTCCGTCCAGCGCTGGTGGCATAGCTTTGGACCGAGCAGAGACCACCAAGGAGATGCATGTGACCTATATTCTTGCCATTGATCAGGGCACCACATCGACCCGCGCCATTCTGTTTGACGGAGATTTGTCCGTCACAGCCACCGCGCAGGAAGAATTCGAACAGCATTTCCCCAAAAGCGGCTGGGTCGAACATGACGCCTTCGATCTCTGGTCCACCACGGCGGCCACCTGTCGTGCGGCGATCGAGAAATCCTCGGCCGACGTGTCACAAATCGCCGCGATCGGCATCACCAACCAGCGCGAAACCACGCTTGTCTGGGACAAGACCACCGGCCAGCCGGTCTACAATGCCATCGTCTGGCAGGACCGCCGCACCTCCGAGCTGTGCAAGACGCTTAAGGCGGAGGGCTTTGAAGAGGTCGTCACGGAAAAGACCGGGCTGTTGCTCGATCCCTATTTCTCGGCGACGAAACTGAAATGGATTCTCGACAACGTGGAAGGCGCGCGCGACCGCGCCGAGGCGGGCGAACTTTTGTTTGGCACGGTTGACAGCTGGCTGGTGTGGAAACTGACGGGCGGCAAGGTCCATGCCACCGACGCCACCAACGCCGCGCGCACCATGCTTTACGACATCCGCAAAGGCCATTGGTCCACGACGATTTGCAAACGCTTCGACATTCCGATGGCGATGCTGCCAGAGGTGCGCGATTGCGATGCCGATTTCGGCGAAACCCGCCCCGATCTCTTTGGCCGTCCGATCCCGATTTTGGGCATCGCGGGCGACCAACAGGCGGCTACCATCGGTCAGGCCTGTTTCAAACCGGGCATGGTGAAATCGACCTATGGCACCGGCTGTTTCGCGCTTTTGAACACGGGCGAGACGCCGGTGATGTCGCAAAACCGGCTCTTGACCACCATCGCCTACCGCATCGGCGGCAAGACGACCTATGCGCTCGAAGGGTCGATCTTTATCGCCGGTGCCGTGGTGCAATGGCTGCGCGACGGGCTGAAAATCATCCGCGAGGCCTCCGAGACTCAGCCCCTGGCCGAAAGCGCCGACAAAACGCAGGACCTGATCCTTGTGCCCGCCTTCACGGGGCTTGGCGCGCCCTATTGGAATGCGGAATGCCGGGGGGCAATGTTCGGGATGACACGCAACTCAGGCCCTGCGGAATTTGCCCGCGCCGCGCTTGAAAGCGTCGGCTATCAAACCCGCGACCTCTTAGAGGCCATGCATGCCGATTGGCAGGGCGACGCCACCACGGCGCTGCGCGTCGATGGCGGCATGAGTGCCTCGGATTTTGCGATGCAATTCCTGTCCGACATCATTTCCGCGCCCGTCGACCGCCCCAAAGTCCTCGAGACCACGGCCATGGGCGCCGCCTGGCTCGCCGGTCAGCGGGCGAGCGTCTATCCCGACATGGAGGGCTTTGCCGCCACATGGGCGCTGGAGCGCACCTTTGAGCCGACCATGGATGAGGCGACGCGGCAGGCCAAATGCGACGGTTGGGCGCGGGCCGTTCGTGCCACGATGCTGGTCTGATGCCGGGTCTCGCCGACAGCCTCGCGTCCAATCCGGTCGCGGATCTCGCCTTTACTGCGCCCGCTCGCTGTCTGATCGGACGTGGCGCAAAGGATCAGGTCGCAGCTTTGGTGCGCGAGAGGGGGCAAAAGGTCCTCATCTTGCGCAGCGCCTCGGTCCTTTGGGCCGATGTGCTGATCGAAGAACTCGACACGCTTGGGGCACAGGTCACATCCCTTACCGCCCGAGGCGAGCCGACTGTTGATCAGGTCCGCGACGCGGTGGCTCGCGCCCGTGCGTCCGCCGCCGAGTGTATCGTCGCCATTGGCGGCGGTGCGGTGATTGATCTGGGCAAGGCGGTGTCGGGGCTGTGTGTCTCCGAGGGCGATGTGTTGGATCATCTCGGCCTCAGGCCAAATCCCGCGCCCAAACTCAACGCCCCGCTGCCCTTTGTGGCGATCCCGACCACCGCAGGCACCGGTGCAGAGGCCACCCGCAACGCGGTGATCGGTGTACCGGAACAAGGGCTCAAAATCAGCCTGCGCGATCCACGTCTCGTGCCGGACCTTGCGGTGGTTGATGCGTCCCTGACCGATGGTCTGCCCAAATCCCTAACCCTGTCGACCGGGTTGGATGCGCTGACACAGTTGATCGAGAGCTACCTGTCGAACCGCGCCAATCCGCTCACCGATGCCCTCGCCCGCGGCATGATCGGGCCTGCGGCCGCAGCGCTTCAGACACTCATGACACATGAGGATGAAACCGCGCGCGACACTTTGGCCAAAGCCAGCTATCTGAGCGGTCTGGCGCTGGCCAATTCCGGGCTTGGGATTGTGCATGGCCTCGCCGCCGTCATCGGCAGTCGCGGGGGCGCCCATGGCGCGATCTGCGGGCGTCTGCTTCCTGCTGCCCTGACGGTCAATCATGCCGCGCTGACGCAAGCAGGCAAACCCACCGCGCGCTGCGAAGAGATCGAACGGTGGTTGCAAGACGGGCTTGGACTGCCCCTGCGCGCTTTCATTGACAGGCATGGGCTGGCCTCTCTCGCTGAGCTGCACTGCGGCCCGCCGCTTTGGGAGGAAACCGCGCGACATGCCCTGTCGGCCTCTTCCACACAGGCCAACCCTGTCCGGCTCAGTCTCGCCGAGGTGCAGCAAATTCTAAAGCTCTCCGCCTGATCCGAGGCCAAAAGCGCACGCCACTGCCGCGAAAGTAAATCCTGACGACGCCTTGCCGAATCCCGCGCTTTCCGCAATCTTGCGCGCGATTTACGGCTGTTACGCCACATATGACCCCGGGAGGCTCTACCATGATCATTTCGCGCCGCGCGGCCCTTTTGGGTGCCGCCGCCATGACGCTTTGCAAACCCGCTCTGGCACAGGACGCCACCTGGCCGAGCCAGCCTCAGCATGTCTATGTGGGCTTCCCCGCAGGCTCCTCCCCTGACCTTCTGGCCCGCATCGTGACCGAACCGCTGGCCGAAAAACTGGGTCAGCCGATCGTGATCGAAAACAAACCCGGCGCCGGTGGCGTGATCGGCATTCAGCAGATGCTGAACGCTCAGGATCAAAAGAACACCTTTGCCACCACCATCAACGGACCGCTCACCACGGCGCCGCGCCTGACGCCGAGCCTTGGCTATGACGTCGCCGAAGATATTGTTCCGGTGACCCTGATCGCGACCTCGCCGCTGGTGCTTGTCGTTGCCGCCGATTTCCCCGCCGAAAACCTCGCGGATTTTGTCCAAGCCGCTGGCAAAGAACCCGAAGCCCTCGCCTATGGATCCGTCGGCAAAGGCTCGGGCGCGCATCTGACGGCCGAGCTGTTCTCGGACCGTGCCGGTGTGGAGATGCTCCACATTCCCTTCACCTCCTATGCCGAAGTCACGACCGCGATCATTGGTCATGAAATCGATTGCGGTTTCATGGCCCCCTCTGCGGCCATGCAATATGTCGAAGCGGGCAAAGTGAAAATCCTCGGCATCACCTCCGAGACGCCTTTCGCACAGGCCCCCGGCGTGCCGGTCATGGCCGGTCAGGCCGGGTTGCCCGTTGATTTCCGCGCCGAGCTATGGAACGCCTTCATCGCGCCCGCCGGAACAGAGGAGGCGATTGTCGACACGCTGAGCACCCATATCAACGCCATCCTTGCGGATGAGGCTGTGCAAAAGCGGTTGCTCGACATGGGCTGGCAAGCGGCCGGCGGCTCCGCCGAAGAATTGCAACAGCGTATCGCAGAAGACACCAAGGTCTGGGGTGCCGTGCTCGACCGGATCGACGCGAAAGAGTAACCGATGAAGCGCGACATTCCTGATCTCGTTGGTGGCGTCCTTCTGGCCGCCATCGGCCTCTTCGTCGTCTTCTACACGCTGGCGCACTACGAGATTGGCTCCCTGCGCCGGATGGGGCCCGGGTTTTTCCCGGCTGTCCTTGGCGCAGCCTTGGCACTTCTGGGGGGGATGGTCGCGCTTCCTGCCTTGGCCCGGCAGGATGACGCGGTCCAGATCGCGTGGAAAGAATGCCTCGCCGTGCTGGCGGCGATCCTGATCTTCGCCGCCGGTCTCGACCGCTTGGGGCTTGTTCTGGTGACATTGACCAGCGTGCTGATCGCGTCGCTCGCGGCCCCGGATCGGCGGATCGGCTGGCGCATCGTGTTGGCCCTCGTGGTCACCGCGCTGTCGGTCGCGGTGTTTTCCTTCGGATTGAAAATGACCGTCCCGCTCTGGCCGGGACGATGAGAGGCGTAAGACGATGAATGGGTGGGACGGATTTCTGCACGGGCTGAGCGTCGCGACACAGCCCGGCGTGTTGATCTATTGTGTGCTCGGCGTGCTTTTGGGCACCTTCGTCGGCGTTTTGCCCGGCATCGGAGCGATGGCCACGATTTCTCTGTTGTTGCCGATCACCTATTACCTGTCCCCCGAGGCGGCTCTGGTGATGCTGGCCGGCGTCTATTACGGCTCGCAATATGGCGGGGCTGTGGCCTCCATCCTTCTGCGTCTGCCCGGCACGCCGCAGTCAGCAATCACCACGCTCGACGGCTATCCGCTGGCCCAGAAGGGGCGCGCTGGCGTGGCCCTGTTCACCTCGATGATCTCCAGCTTTGCAGGCTCTATGATTGGGATTCTCGTGCTGATCCTGCTGTCGGGCGCTTTGGCTCAGGCGGCGATTGCCTTTGGAGCGGCCGAATATGCCGCGATGATGATCCTCGGCCTGGTTGCCGCCTCGACGGTCGGCGCGAAACACCCGGCGAAAAGCATGGCTATGGTCGTGCTGGGGCTGATCCTCGGCTGTGTCGGGACCGATGTGAATTCCGGCGAGCAGCGTTTTATCTTTGGCCAGACCGAGCTGATGGACGGCATCAACCTCGTGGCGCTGGCGATGGGCCTGTTTGGCGTGGCGGAGGTAATCTCCAACATTCGTGTCGCCGAACGCACCGGCGTGCCGCCGCGCGTCGCATTGCGCGATCTTCTGCCCAGCCGGGCAGAGCTGCGGCGTATCCCCTTCCCCGCCTTGCGCGGCGCCAGTCTCGGCAGTTTCTTCGGTGCGCTCCCCGGCACCGGATCGACGATTTCGTCTTTCCTCGCCTATGCCACGGAGCGCCGCATCTCGCGCCGCTCAGAGCAATTCGGCAAGGGCGCGGTCGAAGGGATCGCGGGGCCCGAGGCGGCCAATAACGCCGCCGCGATCAGCGCCTTCGTCCCCACGCTCTCGCTTGGCATTCCGGGCGATCCGATCATGGCACTTATGCTGGGCGCCTTGGTGATTCACGGCGTACAGCCCGGCCCCTTGATGCTCGACGCGCGCCCCGACATGTTCTGGGGCCTGATCGCGAGTTTCGGGATCGGAAACCTGTTGCTGTTGGTGCTCAACCTGCCTCTGATCGGCATCTGGGTGTCGATGCTGCGCATCCCGTTCCGATGGCTCTACCCCGCCATCCTGATCTTTGTCAGCCTCGGCGTCTATTCGGTACGAGGATCAAGCTTTGACATCTTCGCCGTCGCCCTCATCGGTGTCATCGGCTACGCGCTCTCGCTGGCACGGTTCAACCCGGCGCTGTTATTGTTGGGGTTCGTCTTGGGACCTCTCATCGAAACCAACCTGCGGCGCGCCCTTCTGATTGGACGAGGCGATCCGATGGTCTTCCTGCAACGCCCGATCGCCGCGGCCTTTATCCTCGCCGCCGGCGCACTCATCGTGATGGCCGTGGTACAGGTGCTGCGCCGTCGCGCACCCGAAGCGGATGAGGCGGAGACCTGAGGCCCTACGCCCCCCGCGAAGATCTGCCGCCGCTACCTTGCCGCACATGACAACGTGAATTTTCGAATGATCACGTAGAAGGCTGGCACCATGAAAATCCCGATGAAGGTCGCCGCGGCCATCCCGCCCAGAACGGCAAAGCCGATGGCGTTCTGCGCCGAGGCCCCAGCGCCCGAGGCTTTTGCCAGCGGCAGAACACCCAGCATAAAGGCCAGAGAGGTCATGAGGATCGGGCGCAAACGCAGCTTGGCCGCTTCGATCGCAGCCTCTACGACAGGCATGCCTTTTTCTTCGAGGCCACGCGCGAATTCCACAATCAGGATGGCGTTTTTCGCGGCCAAGCCGATGGTCGTCAGAATGCCGACCTTGAAATAAACGTCATTCGACTGATCGAACAGCCACGCGAACAAAAGCGCGCCAAAGACACCGACCGGGACGGAGAGCATCACGGAGAACGGGATCGACCAGCTTTCATAAAGGGCTGCGAGACAGAGGAACACGACCAGCACGGAGAGCGCGTAGAGATAGGGCGCTTGGTTGCCGGATTGCTGCTCTTGGTAGGACAGCTCCGTCCACGCCACGCCGTAGCCGCCGTCTAAACCTTCGGCGAGGGCCTGGATCGCATCCATCGCCTCGCCCGAGCTGGTGCCATCGGCCGGGGAGCCGGAGATCTCGATGGAATCGATCGCATCCATGCGCGACAGCGTCGGCGAAACGGAGACCCATTCGGTCGTCACGAAGGACGCAAACGAGACCATGTCGCCATCGGCGTTGCGGGCATACCAGTCCTCGATGTCTTCTGGCTGCATCCGGTAGCTGGCATCTGCCATGACGATCACCGGACGCAGAGAGCCATTGAAATCGAAATCATTGACCGAAGACCCCGCAAAGATGGTCGAGAGGATCGAATTTACCTCACTCACCGAGACACCAAAGCTTTCGGCTTTCTGCTGGTCGATGATCAGTTTGAGAACGGCTTCGCTGTCGACGCCGGAGACGTCGATGTTTTGCAGGCGACCGTCCTGATTGGCCAAGCTTTCCACCTCTTCAGCCGCCGCGATCAGGGCGTCACGCCCGGTGTTGCCATAGTCCACAAGCTCCATGGAGAAGCCCGAGGTATTGCCAAGGCCGGGAATGGCGGGCGGTTGCATGAACATCACCTGCCCCGCGCGCAGCCCCGCGAAATGCATCGTCGCCCGCTGCGCCACGGCGGAGGCCGACAGATCGTCGCCTTCGCGTTCATCGAAATCCTTGAGTTTGACGAAGAGCATCGCGGTGTTCTGCCCCGTGCCGCCAAAGCCAAAGCCCAGCGTCGCAAAGGTACTGTCCACGACCGCGCTTTCCTCGTTCAACAGGTAATCTTCGACCTGGGTCACCACCTCTTCGGTTTGCGGCGTGGTGGAGCCCTCAGACAGGTTGACCATGACCATCAACACGCCTTGGTCCTCTTGCGGCAGGAAGGACGACGGCAGACGCGTGTAGACGCCCCAGGCGCCGGCGAGGAACGCCGCGAGCACAAGGATCATAAGGAATGGACGCTTGAGAATACGCGCAACGGCAGAGGTATAGCCCCCATTCGCCCGGTCGAAATTGCGGTTGAACCAACGTGCGGGGGCGAGGCCTTCGCCGTGTTTCGCGGGCTTGAGGATCGTGGCGCAAAGCGCGGGCGTCAGGATCAAAGCAACCGCCGCCGACAGCACCATCGCCGTGATAATCGTCACCGAGAACTGCCGGTAAATCACCCCCGTGGAGCCGCCGAAAAAGGCCATCGGCAGGAACACGGCGGAGAGCACAAGCGCAATGCCGACGAGCGCGCCGGTGATCTGCCCCATGCTTTTCTCGGTCGCCGCCATAGGCGCAAGGCCGTCATCCTCGATGGTGCGTTCGACGTTCTCGACCACGACAATGGCGTCATCGACCAAAAGCCCGATGGCCAGAACCATGGCGAACATCGTCAGCGTGTTGATCGAATAGCCAAGGGCCGCAAGCACGGCGAAAGTCCCGGCCAAAACGACTGGCACGGCGATGATCGGAATGATGGTTGCCCGCCATTTTTGCAGGAACACGAGGATCACGAAGAACACCAAAACGATGGCCTCGATCAGCGTGTGATAAACCTTTTCAATCGACAATTCGACAAAGGGGGAGGTGTCATAGGCATATTGGATTTCCACACCTGCGGGCAGAGAGGCCTCCAGTTCGGAGAGCGTCGCGCGCACGGCATTGGCGGTGTCGACCGCGTTCGCCCCCGTGGCGAGGTTCACGCCGAAACCCGCCGCATTCGCGCCATTAAACCGCGCGTCGGAGCCGTAATCCTCCTGCCCGATTTCGATGTCGGCGACATCGCCCAAGACGACGCTGCTCCCGCCCTCTTCGGTCGTAAGAAGGATATTCTCGAACTCTTCAACCGAGGTGAGCTGGCTTTGCGCGGTGATCGTTGCGGTGAATTGCTGGCCCTCGACCACGGGCAATTCGCCCAAAGACCCGACGGACACGGTGGTATTCTGGTTCTGAACTGCATCGGTCACGTCAGCGGGCGTCAGGTTATATTGCGCAAGCTTGAGCGGATCGAGCCAGATGCGCATCGCATAGCCGGAACCGAAACTGTTGATCCCACCAACACCTTCTGTGCGCTGCACAGGACCGGAAACCTGATTGTCGAGAATATCGCCCAACTCGATCGTGGAATAGCTGCCATCGGTGGAAACAATCGCGCCGACCATCAGGATCGAGGAGGAAGACCGCGACACGGTGACCCCGGAATCCTGAACCGCGTCGGGGAGCTGGCTTTCAACTTGCGAGATTTTCGATTGGACCTCGTTTTGCGCGTCAATCGGATCGTTGCTTTCGTCGAAGGTCAGTGAGATCGAGGAGGAGCCCTCGCTCGACGAGCTCTGCATATAAAGCACGCCGTCGATCCCAGTCAGCGCATCTTCAAGAACGGAGGTCACGGAGTTTTCGACCGCATCGGCCGTGGCTCCGGAATAGCTGGCGGAGATACGCACGGTCGTTGGGGCGATATCGGGATATTGCGACACGGAAAGCTGGGTATAGGCGAAGATGCCCGCGAGCATCGTCACGATGGCGAGAACCCAGGCGAAGACGGGGCGGTGGATGAAAAAGCGAACCATGGCTTAGTCAGCCTCAGTCGTCGTATCAGAATCGTCCGAAGCGGCATCCTCAACCACGCCAGCATCATTGATTGTCACCGGCACCGTGGTGATCGTCGCGCCATCGGTCAGGTTGGTGAGCCCATCAAGGATGATCTCATCCCCGACCGAAACCCCATCGGTAACAATCCACGCATTATTGGCGGTCTCGCTGTAGCTCAGCGTCACCTGATGCGCAGTCCCGTCTTCTGCGACAAAGGCCGTTAGCGTCCCGTCCGACTGCCGCGTCGTCGCACGCTGCGGCACCAAAATCGCCTTCGACGTCCCAAGCGTGACATCCACGCGGAGGAACTGACCCGGAAGGATCAGACGATCGGGGTTGTCGAATTCAAAGCGCAGATCAATCGATCCGGTGGTGGTCGAAACCGTCACGCCGGGGCTGATCAGGGTGCCTTTCCCATCATAAACTTCGCCGTTTTCAAGCGTCAGTGTCACGTCGAGCTGTTTGCCCGGCGTCAAAGTCCCGGCATCGACCTGTTCGCGGATGCGCATGAGCCGCGCGGAGCTTTCGGACACATCGACATAGATCGGGTCAAGTCGCGTGACCGTGGTCAGCGCATCGCTTTGATTGGCAGTGACCAAAGAGCCGACCGAAAATTCGGGCACATCGGGGATGCCGGCGATGGGACTGCGGATCTCTACCCGGTCGAGATCGAGCTGCGCCTGTTTGAGATCGGCTTCGGCGCTTTTCACACTCGCTTTGGCCTGCGCCAATGTCGCCCGCGCGCTTTCAAGATCAGAAGTCGAGGCGCCCACACCTTCGAGTTTCGTGTAACGGTCATAGGCCGCCTGCGCCGTGATCAATGTCGCCTCGGCACTGTCTCGTGCCGCTTCGGCAGAGGCATAGGCTGCCTCATAGGTCTCCGCATCGAGCCGGAACAACAAATCTCCGGCTTCGACACGTTGCCCGGCTGTATAGGCGATCTCTTCTATCACCCCTTCGACACGCGGACGAATTTCTGTTTGTTCCTTCGCCACGGCACGCCCCGGCAAAGTCGTCGTAAAGGGCACCTCCGTCTCGGAAAGCACCATGACCCCGACTTCAGTCATCCCGCCGCCTGTCGGCCCCGCTTGCGCAAATAGGTTGATCGGACACACCGCAAGCGCCACGCAAATAGGAACTTGCAGGATCTTTCTGGCGACAGACATAGGGCTTCCTTCGCTTTTCTCGGGCGCAAACTATTGCGACAAGAAGATTATACGCAGAAAGTGACAATCTCTGTCGCAAGAAAAAACAAAACGGAGAACATCTGCCGCTCCTGCGGCAGGCGCATCACTTATCGAAGTGAACCACACCCGGTATGGCCGGACACGAGATGCAGGGTCTGGTTGGCGCAGGCCTGCTTCGGCCCACGCCCAAGGCTCTCAGGTGGGGTCGCCGTCAGCGCATCAGGTCCGGCAGGAACAGCGTGATCGAGGGGACGGCGATCAACAGCACCATCACCACGACCTCACAGGCCAGAAACCATCCGACGCCCCGGAAAATCGTCCAGATCGGCACCTCGCTTCCGACCACTGATTTCACAACGAAGACATTCATCCCCATCGGCGGCGTGATCATCCCGATCTCGATGTATTTCACGACGATAATGCCGAACCAGATCAGATCGAGCCCCAGCGTTTCGATCATCGGCAGGAACACCGGCATGGTGATCAGCATGATGCCCAGAGGGTCGAGGAACATGCCGAGGATCAGGTAGATGACGGAGAGCGCGATGACGATCAAAAGCGGATCCCCCGCCCAAGAGCCGACCATATCGACCAAAAGCCCCGAGACGCCGGTGAGTGACAAAAGCCGTGTATACATCACCGCGCCCATGCCGACGAAAAAGATTTGTGCAGTGACCGCCATCGCCTCTTTGAGCGCTTCGGTGAAACGTCGTGTGTCCATCCGGCCTTGCAGGATCGAAATCGTCAAAGCCAGCGCCGCCCCAACACCACCGGCTTCGGTCGGGGTGACGATTCCGCCGTACAGCCCACCGATTATGCCAAAAATCAGCATCGCGAGTGGCCATGTTTCCTTGAGCGCAGACATCCGGTCCCGCTTGAGTGTCGCCAGTTCCGCATCGTCAAGTTTCGGTGCCAGATCGGGGTTCAGCTTGCAGCGAATGAGGATCATCACCACATAGGCAAACCCCGTGAGAATGCCGGGAATTACCCCCGCAATCAAAAGTCGGGAAATCGACACCTCTGCAAAAACACCATACAAAACTAGCAAAATAGAGGGCGGAATGAGCGCCGAGAGTGTTCCTGCCGAAGCGACAACCCCGGTGGCGAGCCCCTTGTTATACCCCGCCTTGAGCATCTCTGGAATGGCGAGCCGCCCCATCGCCGCCGCCGAGGCAAGGGACGATCCGCAGGCGGCGGCGAAACCCGCAGAAGCGATGTTTGCGGCCACGGCCAACCCGCCCGGCAGGGCCGAGAACCAAAGCCGCGCGGCACGGAACAGGGCGGTCGAGATGCCCGACTGATTGGCAATGGCTCCCATCAACAGGAACATCGGGATCGCCGTCAAATCCCAGCTCGCGGCAAAGGAAAACGGCGTCTCGCGCAGGATCGACAGGGCAATCGGCGTGTTGCGCACAAAGGCCAGTCCGCCAAGCGACACCACGCCAAGCGCCACGCCGATCGGCACGCGCAACCCGATCAGGGTCAACAGGATCGCAAGCGTCGTCAGACCGAAATACAAAGTATCCATGTCACACCCCCTCCGAGCTGGGCATATCCGGGACGTGATCTTTCTTATGCGGTGGTTCGGCTTTCCCTGACAGCCGCAGGATCAGTTTTAGGAGCAGCACGAGGAACATCGCCCCGCCCGCAATCGGCAAAAGCCAACGCGTTGGCCAGATCGGCAGATAGCCCCCGAAAATCTCCCAAACCTCGCCGCGCATGGTTTTCGACAGGGCCGACAACCATGTCTGCCAGACAAAAATCGCCACATAGGCCAACGTCAAAAGATCGGTCAGTACCGTGACGATCTTTTGCATCCGCGGACCCATCTGATCGACGAACAGGTCCGCCGTCACATGTTGGTCCCGCAGGCTCACCCAGGCGAGCGGCAGGAACGCAGCGGCGATCATGTAATAGGAGGCGGTGATCTCTCCGGTTCCCGGCAGCGGGTGGTTGAACACGGTGCGCGCGATCACATCGACCGTCACATGTGTCATCATCAGCGCGCCAGCGACCAGCGCAATCCAGAACAATACGTCGGCAAGGCGCGACGCAAACTTCATCAGGCGTTCCATCGAAGCCCTCGCAATTGGAATGTGGGATCAGAGCGAGCCAGCGTGCGCGCCAGCCCGCAGCGGAAAGCGCCCCGGATCAGAGATCGGCGGGATCGACCTTGGCATAGACTTCATCCCAAAGCTTCGCGGCAAAGGCATCGACATCGCCGTTGATCTCTTCGGAATAGCCGCGCCATTTTTCGACATTCGCCAGATAGGTGTTGATCAGAGCTGCCGGATCGGACAGCCCAAGTGCCTTGCCATTCTCGATCAAACGGGCGCGGTCCTTGTCGATGAAACCATTGACCAGGTCGGTCAGATCGTCGGCGGGTGTCACAAGTTCAACCCCCATCTCGGCCTGTTGATGCGCAAAGCTTTCGCGGTCGCGGTCCACGTAATTGCCGATGGTGTGTTTCGCCGTGACATAGGCCGAGGCCCGCAAATGGGCGGCCTGCGCCTCGGACGACATGTCGAGAAATGTCTCCCGGTTCATCAAAAAACCAACGGCCGGAGAGGCCACACCCAAAGGCAGGTCCGTCACCTGTTTGGCATATTCGCCATAGCCATAGGTCTGAAGCCATTCGCGCGCCGCCATGAGACATTCAAGCCCACCGCGTTGCAACAGGCTCACCGCCTCGGTCAACGTCACCGCCATCGGCGTCGCGCGCCCCATGGAGGCCATTTCGGCATAGCCACCCGTTGCACGGATGCGTTTGCCTTTCAGATCGGCCATGCTGGCCACCGGCGAGGTGCACATCAGTCGGTAAGAGGCCGAGGCAAAAGGCCCGAACGGCAGAGCGTTGTTGTCTTTCGCCTCTGCAACACAATCCGGGCAATTCAGGAACATCGTCTCGGTGACGGCCCCTGCAACGGCCACGGGATCGTCCCCCGGCACGACGACCGAATAGAGCAAGGTGAGAGATGGCATCGCCTCCGGCGTATAGACCGGGATCTGCAAACCGCCCTGCATCAGCCCGTCTCCAACGGCAGCGAGAGACCCGCGCCCGTCCGCCAGCTGTCCCCCCGCGATCAGCTCCCATGTGACATCGCCGCCGGTTTCCTCTTCGATCATCGAAAAGGCGCCGGGCAAAGTGTCCGTGTTGAGATAATCCGATGCGGGCGGCCAGGAGCCATAAATCGGCGTCTCTGCTACGGCCGCGCCAGTGATGCCGAGCGCAACAAGCGCCCCAAGTCCGAGTGTCGTTTTCATTGTGCGTTTCCTCCCTTGCTTGCGTCCTCCTCCGACGCTCGCGATTTGTAGGTTGCGTTATCCTTCGTGGACTTCTTGTCAGGCTGGCTCAACTTCGACTGGGATCGAGTGATACCCCCTGAGCCAGTTGATATTGATCTTCTCTGGCGTCCCCGCCAGATGAATGCGTTTGACCCGCGCGCTCAGCGCCTTGAGCACGGATTCGGCTTCGAGGCGGGCGACCATCTGGCCGACGCAGCCATGAATGCCGATACCGAACGCCAGATGGCCGACAGGACGCCGCGTGATGTCATATTCATCGGGCTTGTCCCATTTCTCCGGATCACGGTTGGCTGCGGCGAGCCACATCAACACCTTTTCCTCCCCGCCAAGAGAGACACCCGCAAGCTCGGTCGGCCCCGAGGTCGTGCGTCCGATCACCGGGCTGGGCGCCCTGAACCGCAACCCTTCTTCAAAGGCCGGGCGAGCCAGACCGGGATCGGCGCGCAGCATGTCCCATTGATCGGGGCGCGCGATGAGTTCCATCAGCGTCATCCCGATGCCAAAGACCGTCGTGTCGATCCCGGCGGAAATGAAGGCGCGCACGAGCATCCCGGCTTCTTCATGGGTGATGTCCCCGGCATGGGCCGCCGCGTAAATCTCGGCCCCGAAGCTGTTCGGCAGGATATTCTTTTCATCCATCTGAGCGGCGACATATTCAAACGTCCCCTGCTCTTCGACGACCTTCAAAGCCTCTTTGTAAAGATCGTTCTTCGGCCCCATCGCGTTGAAATTCAGCGTCGAATAGGGCATCAGATGATGCCGCCCTTCGGGTTTCAGGCCCGCCGCATCGGGCAGCACTTTAAAGGGAAAGGCAAAGGCCAAATCTTCGGCGAGATCGAAGCTGCGGCGCTCTACTAAGGCATCGACCATACGTTCCGCTTCAACGCGGAAATCCTCCGCAAGTTTGCGCAGAGCCGCGTTTGACAGGATGCGGGCGAGCACCTTGCGGTTCGGCGTATGCGTCGGCGGATCGGCTTCGAGAATGACGGAGGGTTTGCGCCACGGTTCTTCGCGAACGACATTGGTCAGCCCTGTGCCATAGGCCGAAGAAAAGCGTCGCCAATCGGAAAACACCTCGCGCACGACAGCGTCCTGTCCGGTGATCCAGACGCCGTATTTTGGCAACCAAACAACCGGCCCCGCCTCGCGCACCGCGCGGTCGAAGGCCTCGGGATTGTCCCTTGTCTCCTGACTGAACGGATCGAGATCCACCTCCGGGCGGGACTGCGTCCGGCTCTCTTCAAACATTGCTGACATCGTCTCCTCCCATAATCAGTTTAAAGTGCAACTGATTTATCCTTCAACTGATTTCTCGTAAAATGACCCGTCTCACCGCAGCGCTGTCGCGGCGGCGGACAGCCAGATCGCAACAGCCTGCGCCCCCGGATCGCGATGCCCCAGAACACGTGCGCCGACATAGCTCGACCGGCCTCTGCGCGGGTGCATATCCGCTGTTGCTGCCGCGCCCGCCTCGGCCGCCTCGGCAGCACGTCCGAGGGCCTCTGTCGCATCTTTTGCCGCGTGCATCGCATCTCGCGCGGGCACGAGGGCGTCGACCATGGTGCGATCGCCCGGTGCCGCGCCACCCAAGGCACAGAGCGCCGCCACACCGGCGGAAAATCCTTCGACGATCAGGTCCAGAGACGAGGCCTCTTTGCCCTTGATCTCATTGGCCGCACCCATAGCGAGAATGGCGTAGAGCGGGCCGGATGTGCCGCCGGTCGAGGCCCGAACGATGTCTCCGATCCGCTGCCAAAGTGCGGCGCCCGACAAGGTTTCAAGCTCGGATTGCGCCTCCATCAAGGCGGTGGCCCCGCCCGCCAGAGACCGGCCAATATCGCCATCGCCGACGATCTGGTCCATGCGCGTCAGCTCCGGTTCCGATCCGACAATTGCGCGACAGGCCGCCATGACAACAGCAACCGCCGTGACATCGCCCTGCATCTTTGAGGGGGACACGACCGGCTTTGCAGGTCCGCTCACCGTTGCGGGTTCGGCAGGATGTCCGGGCAAAGTCCAGGCGGGAGACGCTGCAGGGGCATCGAGCGCCCCGAGCCGGTCATCGTCGAGTTTCATGAGAGAGAGCGACACACCGGCCATGTCGATCGCGGTAAGGAATGTGCCGGCCCAAACCCGCTCGACCACGAGGCCTTTATCGGCACAGGTTTCAAGCGCATCTCCGGCCATGATCGACACTTCCATCGGCGGCGTCGCTCCCAGATTGTTGACCAAAAGCGCAACCCGGTCCCCGGGGGTGAACCCGCGATCCGTGACGATTTTCTCGACCAGCGCATGGGCCAGCTCGCGGGCGGGTGAGAGGGCTGTGCGCTCTAACCCCGCCTCGCCGTGGATGCCGAGACCCAACTCGATCTCACCTGCACCCAGTTCAAAATTCGGCGTTCCGGCTGCGGGCACAACACAGGGGGTCAGCGCGACGCCCATGGAACCGGTCTCCGCCACAGCCGCCTCGGCGCGGGCTTTGACCTCTGCGAGAGACGACCCCTCTTCCGCCGCAGCGCCAGCGATCTTGTGGATCAGAACCGTGCCGGCAATGCCGCGGCGTCCCGCCGTTTCTTCCGCAGAGCCGAGGGCGCTGTCATCGTCCACGATGATCAGATCGGTCTCGATCCCCTCGCTGCGCGCGATCTCGGCGGCCAGCCCGAAATTGAGCCGATCACCCGTGTAATTCTTGACGATCAACAGCACGCCGCCCGGTCCGGCCACCGCCCGGATCGCGGTCAAAACCGCGTCCGTCGAGGGCGAGGCGAAGACATCTCCGGCCACCGCTGCGGTCAAAAGACCGGGGCCGACATAGCCCGCATGCGCCGGTTCGTGGCCGGAGCCACCGCCGGAAATCAGCGCCACTTTCCCCGCCGCAATCACCGCCTCGACATCCGCGCGCACCACGGTGGTCGTCCCTTCGATCAGTCGCAGTCCCGTCGAGGTCTTCACCAGCCCTTCGAGAGCCTGCGGCACCACGGACGGTACGTCATTGATCAGTTTCTTCATCATTTCCTCCCATGTCTCCCTACTGCGCCCTGCGCTGTGCAGTTTGCAATTAAACTCTGCCTTCGTTATCCATTGGGCACCACCGAGGAGCACCCGCATGTCCGAGCCGACCATTGTCACCGAACGCAATCTTTCGGTTCGCGCCGAAACCTATGCGCCCTATTTTTTGTCCCTCATCAACAACCGGCTCTCGTGGGGCGCGTCCCAGCTCTATCTCTCGCTCTTCGATCTCGGTCTCAACGAGTGGCGTATCCTCTCTGCGCTTCGGAACGAACCCGGCATTCAGGCCCTGCGTGTCTCCGAGATGGTCTCGATGAACAAATCCGTTGTCAGCCGTTCGACCCGCAAGCTCGAAGAAGAAGGTCTGGCCGTCGCGCGTCTCGTGATGGGAAAGCGCCTTTTGTGGCTGACCGACGAAGGCGCGAAGGTTCATGACGAGATCATCGAGATTGCCTATCGCCGCGAGGCCGCCCTCCTTGACGGGTTTGACGATAAAGACCGAGAGATGCTGTTCGCGCTCTTGCAGCGGCTGGCCGACAATCTTCCGAAAGTCGAACAGCTCGACCAAAGCCTGCTACACGAGCCTGCGCGGCGCTGATCCGGTTACACCTGACTTTCGGGCAGGTGGACGACCATACCTTCCATTTCGGCAGTGATCTGAACCTGACACCCCAGGCGGCTGAAATCCGTCACCTCGGCGGCGGCGCAATCGAGCATCTCGGTTTCGATCTCTTGTTTCGGGTCGGCAATCTCGGCCAGCTCCGGGGAGAGGTAGACATGGCAGGTCGCGCACATCGCGGCGCCGCCACATTCCCCCACCACTTCCGCGATGCCGTTGCTCACCGCTGTGAACATGATGTTGTCGCCTACCCGCGCATCGACGATCTGTCGCGAACCTTGTGCGTTTTCAAAGATGAGTTTGACCATCTTAAACTCCTCCGTTTTCTAGATTTATATATCAATCTGTTTAATTTGCAACTTATCGGATGGGAGACGGCCCCTGTCCTGTAGTTTCGGGTCGTGCAGCCATCCAGCCCACGGGTGAAGCGGGACCTACTGGGTTGCCAGCGGCAGGAAATCCTCGCGGCGAAGACGTTCGCCCTGCCCCATCAGCTTGCGTGCTTTCATGTGGGTTTTTGCGGCGTTGACGGTTTCAACCGCTGTCACATGGTCACCGTCCAGACGCAGGACAGTGCCATCCGGCAGAGCCTCGCAGGCGTCCGTCGGCGCGGCCAGCCCGGCGATCTGAAGCTTCCAATCGGCCTGATCGGACCAGAACCACGGCACCGCGCGATAGGGGCTGTCATCCCCTTTTGCGATCCGTTTCGCGATCAGCCGCGCGTGATCCGTTGCCGCCTGAACGCTTTCGAGCCGCACGTGTTGGTCGCTGTTCGGATCGGGGAAAGACGCGCAGTCACCAAGTGCGGAAATCGCGGGGTCCGCCGTCACAAGGCGGGAATCAACCACGATCCCGTTTTGCACCGGCAACCCCGCCTCAGATGCCAGTTCCGCATTCGGCACGACACCGGCGGCCAGCAGGATGAAATCCGCCGCGACCTCACGACCGCTGGCCAGAGCAAAGCCGCTTTCCGTCCCCGCGCTCACCGGATCGGCCAAGAGGACCTCGACCCCCATCTCGCGATGTTTCGCGGCAAAACGGTCGGACATCACAGGTGACACCGCGCGCCCCATCAGGCGGGGTCCCGCCTCGGCAACCGTCACCTCATAGCCAAGTTCACGCGCCACGGCTGCGAATTCGAGGCCGATGAAGCCACCGCCGATCACGCCGACCCGTTCCGCTTTCGGCAGGGCCTTGCGCAGCGCCAGCGCATCGGACAAGGTCCGCAAATCCCGCGCGCGGGTCAGACCGGGGATCGGCGGGCGCATGGTGCGGGTGCCGGTGGCAAGAATGAGATGATCATAGGGAATGTCCTGCGATCTGGCGCGGACACGTTGTGCGGCTCGGTCAATCGCCTCGACCCGCAGTCCGAGATGCAGCTCAATCCCGTTCGTCTCGTAAAAGCTATCGGGCCGCAGCGCGAGACGGCTCGCGTCGCCCGTCTTGAGGTAGGCCTTGGACAGTGGCGGGCGTTGATAGGGCGCGGCGATTTCCTCTCCGATCAGGACGATGCGCCCTTCATAGCCCTCCTGCCGCAAGGAGGCAGCGGCCTGTAGCCCGCCCTGCCCTGCGCCGATGATCACGATCTGATCGGATTTGTGCATCTGGTCCATCTTCCTACGGCCTCAGTTCAATGTCACCGGAAGGTTGAGCGGGCCACGAAAACCGAAGCCGCTCCAGATCACCTTTGCCGGATCGTCGAGTGTCATGTTGGGAAAGCGGTCGAACAGCAGCGGCAGCATGATCTGCCCCAGGGTCCGACGCGCGACCTGAGCGCCCGCGCAATGGTGCGGACCGCTGCCAAAGGCCTGATGCGGATGCTTGTCGCGGAAGATGTTGAACAGTTCGCCATCCTCGCCATAGATCGTCTCGTCGCGGTTGGCCGACGCCTGAATCGTCATCACCGCCTCACCCGGCCCGACGAAAACATCGCCGATCTGCACTTCCTGTGTGGTGCGGCGCCCGGAGACCTGAATCGGCGCGACCCAGCGCACCCCTTCCTCGAAAGCATCTTCCCAGAGGGCCTGGCGTTTGACCTCCTCGAATTGGTCGGGGTTGGTCAAAAGCCCATAGACAATCGTCGCCAGCGCATCGCGCGGCTCATTGATGCCACCGCCGATGGCAATCTTGAGGTTGGCGTAGACCTGACTCATTGGGATCGGATTTCTGGCGTTGAGCATGGTGGAAAAGGCCGAATTGTTCGGCTCGGCGCGATGGCGCGAAATCAGGCTGTCAAACAAAGCGTTCATCTCAGCATTTGCCGCATCTGACAGCTCGAAGAGCTTCGGGTCATAGCCGAAGTTTCCGGCGCCATCGATCAGGGTCTGGGACCAGCGCTGCATGTCCTCGTCACTTGCCTCATCAAGCCCAAGCATATGCGCGAGGATGCGCGCTGCGATGGGGCCGCAAAGGTCGCGGAACAGATCGACAGTTTCGCCACGCGGCAGGCGCGAGACATAGTCCTCGGCCAGACGGGTGTAGAGATCGGCCCAGTCGGTGCGGATCACTTTCGGCGAAAAGGCGGGCTGCATCGCCATGCGTTCGGCGCGGTGCTCCGCCCCGTCTTTCCGCATCAATGTCTGGGCCTGAAACGCCGGTTTCATCGGCGTGGTCGGATCGTCGGAGCTAAAAATCTCCGGCGTTTCCTTGATCCATTTGGTATGTTCGGCGCGGGTCACGAGAATCCGGTTGGTCTGCGCCATGCGCACGACAGGCGTCTCGGCGCGCATCCGTTTGTAAATCGGATAGGGGTCCCGTGTGAGGTCGGCCAATGTGACCGCCTCATTGATTGGCAAATCGAGCATCTACAGGTCTCCTCCCAAAGCTGTAGTGCACCCAGTTAAACGATCAGGCTTTCATCCAGCAACCCGATAGAATAGATATAAGACATCTGAAAAGTAGATCGCAAACAGATGAAGCCGCGCCAATGAAAGACAACCTAGGTGCCTAAAACAATCGATAGTCTCGCCACGGATTTCCGCGCCCTCGAGGTGTTAGTCCGTGTCTACCGCTTCGGGTCTTTCACCCGTGCCGCCGAAGATCTCAATATGAATCAATCGGTTGTCAGCTATACCATCGACAAGCTCAGAGGCGTGTTCGATGATCCGCTTTTCGTGCGGGAGGCGCGCAAACTGATCGCCACGGCGCGCTGCGAAGAGGTGGTCACGGAGGCTCAGGAGCTTTTGGTGCGCTTTGCCCACTTGACGACGGAACGCGGGTTCGACCCGGAAAACAGCCGCGAAACGATTTCGATCGCATGCAACTATTACGAACGGGCCTTGATCATTCCCCATCTCGCCCACGCGATCCGAGCCGAAGCCCCGCAGATGAAAATCGAAATCATCGACGCCTCCTATATCGGGCATGACAAGCTCTTGCGGATGGAGGCCGATGTGTTGATCGGCCCCTTCGTTCAGCTTGGTGCCGCCTTTTATACGCGCACACTCTACGAGGACCCCTATGTTTGCGTGATGGACCCAGCCCATCCCGCCACGCAAAGGAATTTGACGCTGACGGATTATCTCGCGTTGGAGCATGTCTACATCACCTACGGCGGCCACTGGAAATCGCGCTACATGCAATTTCTCGAAGACGCGGGACACACCCTCTCCATCGCCATTCGTACGCCGAGCCCCGCAGGCATTCAAAATCTCATCGCGGGAACAGAACTGATCGCGACGGTGCCGGAACGCCTCTCTCGTCAATTTGGCGACGGCCTCTACGTGACGCCATGCCCCGTCAGATCGACCGTCGCAATTCAGATGGTCTGGACCGCCCGCACGCAGACCTCCGACATGCACAAATGGGTGCGTAGCAAGATCGTCGAGACCATTCACCAAACCGGATGAGCGACGCCGTGATCGGTGTGCGGTCGCGAAAGAGCACGAGGGCATCCGCCTCTTACACCTTGCGCGCAAGAACGGCCTCATCTGCAAACCGCTCCGCTCATAGGTGGCATCATGCCCGTCGAGCATCCGGAAACTCAGTAGATGTCTGAACGTGTCGTCGAAATCGTCCAGAATGCTAACCTTCTTAGCGTTACCTCTCCTTATGATTTTCAAGACCTGACGTTAAGATCCAAGCCGATCCGCTTCGCGGCAATCGGGGCGGCTGGGATGACCAAGAGAACCCTGACGAGGTCGTGCGAACCGTCAATCCGAAATGACCGCCCCGCAACAATGCCGAGCACAGCCATCTTCCCTGCCCGCAGAACAATTTCTGCGGCATTGTCATGTTGTTTGAACTTGGAGTGATAACGGTGCTGCCACTCTCTCAAGGAGCTATAGCTTCGGTCATACCGGCCCAGAGGCCGAACGCATCAGCCCTGGCGTGACGGTATGAAATTGCAGAAAGGCGGTGGCGTTTAGGACGAAAGAGCGCGGCGGTCTGGTCGAGAACCGACAGGAACATTTGCGCCTGCCGAGGGGATTTGAACGCCCCATGACCTTCTCTTGTCGTCGTGTATGGCGATGTGAAACCGCGCATCGGTTATTCAAACGCTTGTGGCTGCGATGATCGATCCCGGGGCAAAGGTTCCGGATTGCCACGCCATAACTGCGCAGCTTGTCAGTCACGATCACCCGGGGAGCGTCCCAGCGTTTCATCAGCTTCCTCATAAAACGCGTCGCAGCACGACTATTTCGGCGGCTTTGTACAAGGATTTCAATGGTATCGCCGTTGGCATCAACCGCGCGCTACAGCCAGTGCTTCTGACCGCCGATGGAAATGACCATTTAATCCATATGCCATTTATCGGTCGGGCTGGGCCGATCCCGCCGGATCGCCGCAGCAAACTGAGGCCCAAACCGCTGGCACCAGACCCGGATGGTTTCATGGCTGACGCTGATCCCACGCTCAGCCAAAACGTCCTCTACGTCGCGCAGGCTGAGCGCAAAACGATGGTATAGCCAAACCGCATAGCCGATGACGCTGCGGGGAAAGCGATGCCCTTTCAGGCGGGTCGGATCAGACGATAATATCATCAGAGGAACATAGCCACCCATCCCTCCCGTGACAAACCTGATACTGCCCTCAGACCAATTCTCACCGGCAAAACTGGTCCTCTCCCACAAAAATTGTCCAGCGTACTGATGAGGTAAACGGAGAGCCAAGATAACTACAAAACCGCACAATCCAAAGGAGATTGTCACAGTTGAAGGGAACGGCGTGTCAGTAGCACGAAAGCCCCGATCATGCGGCAGATTGAGGTGCTTGTTGGGCAGCATGATAACCCTCGTCGGGACATCCCTACGTGTGATCTCGACTAAAGTGGCCCGCAATGCAATATATCAAGCGTTGACGTGCCTCATCTATATCTGATGCGAAAGGCCCGCTATAATTTCGGGCTTTTCGCAGACCAGATCACGCAGGCACAATGACACCCGGCAAATCATTGACCAGCATCGTTTCCCCCGGTTGGAAGTGAATCACGGAGCGGATCGACTTCCCGGCATGCAAGAGATCGAAGGCCGTGTTGATCTGGTCATGGGTCATATTGTGGGTGATGTAGGGATCGACATCGAAATCGCCACGCAGCCATTCATCGACCATCCCTGGCAACTGGCTCCGCCCCAGGACGCCGCCAAAGGCCGACCCGCGCCAGACCCGACCGGTGACAAGCTGGAACGGACGGGTGGCGATTTCCTCACCGGCACCGGCAACGCCGATCACCGTGCATTCGCCCCAGCCCTTGTGACAGCATTCCAGCGCCGAACGCATGACATTGACGTTGCCGATGCACTCAAAGGAATAATCCACGCCGCCATCGGTCATCTCGACGATGATGTCCTGAATCGGCTTGGAGAAATCCGCGGGGTTGATGCATTCGGTCGCGCCGAGGCTGCGGGCCAATTCGAATTTGTTCGGGTTGGTGTCGATGCCGATGATGCGCGACGCGCCTTGCATCTTGGCGCCCTGAATGACGGCCATGCCCACAGCCCCCAGACCGAAAACGGCGACCGTCGCCCCGGCTTCGACCTTGGCGGTGTTGCGCACCGCACCCATGCCCGTCGGGATCGCACAGCCCATGACCGAAGCCTTCGCAAGCGGCGCCTCTTTCGAGATTTTCGCAAGCGCAATCTCCGGCAAAACCGTGTATTCGGCGAAGGTCGAGGTGCCCATATAGTGATGGATCATCTTGCCCTTATAGCTGAATCGCGAGGTGCCATCGGGCATGACGCCCTGGCCCTGGGTCTTGCGGATGGTCTGACAGAGGTTGGTTTTGCCGGATTTGATATAGGGACAGTTCGGGTCTTCCGGCGTGTAAAGCGGGATGACGTGATCGCCCGGTTTCACCGAGGTGACACCCGGCCCAAGCTCTTCGACAATGCCGACGGCCTCATGGCCCAGCACCGCCGGGAACAGACCCTCGGGATCGGCGCCCGACAGGGTGAACATATCGGTGTGGCACAGGCTGGTGGTGACGATGCGGATGAGGACTTCGCCTTCCTTGGGACCGTCCAGGTCGATCTCTTCGATTTCGAGCGGACGGTTGGCTTCCCAAGCAACGGCAGCGCGGATTTTCATGGCTGTTCTCTCTGTTAATCTGTGATCCAGAGATGTTATAGTATCACCTCGGGCGGTCCAGCGATCTGACCCCGCCCATTTGGCCAAACACCGGGCCGTACTGGCCACATCCGGGGAACCACGACACGATGCCGACAGATCACGACCTTGCCCCCGGGATGAACCAGCGACGACAGGTGACACTGATTGTTTACCCCGGCTTCAAGACCTTGGAGGCAACAGGCCCGCTGAGCGTACTAAGCTATGCGTCGCAGCATCTTGCCGCCGCCGGGTATACGGGCGGCTATGACGTCACCATCGCGGCCCCTACCGCTGGTCCGATCCCCTCCGACACTCTGATGACGCTGGGCGCCACGGTCGCCCTCGACGACCTCGGCACCCCAGAAACGGTCCTGATCGCAGGCGCGGCCAAGATCGAAGAGGTGCTGCGCAATGAAGACAGGCTGGTGGCGTGGTGCCGCGAAAATGGGCGCGACGTCACGCGCTGCGCGGCCTTATGCACCGGCTCTTTCTTTCTGGCCGAGGCCGGTCTTTTGGAGGGCCAGAGTGCCGCGACCCATTGGAACTATGCCGACAGGCTGCGCCAACGCTTTCCAAAGCTGCAAGTGGACCCCGATGCGATCTTTGTGCAGGCGGGCAATTTCTGGACCTCCGCCGGTGTGACGGCGGCGATTGACCTGACCCTGGCTTTTGTCGAACAGGACTACGGGCGCGACATCGCCCTGGCCGTGGCGCGCGACATGGTGATGTACCTCAAACGACCGGGCGGGCAATCTCAGTTCAGCACATTGCTGGCCGGGCAAATGTCGGGGACAAGCAGGATGAGCGACGTGTTGAACTGGATAAGTGAGCGTCTGGATCATCCCCTGACACTGGACGAAATTGCCAGCGCGCAGGGCATGAGCGTGCGCAGCCTGTCGCGGGCGTTCACGTCGGAATTCGGCGCCTCACCGATGACCATGCTGGAAGGCCTGCGCTGTGACCGCGCCAAGGCCTTGCTGCTCGATACCGACCTGCCACTGAAAAGCGTGGCGTATAAGGCCGGGTTTCAGTCGGACGAGCAGATGCGCAAAGCCTTTCGCCGCCGCTTTTCCCTGTCACCGCGCGACTATCGCGCCCGGTTTGCGACGGCGGGGTCCGAATAGCATCAGCGCCTCAATGCAGGTAGGCGCCCTCTGCCTCCTCCGCAGGGTCCTCCACAGGGTCGAGCACCAAGAGGAGCCGCGTCTCCCCCGTTCCGGCAATCGGCGGCGAGCGATGCAACAGGCTTGAGAGCGGCGTTTCAGGCCAGCGCGTCCCCCGCAAGACAATCGGTGCGCCGGTTGGCACCGTGACGATTTCCGCAGGATCTTGGCCATTCTCAGACAGACCGTATTGCGTGCCTGTCCCGCGATAGGTGCAGACCAGCCGGGCAGTCACAGCGTCAATGTGGAACTTGCGACAGGCATTCGTGTCAACGACATCAAGCCGCAGACGCAGGTATTCGGCCTGCATGACATTGGCAAAAATCGCCGCCAGCGCAGAGGCATCTTCGATCAGCATGTCGCGCTCCGGACACTCCGGCGTCCCGCACTGGCATGCCACATTCAACAACGCTTCACAGACTGCATCGGGCCGTAAGATCAGCCGCGCTTTCGGCAATTTCTCCGGCGGCAAGGCCTCGATCCAGTTTTGGAAACGCGGCAGCGGATCACGTTGCCAGATCGCCGCGGCGCAGGCCGGTTCGTGAATGCCCAGAAGGCCCTTGGGTGTGGAGACGACCGAGATGCAATCGGTGAGATTGTCGCTGATTTCAAGGAACATCCGGGCACTCTTTTCTGATATATGGGAAGGTTACGGTTGGTAGGGCAAAGACGAATGGTGCAGCACGATGCGCATCTTGCCGGCCGCATCCTTTTTGTAGCCAAAGCTCTTGTCGACAGTGGTGACAGAACCATCCTTGTTCGTCAGCTTGATCCATCCCATCCACATGGCAACGTCGCCCTGAATGAAGCTCGCCGCGGTGATCCGCTCCATCGCGCGCCATCCCATGATCGCAAAGCCATTATCGAGCGGGTACTCGTCGGAATGGCCGCAGAAATAGGCCAAAGCGCCGGCTTTCGTCGGACGAAACGTCTGCGCTCCACTGGTCATCGTCGGCTTGAACAGCACCGGGCCGAGGTTGTAGCCGTAGTACTCATCGAGATTGGCGGAGGCCACCTCGCGTGCGGCGTCGATACCGCCCTCTTCGAAAGCTTTCGAGATGGCAATCTTGCCCTCTCCCCAGGTGATGAGAGCGTTTTCGATGTCATCTTGGGTGATCTGCATAGGATAGTCCTCTGTGTGATCTTGTTTCAATCGGTCGCAACCGTGGTGAACATGGGGACACGTCTGCCGTTTGCGCAAGGCTCAAAGACGACGTGCACGGGTTGTCCGATCTCTGCCTTGGACAGATCGCACTGGGTCAGCGCGCTTAGGATGATCGGGCCTTCGGTGAGTTCGATATAGGCGATGCAATGCTCTGTCCCCTGACGTCTTGAGACGCTGAGCGAATAAATTTTTCCTGTGCCTTCCGCCTCGATCCAATCGGTGTCGGCCCGACCGGTGAAGGGGCTGATCGTGCGCGGTGGATGAAAGGCTTTGCCTGTGCCGAGGCAGCGTTTCAACACCAGCCGCCCCTCATCGGCGGCGTCCCAATAGGTGGCGGTTTCTGCGGTCGGTTCTGGTGCGGTGATGGAGTTTTGTTCAGGCATCTCAACGGACATCTCAAACCCTCTCCAGAACAAGCGTGGCACTGCCGTGTCGTGATCCAAGTTGCCCGCCCGTGCCATGGGCCAGTGCCAAATGACAATCGGGCACCTGAACAGCGGGATGGGCTTCACCACGCAACTGGCGCACGGCTTCGACCAGCTTGGTCATGCCGCCGCGATTGCCGGGATGATTGCTGCACAGCCCGCCCCCATCGGTGTTGACCGGCAGACGTCCCACGCCAGAGATGAGATTTCCCTCCGCCACGAAACGCCCACCCTGCCCCGGCGCGCAGAACCCGAGGTTTTCAAGCTGCACCAGAACCGTGATCGTAAAGCTGTCGTAGATCAAGGCATATTGGATGTCCTGCGGTTTGATACCCGCTTGCGCAAAGGCTTCCGCGCCGGATTTCACACCGCCCGAGGCCAGAATGTCGAAATAGCCGCCATTGAGATGCTTGACGGTGAACCCCGCGCCGATGGGGGTGATTTTGGGCCGATCCAAGTCGCGTGCCACGTCCGGGTGCACGACAACCAGCGCCCCGCCACCATCGCTGATCACACAGCAATCCAAACGGTGCAGCGGCGTCGCCACGATGGGGGAATTTAGCACGTCTTCGACCGTCACCACCTTGGGCAGAACGGCGTTGGGATTGTACTGCGCGTGATGCGAAGCGGCGACCTTGATCCAAGCCAGTTGCTCCGGCGTGGTACCGTGTTCGTACATATGCCGGGCGGCCACCATACCGTACATATTGGTGACCACCGGGCCATAGGGCAGTTCAAACTGGGCCTCATGCGCGCTTTGCGTCTGTTCGCTGTGCATCTGCGCGGGGGATTTGCGCTCGGCGCGCGGGCGACCGGCCTGCGTGATCAGCGCCACGCGGCATTTGCCCGTCTCGATGGCCTGCACGGCATGGGCGACGTGGTTGATATAGGCCGACCCCCAGCTTTCCGTGGTGTCGAGATGGCGCAGGTTCAGTCCCAGATATTCGACCATCGAAAACGGCCCGCATCCGGGCGCGTCCCAGCCCGCCACATCACCGGCACAGAAGTACCCGTCCACATCCGCAAGGCTCAACCCGGCATCCGCCAGCGCCCCCGCCGCCACTTCAGCATGCAGTTGCGCCAATGGAATGTCGGTCGCATCCCGTGTCGGATGCTCATAGGCCCCGACGATAAAAGCTTTGTTTTTCATGGTTTCCCCACGCAAAGACTGTGGCCCGTCACCCCCGGCACCCGTGCCTCCGCGACCAGCAGCTGAAGCGCCTCCTCCAGTGGCAAAGACTGCGTCTTGTCCGTGCCGTGACGGCGGATCGAGATGCTGCGCTCTTCGGCTTCGCGGGCACCAAGGGCGATCTGAACCGGGATTTTTTGCAACGCGTGTTCGCGCACCTTGTACCCGATCTTCTCGTTGCGCAGGTCGGTCTCGACACGGAGCCCTGCGGCTTTCAGGGCCCCTGCAACCTCCGTAGCCCAGTCGTCCGCCGCCCCCGTCACCGTGGCAACCACAACCTGGACCGGGGCAAGCCAGAGCGGCAGGTGACCTGCATAATGCTCGATCAGAATGCCTGTAAACCGTTCGAGCGAACCAAACAAAGCACGGTGCAGCATGACCGGCACCATTTTGTCCCCCGTAGGCGCGACATAGGTCGTCCCGAACCGTTCCGGCAGGTTGAAATCCACCTGCAACGTGCCGCATTGCCAGTCACGCCCAATGGCATCGCGCAGGACATATTCCAGCTTCGGTCCGTAAAACGCGCCTTCGCCCTCGAAAATCGTATAGGGATGCCCCGCCTGATCCAGCGCGGCGCGCAAGGCCGCTTCGGAGCGATCCCAGCTTTCGTCACTGCCGATGCGGTTTTCGGGCCGGGTGGAAAGCTTGATCCGCACATCCTCGAACCCGAAGTCGCGGTAGATCGACAGCACCAGATCGTTGACCTTCAAACATTCTTCTGTGAGCTGTTCGGGCGTGCAGTAGATATGCGCGTCATCTTGGGTAAAGCTGCGCACACGCAATAGCCCATGCAGAGCGCCCGAGGGTTCATAGCGGTGGACCTTGCCAAATTCGGCCAGCTTTAGCGGCAGATCGCGATAGCTTTTCACGCCTTGCCCGTAGATCAGCATATGACCGGGGCAATTCATCGGTTTGAGTGCATAGTCGCGGTCATCTTCGGTTTTGGCGAGGAACATGTTCTGGCGATAGTTCTGCCAATGGCCGGAGGTTTCCCAAAGGGCGCGGTCCATAATGTCGGGGGAATTCACCTCGATATAGCCCGCCGCCTCCTGCCGGTCCCGCATGTAGCCGATCAATGTCTGAAACAACCGCCAGCCCTTCGCATGCCAAAAGACCGAGCCGGGCGCGACCTCTTCGAAGTGAAAGAGGTTCATCTCGCGCCCCAGCCTGCGGTGGTCGCGTTTTTCGGCCTCGGCCATCATAGTGAGATGCGCCTCAAGTGCCGCCTTATCGGCAAAGGCCACGCCGTAAATACGGCTGAGCATCTGGTTGTTGCTGTTGCCACGCCAATAGGCGCCCGCTACGCGGGTCAATTTAAAGGCGCTGCCCGCATCGCCGGTGTGGCGCATATGCGGGCCACGACACAGATCGAGCCACGCGCCTTGACGGTAGATTTTGATCGGCTCCCCTTCGGGGATCGCCTCCAGAAGCGCCAGTTTATAGGGTTCCCCTGCCGCCTCGAAATGCGCGCGCGCCGCGTCGCGGGTCCACTCCTCACAGGTGAAAGGCATTTTCGCCGCGATGATCTCGCGCATCTTCGTCTCAATCGCGGGCAGGTCCTCCGTGGTGAAGGGCGTGTCGCGCTCGAAGTCATAATAAAACCCATGCTCAATCGCCGGGCCGATGGCGGTTTTCGTGCCGGGCCAGAGCGCCTGTACGGCTTCGGCCAGGACATGGGCAAGGTCATGCCGGATCAACTCAAGCGCCGCCGGATCATCGCGCGTGACAAGCTCCACCGCCGCCCCATCCGGCAGAGGCGCGGAGAGATCGGTGAGTTTCCCATCGACGCGCGCCGCCACCGTGCGCTTGGCAAGGCTGGGGCTGATGGAGGCGGCGAGATCGGCGGCGGTGCTGGCGGGTTTAAGCGCGCGAATGGCACCATCGGGCAAGTGAATATGGAACATTGCGGGGGTCTTTCTTTGGTGCGGAGATGTGAGGAGGAACAACAGTCTCGCATCGGATCAAAATGGCATCTCAAGGGTTTCGACCATCATGCCACTGGCCAGATCATGCACCGGCGCGCTCTTTGGCGGCCGCGACAGAAGCATGTTGAGGCTGGCTTTGAGGTCGGCTTCCTCCATGTCGCGCGCGATGACGACCACACGGCTTGTGGTGTCGGGACTGGACCAGTTTTTCAGCGGCACAGGAGCATCGAAAATATGTTGAACCCCGTGGATCACAAAGGGATAGGCCGCGCCCTTGACGTGCAGAATGCCCTTGATGCGCAGGATGTTCGGCCCACGGAGCGCAATCAACGTGTTCAGCCAAAAGTCGAAGACCGTGGCGGGAATGGGCTCTGCCACCTCAATCGAGGCGGATGTGATCCGGTGATCGTGACGGCCCTGCGCCACCGACGGCATAGCGTTGAATGCCAGAGGAGCTGAAAGCGTGGCTTTCAGACCAGACAGACCGGCCAGAGGGTCCGGTTGGGTCGCGTCCGGCATTTTCCCAAGCCAAGTGTCAATCTCGGCATGCGACACGCCCATGCGCATCGCGGACAGTCCGAAAAGCGCGCCGAGCGGCACCTGCGCGTGGCTTGAGCGGATGCGCCGGGCGGTGGTGTTGATCCCCGCCAGGCGCTTCTCGAACCGGATCAGGTCAAAATCGTCGACCAGATCGGTTTTCGACAGGATCAGCACATCGGCCATCGCCACCTGCTGCACCGCCTCCGCCTGTTGATCGAGCGTCTTCATGCCCGTCGCGGCATCTGCCAGCGTCACGACGCCATCCAGCCGGAAGGTCTGGGCGATCTGCCGATCCGCGGCCAGCGTGTGGATTATTGGCCCCGGATCAGCGATGCCGCTGGTTTCGATGACGACCCTGTCGAAGTGTAAATCACCCGCCGAGCGCTTCGCACCTAGCGTCCCGAGCGTTGTGGCCAGATCGCCGAGGATCGCGCAGCACAGGCAGCCGGAGGGCAACAGCACGGTCTCTTCTGTCGCCTCCTCGATCAGGTCGTGATCCAGTGCCACATCGCCGAATTCATTCATAATGACCGCAACCCGCCCCGCCTGCGGATCGCGGATCAGGTGTGTCAACAGAGTTGTCTTCCCGGCGCCAAGGAAACCGGTCAGCAAAGTGACCGGAAGGCGGGTGTCCTCCAATGCCATAGTGCGTGCCCTTTACAATGCGTCTGGATTTGGTCATGCGTTGTTACATTATAACATTGCCATTCGCAACAGATGAAAAGAGACCTTGATGACGCAACTGGACTTCGCCCCACGCAAAACAATCGAACAGGTCGAAGAGAGCACCGAACTTGCCCCGAAGTTTGGGGATGACGGCTTGATGCCCTGCATCACCACGGATGCGGCGACCGGAGACGTTCTGATGCTGGGCTGGATGACGGAGGAGGCCTTTCGCCTGACGATTGAGACCGGCGAGGCGCATTACTTTAGTCGCGCGCGACAGGTTCTTTGGCACAAGGGCGCAACCTCCGGGCTGGTGCAAAAGGTTGTGGAGGCGCGCATTGATGATGATCAGGATGCGCTTTGGCTAAGCGTTGACGTCACCGGGTCGGGCGCATCCTGCCACGTGGGCTATCGGTCGTGTTTCTACCGGGCGGTGCCCCATGGTGCGCAGGCTGGAGTCCCCTTGGTCTTCGTTGAAGATCACAAGACATTTGATCCGGTGGCCGCCTACGGGGAAGCGCCGAACCCGACACAGCTTTGACATCGCCGCAACCCGGTCTGATCATGGTTCTACCCTCGTCCCGGGACTGATCTTCTGGGGACTGAAAATGCGCCGCCCCGGAAACCCGGAGCGGCGCGGAGGATGCCGGGAGGAAAGACCCCTCAATCAACCCGGCGGCCGTATCTTTGCAGCCTATTCCGCCGCCAATGGGTTCGTCGCACCAAAGGTGCGCAGTCTAAACTGCACCGAAGATGCGCATTCGTGGCCTTATTCTGCCGCGAATTGGTTCATGGTGTTGGCCGCGCCGCCCGCTTTCAGCGCCCGCTCGCCCCCGACCATTTCCTTGAACGTATCGCCAAGGTCCGAGCCGACCTCATGTTGGTGCTTAACAGCAGAGATGCCGCGACGGATTTCCTGACGCTGCACGGTGGAGACATAGGCCAGCATCTTGTCCTCGCCGAAATAGCCCTGGCTCAGTTCGTCCATCGCCTTCGCCGTGAGGTGGAAGGTCGGCAGTGTGATCAGGTTGTGGAACACGCCCGCTTTCGTCGAAATATCGGTCTGGAAATTGCGCAAGCGGTTGTCTGCCTCAAGCCCAAGCTCGGTTTCGTCGAAATCGGCCTTCATCAGCTCGTTGCCCGCCGGGTAATCGTCCTCCTTGATCTTGCCCTCCTCAATCCACTGATCGCGGACCTGTTTGCGCAGATTAAGCGTCCAGTTGAACGAGGGCGAGTTGTTGTAGGTCAGTTTCGCATTCGGCACTTTCTCACGGATTTCATTCACCATACCGGCGATCTCATCCACGTTCGGCGTGTCGGTTTCGATCCACAGAAGATCGGCCCCGCCATGCGACAGCGACGCAATGCAATCCTCGACCACGCGGGCGCGCCCGGTGTTCAGCTTGAACGGGAAAAGCCCGTTCGGCAGACGGCGCGGACGCACGAACTCGCCGCCCTGATAGAGCGCCAGCTCGCCCTCGGCGATCGGGTTCTCTTCGGTGATCTGTTCTGTGTCGAGCCATTTGATATAGTCGGACGCCAGATCGCCCGGCGCTGCAGAGACCGGCACTTTCTGCGTCAGACCGGCCCCGAGACTGTCGGTGCGCGCCACGATGACACCATCATCAACGCCCAGCTCCTCAAAGGCCAACCGGCAGGCGCGCAGTTTCTCGATGAAATCCTCGCGCGGTACGGTCACTTTGCCGTCCTGATGGCCGCATTGCTTTGCGTCCGACACCTGGTTTTCGATCTGAAGACAGCAAGCCCCGGCCTTGATCAGCT
Source organism: Celeribacter ethanolicus (assembly GCF_001550095.1). Classification (GTDB taxonomy): domain Bacteria; phylum Pseudomonadota; class Alphaproteobacteria; order Rhodobacterales; family Rhodobacteraceae; genus Celeribacter; species Celeribacter ethanolicus. The sequence goes on along the minus strand of NZ_LRUC01000041.1, from coordinate 29,692 downwards.
CTTTTGCCAGAAGGTAGGTCGCGTGTTCGTTGCCGAAGCCAGCGTCAATGTCCGCGATGATCGGCACGACATGGCTCTCGAACCTGTCGATCTTTGCGATCACCGCTTTGCGCGCGTCCTCAGACGCCGCCAGCTTCAACTCCTTGAACAGATCGTTCAAAGCCACCTCGTCGGCCTGACGCAGAGAAGTGTAAATCTCGCGAATGAGGTCGGCCACCGCGGTTTTCTCATGCATGGACTGATCCGGCAGGTGGCCCCATGCATTGCGCAGACCGGCGACCATCCAGCCGGAGAGATAGACATAGGTGCGCTTCGTGGTGCCGTTCAGACGCTTTACGGATTTGATCATCTGTTGGGCATGAAACCCGGACCAGCAGCCAAGCGACTGGGTGAACTTCGTCGCATCCGCATCATAGGCGGCCATATCGGCACGCATGACAGTCGCCATGCCGCGCGCGATGTCGAGATGGGTGTCATAGGTGTTCTGGATCCTGAGCTGGATGATGTCGTCCACGGTGACGCCGCCCGGGGTCTGGCCATTCGGGTAGCGGGCTTCAAGATCCTTGCGCAGCTCGGCATAGGTTTTGTGCTGTGCCATGATATATCCTCTCTGTGGCAGTTTGAGCAGACAGGCGGGCAAGCGCTTGGGGAGCGGCCCGCCAAAGGGGGAAAGCTGTGTGATCGGGTCCATCAGTTGAAGGCGTTCAACACGTCATAGGCCGGGATGGTGATGAAATCGGGCATCTCGCGCGCCGTCACCGCTTCGTGCAAGAGGCGCAGCGCTGAGGCGTAATGCCCGCGGTGGAATCCAGCCGGGCCAATCCGGTCGAGAATGTCCGACACCTCCGCCTGCAACAGCTTGCCGAACCACTCGGCGTCCATCTTGCGCGTACCGCTTCCGACCAGCCCAACCTCCACCCCGTGACGTATCCATTGCCAAAGCTGGGCACGGCTGATCTCGGCGGTGGCCGCATCTTCCATCAGGTTGTGGATCGGCACAGCGCCCCTGCCCGACAGCCAGTGCGACAGGTATTCGAGCGCGACGGAGATGTTCATCCGCACCCCGGCCTCGGTGACCCTGCCCCGATGCGGTTCCAGAAGCTTGTGCTCTTCAATGCGGTAATATTGCCGTGGGCGTTTGATCTGATTGGCCTCGGGCATATGGCGGTCAAAGACCTCCATCGCGACGGGCACCAGATCGGGGTGCGCCACCCAAGTGCCGTCATGGCCCAGTTGCACCTCGCGCAGCTTGTCGGCCCGGACTTTCTCGAACGCCACCTCATTGACCGCCGCGTCGCCTTTCACCGGGATTTGCGCCGCCATACCACCCATGGCGTGAATGCCGCGCCGGTGACAGACCTTGACGAGCCGTGCGGCGTAGGTCGCCAAAAATGCCTTGTCCATCGTCACCTGCGCCCGATCCGGCAGCGTGTACTCGGCATGCGCCCGGAGCGTCTTGATATAGCTGAAAATATAATCCCAGCGCCCGCAATTCAGCCCGGCGATATGGTCGCGCAGTTCCCAGATGATCTCATCCATCTCGAAAGCCGCACGCAGGGTTTCGATCAGCACGGTCGCCTTGATCGTGCCCTGCGACAGACCGATCCGATCCTGCGCCCAGACAAAAATCGCATTCCAGAGCCGCGCCTCGCGATGGTTTTCCAGCTTTGGCAGGTAGTAGAACGGCCCCCGCCCGCTGCGATGCAACTCATGAGCGTTGTGAAAGAAAGACAGGCCGAAATCGAACAAGGCGGCGGGCATCGGCTGGCCGTCGATCAGCACATTGGCCTCTTCCAGATGCAAGCCCCGCGGGCGCACGATCAGCGTCGCGATCTGTTCCGCCATGCGGTAGGATTTGCCGGTTTTCGGATCGTCGAAAGCCAACGTGCCGTCGCGATAATCCATCAGGTTCACCTGACCGGCGATCATGACGTCGAAACGCGGCGCGGAGGCGTCTTCGAAATCCGCCATAAAGACTTTGGCCCCGGAATTCAGCGCATTGATCATCATCTTGCGGTCCACGGAGCCGGTGATCTCGACGCGGCGATCCTGAAGCGCTTCCGGCACGCCCGCCGCCTGCCAGTCCCCGCGCCGAATGTCTCGGGTCTCGGTCAAATATTCCGGCAGATGGCCGGTGTCATAGCCGTGCTGGCGCGAGGCGCGGGCGGCCAAAAGCGTGCGCAGCGGTGTCGCGAATGCGGCATTAAGCGCGATGAGAAACTCCAGCGCCTCCGGCGTCAAAACGCGTTCCGCCCCCGCGACATCGCGCAGCACAAGCGCCTTCGAGTGTGTCAGATCCAGAGCCATGGGCACCTCCCTCATGTCGGTTCAATGTTTTGTATGCATCGGTATGCGATTCCTGTAGTTAGATTAGTAATGTCATAAAAAATATCACTATCTATTTGTTATTAAATGGTTATATTGTAATTTTTGTAACCATTTTCACGGCCGATTTGTAATGTTGTCACGTCAGAAACGGCACACTGAGCTAAACGGGAGGAACAAGGCATGAGCCAGAAAGGCGTCAAACTGAACATCGGCAACCGCCTCAAGGTGCTGCGAAAATCGCTTGGGCTGACACAGGCGCAGATGGCAGCACAGCTCGATGTCTCCGCCAGCTACATCACCCTCATCGAGACGGATCAGCGCCCGGCCTCTGCGAAACTTCTGATGAAGCTCGCACAGGTCTACGACATGAACATCTCAGAGCTGGCCCCGGAGATCGACACGCAACTGACGGCGGATTTCGAGGCGGTGTTGAAAGACCCGGCGCTCGAACTGCCGCGCCTGCCGAAAAGCGAGATCGACGCCGTGCTGCAAGCCTCGCCCCGGATCGCCGCAGCTCTGGTGCGTCTGCAAGGCAAGCACACCGACGCCATGATGCGCAGCCAGACCGACGAGAACCCGCTCACGGATCGCAACAAGGTCGAAGTGCTGGGCCAGATCGCGCGCCCGGTGGAGCGGGTGCGCGACTGGTTCTACGCCAACAGCAACTACATCGCCCCGATTGACGAGGCCGCCGAAGCTCAGGCCACCGACATGGCCTTGCATCGCGAGGAACCGCATGTCGCCCTCACCGAACGGCTGACACACCATGGCATCCGCGTGCGCATCCTTCCGGCCAGCGTCATGAGCGGTGCGCTCAGGCGCTACGACCCGCACCGCAAGGAGCTGATGCTCTCCGAGCTTCTCACCCAACGCAGTCGACGATTTCAGATGGGAGTTCTGATCGCGCGCCTCGAACACGAAGGCCTGATGGATACGGTGATGGCGGACGCGGGCTTTGTCGAAGACTGCCAGAGCCTCGCCCGTGTCAGCCTCGCAAATTACTTCGCCGCCGCCCTGCTCATGCCTTACAAACGCTTTCTCGCCGCCTGCGAACAGGAACGTTACGACATCGAGCTGATCGGTCACCGCTTTGGTGCGAGTTACGAACAGGTGGCGCATCGGATGTCCACCCTGCAACGGCCCGACGCGCGCGGCGTGCCGTTCTTCTTCGTGCGGATCGACCGGGCGGGAAATATCTCCAAACGCTTCAGCGCGGGCCGTTTCCCGTTTTCGCGCTTTGGCGGCACCTGCCCGCTCTGGAACATCCATGGCGCCTTCGAGACCCCCGAACAGGTCCAGACCCAGATCATCCGCATGCCGGAGGGCGCAAGCTACCTGTCGATTGCCCGCACCGTGACCCGCGTGGGCGGCACCTATAATGCACCGGCACAGAAACACGCGATCGGTCTGGGATGCGACCTCTCCTATGCCGCGCGTCTGGTCTACGCCGACGGGCTCAATCTCGGGACCACCGAACCGACGGACATCGGGCTGAATTGCTACCTTTGCGAACGGCGGAACTGCGCCTCACGCGCGCAGGCGCCGATCAACCGCAAACTCGCGATCAACGAACGCGAACGCAGCCTCGCCCTGTTCCGTTTCGAGGGCGAAGTGTGATCTCAGCTTCCCTTCCTCCCTCGATGAGGGCACTCATACAGAAGAGATACCGCCTATTCAGCCGTGAAAGCATTTTGCTTTATCGCTGAAAGCTCACCGGACGAGATCAGACGCAAGCTGGCCAAACTGCCCGGCATGGAACAAAAGCGGCGCGGCCTCCGGGTCGCGATCCAGATGGCGCACCTGACCTAGAACGATAACGTGATCGCCCGCATCAACCTGTTGCACTACATCCGCCACAAGCAGCGCTGCGGCCTCGCGCAGGACCGGCAAGCCATCGTGCTCAAGGAAAAGGTTCTGCAACGTCTCATCGCGCCGCCCGGAGAAATGCAGGGCATGTGCGCGCATATGGCTCGACAGAATATTCACCGCATAGCGTCCCGATGCCTGCAGTTTGCCCAGCATTTTCGAGCGACGATCGAGAGAGATCGCGATCAGCGGCGGATCGAGCGAGACAGACATAAAGGCGCTGACCGTCGTGCCGTGATCACCGTCGGCGTGCGGGTGGTGATCACCGTAACGCCGGTTGCGAAACGACCGCAGCAATCGCGCAGAGCACGCGGGTCGATGGTTTCCGGGGCAAGTGTGTCGGACATGAGGTCGTTTCCGTCAAAATGGGGGCAGTTCGGGCATGCCGGTGACGCTTGCCCGAACTGTAAAACCGTCAGGCCTGAAGTTCGCGCCGGACAATTTCTGCACCGGCGGACAGTGCATTCAGCTTGCCCCGCGCCACCTCGCGCGACAGCGGGGCCATGCCGCAGTTGGTGCAGGGGTAAAGCTTGTCCGCATCGACGAATTGCAACGCTTTGCGCAGGGTGTCGGCGACCTCTTCGGGGGTCTCGATGGGTTTGTTGGCCACGTCGATGGAGCCGACCATCACCTTTTTGCCCCGGATCAGCTCGATTAGATCCAGCGGCACATGGGAGTTGTGGCACTCAAGCGAGACCAGATCGACGCTGGATTTCTGAATGCTCGGGAAGATCAACTCGTATTGACGCCATTCGGAGCCAAGGGTTTTCTTCCAGTCGGTGTTGGCCTTGATGCCATAGCCATAGCAAATATGGACGGCCGTCTGACATTTAAGACCTTCCATGGCGCGCTCCAGCGTGGCCATGCCCCAGTCGTTCACCTCGTCGAAAAACACGTTGAACGCGGGTTCGTCGAACTGGATGATATCGACGCCTGCGGCCTCAAGCTCTTTGGCTTCTTCATTGAGCAGTTTGGCGAATTCCCATGCAAGCTTTTCGCGGCTTTTGTAATGCGCGTCGTAAAGCGTGTCGATCATCGTCATCGGGCCCGGCAGCGCCCATTTGATCGGGGCTTTGGTCTGGCTGCGCAGGAATTTGGCATCTTCGACAAAGACGGATTTCGGGCGCGACACGGCACTGACGACGGTCGGCACGCTGGCATCATAGCGGTCCCGGATTTTCACCGTCTCGCGTTTCTCGAAATCGACGCCGTCGAGGCCTTCGATGAAGGTGGTGACAAAGTGCTGGCGGGTTTGTTCGCCGTCGCTGACGATATCGATGCCCGCGACCTGTTGCTCCATGAGCGTGACGCGCAGCGCATCCTGTTTGCCCTCAATGAGGGCCTCGCCTTCGAGTTTCCAAGGCGACCAGAGCTTTTCTGGCTCAGACAGCCAAGAGGGTTTCGGCAGGCTGCCAGCGGTGGAAGTGGGAAGCAGTTTGTTCATGATCTGAGACCTTGTGCGTTTTTAGTTCAAAACGCGCTTCCCGATCGAGTTTGTGCCTGATCGGGAAACGCCTGATTGTGGAGTGTGCAAGCGCTTTATTGAGCAGCGAACTTTGCCGACCACGCCTTAAGACGGTCGTGGTGCGGTTTGATGAAGTGCTCTTCGGTGTATTTGCCCTGCTTGACGGCCAGTTGGCTCCGTTCCTCGCGGTCATAGACGATGCGCGTCGGCGAATAGTCCTGATGATCGAGGCTGGGTTGGTACACAACACCTGCGGGCGCGTTGGCGTTGTAGATTTCCGGGCGGTAGATCCGCTGAAAGCTCTCCATCGTGCTGATCGTCGAGATCAGTTCGAGGTTGCTGTAATCATTCAAAAGCTCGCCAAAGAAGAAAAAGGCCAGCGGGGCGGCACTGTTTTTCGGCATGAAATATCGCACCTGAAGGCCCATTTTCTTGAAATAGGCCTCAGTCAGCGAGGTGTCGTCGGGCAGATATTCAAAGCCCAGAACCGGGTGGTCGTTGGCGGTGCGGTTGTAGGTTTTATTGTGTGACACGCTCAGGCAGAACACCGGACGTTTTGCGAAATTCTCTTGATAGGCGGGAGACGTGACAAAGAGTTTGAAGAGATTGCCATGCAAGTCGCCGTAGTTTTCCGGCACACTGAACCCGTCGCGACCCTTGTTGTGGTCCAAAAGGCGCACGCTGAAATCGTAATCGCGAACATAGGAGGAAAAGCTGTTCCCGACCATACCCTCGATCCGTGCGCCTGTCTTGTGATCGACGATAGTGGTTTTCAACATTTCAATCGCCGGGAAATCCGCACCATTGCCTTCGATGTCCAGATCGGCGGAAATGATCTCAAGCTCGACTGAATAGCGATTACTCTTGGGGTTGTCCCAATGCGCCAGCGCGTTGAAACGGTTGTCGATCATGGTGAGCGCACGGCGCAGGTTTTCCTGACGATTTTCCCCACGCGCCAGATTGGCAAAATTGGTCGTCAGCCGGGTGTGATCCGCAGGCGTATAGTTTTCGTCGAAGCAAAGAGTTGAAATTTTGAATGCAAAATCTTCGGTCATAGTGATCGCATATCCTATTTGCCTGAGAGCCGGGCGCACCAAGCGGTTCCCTGACGTTTACATCAGGGCTTGCCAGGCTCGGCTTCGGTATCTCAGTTGGTGGTCCTCATGTGGCGTACGAACGCCTTGGGCTTGGAAAGTCAAAGCTGTTCCGTGCTATATGCGCGAAGTCGATCATGAATAAAAATGAGAATATCTCAGAAATACATGAGTGCCCGTCATGTTGCGGATGTCCCCTCTGGGAGACGACCGATTTGCACAGTTCAGATTTGAACTGTTTAGATTTGGACGGTGGCAGCCAGTTCCATAAAGCCGCTGAGATAATTGGGGCATTCCCCCTTGCGATGACCCAAATGAATCGACTTTGCGATCCCCTGCCCCAGACGTACGCCCCTCACCCCCTTGGCGTCGCGCAGCAACCAATCCGGCGTTGCGCTGACCGCACGGCCCGACGCCACCAGCCGCAGCATCAGATCGGTGGTTTCCACCGTGCGGTGACGACGCGGCAGAGCATGAGCAGGGATCAGAAATTGGGTATAAATATCCAGCCTCTCGCGGGAGACCGGATAGGTGATCAGGGTTTCGCCCGCCAGATCCGCTGGTTCTGCCCGCCCTTTGTCCGCCAAAGGATGGGTTTCGGCCACGGCCAAAACCAGCTCATAGTCAAAGACGGGTTGATACTCGATCCCCGGCTGTTCGACCGGATCAGGCGTGACGAGAATGTCGATTTCATGGCTCAAAAGCGCAGCAAGGCCACCGAACTGAAAGGCCGTTGTCACGTCTAAATCCACATCAGGCCATTGCGACAGAAACGGATCAAGCACACGCATCAGCCAGTCTTGGCAGGGATGACATTCCATCCCCACCCGGATCGCGCCGCGCCGTCCGCTGGCATAATCCTCAAGCACCACGGCGCCATATTCCAGTTGCGGCAACACGCGATTGGCCAGCCCCAGGAGATACTCCCCCGACGGAGTCAGGCGCAGTTTGTGACCTTCGCGCTTCCAGAGTTTCACCTGATAACGTTCTTCAAACCGGCGAACAGCATGGCTGACGGCGGATTGCGTCAGAAACAATTTATCGGCGGCCTGTGTCAGGCTACCCGTCCGATCAATTTCACGTAAAATCGCCAGCGGTTGAAGGTCAATCATCAGGCGTGAATCCTTGCTATAGTTCTCTGATCTAATCGTGATGCAACATCATATCCAACCCCGAAGCATGCGCAGCTATCCTCTGCACATTCGATACAAAAGCGTTTGAAATCAGCCCCCCCACTCCGGCGCGACCGATGCGGCTATTGAACTGTCCAGCGCCTCGAAAGTGTTTAGCCCGATGGTCTCATAAAGCTCCTTGCGGGTCTGCATCTCCGGGATCATCGCCGTAGTGGCCCCGTCGCGGGCAAGGGCGGCGTAGAGCTTTTCCTGCGCCTTGTTGGCGACCCTGAGGGACGACACCGGCCAGATCACCATGTCATAGCCCAGCTCTTCGAACTCCTTAGCGGTGAGCGCGGGCGTGCGCCCGAACTCGGTCATATTGGCCAGAAGTTTGACACCGGGAAGGGCCGCGCGCATCTCCTTGAACATCTCGACCGAAGTCAGCGCCTCCGGGAAGATCGCATCGGCCCCGGCTTCGACATAGAGTTTCGCACGAGCCACCGCGCCCTCAATCCCTTCGGAGGCCGCGGCATCTGTGCGGGCGATGATCACGAGATCGCGCGAGGCCTTTGCCGCCGCCGCCACTTTCGCCGCCATATCCGCCGCAGAGGCGAGTTTCTTGTCATTCAGGTGGCCGCATTTTTTTGGCAAAAGCTGATCTTCGAGGTGCACGGCACCCGCGCCCGCCTCTTCGAATGCACGCACCATATGCATGACATTGAGCACTTCGCCATAGCCGGTGTCGCCATCGACCAGAAGCGGCAGGCCGGAGGCCCGCGCGATCTGGCGAATGAAGAAACAGACCTCATCCATCGTGATAATCCCCAAATCCGGCAGGCCCATCGACGCGGTCATGGCCGCCCCCGACAGGTACAACGCCTCGAAATCGGCGGCCTTCGCCTGAAGCGCGGATTGACCGTTATGTGCGCCTGGCAAGCGTAGAATTCCGGGTTCGTTCAGCGCCTTGCGAAACCGCCGACCGGCGCTCTCTTCGGGCAGATCGTCTGCAATCAAATAGGTCATGGTCTCACTCCGCAGCTCTGGGAAAGTCGACGCCCCGTCGGCCGAGCGGCAGGAAGGGGCGGTTTTCGGGGCCGATATAATTGGCCGAGGGACGGATGATCTTGTTGTCGATCCGCTGCTCGATCACATGCGCGCCCCAGCCGGAGGTGCGTGCGATGACGAAAATCGGCGTGAACATCGCCGTCGGCACCCCCAACAGGTGATAAGAGACGGCGGAAAACCAATCGAGGTTCGGGAACATGCGCTTGGCATCCATCATCACGAATTCGATCCGCTCAGCGATGTCGTACATTTTCATCGACCCTGCGGTTTCCGACAGGTGCCTTGCAACGCGTTTGATCACCACATTGCGCGGATCGGAGACCGTGTAGACCGGATGGCCAAACCCGATCACGACCTCCTTGTTCTCCACCCGCGCGCGAATGTCGCTTTCGGCCTCCTCCGGCGTCTCGTAGCGTTTCTGGGTCTCAAAGGCGACTTCATTCGCGCCGCCGTGTTTCGGCCCTCTGAGCGCGCCGATCGCCCCCGTGATGGCGGAATAGACATCAGCCCCGGTGCCCGCGATGGAGCGCGCGGTAAAGGTCGAGGCATTGAACTCGTGCTCGGCATAGAGGTTCAGCGTCACATGCATCGCACGGACCTCGTCCTCGCTGGCCTGCTTGCCATGCAACAGATGCAGGAAATGCCCGGCGATGCTGTCGTCTTCGGTCTCGACCTCAATCCGTCGGCCGTTCTGCGCGTAGTGATACCAGTAAAGCAGCATCGACCCCTGCACCGCGATCAACCGGTCCACAATGTCGCGCGCACCGGGGGTGTTGTGATCGCTGGCCTCAGGCAAAGCGCAACCCATCGCAGAGACCCCGGAGCGCAGCACGTCCATCGGATGCGCCGCCGCCGGGATCGCTTCCAACGTCTTGCGCACCGCTTTCGGCAGCCCCCGAAACGCCTTGAGCTTGGCCTTGTAGGCGTCAAGCTCTGCGGCAGATGGCAGGCTGCCGTGGATCAACAGATGCGCCACCTCTTCGAACTCGCAGCTCTCCGCGAGATCGAGAATGTCATAGCCGCGATAATGCAGGTCATTGCCGCTTTGCCCCACGGAACAAAGCGCCGTGTTGCCCGCCGTGACGCCCGAAAGCGCCACGGATTTTTTCGGTTTCTTGATAGAACCGGTCATTCTTCCCTCCAATCAAAAATGCCATGCGGACGCGGCGCGCCGAGTTTTTCGGTATCGACCACGAAATTGAGTTGGCCCAGATCGCCCGCCTCGAGATCGGCAAGCCCCTCGGCCACATCGAGAAAGCGCTGTTGTTCGGATGCACTCAGCACACCCTCTGAGAGGGTCAGGAATTTCCGGACGTAATTCGCCCGCACGAAGGGGCGCGCCCCGTCGGGATGTGCATCTGCCAGCGCCAGTTCGTCCACGATGTGCGACCCGTCCTCAAGCGTGACCGTCACCCGCCCGCCAAAGGCCTTTTCCTTTGGATCGCGGGCGTGATAGCGGCGCGTCCATTCGGGATCCTCGGCGGTCGAGATCTTGTGCCAGAGCGCCACGGTCGAGGGCCGCCGGGCGCGCTCCGGCGCATAGCTTTTCTCGTGGTGCCAGCCGCCATCTTCGAGCGCGACCGCAAAGATATACATGATCGAATGGTCCAGCGTCTCACGCGAGGCCGTGGGGTCCATCTTCTGCGGGTCATTCGCCCCGGTGCCGATCACGTAATGGGTGTGATGCGAGGTCTCGATCAGGATTGATTGGACCTTGGACAGATCGCCGATCTTCGGTCCCATGCGGCGGGCAAGATCAATCAGCGCCTGACTTTGGTATTCCGCCGAATGCTCCTTGGTATAGGTGTCGAGGATCGCACGCTTAGCCTCGCCTTTCTCCGGCAGCGGCACGTGATAGACCGCCTCGGGCCCCGACAGCAGCCATGCGATAAAGCCGTCCTCGCCTTCCCAAGCCGGGCTGGGCGCGCCTTCGCCGCGCATCACACGATCCACCGCCTCGATCGCCATCTTGCCTGCGAAGGCGGGCGCATAGGCTTTCCACGAGGAAATCTCGCCCTTGCGCGACTGGCGCGTCGTGGTCGTCACATGCAGCGCCTGCTGGATCGCCTGATAGATCACCTCGACCGGCAGCTTCAGCGCAGTGCCGATCCCGGCTGCAGCCGACGGCCCGAGATGGGTGATATGGTCGATCTTGTGCTCATGCAGGCAGATGCCCTTCACCAGATCGACCTGAATCTCATAGCCGGTCGCCAGCCCTCGGATCAGATCAAGGCCAGAGAGGCCAGCATGCTGCGCGACCGCCAGAACCGGTGGGATATTGTCGCCCGGGTGGGAATATTCGGCGGCCAGGAAGGTGTCGTGGAAATCCAACTCCCGCACCGCCGTACCATTGGCCCAAGCGGCCCATTCCGGGCTGACGCGGGTGTCGGTCGGCATGCCAAAAACGGTCGCGCCGGGGGCGTAGGGATGACACAGCGCCTGCGCCCGGGCCGAGGCCACCGGACGGCGCGCCACCGAGGCGGCGGCGACAGCGGCGTTGTCGATTACCCGATTGATGATCATCTCGATCACCTCGGGGGCCACGGCGACCGGGTCGGCGGCCACCTCTGCGATCTTCCAGGCCAATTGGTCTTCGCGGGCCAGATGTTCGGCGGATTTATAGCTCCGCACGTCATGCGTCTTCATACAGTCTCTTCCTTCTTTAAAGTCTTTCAGCAAGGGCGCGTGGGCGCCCCGATGCATCCACGGCCACCATCTCGAACCGTCCCCTGAGGGCTTCGCGGCGATTTCCGGTGTCCATCTCTTCAGCGATGCCGGTGACGGCGACACTCATGGAGCTGCGGCCGATGCGGATAATCTCGGACCGGAGCTCCAAAAGCTCCCCGACCTGAACAGGTGTAGTGAAATCCACCCGTTCTGAGCGCGCCATGACCACCGCCCCACGCGCCCTGCGGGTGGCGGCAACAAAGGCGGCCCGCGCCATCAGCGACAAAGCCGTGCCGCCGAACAGTGTTCCGTAGTGGTTCGCCTGTTCGGGAAAGACCATTTCAACCATCACAGTCGGATCATCTGGCTGACCATCGGGCGTCTGGGACATCAGGGGCTCCATCTGTCGGTTTGTGAAAACCGAACTTCGCAAAATTAGCAAAGACAGCTTTTCACAACGATGGAGTCGATATAAACTACTGAAAACGCGTAGGTTTGCGAAGGAATGGTTTTTGAATTGCGAATGTTGCAAAGGATCAAGAAATGAAAAAACCTTTCATGGGCGTCCGCCTGCGCCGGCTGCGCGAAGAGCGCAGCATGACCCAAGCAGCGCTCGCCCGCGCCTTGGAGATTTCGCCGAGCTATCTCAACCAGCTCGAGCGTAACCAGCGGCCATTGACTGTGCCCGTGCTGTTGAAACTGAATGCCGTCTTCGGGCTGGATGTGCAGCTCTTCTCCGAGGCCGAAGAGGCGCGCCTCATCCCCGATCTGAGGGCGGCTCTGGCCGATCAGGGGGCAGGCGCATCGCTGGCGGAGGTGCGCGAGATCGCGGCCAACATGCCGGGTGTCGCCCGCGCCATCATCGCGACGCACGCCCGGCTGCGCGAGAGTGCGGAGCGCATGGATCTGATGAACGGGCGCATCACCGGCGAACTGGGGGCAGGACCTGCCCCCTTTGAGGCGGTACGCGATTGGTTCTACGAACAGCATAACTATGTGCCGACCTTGGACGAGGCGGCCGAGAGCATCGGGCGTGGGCTGCGCCACGATCGGATGGCCGAAGGGCTGATTGACCGTCTTGCCGGGCGACACGGTATTCGCGTGGTGCTGGAAGATGACAGGCGCGCGCTGCGCCGTTTCGATCCGGGAGCGGGCGTCTTGCATCTGTCATCGCAACTGACAGCGGGGCAGCGGGCCTTCCAGATGGCGACGCAGCTTGGGTTTCTGGAACAAGGGAGCCTGATTGACCGGTTGGCTGAGGAGGCCGAGATGGAAAGTGACGACGGTCGCGCGCTTCTTCGTATCGGCTTGGCGAACTATTTTGCCGGGGCTGTGATCCTGCCCTACGGCAGTTTCCTTGAGGCGGCAGAGGCCGAAGGCTATGACATCGAGCGGCTCGCCCATCGGTTCGGGGTGGGGTTTGAGACGACCTGCCATAGGCTGTCCACCCTACAACGGCCCGCGGCGCGCGGCGTGCCGTTTTTCTTCATCAGGGTGGATCGTGCGGGCAATATTTCCAAACGCCAGTCCGCGACCGACTTTCACTTTTCGCGCATCGGCGGATCGTGTCCGCTGTGGAACGTCTACGCGGCCTTTTCGCGCCCCGGCGAGGTGCTGACGCAGGTGGCACAGATGCCGGACGGACGCAGTTACCTCTGGGTTGCGCGCACGGTACGCCACGGAACGGGCGGCTTCGGCGCGCCGGTCAAGGAATTCGCCGTGGCGCTCGGCTGTGATCTGTCGCATGCGGAGCGGCTTGTCTATTCCCGCGGGCTGGACCTGAAGAACCCGGACAGTGCCACGCCGATTGGCGCGGGCTGCAAAATCTGCGACCGCCAAAACTGTGCGCAGAGGGCTTTCCCGATGACAGGACGCCCGCTACGCCCAGACCCCGGTGTATCGCGACTTGCGCCCTATTCGAGCAAGGAGGAGGGCGGGTAAGTTCGGCTGACCCACCATCCGTGCGTCGAGACGCCCTCTGTAACGAATGCTGGCCAGAAAAGTAGGTCTGGGAAGTGATGTGTCTTCTAGGGGCAAAACCACCAAATATAGAAAATACTTGCACGAATCTGACATCTTCGGCAATAGTCACGGAAAAGAGGCGATAAACGCCAAATTTCGTGAACACGCTCCGACCATGATGGGCGGACACGAGGGCAGCAAAGTAAGCGAGCCGTCCAGAAATGGAACGGAGCGCATGAGAATAAGGGCAGGTCCAATGTCGGACGGTGCATCCAATCACCAAGACCTCAATGAGGTCATTCGTCAACACTCCGAAGCGTTGGCCGCGCAACTGCATTCGCAGCGAGAAAGCCTGTTTCCGCCGGACGCGTCGAAACAGATGCGCAAATTTATGTCCGGCGAGGCCGCAGCCCTTCTGGGCGTCAATGACTCCTATCTTCGCAAGCTCCATCTCGATGGCAAAGGCCCCTCCCCCGAACTGACCCCGGGCAATCGCCGCCTCTATTCAGCACATGATATTCAGGCGCTTCGGGAGCTTTTGGAAAAAACAGCACGCAAACCGGGCGATTATCTTCCCGGTCGGCGCGAAGGCGATCACCTTCAGATCATCGGCGTGATGAACTTCAAAGGCGGCTCTGGCAAAACCACGACCTCCGCCCATCTCGCGCAGCGTCTCGCCCTTCTCGGCTACCGTGTTCTGGCCATCGACCTCGACCCGCAGGCGTCTTTGACGGCGCTCCATGGCGTTCAGCCCGAATTCGATCTCGAAGACGGCGGCACGCTTTATGATGCGATCCGCTATGACGACCCGGAGCCGATCCGTTCCGTCATTCGCCCGACCTATATTCCCAATCTCGATCTGATCCCCGGCAACCTCGAACTTATGGAATTCGAACATGACACGCCGCGCGCCCTGTCGCAGGGCAACGCCGGTTTGTTCTTTTTCCGGGTGCGCGAAGCCCTCGCCCAGGTCGATGAGGACTATGACGTCGTGGTCATCGACTGCCCGCCGCAGTTGGGCTTTCTCACCATGTCTGCGCTTTCCGCGTCCACCGGCGTGCTCGTGACCATTCACCCCGAGATGCTCGACGTGATGTCGATGTCCCAGTTCCTGCGCATGACCGCAGACCTGATGGACGTGATCGCCGAAAGCGGCGCCGATATGTCTCACGACTGGATGCGCTATGTGCTCACCCGCTACGAACCCTCGGACGCGCCGCAAAACCGGATCGTTGCCTTCCTGCGCACCATGTACGGCGACACGGTGCTCAACGCGCCGATGCTCAAATCCACCGCCATCTCGGATGCGGGCCTGACCAAGCAGACGCTTTACGAGGTCGAACGCTCCGCCTTCACCCGCTCCACCTACGACCGCGCGGTCGAAAGCCTGAATGCGGTGAACGATGAGATTGCGGATCTGATCCAGAAAACCTGGGGGCGCTCATGACCACCGGCAAGAAAAAACGGATGTCCATGCTCGACAGCCTTGCCGCTGCCGGAGCCCCCTCCCCCACCACCTCGATGATGTCGAGCAACCGTGCCCTGCGCTCTGCCCGCGATGCCGTCGATGGTCACCGGGTCTGGGATCTCGATCCCGAACAGGTTTTGGATGATCGCCTGTCCGACCGTCTCGATCCTGAGGACGTCGCCGATCTGCGCGATGCGATCGAGGCCAATGGCCAGACCGTGCCCATTCTGGTGCGCCGTCACCCGAGTGAGCCGGATCGGTATCTGCTGGTCTATGGCCGCCGCCGTCTTGAAGCGATCCGCTCTTCCGAGAAGGTCGAAAAGGTGCGCGCCTTGGTCGCCAATCTCGATGACGCCGCCGCTGTGCGCGCGCAAATCTCCGAGAACATGGCACGCCGCGACCTTTCATACATCGAAAAAGCCCTTTTTGCTCAAGAGCTTATTGAGAATGGCTTTGGCACGCAGGCTCAGGTTGCCGAGGTGTTGACAGTCACGAAATCCTCGATCTCCATGGCGTTGACCATTGTGGAGATGGTGAGCTCAAATCTGATCCGGGCCATCGGTCCGGCGCATGGCATCGGCCGTCCGCGATGGGATGCCTTGGGGCGTTCGATTGAGGAGGTCGGGATGGATCGTGAGCCGCTGATCCGGGCGGCTGAGGATGTCTATACCGGGGCGCAAGTCGAGATGGTTGTCGAAGGTCAGGTCTCTGAGCCCGGCGATCTCTCGGTCGCAGCGTTTGAAGCGGTGGCCAAGTTGGTCGATAAAGCCAGCAAGAAACGCGCCCCCGTGACGACGTCCTCCGCATCAAAACAACAGCAGGTTCTGACCTTTGACGGCGCCCGAGGAGGCGCGGTGAAACGCTCCGCCAAGGGGCTTGCGATCACGCTGGAAGACAGCGCCTTTGCCGATTGGATGATGGCCGAGGCCCAAGATTTGATTTCCGAACTTCACACGCGTTGGAAAGAACGCGGCGAAGACTGACGAGCAGAAAACAACAAAACAGGAGGCACGAGCCGACAAAAGAAAAGGCCCCGTAAAGACATCGCCCTACGAGACCCTAACTTGTTTCTAGCACCTTCAAGGTAGTGTCGCGCATTCGAATTCGCAAGTCCAAAGTGATTCGCGAAGCGGGATTTTTTTGTCTTCGTGATGAGATATGACCTACACACCCGTCTCGCCGTTTCGGCGAATCATTGATGCTGTCATCTTGAAGCATCAGGCGCGCTCCAACACGGAGCTGCCCCCCGGTGGCGTCAACAAATGGGAAGCTCTGCGCGAACTGTCCGCCGCGCGGGAGGTTTTTGGCTTAACCGATCGTGACATGACCGTGCTTCAGGCCCTGGTGAGCTTTCATCAGGCGACGATTTTGGGGGGCAACGACAGCAATCTGGTCGTGCACCCGTCGAACAAGTCGATCTGTGAGCGTCTGAACGGCATGCCCGCCTCGACGATGCGCCGCCATCTTGGCCGCCTGGTCCACGCCGGCGTCTTGATCCGCCGTGACAGCCCCAATGGTAAACGCTACGTGCGCCGCTTTGGCGAGGAGAAGATCATCTATGGCTTTGATCTGACCCCGCTCGCACAGCGCTTTGAGGAGTTCTGTGAGGCTGCGGAACGGATCAGGGCCGAACAGGAGGCATTTCGGCGTCTCAGGGAGGCTGTGAGCCTCATGCGGCGCGATCTGGCGTCTCTCAGCGTCTATGGCGAGGAAGTGCGCCCTGACCTCTCGATTTGGACCCAGTTCTCAGATCTTGCGGCGCTCACTGGGCGAACCCTTCGCCGCAAATTGGATATGGCTGATCTGGAGTTGATCGAGGCGGATCTGAATGCAGCCCTTGATCGCGCGCGCAATATTCTTGAGCCGTCTGTTTCAGAAAATATGAGCACCAATGAGTCTCAAAATGAGCAGCACTATCAGAATTCAAATAAAGAGTCTTATGATTTTGAACTTCGCCAAGAATTGGCAAAAAACGCTGGGGTGGTCTCCCCTGCCCTACCCAATCAACTGGAGGAAAGTGAGGGACAAGAGGTTTCAGTAGAAGTGGATCTTGCACCACCGGAACTGGACATGCCGATGCCTAGCCTGCCCTTGGGCCTGGTCTTGCGAGGCTGCCGCGAAATTCAGAGCTATAGTGATGGTGTAATCCGTCACTGGCACCAATTTGTGCGTGCCGCAGAGATGGTTCGGCCTATGATGGGTATTTCCCCGTCCGCCTGGGACGAAGCAAAACGCTATATGGGGCCGGTTGAGGCTTCGGTCGTTCTGGCGGCGATGCTCGAGCGTGTTTCCGACATTCGCTCTCCGGGCGGGTATCTGAGGAGCTTGAGCGCCAAAGCGGCGGATGGCGGTTTCTCTTCCGGGCCGATGGTTATGGCGCTTATGCGAAAAGAGGCGGCGTAATGTTTGGTGGCGTGTCAGATGGAAGGATGAGTTCACAGCTGTGAACCGGCTTTTCAAACGACATGCTTTGGAATGGATTAGAGTCTAGATTGGTTTTCAGTTTAGACTCTGTGGCGCCGGATTTGTGTCTTTTTTAGTGTTTGAAACCAAGTTTTAACCCGCTGCCCTATTTGCCCTTGGTTCACAGCTGTGAACTCTGGTCGGATATTCATGCCGGAAGTCGCGAGGTGAATGGAGCTTACCATGCAAGAATGGGTAAAGTTCTGAAGGCATCGCGCGCGCTGGTAAGGCTAAGTTCACAGTTGTGAACTGTGTCTGTGTTTTCGCGGTTCGCCTCTTCAGTGCACAAAAAAGACGGGGCTGCATTTTCGGAAATTCCGTCTCATCAGGTGGTTTTAAAAAGGATCAGTCAGACAGCAGCGGCAGCTTTCCCAACATGTCCCGCATGTTCATTGCCTCCCAAGGCAGGTGTTCGGCAATGCCTAGCGCGACGATGCCGATTTCTTTCGAAACATCTTGCAGTAGACGTACGACCTGATCGATTGTAAATTTGCCGTGCGCTGTCGTCGCCCATTCTACGTTGGTGCTGCTCGGTTTGTTGAAAGGCAGCGAGCGGAACAGCGCAGAGTCGAGCACGTCGAGGTCAAGGTGGATGACGAGATGACGCGCGGCGCGTGGAGCGGATCCAGTCGAGAACGGGTGCGCTCCCAATCGCTCATGTCGTCCGTCCCGGCATAGGCAACGCGGGCCGGATCAAATTTGCGACGCATGAGGCTGGACAAATCCTCGTCGCCCTGCCCCAGCAAGTTGCTGAGGACCATGGCGTGGGCGCGCTCAAATTGTGCGGGGGCATGATATCCGGGTGTGAGACGACCCAAAGAATTGCCACATCACCATCGTAGCGCTCATTCAGATAAGTAAAGGGTACGAGGTTGACGGAACAGTCGCCGCCGAAGACGACGAGACGATCCGGGGATTCTGCCTCAATGGCCTCACGTGCCGCACGATGTTGTTTCAGCAAAATCGACTTTGCGAGAATGCCCTCTTCGAGTGGCAGCGCAGCGGCGCATCGTTCGGGGTGTCAATCGCCACTTTGGCGACCGGATTATCGTTTTGCAGAGCGAGCCAGGCCAAAAGTTCGGAGCCAAAATGATAAGCTGGGAGATTGCCTCCCTGCCATTGCGGCATTTTCAGACGAAGGGTTTTGCGCTTCTGCTGGGTCACGATATTTATTCCATAGCTTTCAGTCATTCAGACAATCCCGGAGGCGTTGTCCGCTTTATATTGGAAGGCATTTGGAGAGGCCCGAACGAGCCTACCGAATGGTGGGAGCGTCTTGCCAAAAGGTGTGTGCAAACGGGAATTGGTACTCTCACAAAGCTCTTGGCTTCCCGGCTCGTGTGAATATGTCAGCGTCACCTGATGTTTGGCTCAGGGATGTTTTGGATAAATGAGTTCTAGGGGGTGTCACGTTAATTAGTGTGCGGCTGAAGATGGTTTGCTTAATGGAAAGTTAAACAAGCCCGGCTGCGATCTTCCAGATGTTGAACGCTTCCAGCCGATGAAATCGGATGGCCATGGCAGTGCGGCTACGGGATGGGACGGAAAAGCAATTTCGAGTTGGCGAATGAGTGGGAACAAACCTCTACAATCCGCCAAGCGAGCGAAATCCTTGTACGCAGCGTTCGCGTTTTCTGAATGGTAGGTGGCTGTTTTCAGCTCGATTATTCAAATCCTTATGGGAACGGTGCTCCAGTTCAGTCCCGGCGCGATGTTTCGTTTCGCGGCTTCATAGGACTGCAGCTTGTCGGTGATGATCCTCTTGGGCAGCCCAAATCGCTTGATCAGAGATCTCAAGAGGCGCTTTGCGGCGAGTTTGTTACGTCTAGACTGAAGGATTTCCTCCAGCACGGTCCCGTTCTGATCGACGGCACGCTAGGCCAAAATTTACGCTTCGACATCACCGCGACAAGCTCTTCGAGGTGCCAGATATCGCCGGGGCGGGGCTGGCGACGGCGTAAGTTCCGGGCGATCTGCGGCCCAAATTTTAGGACCCAACGCCGGATGGTCTCATAGGCA
The DNA here is from genome assembly GCF_001550095.1 of Celeribacter ethanolicus. Taxonomy (GTDB): domain Bacteria; phylum Pseudomonadota; class Alphaproteobacteria; order Rhodobacterales; family Rhodobacteraceae; genus Celeribacter; species Celeribacter ethanolicus. The sequence goes on along the minus strand of NZ_LRUC01000041.1, from coordinate 10,180 downwards.
ACGTCGATGTCTCGGTCCAGCAGCATCTCTTCTACGTCGCGGAGGCTCAGGTTGAACGAACATACAATCAGACCGCATGAGCGATGATTTGCGGTGGAAAGCGGTGGCGTCTGTAGCTGATGAACTGTTTCTGCATCATTCCGAACTATGTCCACATATTGTAACTAGATATTGTAATAAGAAACTGTCCCATGCTTAACGGGACAACACCGGAAGATGTGCTCTATCTCGAACGCGTCCGCGGCGGTGAGTTTTGTCTACCTGAAAAACGAGGCCGATCTCGATTTTGCCCTGCACGGGGCAGGGGAGGTTGAGGCGTGATTGCGCTCCATCACCGCCGTGGCGCGGCGGATTGCGCCCGATCTGGCGCTGACGGTCGGCTGGGCGAAGGCGGAAAGTGCCGCAATCATGGCCGATTAGTTCGATCTGGTAAGCTATTTCGATTATGCGCCTGTAGAGGGGGGGCGAAGAACGCCTTGTCGCAGTTCAGGCGCAGGTCGGCGACAAGCCGGTGGTCATCACGGAGATCGGAGCAAGCTCCTATAACGCGGTGTTTGGCTTTCCCGGCTCCGAATGGGGGCAGGCGAAGATGCTTGAGAAACGGCTTGCGGTGCTTTCAGAGGCCCAAGGGGGTGATGCTCTGCTTCCTTCTTGAATGTGGATGCTCAGGCGGTAGGGGTAAAGCCATGGGTGCGGCGGCAACAAAGCGCTTTTGGTCTCATACGCAGGGATAGGACGGAAAAGCCCGCAGCGGAGGTGGTGCGTAGAGCATTCGGAGCTTTTCCGAGGGAATAGATCGTTATACATCAATTGAAAATTATGCTGTATAGCGAATGAAAATCGGTTATACAGCGTTTCGAAACTTTGCTGTATAAGTGCCTTATGCCACGCTTTCACACGCCCATCGGCATCGCCGCCTATCACGATCTTCTCCGTCTCGCTCAGGATGAGCAGGTGGGAGAGATCATTGGCACCCCCACGCGTGTGACCGTGAAGGGACGGGTGTTCTGGTACGACAAATTCCGCGTCGGTTCCGATATGGCGCAGCGCTACATCGGCCCCGACAGCCCGGAGTTACGTGATCGTCTGGCACGCCTGGGGGCGCTCAAGGAGACGCGGGAGGCCCGTCGTCGCGAACGTACACGCCTTGTCCGGCTTCTTCGGGCGGAGGGCTACACACCCACCGATCAAACCACCGGTAGCCTGCTCAACGCCTTTGCGCGCACGGGGGTCTTCCGCCTCGGCGGGACGTTGGTGGGCACGGTCGCGTTTCGCCATTACGAGGGCGAGCTTGGCGTGGTGTTGGGCACGGATGCTCTGGCTCAGACCGGCGATATGGACATCGCGAGTTTTGAACGGCTCTCCTTTGCCATCGGTGACCGGGTCGAGACGCCGCTCGAAGAGGTGTTCAAATCCCTGAAATTTGCACCGAGCCCTTCGCTTGACCCAGCGCGCACCTGGCGCTGGACGCAGAGCAGCGGTGAGACGCTGGTCGAATTCCTTATGCCTGCGCAGGGGGAAGAAAGCCTGCGCGATCTGCCCGCGCTGGGGGTGAGCGCCATGGCGCTGCGGCATCTCGATTACTTGATCGAAGATCCGATCCCGGCGGTGAGCCTTTATCGCTCGGGCGTTCTGGTGCAAATCCCACGTCCGGAACGCTATGCGATTCATAAGCTGATCGTGGCTGAACGGCGGCGGGCGGCGGATCGTCTGAAGGCGCAGAAGGATCGCGCGCAGGCCGCGCTTTTGATCGAGGTGCTGGCGGAGACCCGGCCAGACGAGCTGCGCGAGGCATATGAAGATGCGATGGAGCGGGGCCCGCGCTGGCGTGAACAGATTGCGACTTCGCTGGACAAGCGCCCGGATGCGGCGGCGGTCCTGATGGAGATCGTGGGGTAGGGCAGGGGATCACAGCCCTGTGGCTTTGGTCAGGTTCACCCGGAACCGATCCCGCCGACGTTGATAGCGGCGGGTCTATGTCGGCGCTGGCGTGGCCCGGATGTTTCTGGACATAGCGCTCGTCGACTTCGGCGGAACTGGCGAGACCCGCGCGCAGCGAGTGGCCGGAAAACAGGGCAAGCCGCTCTTTCTCTGGCAGGTCGGATCGGATACCGGCGTCCATGACGGTGAGCTTGATCAGGCGCGCGACATGTTTGTCGTTCAACTGCGTCTCCGTTGCGCCCTTGCCATCTCGCGAGGTGCGGACGAAGCCCGGGCCGAAGTCGATCTTGGCAAAGTGCAGCCACTGTTCGAGGGCCTGCACCGGGCAGGTCTGTTCGGAGGATCCCCGCCCAATCTCAACCTCACGCCAACCGGTCTTGGCATTGAGGGTGAGCAGGGCGCCCTTCTCCATGATTTCGATCCAGCCGCCGCCGTCTGCTGTATCGTCCTTGTGGACATCGAGACTGACGATCTCGGAACGTCTGAGGCCTCCGGCGTACCCCAAAAGCAGGATCGCCCGATCACGCAGTCCGCGCAGGTCGTAGGGCAGGGTGGCCACCATCGCGAGGATGTCCTCGGCCAGGATGGCTTCCTTCTGTACCGGTGAACGTTTATTGGTTCATGGGCCCTGAAGATACCGCCGAAAAGTTGGAGGCTTGGCGTAGAGGCGGTAACGAATAGAGACCGTACAGCGCCATTGGGAACAACGTTCCAGCAGCGCTGATAAAATTGCCAAACGCATCCAGCCCGCCTCTGTGATTAAAGAGTGGAAAATCTAGCCCCAAGCGGGGACACTTCCGGTAGCACAGCAGATGGAGAACAGGCTATGCTTCATGTTTTGCCCTTCCAACCTTCGGCCAAATCACCGGAGATGTAGCAGGCGCTGTTGTCGCTGAGCAGACGCGGACCAGCCGTTCGAAGTAATCGCCCTTTTCACGCTCGCTCCGCACAGATTCGCGATCCGCGTTCAACAATTCTTGCAGCTGCATCCGCTCAAAACCCTCAAATCTCGCCTTATCCGATGACGAGTCGTCTTACCTATTGTTATTCATTTTCTAGCGGTTTCAACGGATTGAACCCACCAGTGATTGTATCAGGCACCCAGTTCCGCCCGCGCCACATCGTCTAAGATCATACGACCATCGCAACCAATCGCTTTCACAATCTGGACGAATTCGACGACCTCCACCTTCCGTTCGCCATTCTCGTATTTCGCGACGAAGGACTGAGGCCGTTCTAGGCGATTTGCCAACTCGGTCTGTGTTAGACCAGCGTCCAACCGCGCCTGCTTCAATGCCGCCATGAGGGCCAGATGCCCCGGACTGCGTAGGGTTCTTCCCATGTCTTGAACTCCGAATAAATCCGGAATTCGGATAATCCTGCTTGAGGACTATCCCATTTTGGGTTATTTCTTCTGGCGTTTAAGCACCAAGGCACTTGATCAAGATGATGCCCGTTCGCACGGGGGGACAGGCCTCAAGGCTTCAGCAGCATCCAAGCCTCAACGCCCAACCCCTCGGCCACCCGATACAGATTGTCGATCGAGATGTTCTGCTCCGAGCGCTCGACAGCGCTGAGATAGGTCCGGTTCAGCCCGGCCTTATTCGCCAGATACTCCTGCGACCAGCCACGATCGGCGCGCAGCTTGCGCATGTTGCGCGCAACGATGTCTCTCAGGGGGCTCTTGGGCGTCGTCTTCATGCACAATGCTATTGTGCTTTGACGCTTTTAACTCTACCTGTTTTAACATACATTCGACGAGTTGGAGAATACCCATGCCCCAGTGCCCCCACTGCATGACCGAGATCCCGCCCGACGCCACGATCTGCACCGGCTGCGGTGCCAGACAGGGTGCAGCCATACCAAAGACTGTAATATTCGTGGGTGCACTTTCCCTGCCATTCATCCTGATTGCCTTTAACTTTCTGTTTCGCGGTGACTTCATCGGCGTTCTCGTCATGCTCCCTTTGATCGCGATGTTCCTTGGGCTGGCTGCGGTGTTGTTTTTTGTACTGCGTGGGAAGAAGAGTGGAGGGCAGGCATGGTATCGCTGACGCTGGATGACCCGAAGGGCGTGGAGCGGCGGCTCAGGTCGCTGGTGCAGCCACTCCTTGAGCCAAGCTGGATCGAGTATGCAACTGCCCCTCGGACGGTCGAGGACAACGAGCCTGCCGCCGAAATGCTTGATCTGCTGATCGACATTCTGGAGGACAGCGGCATCGGTGTTCAGCGTAAACTGGTTCCGACAGATGAGGTTGTGGAATGGTCCAGCCCGCGTAAGCTCGCCGCGCCGTGCAATGGTGCGTATTTTGAGCTGGCAGTGAACCCGGAGGGCGGACTGAACATCCGGATCGGTTTTGAGGATAAAACTTTCGTCGAGCATGGCCTGACACCGGAAGCCATCACGACCCTGATCCACAGCTTCGCCAATCTGCGACTGGCCAGCCCCTACCGATGACCGGGCCGCGCGAGCAGAAACACACCTCGTTCTACATCAGCGCCGAGGGCCACAGGGCGCTGCGGATCGAAGCTCTGAAACGCGGCATCACCATGAGCCAGTTGATCATTCAGGCGCTGGTCGAGGTTGGCGTCGATATTCCTCCGGAGGATCTGAAATCATGAAAGCCATACTCACTGCCGCACTGATTGCGCTGTCCAGCCCCGCCATGGCCGAGGGCTGGTATTTCGAGGCATCGCTGGAAGGCGGGGCCGAATTCTGGACCTTCACCAATGCGACGGGCGATGTCAGCCCGCGCCGTAAGATGGGTGATGAAATCTGGATCATCCGCTCGGACGAGGTGAACGGGCTGGGGCCGGACGGGGCCTGCTCCTTCGATAACTGCACGGTGAAGGTGATGCTGGGCGGGCAGGTTCCTGGGTCACGAGAGCGGGTGCAGGTCACCTTTTCGAACGGCGAGGCACTGGACTTCGAGGCGCGCGGCGGTGAGGTTCTGTTCGACAACTATTCCACCGCAGGCATGGGTGCGACCGCGCTGTTCGTCGAAAACATCCGCGCGGCAAAATGGGTTGAGGTCGGCTTCGGCGGGCGGGCGCACAGGTTCAGCCTTATGGGATCGGCCAAGGCGCTGGATGCGATCCAGCCCTACCTGCACTAAGCGCGTAATGGTGATATAGGGCGATAGCACTATCATACGATCAAAAGAGGGCGCGATATGGCGCGGTTTCTGGTCTGGAGCGACCTGCATGACGAATTCTGGGGCGGCTTCGATCTGCCCGATCTGTCTACGCCAGTGGACGGGGTTTTGATCGCGGGCGATACGCACACGCGGGGACGACATCTGGAAATCTCAGCGCGAGCCGCGCGCAAATATAGCTGCCCGGTGGTGGTGATCTGGGGCAACCATGAACCCTATGGCTCAGTCTGGTCGAAGCTTTTGGCCGACGAAGATCGTCAACTTGCCGAACTGCGTGCCGAAGGCCTCGACATCCGCGTTCTGCATGGCGCGACCACCGAGATAGCGGGTATCCGTATCATCGGCGCGACGCTCTGGACGGATCTGCAACTCTACCCCGAGTTCGACGACCTCGCGCGGATCATGGTCTCGGCCTATATGCAGGACTACCGCGCCATTCGCACCGGGCCCGATACCCGCTTTGCCATCGACGACATGCTGGAACGCCACGCGCTGGACAAGGCGGCGATCCTCGCCGCCCTGCGCACCCCGCACGATGGCCCGACCGTGGTCATGACCCACCATCTGCCTCTGCGCGAGCTGATCGCCCCGTGGCGCACCATCGGCGGTCACGAAAAGCGCGCGATGAACAACGGGTTTGCCAACGATCTCTGGGACGAAATTCGGGGCTTCGACATAGACACATGGATCTGGGGCCACAGCCACGAGGGGGAGAGCCGGACGGTCGAAGGTGATCACGGCCCGATCCGCTTCGTCACGAACCAACGGGGATATCCGGGCGAGGAGGTGGGGTTCGATTCGGCTTTCGTGCTGGAGGTCTGAGCGCGGCGGGATAGGGCGATAGTGCTATAGCACTATTGTCACATCGCAGGGCAAGACCCCGCCAGAAACCCCACAATCGCTCGATCCTTCGCGTCTCGCTCATGTGGATTTTCCGGCTACCGTTGCACACACCGGCCCCGCCTGACATCGCCTCTCACATGGCAGGGGAAGGCGGGGGCGGCGGTAGAAATCACCAATGAATGAATATCGAATCTCCGTTATTAGTAGCGCAAACCCGCCCCGCAGGGCGCACAACTTAAGCGGAGCGGTCCGGCTCGCCGGATAAGTGGTAGTGCGTTACCACTTAAAAAGTGGAATATCACTGATGCAACCAAATGTCCGATCAACTTATGGAAGGTCATAATGAGGATATCTGAAACTACCAACGCTGTTGCTGCGCATCTTCGAAACTATTTGATCGCAGCGACTTCATTTACCGCCGGCAGGGCCATATTGCAAAATCGTTCAGCTATCGCACAGCAATTCGATGCCAGTGGCGCAATCAGTATTCCCTTCGGTATTGAGCCAATTATGCTAAGTATTTTTGCTGGTATCTCTCTTGCGATCATCGGGATGGCACTTACGGTAGCTAATGTAGTTGTTGGTGGCCTTTTTCTATTGGAGGCATCCAGAATACCGAATCCCAAAGACGCAAAAATGTGGCAACGACTATCCGGATTTGTCTTGTTGTTTTTATATATGGCGGCGGTCACTTCAGTTGCCCAAATTTTGTTGGTTTTGGGCGTTGTGCGTCCAGGCTGAACTGAAGTGAAATCTTACCAGCCTCCAAAGCTATTTTTAACAAAAAAATGTCCCGATCGCTACAGCTTGATGGATTACGGATCAAGTCGGCCCACTCTCTCAGATAAACTACGATAGACAGGTTCCGCCACTCGCAGCTCTTCGGCCTCGCGCTCCGTCCGCGCTTCCAGATCAACCAGTTCCGCCGATCCTAAGCACAGCCGTGCGGTAGTCACATCCCATTTATGCCCGCCATCTTCGCGCGTCCAATAGCGCAACAGATGCGCATCGACGGCTTGAACAATGCGCTGCAACAGCCGCCGCATCAACTTTGAAATCCGCTGGATCATGTCGAGGCCGATGCTCGCGCCGCTGACTGCCTCGGTCAGGGCCGCCGCGACATAGCGATCGGGGTCCGGTTCGGCATTGCGCAGTTCCGACAGGAAGCGGCTTTGCTCGGGGTAAAGCCGCCCATCGCGCTCTGCACGCAGCGCTCCGCGATAGCGGCCTACGACCATGCGATGCAGGTCATAGGCCTGCTCTTCGGCCTCGCTCATATCCTCTAGAAGCAGCCCGTGATAGGGACCACTAGCCGCCTTCGCCCAGAGAAACAGCGCTTCGCTGGCGGCCTTGGCCTCAGCCTCCGCCCGCGCGATGGCCTGCCTCTTCTCGACCTCCACCGCCGCCATGGCCGCGTTATGTTCGGCCCGCTGCTTGTCGCCTTCCGCGCGCAGAATATCGGCATGGATGTGCTTTCTTCGTGTTTGATCTGAACTCTTCCCGCGCTCAATCCGCAGATCGAGGCGGTCCTTGCACCAAGCATTCCAGCTCGACTGCATCGCCTGACCGGAATTCTTGGCCTTCATCGCTTTGCGCAACTCTTCCTTCGCCATCCGCGTCGAGATCGTCAGCACCTCCTTGGCCGCCGCGTTCTTGCGAGACTTGCGCCGCTGCATACGCACCGGCACGACCACCAGATCGACGTTGCCGCTGCCTTGCTCGTCCAGATCAAAGCGCATGTGGATGACCGAGCCTTCGCCCGCCCAGCTTTCCGCCCAAGCCTTGGCTTCATCGAACAGCCGCTGGATGCGGTCGTTCTCTGCTGAATGCGCATCGCGCCCGTCCTCTTCCAGCCATTCCCGCGACACGCCCACCAGCATGTGCAGGGCCAATGACGAACCACCGCGTTCAACCGCGCCGGTCTCTTCCTTGTGCCGCTTGAAGGCATCCCAGAGGTCGCAACCGCCCGCGTTGATGCCCGCTCCCATCTTCGACCATGCCAAGGGGTCAAGTGCGCGGACACGGCGCAGCAACGAGGTCTTGTCGAGCCGTTTGGCATGGGCCTCGATCCCGCCCATCGACGTTTTCCCCGTCGATCCTGCCTTCACATTCGCGGCGCGGACGAAGGATTTGAATGAACCCGTCATCGAAGGAACCCTGCCGCCCGCGCTTCTTCGAGTGTGATCAGGCAGGTGAACATCAGCGCCTTTGCCGCCGTAGCGTCCCGCGTAGCGAGATCCGCGTAGAAGGCGGGGACATCTTGCCAGCGCATCGCCTTGTGGTGCTGAACCTTCTGTTTGACGCGCGGCAAGACCTTGGCATCGCGGATCGTGCTGACGGGATTTTCGCCTGTGTAGAAGCCCTTCGACTTTGCCACATCCAGCACGGCCTTGATCCGCTGCGCCACGCGCTTGGCCGTTTCGTGCTTCTCGGTCCAAATCGGGAGCAGAACCTGTAACACCTCGGGCTGCCCGACCTCCGACACCGGCAAGCGCCCGATCTTCGGGAAAGCATATTCGGCGAGCGTGTTGATCCATTGCTGCCCGTGCTTGGGGTTCTTCCACGTTGGCAGGCGCTCAATGTGAACCTGCTGGGCGATCTCTTCGAAGCAAGGCACCTCTTGGCGGACATTGTAGCGCGGGTTGAGGCCTTGTTTCGCCATGCGGCGATATTCGAGGGCACGGTCGCGCGCTTGGTTCAGCGTCACAATGTCCGCGCCACCCAAACCAAAATCGGTACGCAGGGGTTTGCCCTCCCGATTCCGCTGCCTCTTGACGGTGACGCGCACAATCCAGCGCCGTGCGTCGCTCGGGTCCAGCACGAGATAGCGTCCATTCCCGTCGCCGTGCCGACCGGAGCCAAGCGTTCGCACCAGATTCTTGGTCAGTTTGCCGCTATGCAGAACCATGAATATACCACATTTCATACCACCTAATGAACAGAAATGAGTGTAATCGAAGAAGTCCTAATATCAACAACGAATGCAGATAATCAAACAAAAACAGCGCCATCTGACGCTGAATGGGTCTGAACGTAACTGTATGAAAATGGTAGGTGGCGGAGAGCCAGGCGGCCGCCATAAGCGCATCAAAGCGCGAGGTGCGGGCGGAGATCGCTTTCAGACTGAGCGCGGCGACGATACCAACCGCGACAAGCGTGGCGGCGAGGCCGATGGAAAAGTCGCTGACCAAGGTGAGGCCGAGCGCAACCTTGTCCAGATGCAGGCACAGGATGAACACGGTGATCGCGGCGGGGCAGGGGATCAGCCCGCCCGAGAGGCCAAATAGGATGGTCTGCCATGTGCCTGTGCGCCCTGAGGCGAGACGCATGAGGTATCCCGCATCCGAGAAGCTTGAGATCATCCGCTTGGTCGAAGGATCGCATCTGCCAACCAAACGCACCCTAGACAAGCTGGGCATCCCGAGGACCACATTTTATCGCTGGTATGACAGGTATCTGGCCGGGGGACCTGAGGCACTTGAGGATCGTAGTCCCAAGCCGTCACGGGTCTGGAACCGCATTCCCGAGCCGGTTCGCGAGAAGATCAAGGATCTGGCCCTGCTGGAAAGCGATCTGTCGCCCCGCGAATTGGCCGTGCAGTTCACTGATGCGGAAAAGTATTTTGTATCAGAGGCTTCGGTCTATCGCATCCTCAAGGCTTACGGTAATCCCCCCGAAATTTAGGGGCGTTTGAAAGTAGAATTTTCTCGAAAGATAAAAGAGGAGATTCTGATGAAGAAATCGAAATACAGCGACGCTCAGATCATGAGTATTTTGAAACAGGCCGAAGGCGGTGTGCCGGTTGCGGATCTGTGCCGTGAGCATGGGATGAGTTCGGCGAGCTTTTACAAATGGCGCTCGAAGTATGGCGGCATGGATGCGAGCCTGATGGCGCGGATGAAAGAGCTCGACGAGGAAAACAAGCGCCTCAAGCGCATGTATGCCGAGAAGAGCATGCAAAACGACCTGTTGAAGGAAGCGCTTGGAAAAAAGTGGTAAGGCCGTCTCAACGCAGAGAGATGGCCGAGTGGGCGGTTCGGCACCGGTCCGTCAGCATTGCTTTGGCCTGCCGAGCATTCAGCATCAGTGAGACGTGCTATCGATATCAGCCGACGCTCAGAGCTGAGAACGAGCTGATCGCCGATTGGCTTGTCGCGCTGACAACGGCCAAGAGGAGTTGGGGGTTTGGTCTGTGCTTTTTGCATCTGCGGAACGTCAAAGGTTTTGGCTGGAACCACAAA
>NZ_LRUC01000040.1 GCF_001550095.1 Celeribacter ethanolicus | reverse complement strand
ACGCCCATTCGGGAACCGCAAATTCTGCGCTCGCAAACATCAGTTTTTCAACAGAATCGGCTCATTCCCGCCATTCATCGCCCCCCCCTACTGCGCCGCCAACCTTGCGCTGGCGTGGTTGCGGTAGGCTTGGCAGATCAGGTCGCGCAGGCGCTCCGCCGCTTCGCCCTTCATCTGCTCCGACATGTAGAGATTGATCTTTTTCGAGGCGAGTTCTGGCAAAGCACCACCGTGCTGGATCGGCTCGGAATAGGGCGGCGCAGTATTCTCGAGCATCACATGCACCGCGAGATCGGCCGAGACGGAGGCCTCGATAGTGCGGCTCTGGTCGCTTTCGATGGAGACTTCCCACGGGATGCCCGCATTGTCCAATGCCTCCTGCACGCTCTTGCGGAAGATGCAGCGGTGTTCAAAGGCCAACCGCAGCGGACGTTGCCGCCAGGCCACACCATTGGGCGCGCCGATCCACACGAGGGGCAGTTCCACCAAGGTCTCGCCGCCCGCGTCCAGATCGTCCTCGGTCGTCAGGATCATGTCGCACTCGCCGCGGGCGAATTTTTCCTTGAGCCGGGTGGTGAAGGAGGATTCGAGATTGACGCGCATGCGCGGGTAATCGGCATGGAAATGTTGCAGCACCAGCGGAATCGAGGGGTAGACGATGTCATGCGGCACGCCCAAGACGATCTCGCCCTCGAATTCCGTGGCGGTCAACCGGCTGAAGACCTCGTCGTTGAGTTCGAGCATCCGGCGCGCATAGGACAGGAGTTGCTCCCCCGGCGCGGTCAGGGCGATCTTGCGCGCGCTGCGGTCGAGAAGCTTGACGTCGAGACTGTCTTCCAGCCGCTTGAGCTGCATCGACACGGCGGATTGCGTCAGGTTGAGCGCGCCCGCGGCGCGGGTCACCCCACCGCAATCGGCGACGGTGACGAAGGAACGCAGGGCGGTCAGATCGAGATTGCGCGGCATATCATGTCCCGTGATGTGATGATCAACAATCATTCATTTCACTTATTGAACACGATCAACGATACATATCAAGGGAAATGATTCATACCCCGTAAACATTCACCATTTGTTAAGGACGACACGATGCCCATCCAGACCCTGTCCCGCCCCTCCGGCGCGCGTCGCGCCCCCTCCTTGTTCTCCCGTTTCATGAAAGCCCGCGAGATTTCGCGTCAACGCCGTGCCCTGGCCGCCCTCGACGACGCGCTGCTCGACGACATCGGCCTGACCCGCGAAGAGGTTCTGGCCGAAAGCCAGCGCCCGGTCTGGGATGCGCCGCGCCACTGGAGCAAATAACCCCGGATGACCGCGACAGCTTGTCCCGCACCTCCACCCTTCCCCGCCCGCCCGTCCCCGCGCGCCTGACCGCGATGCTTCCCCTGCATCGCGGTTTTTCTTTGTTTTTCATAGACCAAGCCGCCGGACGGCCAACCGCCCACAAAACAGACGCGGCCGACAAAAACAGTCCGTTTTCCGTTTTCCACGGGTTGAAATCCGCACCCCGCCTGCCAATATCGGAAGGGACACCTCCGCATGTCGCGGGGGCACAGGGATTTTGACGCACAGGAGATACCTTTCAATGGCTGACTACAGAACGATCAACGCTGGTGTCGGCGCACGCTCGGCGGAGATCGACGCCGGCCTTCGCGCCCATATGAACAAGGTCTATGGCACCATGTCGATTGGCGTGTTGCTGACGGCGCTCGTGGCTTGGGCCGTGGGCTCCAATGACGCGCTTTTGTCGATCTTCAACGATCCGATCACGCTGCGCCCGACCATTCTCGGCTGGATCGCGATGTTCGCGCCGCTCGGCATGGTGTTTGCCTTCGGCGCCGCGATCAACCGCCTGTCCGCCGCCGGCGCACAGTTGTTCTTCTACGCTTTCGCAGCGCTCTTCGGCCTGTCGATCAGCTACATCTTCGCCGCCTTCACCGGGGTGTCGATCGCCCAGACCTTCCTCGTGACCGCGATCTCCTTTGCCGGTCTGTCTCTCGTGGGTTACACCACGAAGAAAGACCTCTCCGGCATGGGCGCGTTCCTGACCATGGGTCTGATCGGCATCATCGTGGCCTCGATCGTGAACCTGTTCCTGCACTCCGGCATGCTCTACTTCGCGATCAACGTGTTCGGCGTGCTGATCTTTGCCGGTCTGACCGCCTGGGACACCCAGAAGATCAAGACCGACTACATCGCCCATGCACATGCGATGGACGAAGAGTGGTTGGGCAAGTCCGCCGTGATGGGCGCGCTGAGCCTCTACCTCGACTTCATCAACCTGTTCATGTTCCTGCTGCGGTTCCTTGGCAACCGCGAGTGATCGGGGCATACTCAGAAGACAAGGGCCGGTTTCGACCGGCCCTTTTTTATGGCGATCCGGGAGAGGCGCATGACCGACAACTGGCAATTCTGGGCCCTGCTCTCAGCCCTCTTCGCGGCGCTGACAGCGATCACCGCCAAGATCGGGGTGACGGAGATCAATTCGAACTTCGCGACCTTCCTGCGCACCGGGGTGGTGTTCCTCGCCTCGGGGCTGTTTGCATGGTCGCTGGGCGACATCGAGCCGCTGTCGAACCTCAGCCCGAAAGGCGCGGGGTTTCTGGCGATCTCGGGGCTGATGACCGGGGCGTCCTGGGTCTGCTATTTCCGCGCGTTGCAGATCGGCAAGGCGTCGCAGGTGGCGCCGGTCGACAAGCTCTCCGTGGTCTTCGTCGCGATCCTCGCAGCGCTCGTGCTGGGCGAGGAACTGAGCCCGCTGGGGTGGGTCGGCGTCGGTCTGATTTCGACCGGCGCCGTTGTGATGGCGATCGCCTGAGCGATCAGATCAAATCGCGGGCCATCTGGATCGCGGGCAGGTAGACACCGGGTTTCAGCGCCAGATCAACGTCCCCCGAGGCGCTGAAGCCATGCGCCTCATAGAATTCCCGCGCCGTGAGCGTCGAGAGACAGCACATCCGCTCCACCCCGGTCAGCCGGGCGTTGTCGAGGATATGTTCCACGAGAACCGAACCGATCCCTTGCCGGACGTGATCCGGATGCACAGCGACCCGCCGCATATGGCCGATCTCGCGCGGACCGACGCCGCCGAAGGGCGTGGCCTGGGTCCAGCCGCCCGCCGCAATGATCTCCCCCCCCCCGGTCTCGGCGACGAAGAACGTGCCGGAGTTCAGCAAACGCGGTGCCGTATGCAAGAGCGCAGGCAGAGCGGCGTCGAGAATGGCGGCGGCATAATGCTGTTTCAGGAGCTGACCGTAGGAGGCACGAAAGAGCGCGTCGATCTCCGCGGTATCGGCCGGCATGGCGGCTCGCACGGTGAAGGGCACGCTCTTGCGAATCTCCTGCGTGCGCACCGCCAGAGCCTCGCTCAGGCTGGAAGGCAACGAGCAGGAGCTGTCTGGCCGCTCCCGCTCTCTGAAGTCGTCGTCATAACATCCGAACATGGTTCTCTCCTTACGTTGGATGGTCTCAAAACCTGATCCGCGGGGGAGAGGGGCCGGTCAAATAAAAAACCGCGCTTCCCTCTCGGGTCACGCGGCTTTTGCATTTCGTCGTCTGGGAAGGGCTTACTTGATTTTGCCTTCTTTGTACTCGACGTGCTTGCGCGCAACCGGGTCGTATTTCTTTACGACCATCTTTTCGGTCATGGTGCGGGCGTTCTTTTTGGTCACGTAGAAGTGGCCCGTGTCCGCGGTCGAGTTGAGACGGATTTTGATCGTCGTCGGCTTCGCCATTTTTCGTTACTCCAGTTATCTCGTGCAACGGGCGGTCGGGCCAACCCGTGGAATCCTTGAAGCCCGCCTTTTAAGCCTTTGGGTCTCCGAGTCAATGGGCTTTTCTCAGAAAACCTCCGCGAGCGCCAGCCAAAAACGCTGCACAGAGGCCCTGCACCCCTGAGCGATTGCAGAGACCGGTCTTCGGGCCTAAGGAGAGCGGGCGGCCAAATCGGGCCGCGAACCTCTCAGGGCGGGGTGCAATTCCCCACCGGCGGTGTTTCGGAGACCTCATTATGGGGCCTCTCCGATCAGCCCGCGAGCGCCACGCGCGTCGGTGCACGACACGCTGGGATAGCAGATCCGGTGCGATCCCGGAGCCGACGGTCACAGTCCGGATGAAAGAGAGATGACAGGGCCGCTTTGCCGTCTCGCGGCGGCGTGCGCCCTGCCCTCGTGCCTTGGGTTATGTGTGAAGAAAGGACGACACATGACTCGCTTTACCAATCTCGGCCCGGCCCGCTCCGGCGCCCTCCTGATGATCGCAGCCGGTGTGCTCTTTGCCGTCATCAACCTTCTGACCCAATATGCCACGATGATGCTGCATGTGCCCTCCGCGCGCATGGCGTTCTGGCAATATGCCATCGCGCTGCTGTTTTCGCTGCCATGGGTGGTGCGCCACGGTCTGTCCGCGATGAAAACCGGCCATGTCGCACTTCATATCGCCCGTGTCGCTGCCGCCGTGATCGGAGTTCAGCTCTGGGTCGCGGGGCTTGCCCATGTGCCGATCTGGCAGGCGATTGCTCTGATCATGCTCTCGCCCTTCTTCGTGACCTTCGGTGCGGGACTGTTCCTCGGCGAAGAGACCGGCGCGGCGCGCTGGCTCGCCGTCACCGCCGGGTTCGTCGGCGGCATGATCATCCTTGCGCCCTGGTCGGATGCGTTTTCGCTCTATGCACTCTATCCGGTGGCAGCCGCGCTGTTCTGGGGCATCACCTCGCTTTTGACCAAGCGCCTGACCCGGAGCGAAAGCCCGGAAAGCCTGACGGTCTATCTGCTGCTGCTTCTGAGCCCGGTGAACTTTGCGCTGGCTCTGGGCGAGGGCGTGGCGCTCAGCGGCGGGCTGACGGCGCTCATCCTCATTGCGGCGGGGCTTCTGACCGCTCTGGCGCAATATGCCATCGCCAAGGCCTATACGGTGGCCGATGCCGCCTATCTCCAGCCCTTCGATCACCTGAAACTGCCGCTCAACGTGGGATTCGGGGTCATGGCCTTCGGCTTTGTGCCGCCGGGTTCGATGTGGCTCGGGGCGGCGCTGATTCTGGCGGCGTCCTTCTATCTGCTGCGTCAGGAAAGCCGCGCGGAACAGCCTGCTTAAACGACCCGGCCCCAACGACAAAGGGCGGCTCTCATGGCCGCCCTTCTGATTGCATAAGATCGTCAGATCAGATCACAGGCTTGCCCATCGACAGATGGATCTCCGCCTGTTTCGCCTCGTCGAGCATCAGCGATTGCGCCAGACCTTTGAGGAAGGTTTTTTCGCCCTCGGTGTCGACCGAAATCGCCATCAGAGCCGCGGCATAGACCTGTGCCGCAGCCGTGGTCCCGGCGTCTTTCGCCAAGGCCATCGGATCGACCGGCGCGTCCAACTCGGCCTGCACAAAGGCAATCTCTTCCTCCGAGGCATCATTC
This sequence comes from Celeribacter ethanolicus, assembly GCF_001550095.1. Lineage (GTDB taxonomy): Bacteria > Pseudomonadota > Alphaproteobacteria > Rhodobacterales > Rhodobacteraceae > Celeribacter > Celeribacter ethanolicus. The sequence continues at coordinate 122,779 of NZ_LRUC01000040.1, read as the reverse complement.
AGCGCGTCGAGAATCTTGGTACGCTCCTCGGCGTCGATCTGGCCGTCGGCCTTCGCCGCCATGATCATCGCCCGGATCATCAGCCTGGCGTTCTCCTCGGAGGCCGCACCGACCGCCGTGCCCTTGGTCACGGATTCGAACATGTCCGACATTGAGGTCATCCCCGTCGCCGCCGCCCCGGACATGGCCGAGAACAGCGATCCGAGCCCGGCTTCGGTCGCTTCCGACATATCGGCGGCCTGATTGCCGAACTTGCCCATCATGTCGCGCACCGCATCCGCGCCGCCGGGGAAGCCGAATTTCTCCGCCATCTGGCCCATCTGATCGGCCATGCCGCCCGGCGCGCCGGATTGGCGCATGGCTTCGCGCACGCCCTCCATGCCGCCCATTTTCTTGACTTTTTCAACGCCTTTCGCTGCGGCAAAACCGATGGCGAGCGTGGTCAGGGTTTTCACGAAACTCATTGGGCAACTCCCTATGCTGACAAATCTTTCCACGCATAGTGCGACGAAACACCCATTCTGCCAACAGGGCAAAACACCCGGACCTGCCGTTTCTTTTGTCCTGAAATATCCTGGAGTGAATTGGCCATGGGCCAAGAGGGGCAAAGCCCCTGCCTTTCAACCTTTGTGAAATACGACGCGGACGGCCTGTAAGCCGGATTCTGTTCCGGGGCTTGCGCCCCTTCGATAACCATTCCTCTAGGCCGCCTGTTACCAGACGGCTCAAGCTGCCAACCCGGGTTTCTCGGGCTTGAGCGACCCTGCGGGCGGTCTGCGTTGCCGCACACGAACCCCGCGCGAAACCCCTATTTGGCATTGCTCCCGGTGGGGCTTGCCGTGCCGGTCCGGTTGCCCGTCCCGCGGTGGGCTCTTACCCCACCGTTTCACCCTTACTCCGTCTTGCGGAGCGGTCTGTTCTCTGTGGCGCTGTCCCTGGGGTTGCCCCCGCCGGGCGTTACCCGGCACCGTTGCTCAAGGGAGTCCGGACTTTCCTCCCCTCCTCATCAAAGAGAAGCGGCGGTTATCCGGCCATCCGCGTCGGGGAGCGACTTAGGCGAGAGGGGAGCGGCGGTCAATGGGAAAGCGGGCGGGAAAGCGGGTGGCAAGATCGCGGGCCAGCGCCATGTCGCGCCCGTCGAGCGGGCCGTGATGACGAGGGCGAAAACGATCCCGGAAGGCAGAGACCAGCGCTTCGACCGGGGCTTCGGGGTAGCCGAAGCGCTGCAAGTCTTGCACAAATCGAACCTCATGGGGCTCGATCTCACCCTGAGAGGCGGGAAACACGGACAATCCCTGCACAGCCAGCCGTTTCCAGTCGAAACGGGGACCCGGATCGATCTTGCGCAGCGGTGCCATGTCGGAATGGCCGATCACGCGCTCAGGCGGGATCGCGTGACGGGAGAGAATATCCGCGAGAAGACTTTCAAGCGCCTGCATCTGCGCGGCGGCAAAGGGCGCCGTTCCGGGGTTGGCCAGTTCGATCCCGATCGAGCGCGAATTCACATCCGTCACTTCGCCCCACTGACCGGCGCCCGCGTGCCAGGCGCGCATGTCTTCGTCCACAAGGCGAAACACCTGCCCTTGCTCACAAATCAGGTAATGCGCAGAGACCTCGAAGTCCGGCGAGCAAAGCCGCTCCAGCGCCGCCTCGGCCGTCGCCATCGCCGTGTAATGGATCACCACGAGATCGGGACGCGCGCCATCACGCCGCTCGCCGAAATTCGGCGAGGGATGGTCATGGATCACCAACGTCATGAGGGCTTACTGCCGGGCTTTGGCGGCCAGCCGGAAGGGCGCGGGGTCCCAGCTACAGGCAAAACCGTCACCATCCGGGTCGAGCCCCTGCGGGTTCTTCTCCGGGCCGCCGTTTTTCAGGAAATATTCCTGCGCCAGATCGGGCGACGGGTATTTCGCGCAGTTGCGCGCCGCACGGGAATCGGCCCCGGGAATGAGGCGCGAATAAAGCGCCTGACCGACCGTGTTGGTGGTCGAGAGCGCGAATTCTACGATAGTGCCCGCATCCGATGAGGGCCGCGACGGCAGGGCCGTCGGCTGGATCGTGACATAGGCTTCCTTGTTGGCGGCAACGAGGGCGGCATCCTCTTCGATCGAGCGCTCGGAAGACACGGCATCGAAGCTGTTCTCGGCCGAAATTCCCATGGCGTTGGAGACCGCCGCGGGGGCCGGGCCTGTCGCGGCGGGGGCACTGGTCGCCCCGCTTTCCGCCGCCTCAATGCCTTCGAGCGCCTCGTTGGAGATCGCCTGCGTGTCGAGCGCCGCTGCGGCCGAGGACACGCTCACGGAACCGTTGCCCGCCCCTTCGCCATGGGCGATCAGTTCGGCCTCTCTCTGGGCCTGATAATCGGCATAGGAGCCGAACCCCACCCCCGAACCACTGTCGGGCACGGCGGTTTGGCAGGCGGCCAGAGCGGCCAGAGATGCAAATGTCACAAAGACACGGGGTGAGGCACGACGCATCGCGAAGCTCCGTAAGGGTCAGTCAGACTGTCCCTTACCACCATTTCTCGGGCTTGGAAACAAAGCCCGCTGCACCTTCCAGTGAATGCGCGATATTCAGCAGATCGCCCTCTTCCCACGGTTTGCCGATGAGCTGAAGCCCGAGCGGCAGACCGGTGGAGGAAAGCCCGGTGGGCACGGAAATGCCCGGCAGGCCCGCGAGGTTCACGGTGACGGTGAAGACGTCGTTCAGGTACATCTGGATCGGATCGCTGTCGGACACCTCGCCGAGGCCGAAGGCCGGGGACGGCGTCGCGGGCGTCAGGATCGCGTCGACGCCGGCGGCGAAAGCGTCTTCGAAGTCGCGCTTGATCAGGGTGCGGACCTTGCGCGCCTTGTTGTAATAGGCGTCGTAGAACCCGGCCGAGAGCACATAGGTGCCGACCATGACACGCCGCTGCACCTCTTTGCCGAAGCCTTCGGCGCGGGTTTTCTCGTACATGTCGTTGATGCCCTCGCCCTGGGCGAGTTTGGCGCGGTGGCCGTAGCGCACGCCGTCATAACGCGCGAGGTTCGAAGAGGCCTCGGCGGGGGCGATGACGTAATAGGTCGGCAGCGCGTATTTGGTGTGCGGCAGGGTGATGTCGACGATCTCGGCGCCCGCGTCTTTCAGCATGGCAGCGCCATCGTCCCACAGTTTGACGATCTCGTCCGGCGTGCCGTCGAGGCGGTATTCTTTCGGGATGCCGATTTTCTTGCCGCGAATATCGCCGGTCAGCATGGCTTCGAAATTCGGAACCGGCAGATCGGCGGAGGTGCTGTCCTTCATGTCGTGACCGCACATGGTCTCCAGCATCATCGCGGCATCGCGCACGGATTTGGTCATCGGACCGGCCTGATCGAGGGACGACGCAAAGGCCACGATGCCCCAGCGCGAGCAACGGCCATAGGTCGGTTTGATGCCGACGATGCCGGTGAAAGCGGCGGGTTGGCGGATCGAGCCGCCGGTGTCCGTGCCGGTGGCGGCAAGGCAGAGATCGGCGGAAACGGCGGCGGCGGAGCCACCCGAGGACCCGCCCGGCGTGAGCGGCGTGTCTTCGTTGCCACGACGCCAGGGGCTGATGACATCGCCATAGGTCGAGGTCTCGTTCGAGGATCCCATGGCAAATTCGTCCATGTTGAGCTTGCCCAACATGACGGAGCCCGCGTCGAAGAGTTTCGAGGTCACGGTCGACTCGTATTCGGGCTTGAACCCTTCAAGGATCGCGGAGGCGGCCTGCGTCGGGGCGTGTTTCGTCGCGAAGAGGTCCTTGATCCCGATCGGCAGACCGCACATGGCGGGCGCGTCACCGGCGGCAAGGCGCGCGTCGGCGGCTTTCGCCTGCTCGCGCGCGATCTCCGGCGTGTTGTGGACAAAGGCGTTCAGAGCGCCCGCGCCTTCGATGGCCGACAGACAGGCCTCGGTCAGCTCGGCGGAGGTGTAATCGCCAGCGCGCAGACCATCACGGGCGGCGGAGAGCGTGAGTTTATTGAGATCAGACATTATTCAACCACCTTCGGAACCGCAAAGAAGCCCTCGCGCGCATCGGGCGCGTTCGCAAGGATTTTGTCCTGCATTTCGCCATCGGTCACGCCATCCTTGCGGCGTTTGAGGCGCTGCGGCGTTACCGAGGTCATCGGCTCGACGCCCTCGACATCCACTTCGGAGAGCTGCTCGATGAAACCGAGCACGGCGTTGAATTCGGCGGCCAGCGCCGGAAGCGCATCTTCCTCGACGCGGATGCGGGCCAGCTTGGCCACCCGGCGGGCGGTATCAATGTCGATCGACATGGGGCAATGCTCCCTAATTCTTGGTCACATGAGGCTTTAGCGCCCCTGCGCCCGGCCTTCAAGCATATGCGTGAGATAAACATGGATCATCCAGCCCAGCATGGTGGCGTTGAGGATGTGCCAGAGGAAATGCGTGCCGAGCGGCAGGGCGGGGCAGATCGGGGCATCGAGCCAGCGCAGGAAGATCGACAGGCAGAGGAGTGTGGCACCAATGGCGAGGCCGCGCGCGATTTTCGGGGCGCGGGTTCCGAGCAGGAACGCATAGAGAAAGATCAGCAGAGGCACGGCACTATAGGCGGCGCTGGAGCCGAGGCCGAGATGGGAGAAGATCAAGGTGCAGGCAAAGGCGAAGGGGAAGAAGGCGAGGCAGGCCAAAAGCGCCTGCCCGCGCCGCAGCCCGAGAAAATCGCGGGAGGCGGCAAACAGATAGAGCAGCACGAACCCGAGGATCGGCAGCGTGTCCGCCATCGCGCCCCAACGCGTGGCCGTGGTGTGAAAGGCGAAGGACCCAAGCCCGATGACAAAGAGGATCACCGCCAAAGCCCGCGCCATCGGCACGGCTTTGGTGCGCGGCCAGACGATCAGCGCAGCGATCAGAAAAGCGGCATTGGTCAACGCATTGACCGGCTCTGACCAGAAGGTGAAATCCGTGCGCTCGCAATAGGCGTCGATTTGTTCGCTCAACATGGACGTGTGACAATCCCGTGTTAGGTTACCCCGAAACATAGGGAGTTTTGTCATGAAAATCACCTGGCTCGGCCATTCCGGCTTTCGCATCGAGATCGCGGATCAGGTTCTGCTGATCGACCCGTGGATCGCAGGCAATCCGGCCTTCCCCGAAGAGCGCGCAGACGAGGCGACCAAGGGCGCGACGGCGATCTTTCTCACCCATGGTCATGGCGACCATGCCTCGACCACCCTGCCCGTCGCACAAAAGACCGATGCGATGATCTATTGCATTCACGAGCTGTCGATCATCCTCGGCGCCGAGGGGGCGCAGGTCACGGGCTTTGGCAAGGGCGGCACGATCACGCTGGGCGAAGGCGAGAACGCGGTCAAGGTGACCATGGTCAACGCCGTGCACAGCTCCTCCATCGACTTCAAGGACGGTGCGCCACAATATGCGGGGCAGCCTGCGGGCTTCATGATCTCGGGCGAGGGACACACGATCTATGTCTCAGGCGACACGGACATCATGGCCGACATGGAATGGTTCGCCGATCTGCACCGGCCCGACATCGGTCTCCTCTGCGCCGGGGGCCATTACACGATGGATATGACGCGGGCCGCTTACGTCTGTCAGAAATTCTTCGATTTCAAGACGGTGATCCCGTGCCACTGGGGCACCTTCCCGCTTCTGGCGCAGAGCTGCGACGAACTGGTCTATGCGCTTGAGGACGGTGTGGTGCAGGTGCCCGAAGTGCTGGTGCCGATCGAGATCTGATCAGTCCTTCGTGGCCTCGGCTTCGAGCACGTCGAGGACCAGGATTTGCATCGCGTCGAAGGCCGCGAGGAACCGGGTGCGGAACTCGGCCATCGCGGCCTCGGTCGCGGCCTTGTCAAAGGGCTCTTCGGTGCTTACAGCGACGACGGCGCGGCGGGCTTCGATGGCCTCGCGCAGGCTTTGCTGAAGCGCTTCGTCCGCGACAAATCCCGCGCGCAGCGCCTTGCGGATCTCGCGCGGGAAGGTCGGCACCTTGACGGTCTCGGGCCCTGCGTCCCCCATGACGCTGCCGCGCACCTGCTGAAACCGCCAGATCACGCCGAAGGTCATGGCATTGCCCAGAAGCGACAGGCCCAGCACGGCGATCAGCGCCATACGACCCCAGGACGGACGGTGTTTTGCCACATGCTCAGACATCAGAACCCTCCCAGAAGGCCAAAGAAATCGCCCAGTGCGAGAAAGGCGAGGAAACTGTCGCCGATCACGCCGGACGACAGGAGATAGCCCAACAGCACGCCCAGCCCCATCAGCCCGGCAAAGCCCATGGCCCATGGCAGGGGCTCGGAGAGCACCTCGGCCATGGGGTGGTCGCGGCTGGCTGGCGCATCGGCGAGCTGGCTCAGAACCGTTCGGGACATCAGGGCGACATCCTCGTCGCCGGGCATTTTCAAAAGCGCCGCGAGGTCGCGGTCAAAGGCGTCATCCGCGGACACATCCGCAGACAGCTTGGGGTTCGTTTTCTGATCCGGCATGATCAGTCCTCCTTTTCCAGCCGGGCCCGGAGCGCCGCTCGCGCCCGCACCAGCAATTGTTCCACCGCCCCTTCACTCGTATTCAGCGCCGCCGCGATCTCCGCGCCCGACAGCTCTCCGGCTGCCTTCAGCAAGATCGCCTGACGCTGGCGTTCCGGCAATGTCCGGATCGCCGCATGGGCCAGAGCAAGCCTCTGACGTGCGGCCAGCCCGGCCTCCGCCCCCGGTGTGTCGTCCTCGGGCTCCGCGACACTGTCGATGCCGACGAACCGTCGAAACCGCCCCCTGCGATTGTGGTCGATACAGAGATTGACCGCGATCCGGTAGAGCCAGCTCGACACCGCGCCTTTCGCGGGATCGTAGCTCGTGGCGCGGGACCAGGCCCGGAGGAACACCTCCTGCGCCACATCTTCGGCCTCCCCGGCATTGACCAGGATCTGCGCCGCATAGCGCCGGATACCCGGACCATAAAGCGCGATCAGGCGGGCCAGCGCCGCGCGCTCGCCCTGAACCATCGCGGCCATTGCGGCGGCGGCCTCTGCCTGACGTGGGTCCATGCCCGCTCTTTCGTTTCTCACGCACGGGCCCGCATGGCCCAAGTGTATCAAATAGGGTTTTCACACATCTGAAAAGTGGCCCGGACCGTCAGGGGGGATGGAGACAGCCCGGGCCTTCCCCCGCTTTAGCGGGTGATCTGCACCGTGCGCGAACAGCGCCCGGGCTCCCCGGTCGGCCCGACACAGCTCGTGGTCGAGGTGGTGCCTTCGCTGGTGGTGGTGCGCTGACGGTCTTTCGAGACGGTCTGGCCATTGGCCGTAGTCGCCGTGGTGGAGGTTCCACAGACCACCTGTCCGTTTTCGCGCACGCAATCGCGGTTCTTCTCGACGATGCCGCCATTGCCATTGGTGATCGTCACATTTTGCGCGAAGACCGGCGTGGCGAAGGCCAGAGGCAGAAGCAGAGCAAGGGTTTGAGCGGTTTTGGTGACATGTTTCATCGTTACGGTCCTTGTATCATGGGGTCAGGGTCAGAGAAGCGATCCGGCTTTCAGGGGGATCGGGGACACAGTGGTCTCGGGACTTAAAAGCTGGCCTTGGACAGGAACTTGTTGACACGGGAAATCTCATTGCCCGCCAGCACGCCGTCATTGTTGCGGTCGGCACGATCAAAGCCGTCGGCCTTGGACAGGTATTCCGCTTCGGTCACCATGCCGTCGCCATTGCTGTCGCGGGCCATCAGGCGCGTGCCATCGACATTGCGGCCCTGCGCGGCAGGCAGAGCCTGAATTTCGACCAGAGTGACGGACCCGTTGCCGTCGCTGTCGAGCGATTTGAACGTGGCTTTTTGCAGGTTCTGGAATTCCTCACGGGAAATCTGTCCGTCGCCATTGCTGTCATAGCTCAGAACATTCGTGGCGGCGAAGGCCGGGGCGCCCAGACCACAGGTCAGGCCAAGCGCGGCGAGCGCGGTGAGGGATCGGATGCGCATGTGGTGTCTCCTTTGCGTCGTCGATTACCCAAGATTACGGAGCGCAAAGGCGGGCCCTACGCGGGGCCCGTCGTTTTTTGTTTTTCTTTTCGATCTGTCCGGAAGAGTTTGCGCCTCAGCGCCGGGCGGCGAAGAAATTCTTCAAAAGCGCCTCCGCCTCCACCGCCGCAATCCCATCATAGACCTCCGGCGCGTGATGACATTGCGCATGGCTGAAGACCTTTGCGCCATGAGCCACGCCGCCGGATTTCGGATCCTGCGCGCCATAGTAGAGCCTGCGTATTCGGGCGTTCGACATGGCGGCGGCACACATCGGACAAGGTTCCAGGGTCACGTAAAGATCGTATCCCGGCAGGCGTTCCAGCCCGAGAGCGGCACAGGCCGCCCTGAGCGCGACGATCTCGGCATGGGCCGTGGGGTCGCGGTCCTCGCGGGTGCGATTGCCGCCCCGCCCGACGATTTCGCCCTCGGGCGACACGACGACGGCACCGACCGGCACCTCACCGCGCGCGGCGGCGGCACGCGCCTCTTCGAGCGCGATCTCCATATAAGAGCGAAACGACATATCCTTTCCTGCCGCGATTTGCCGGGCAAAGGCAAGCGGGTCTCCGCCCGGACACGGATCGTTCGCGTGACAATTTTATGACGGTCTGACGACAGAGTGTCGCAGCCCGCCACGATTTGACGCAAATCAAAGTCTCCGTCTCCGGCTCCCGGCAACTGTGCCATCACGCGCGGACTCACCTCGCGCCAAGACAACCATGGGACCTAGACTATGAAAAAGACTTCCGTTCTCGCCGCAACAGTGGCCCTTGCCCTCGCTCTGCCGAGCCTTGCCTCGGCGCAGGATGCGGGCACGATGACTCTCGGCCTCGGCCTTGGCAGTGTCATGCCTAAGTCTGACAACGGTGGCCTCTACGGCGGTCCCGACCTCGATGTCGGCGACAACGTGCGCCCGACCATCACCTTCGAATATTTCATCCGCGACAATCTCGGCATCGAAGTGCTCGGCGCATGGCCGTTCAAACACGACATCAAAGCGGATGGCCTTGGCAAAGTCGGCACCACGCAACACCTGCCGCCAGTGATCTCGCTGCAATACCACTTCGACACCGGTGCGACCCTGACCCCCTTCATCGGCGCCGGGATCAACTACACCGCCTTCTTCGATGAAACCTCGAAAGGCGCCATTGCCGGGGCCGATCTCGATCTGAGCGATTCCTGGGGCGTCGCGCTGCATGCCGGTCTCGATTACAAGATCAGCGAACGCGCCGCGCTGCGGACCGATGTGCGCTGGATCGACATCGACAGCGACGTGAAAATCGACGGTGTGAAATCCGGCAAGGCCGAGATCGACCCCTGGGTATTCGGCGTCTCCTACGTGATGTCGTTCTGAGACGATCCCCGCCGATCCGAACCTGAAATATCGGTCCGCAGCGATGCGGGCCGATTTTCTTTGCCCTTTTCATGTGACCTGTCTCAGAGTATGAGCGCGCCAACGAAAGGCCTTTCCCATGACCGACACGCCCAAGACCCCGACCCCCACCGCGAAAAAGACCCCTCCGGGCGAGCGCATCGCCAAGGTGCTGTCGCGGGCTGGCATTTCCTCACGCCGCGAGGCCGAGGAACTGATCGAGGCGGGCCGTGTCACGGTCAATGGCCGTGTCGTCGCCTCGCCTGCGCTCAACGTGCTGCCGAAGGACCGGATCACTGTCGATGGCAAAGAGGTCGGCGAACCGGAGCCGCCGCGGCTTTGGCTTTACCACAAGCCTGCGGGTCTGGTGACCACGGCAAAGGACGAAAAAGGCCGCGAGACGGTGTTCGACCAGCTCCCGAAAGAGCTGCCGCGGGTGATGTCCGTTGGACGTCTCGATTTGAATTCCGAGGGTCTGCTTTTGCTCACCAACGATGGCGAGATCAAACGCCGTCTGGAACTGCCGGACACCGGCTGGATGCGCAAATACCGCGTGCGGGTGAAAGGCACGGCGACCGAAGCCATGCTTGAGCCGCTGCGCAAGGGCGTGACGATTGACGGCGAGGATTTTCAGCCGATGGAGGTCATGTTCGACCGCCAGCAGGGCGCGAACGCCTGGCTGACCGTCGGGCTGCGCGAGGGCAAGAACCGCGAGATCCGCCGCGCCATGGAGCACATCGGCCTGACCGTGAACCGGCTCATTCGCATTTCTTACGGGCCGTTCCGTTTGAACACGCTGCAACCGGGCGAAGTCGAAGAGGTGCGGAGCCGTGTGCTGCGCGACCAATTGGGCCTTGAGACCGGCACCGACGGCTTTGGCGCGAGCCAAGGGCGGCGCGAAGTGTCGCGTGGCGGCAAACCGGGCGGTCCGCGCAAGGAAACGCTCGGCCGCGACGCGCGCCCAAACCGCCCCGTCAAAGGCGGAAAGCCGGGCGACAAACCGGCCTTCAAAGGCAAATCCGGCGGCTTCAAACGCCATGACGACGAGGGCGGTCGCCCCGCGCGTGGCGAAGGCGGCTTCAAGCCGCGTGGCGAAGGGTTCAAAGGCAAACGTGACGGAGATCGCTCCGGACCGCGTGATGGCGATTTCAAGCCGCGCGGGGAGGGCGGCTTCAAACCGCGCGGCGAAGGCCGGGGCGAAGGCTTTAAAGGCAAGCGCGACGGCGATTTCAAACCGCGCGGTGAGGGCTTCAAGGGCAAACCGCGTGATGGCAAGCCGGGCGGCAAACCGTTTGGCAAACGTGACGACCGGGGCGGCCAAGGCGGAGATCAGCGCGACGGCGCGCGCGGCGGCAAGCCCGGCGGCTTCAAATCGCAGGGCTACAAATCCCATGGCGGCGGCGCGGGCGGCAAACCGCGCTCGGCCGGGTTCAAATCGCACAGTGGAAAACCTTCGGGCGGAAAACCTTCGGGCGCGCGCCCGGGTGGCGGCAAACCGCCCAAATCTCGCTCCTGATCCGGAGCCGAGGGGGAAAGCGCACAAGCTTGTCCCCTTAACCCTTTCATGGCACGCGATTCCTTTCTATATCTGAAAGCGGACAAGCGCTTTGGGTCGAAAGGGGTATCATGAGCAACAGTGGGTTTTCGAAACTCGCCTATTACCTTCTGGTGGCGCTGACCTTCTACGTCACGATCAAGGCGCAGGGCCTGTGATGTCGAAACGCTACGGCTCCACCTATTCGCCCAAAGGCAACGCTTCCGGGACTGCCTCGCAAAGCGCAGGCTCCGCCCCCTCTCCTCGTCCCTTCGACGGCAAGAAACCTACCCGTGTCGGCGCGCGCTCGAACCTTCTGTTCTTTGCCGCCCTGCCTCTGGCGTGGAAGGCCTTTGGCGCCGGCCCCGTCACCATGGCCGCCTATCTCGTGGCCTTGGGCGCACTCGTGGCCGCGGCGTTTCTGACCCGCGAAGGGTTGAAAGCCGAAGAGGCCTATGAGGCCCGCAAAGTGGCCCGCCGCCCCGCCATTCCGCGCAAAATCTTTGGCTCCGCGCTGACCGGGATCGGCCTCGGGATTGTCGGCTGGTTCGGTTGGGGGCCGCTTGAGACGGTGATTTTTGCCGTGCTGGGCGTGGTGCTTCACAGCCTCGCCTTTGGCATCGACCCGCTGAAAAGCAAAGGCTTCGACGAAATCGACCTGTTTCAACAGGACCGCGTCGCCAAGGCGGTGGATGAAGCCGAAGCCCATCTGAAATCCATGCGCGAGGCGCTGGACAAAACCGGCGACCGGCAGGCCGAAGACCGGTTGGAAAAATTCATCGCGACCGCCCGCGCCATGTTCCGCACGGTCGAAGACGACCCGCGCGATCTGACGGCGGCGCGGAAATACCTTGGCGTTTATCTGCTGGGTGCGCGCGATGCGACGGTGAAATTCGCCAATCTCTGGCAAAAGACCCGCAACACGCAGGCCCGCGCCGACTGGTTTTCGCTCTTGGACGATCTGGAGGCGAATTTCGATGCCCGTCACAAAGCGTTGCTTTTGGATGATAAGACCGATCTCGACATCGAGATCGAAGTGCTCCGCGACCGTCTGGCGCGCGAGGGCGTTGCAAGTGACTTGAAAAATTAAAGATCAGGGGAAGTACCATGTCCGAGACCGTGCGCCAAAAGGCCGAAGCCGCCTTGAAAGACGTTGAAGAGATCACCTCCGTGGTGCTGGCCGAACCGAAGGGTGAGTTGATCGACCCGACGGCCATCGCCGAGGCGCCGCAATCTGCCGAGATCGCCAAGGCCAAGGCCGAGATCGACATAGGCGACACCAATTCCATCGTGCGCTTCGGCTCTGCCGCGCAGGCCGAATTGCAGGTCATCTCGCAGGCCATGTTGCAGGATGTGAAGAACAAGGACGTGGGTCCGGCGGGTGACAGCCTGCGCAACATCGTGACCACGATCCGCGGGTTTTCCGTGTCGGAACTCGATGTGCGCCGGGAACGGAGCTGGTGGGAGAAACTTCTGGGCCGCGCCGCCCCCATGGCGAAATTCGTCGCGCGCTACGAGGATGTGCAGAGCCAGATCGACAGGATCACCGACAACCTGCTTGAGCATGAGCACAAGCTGATGAAGGACATCAAATCGCTCGATCATCTCTATGACAAGACCCTGACCTTCTACGATGAGTTGGCGATCTACATCGCCGCCGGTGAACTGAAGCTCAAGGAACTGGACGAAACCGACATTCCGGCGCTGGCCGCCGCAGTGGACGCCGCCCCCGAGGCCGATCAGGTGATCAAGGCGCAGGAGCTGCGCGATCTGCGCGCCGCGCGCGACGACCTTGAACGCCGGGTGCATGATCTGAAACTGACCCGTCAGGTGACGATGCAGTCCCTGCCCTCGATCCGTCTGGTCCAGGAAAACGACAAATCGCTGGTGACGAAAATCAACTCGACGCTCGTCAACACCGTGCCGCTTTGGGAAACCCAATTGGCGCAGGCCGTGACGATCCAGCGCAGCTCGGAAGCCGCCAAGGACATCAAGGCCGCGACCGATCTGACCAACGAGCTTCTGACCGCCAACGCGAAGAACCTGCGCGAAGCCAACAAGGTCGTGCGGCAGGAAATGGAACGCGGCGTGTTCGACATCGAGGCGGTCAAGGCCGCCAACGAGGAACTGGTCGCGACCATCGAGGAGAGCCTCCAGATCGCCGACGAGGGCAAACGCAAACGCGCCGAGGCCGAGGTCGAGCTCAAGGGCCTGGAAGCCAAACTGCGCGACACGCTCGCCGCCGCCAAGGCAACCGGCAACGCCTCCGGCCCGGCGGTGCCCAATTGAGCACGGGTTCGGGACGACAGATCGCAGGGTGGAGCGCGGGGATTTTCCTCGCGCTCTCGGCCTGTACGCCCGTCCCGGACATCAAACCGCAGCCCCGCCCCACTTCACAGGTGCAACCCACCGTCATGGCCCCGCCCCAACGCAGCGAGATCAGTTTTGCGCTGGAGAAATACTATGCGCGGATGCAGGCGGATCTTATGGCCAACGATCTGTTGCGCACCGATTTGGGCGGGCCCGACACGCCGTTCAACGCAAGGCAACTGGCGGCGAATTTCGAAGCCATCGCACTGAATGACGAATATACCTCGCTCAACGGGCAATATGTGGCGCAGATGACGCCGTCGAACCTGCACCGCTGGCAGGTCCCGGTGCGGATCGGGCTGGAATTCGGCCCGACCGTGCCGGAGAACGTCCGCGCCACCGACCGCGCCACGGTCGCGGGCCTCGTGTCGCGTCTGGCAACCGCCTCCGGCCATTCGGTCGCCATGACCTCCGCGCGGGCGAATTTCCACGTGCTCGTGCTCAACGAAGACGAGCGCCGCCAGATCGGCCCGCGCCTGTCGCAAATGATCCCAGGCATCGGGCAGGATGCGATCCGCTCGGTCGTCAATATGCCGCGCTCCTCCTATTGCCTCGTCTTGGCATCGGACCCGGCGAACGATGGCGCCTATCGCTCCGCCGTGGCGATCATTCGCGCCGAACATCCCGATTTGTTGCGCAAATCCTGTTTCCACGAGGAAATCGCGCAAGGACTGGGCCTTGCCAATGACAGCCCCTATGCCCGCCCCTCGATCTTCAACGACGACGAGGAATTCGCGCTTCTGACCCGGCATGACGAGTTGTTGCTGCGCATTCTCTACGACCCGCGCCTTGCCCCCGGCATGCGCCCCGAAACCGCCCGCCCGATCGCGACACGGATCGCCTATGAACTGATGGGCGAGGACATCTGACACCAATACCAGTTTCATCATTTGCAGAGGGTTCCAATGATACGCCACTTCACTTTTGCAGCTTTTCTAAGCCTTGCCCCAGTACTCGCCTTTGCAGATAATTGCGACACAGGTCAGCTCACCGGTTTCGATGGCGTTTATTGTTTCTCCAAGGTCTTCATGGGGGAAGACAAACGCCTCAACGACAACTATGCCGAACTGCGCAGTCATCTGAACGCCGACCAGCGCAACATCCTGAAAACAGCGCAGTTGAACTGGATCGAAAAACGAGACACATCCTGCATGCCCGAACCACATACGGTCAATGTAGACTGTGCATTGTCCATCACGCAGGAACGGGCAGATTTCCTGAAGGCGCGCACCACCGAATGTATAAGCGTCGGCTGCGCGAGCAGGAAACTCAGCGAATATTGAGGGAACAGCAACATGGGTATTTTCGATTTTCTCTCCGGCGAATTCATCGACGTCATCCATTGGACGGACGACACGCGCGACACGATGGTGTGGCGGTTCGAACGCGAGGGGCATGAGATCAAATACGGTGCCAAGCTGACCGTGCGCGAGGGGCAGGCCGCCGTCTTCGTGCATGAGGGGCAATTGGCCGACGTGTTTACGCCGGGTCTCTACATGCTCGAAACCAACAACATGCCGATCCTGACGACGTTGCAGCATTGGGATCACGGGTTTAAATCGCCGTTCAAATCCGAGGTCTATTTCGTCAACACCACGCGGTTCTCCGACCTGAAATGGGGGACGAAAAACCCGATCATGTGCCGCGACCCGGAATTCGGTCCGGTGCGTCTGCGCGCCTATGGCACCTATACGGCAAAGGTCGCCGACCCGGCGCTGTTCCTGACCGAGATCGTCGGCACGGATGGCGAGTTTACCATGGACGAGATCTCGTTCCAAATCCGCAACATTATCGTGCAGGCGTTTTCGCGCATCGTTGCGGGCTCCGGCATTCCGGTTCTCGATATGGCCGCGAACACCGCCGATCTTGGCAAGATGGTGGCCACCGAGATTTCCAAAGTGGTTGCGGAATACGGCCTGACCATTCCGGAATTCTACATTGAAAACATCAGCCTGCCCGAAGCGGTCGAGGCCGCGATGGACAAGCGCACCTCGATGGGTATCGTCGGCAATCTCGACAGCTACATGAAGTTCAACGCCGCCGAGGCCATGGGCGCGGAGAACTCCGCCATGGCGGCCTCGATGGGGGCGGGCATGGGCGCCGGAATGGGCATGGCGATGGCGCAGCAAACACAGGCCGGTCCATGGGGCGCACGTCCCGCCGCGGCCGCTCCCGCCGCGCAAACCCCGCCCCCGCCGCCGGTCGAGCATGTCTGGCATGTGGCGGAGAATGGCGCGACCAAGGGACCGTATTCCAAGGCGGAAATGGGCCAGATGGCCGCCAAGGGTGCCTTGAAGCGCGAGACCTATGTCTGGACCCCCGGTCAGGACGGCTGGCTCAAGGCCGAAGAGGTCACGGAACTGGCCCAGCTTTTCACCATCGCGCCCCCGCCCCCGCCGCCGGGGGTGTGAGGCCGCATGGCACGCAGACCGCTGCAACCGGCACGTCTCGAAGACCAGGAGGCGGACCTGCCCTTATGGGCAGCGCATGAGGCCTGTGCAGCGGTCCAGCCCACGCGCGCCACTCAGGTACGTTACGCCCTGGACATGCCGCTACAGGAGGACGAGCGTAAGCTTGCAACCCTGGCGCTGAGTTTTCTCGGCGTAGGTGCCTTGCCCCCGGAACGGCTTGCGGACAGCGCGAGCTGGGACCGGACCGGAGCCCCCACCCTCGTCGGCGGCCGGGAAATCCTGCGTCGGCAGGTCGGGCTCAAACCGCCGGTGAGCCTCGCCGTCACCCAGATCGTCGCTCAGGGCAAGACCGCCACGGTGTCCGGACGACTGACCCGCAATGGCCAGCCGCCCGCCTTGTTCTGTCATGTGCTGCGCTTCACCGATCCCTCACAGGCCCGGATTGCGCAGGTGGTCAGCTTCGAACAGGTCGAGACCGCATGAGACGGCCCCACCCTGCCACGGCTTCGCTGCCGCAGACCGGCTCAGCGGTTCAGAATGTCGCGGAAGTCCTCACGCCAATCGTTCAGATTGAGGATCAGGGAATTGGTCAGCCGCCGGAACCCCGGAGATTCGTAAAGCTCTCGTGCTGCCGAGCGGTCTCCGCCCTCGACATTGACCGCGATTTTCCCGGCCTCGCGATGAAACCGCGCGTGAAGCCCCTTGATCATCTCGAATTTCTCCATGGATGGGTCGTCCGGATCGGCGGACAGGCTGGCAAGCCATTGCCCGAAGGCGCATTGATCGTTGCGCGAAATCTCGTCGGCGGTCTTCTCGAGCGCGCCCTTGTCGATGCACTCGGACAGGCGTCGTTTCCAATCCGCATGGGCACAGATTGCATCGCGAATCTGCGCATTGCCTTTTCCCGTCTCTGTCACCGTCATCATCTTAATATTAGCTCCATCGCCATCACGAATGCCCTGCGCGTTCGTGCTCACAATGGCATGAGACCTTTAATGCCCAGTAAAGTCTGAAAAGTATGGAAAACCAGAGCGTCACAGCCGCCGAAGAGCATCGTTTCCCCTGCCACACCTGCGGGGCCGATTTGCGGTTCGACCCGGACACCCGCATGCTGGTCTGCGATCATTGCGGCGCACGCGAGGAAATCGAGAGCGGCCAGGCGCCGCGCCCCCGTGAGCTCGATTTCCATATGGCGGTCAGCGGCGGGTTGTCGTCGCATGGTGATTTTCTTGAGGCGGACCAGACCGAGGAGATTCGCACCTCGACCTGCCCGAATTGCGGCGCGGTTCTCCAGTTCGACGACACGGTCCATGCCACCGAATGTCCCTATTGCGCGACCCCAGTGGTCACCGACACCGGCCGCCGTCGCCAGATCAAACCGCAGGGCGTCCTGCCCTTTGCCGTGCCCGAGGAGGCGGCGCAGACGGCGCTGAAACACTGGCTCGGCTCGCTGTGGTTCGCGCCCAACGCGCTCAAGAAATACGCGCGCAAGGGGCGGCGCCTCAATGGCGTCTACATGCCCTACTGGACTTTCGACGCCCAGACCCAGAGCCGCTATTCCGGCGAGCGCGGCACCGATTACCATGAGAGCGTCATGGTCAACGGCCAGCGCCAGACCCGTCGCCGCACCCGCTGGCGTCATGTCAGCGGCCAAGTGAAGCGGTTTTTCGATGACGTGCTGGTCGTGGCCTCAACCGCGCTGCCCCTGCAATATGTGCGTGGTCTTGCGCCCTGGGACCTGTCCGGGCTCGAACCCTACCTGCCGGATTATCTCGCGGGCTACACCTCAGAAGCCTACACTTTTACCCTCGAAGAAGGGTTTCAGGACGCCCAGACGCAGATGGCCCGGATCATCACCCGCGACATCAAATTCGACATCGGCGGCGACCGTCAGCGCATTCACAGTGTCGACACACGCTATTCGGAGGTGACCTATAAACACATCCTGCTGCCCGTCTGGTTCGCCGCCTATAAATTCCGGGGCAAGACCTATCGTTTCGTGATCAACGGGCGCACCGGTCAGGTGCAGGGCGAACGGCCCTATTCGGCCTGGAAGATCGCTTTTGCCGTGCTGCTCGGCCTGATCGCGGCCGGTGTGATCGGCTATGTCTATGCGTTGCAGAATCAGGGCGGGTATTAAGACCGTCTTTGACTGTCTTTCGGATACAGATAGCGCTATCAATCGGGCAGAACAGCGGGAGGAAGAGCCATGATCTTATGTGCGGGCGAGGCCCTGATCGACATGTTGCCGCGTCGGTCCAGCCTGAATGAAGACGCCTATGCGCCCTATGCGGGCGGGGCGGTGTTCAACACCGCCATCGCGCTCGGGCGGCTTGGGGCCGATGTGGGGTTCTTCTCGGGATTTTCGTCCGATTTCTTCGGCGACCTCCTGAAGGGCAAGCTGGCGGAAAGCCATGTCGACACAGGACTGGCCGTCACCGCCGAACGTCCCTGCACCTTGGCTTTCGTCAAACTCGTTGACGGCCATGCGACCTATGCGTTTTATGACGAGAACACCGCCGGGCGGATGCTGACGGAGGATGATCTGCCCGCACTGCCCGACAACGTGGAAGCCGTGTTCTGCGGTGGCATCTCCCTGCCCGTCGAGCCCTGTGGCGCGGCCTATGAAACGCTGTTTGTGTCGGCGTCCGAGCGCTGTGTTACTATGATGGATCCGAACATTCGCCCCGGATTTATCCGCGATGAAGCACGGTTTCGTGCACGAATCGAACATATGCTGCCCCATTCCGATATTGTGAAACTGTCCGACGAGGACCTGTTGTGGCTCATGGGAGATGGCGCGATCGACACCCATATCGCCACGCTTCTGGACAAGGGCGTCAAGATTGTCTGCCTGACCATGGGCGCCGAGGGTGTCAAGGGCGTGACCAAGCGCGGCACCACCTTTGTTCCTTCCGAAAAGGTCGCGGTGGTGGACACTGTCGGCGCCGGCGACACGTTCAACGGCGGTTTCCTTGCCGGGTTGCAGCGGGCGGGCAAATTGACGAAAACCGCCGTGGCCGATCTCGACGAAGACAACCTGCGCGCAGCACTGACACTCGGCGCGCAAACCGCCGCCGTAACGGTCAGCCGGGCGGGGGCGAACCCGCCATGGTCACATGAATTGGAGAAAAGATGAGAGCGCTGATCCAACGTATTTCCGAAGCCGCCGTGCGCGTCGATGGCGCGGTGATCGGCCAGAGTGGCCCCGGTCTTCTCGTCCTCGTCTGCGCCATGCGCGATGACACCGAAGCACAGGCCGACAAGCTCGCCGCCAAAATCGCCAAGATGCGGATTTTTCAGGATGAGGCGGGCAAGATGAACCTCTCGGTGCGCGACATCGGCGGCACTGCCCTGGTGGTCAGCCAGTTCACCCTGGCGGCGGAGACCAAAGGCAACCGGCCCGGATTTTCCACCGCCGCCGCCCCCGATCTGGGCAAACAGCTCTACAGCTATTTCACCGAGCGTCTGATCACCGAGGGGGTGCCCTGCGAGACTGGCGAATTCGGAGCGGACATGAAAGTCTCACTGATTAATGACGGGCCGGTGACGATCTGGCTCGACACGGAGACGTAACGCCCCCCCATGGACCTTTGGCCCGCTTTGTCCTAAAGCGCTCTCAACATGTGAGAGGTCATGGTGACTGAGAGACGCATCGCACTTGCAAACGAGATGGACACCGCGCGGATCGCAACCGCGCTGGCCGGTCACCTGCGCGCGGGCGACGTGATCCTGCTCGATGGCGCTCTGGCGGCGGGCAAGACGTTTTTCACCCGCGCTCTGGTGCGTGCGCTCGGCTCCGACGAGGCGGTAACCAGCCCGACTTACACCATCGCCAACATTTACGAGACCCCGCGCGGGCCGGTGTTGCATGTCGATGCCTATCGGCTCAAAGGCGCGCAGGAGTTCTATCACCTCGGCCTCGAAGACTATTTCGACAGTGGCATCTCGGTGATCGAATGGGGCGAACGGATCGGGGATTTCTTTGATGCGCCGCTGGCGATCCATATCGGCTTTGGCGACACGGAGACTGCCCGCCTGCTGACTTTGACGGCGGACAGCCCGCGCTGGACCCCGGTACTGGAGGCAATGTCATGACAGTCACGCTTTTGATTCAGGCTTCGAACGGCGTGCCCTCTCTGGGGCTCGGGCGCGGAGATGCGATTGTCTTCGACAGCGCCGAGGTCGAGGCGCTGTCCGGCTCGCGCGATTACCGGCTGATGCTGGAAACCGGGTTGGGGACAACCGGCGCAGATCTATCCGACATCACACGCATAGCTTGTGACATCGGCCCCGGCGGATTGGGCGTCACCCGCACCGCTGCCGCTTTTGCCAATGCGCTTGGCTTTGCCCGTCGCATTCCGGTTCTGGCACTCCCGGCGTTCGAATTGCTCGGTGCCGAGGTGGCGCGGGACAAACCCGTCGCGATCCTGCGCCGCGCGGCCCGGCCGCATGTGCATTTCGGGGTTTACGCCAACGAAAGTGGTCGTGGAAAACTTGCACTTTACGAACATTGTACGGAGCAGTCCGCGCTGGATCAGCTCTCCGACTTGGAGGATTACGATCTCGCCGGGAATATCGAGGTGGCGGGCCATGCTACGCCCGTGACCAACAAAGCGACGATGACATGCATGCTGCGGCTGGCTCTGACCGCGCCGCTGCCGGGGCTGGATGCACGGGCCTGGCCGATTGTGGAGGTGTTGGAATGATCCCGTCTGCCGAACAGATTGCCGAGGTTCTGGGACAGGGCGGCGTGGTGCTTTTGCCCACGGACACCGTACTGGGCCTCGCCGCCTCGCCCGCCTTCCCCGAAGCCGTCGACAAGATTTACACGCTCAAACAACGCCCGCGACAGAAGAACCTGCCGATCATGGTGGCCGATGCCGATCAGATTTTCGAACTGGGGGCGGATGTGTCCTTTGAGGCCGCGAAACTTCTGGCCAGCCCCTATGTGCCCGGCGCTTTGACCCTGATCCTGCCGGTCGATGCCCAGCGCGCGCCCACATGGCTCGACGGGCGCAGCGAGATTGCCGTGCGCATTCCGGACAATGACTTACTGCTGAACGCGCTGCGTCTGGCCGGGCCGCTGATGGTGACTTCCGCCAATCGTTCCGGCGCGGAGACGCCCGCGACCACCGACGATGCGCTCGCGCAACTCCATGGCGCACCCGATCTGACCGTGCCGGGCAAGGGCGCGGCCCCTGCCCCCTCGACCATCGTCAATTGCACCGTCACCCCGGTCGAGATCGAGCGCCACGGCGTTGTCTCCGCCGCGCAAATCGCGGAGACCTTGGCATGAGCGGGCTGATCCTCGGCATCGAGACCTCTTGCGACGACACATCCGTGGCACTTGTGGACCGTTCGGGCCATGTCGCGGCGATCAAGACCGTGTCGCAATTCGAGATTCACGAAGCCTTCGGTGGGGTTTACCCGGAACTGGCCTCGCGCGCCCATCTCGAAGCGATCCTGCCGACGGTGGAAAGCGTGATGGCAGAGGCTTCGGTCACGCCAAAGGATCTGACCGCCATCGGCGTCACCCGAGGGCCGGGACTGATCGGCTCGCTGCTGGTCGGGCTGGCGAGTGCGGAAGCGTTGTCGATGGGCTGGGGCGTGCCCGCTTATGGGGTGAACCACCTGCGCGGGCATATTCGCTCGGTCGAGCTTGAGAGCGGACGGACGGAGTTTCCGGCGGTGATCATGCTGGTCTCCGGCGGGCATACGCTGATCGCGGAGTTGAAGGACGCGTGGTCCTATCGCCTTCTGGGCACGACGCGCGACGATTCCGTGGGCGAAAGCTATGACAAGGTGGCGCGGATGCTCGATCTGGGCATGCCGGGCGGTCCGGCGATCGACCGGGCGGCGAAACTCGGCACGCCGGTTCTGCGCCTGCCCCGCCCGATGAAGAACGAGGGCTATGAGTTCTCGTTTTCCGGTCTGAAATCCTCGGTCGCGCGCCATATCGAGCAGCATCCGGAAGTGTCCATCGAGGATATGTCCGCCTCTTTCGTCGCCGCCTGTGTCGATGTTCTGACGGCCAAGGCCGACCGGGCTTTGGCCGAGTGCAAGCCGCGCTCTCTGGTCATCGTCGGCGGTGTTGCCGCCTCACCGCAGATTCGGGAGGCGATGGGGAAAGTGGCTGAAAAGCATGCGGTTGAACTTTGCCTGCCGCCGATGAAATGGGCGACGGACAATGCGGCGATGATCGCCATGGCAACCTGGGATTACGTCGAGCGGGGATTGCAGCCCGATCTGATGCCGAAACCCAATCTCAGCCTTGAGACGCCTTAAAACTTGAAGCTCGGCAGGCTGTCCATCGCGGATTTGAGCGCCTCGCCCCAGCTTGTGGAAATCTCGTGATAATAGGGATCGTCCGCCTCGATGCGGCGCTGATGGGCGATCTGGTAGCTGTCCCTTTCGATCACCTGAAGATCGAAGGGCAGCCCCACCGAAAGGTTCGCCTTCACCGTGCTGTCAAAGGAGACGAGCATGAGCTTGACGGCATCCTCAAACGACATCTTCGGATCATAGGCCCGCACGAGGATCGGCTTGCCATATTTCGTCTCGCCGATCTGGAAAAACGGGGTTTCCTTGCCGGCTTCAATGAAATTGCCCTCGGGATAGATCAGGAACAGTCGCGGCGGTGAGCCCTTGATCTGGCCGCCCAACAGCACGGTCGCGTTGAACGCACTGTCGGCGCGCTGGCCCTCGTTGGCATTGGCGGCGATCACATCCTTGAGCGTTCCGGCCACAAGGCGGGCGACCTGAAACATCGACGGCGCGGTGAGCACATCAGGCTCCCGCTCTGCGGGCGCTTTGGTGCGTTCGTCGAGGATCGAGACCAGCGCCTGCGTGGTCGCGAGATTGCCTGCGGTCATCACGGTCAAAATCCGTTCCCCCGGCACTTCCCAGGTGAACATCTTCTTGAAGGTGGAAATATTGTCGACCCCGGCATTGGTCCGGGTGTCGGACATCATCACGAGGCCCGCCTCAAGCATCATCCCCACACAATAGGTCATCGGACCGCTTCGCCTTTATTGTTGCTCTTGTTGCTGAGACACTTCGATCTCGACGGAGAGGGTCTCCCCCGCCCCGCCATATCGTGTGCCTGTTACAGGAGCGGCCCCGGTATAGTCCAGCCCCGTTGCAACCCGCACATAGCGCTGGTCCGGACAAATTTCATTGGAAACGTCGAAACCGACCCATCCAAGCCCCGGAACATGCGCTTCGGCCCAGGCGTGGGTGGCGTCCTGAAGTGTGCGGTCGTCCATCATCAGATAGCCCGAGACATAGCGCGCCGGATAGCCCATTTCACGGGCGCAGGCGATGAACACATGCGCGTGGTCCTGACAGACGCCCTTGCCCTCGGCCAGCGCCTCCTCGGCGCTCCATTCTGTATGGGAAGCGCCGATCTCGTAGCGCACCGCCTCGCCGACGAGACGCGACAGCGCATGCAGGCGCTCAAGTTCGGTCTCCCCCTCGACCTTTTTGACCAAGGCGCGCACGCCCGGCCCGGCTTTGGTCAAGGGCGTGACGGTCTCGAACAGCCACAGCGGCGACGGGCCGGTGTGCGGCCCCACAACGCCGTGGTTCTCGGCGATCTCCACCTCGCCCTCGCAGGCGACGATCAGCTCGCGCGTGTCGCGCTCAAAGGACAAAAGCTCCACGAGATTGTTCATATGATCGTGGTAGCTCAGCTCCTTCTTGCCGCCCTGAACAGAGGTTTCCCAACGGATCACCTCCTGCCCATGGCTGGATTTCGGCGTCTTGCGGAGCTGTTGCAACCCGTAAGTCACCGGGTTTTCAAAGGAATAGCGGGTGGTGTGGCGAATGATCAGGCGCATCGGGCTCACTCGTAGAAACGGTAGTCTTTTTCGATCTGGCCGCCAAGCTGGCCAAAGGCGATCAGAACCGACTGGATATATTCATGCAGGCCACTCTCGAACACGGCGTCGATGTCGTGATGCACGAAACGATCCACCAGCGCCTGCGCCATGTGATAGGACGGCGTTTCCGCGCCGTAATCCGACACCAGATAGCGCAGGTTATCATGGATTTTCGAGGCGCAGAAATTGAGCGAGCGTGGCATGCGGCGGTCGAGGATCAGGAATTGCGCAATGTCGCGGGCGTTGACCTGAGACCCGTAGGCCATGCGGAACCCGCCGCGCGCGGAGACCGAGCGCAGGATGGTTTCCCAATGCACATTGTCCAGCGACGAGCCGACCGACAGCGCGGAGGGCAGAAGCACGTAATATTTCACATCGAGGATGCGCGCCGTGTTGTCGCCACGTTCCAGAAACGTGCCGATGCGGGCGAAATCGTAGATGTCGTTTCTGAGCATCGTGCCATGGGTCGCGCCACGCACCAGAGCGGTGCGTTGCCGGATCAGGCCCAACACCTTGGGCAGGTCGCGTTCCGAAACCTTGCGCGCAAGGATTTCGCGGGCCGCCATGTAACAGCCGTTCATCGCCTCCCAGACCTCGCCGGTGAGCGCGGTACGCACCATCCGGGCGTTCTGGCGCGCCTCCGAGATCGCAGAGAGCACCGAGGACGGGTTGTCCCTGGAACGCAGCATCCAGTCGATCGCCGACTCTTTCGTCACCTCGTCATGGCTTTCGTTGAACGCATCAAGCACCGAGGCCGATTGCATCACGGAGGCCCATTCGTCATCGTCCTGCCCCAACCGGGTCAGACCGATCCGCTGACCGGTCTCCACAAGGCGCGAGGTGTTTTCGGCTCTCTCCAGATATCGGAACATCCAGTAGAGGCCATTTGCGGTTTTGCCGAGCATCGCCATCGCGTCAGTCCTCCAATACCCATGTGTCCTTGGTGCCGCCGCCTTGCGACGAGTTCACCACGAGCGAGCCCTTTTTCAGCGCCACGCGGGTGAGACCACCCGGCGTGATGTTGATGCCTTCGGGGCTACAGAGGACAAAGGGCCGAAGATCGACGTGACGCGGCGCAAGCCCCGCCTTGGTGAAGATCGGCACGGTGGACAGAGAGAGTGTCGGCTGGGCAATGTAATTGCCCGGCTTGCTCATCAGTTTCTTGCGGAACTCGGCGATTTCTTTCTTGGACGAGGTTGGCCCGATCAGCATGCCATACCCACCGGAACCATGCACTTCCTTGACGACAAGCTCGGAGAGGTTGTCGAGCACATAGGCCAGGCTGTCGGGGTCCGAACAACGCCATGTCGGCACGTTCTCGAGGATCGCCTTCTCGCCGGTGTAGAATTCGACGATGTCGGGCATGTAGCTGTAGATCGCCTTGTCGTCGGCAATGCCGGTGCCGGGCGCGTTGGCGATGGTGATCCCACCGGAACGGTAGACATCCATGATGCCGGGAATGCCCAGCGCGCTTTCCGGGTTGAAATTGAGCGGATCGAGAAAATCGTCATCGACGCGGCGATAGAGCACGTCGATCGGTTTATAGCCTTGGGTCGTGCGCATCGCGACGCGGCCATCGACCACCCGAAGGTCATGGCCTTCGACCAGTTCGACGCCCATCTGATCGGCGAGGAACGCGTGTTCGAAATAGGCGGAGTTGTAAATCCCCGGCGTCAGCACCCCGACAGTGGGCGCGCCTTCGCAGCGGTTCGGCGCACAGGCGGCGAGAGAGCGGCGCAGGTTGGCCGGGTAGTTCTGGACGGGCTGCACCCGGTTGCGGGAGAACAGCTCCGGAAACATCTGGAGCATCGTCTCGCGGTTCTCCAGCATATAGGAGACACCCGAGGGCGTGCGCGCATTGTCTTCGAGCACATAGAACTGGTCGGGGCCGGTGCGCACAAGGTCGATGCCGACGATATGGGTATAGATCCCGCCCGGCGGCATCATCCCGATCATCTGCGGCAAAAACGCCTCGTTGCGCGCGATCATCTCCTGCGGCAGACGCCCGGCCTTGATGATCTCCTGCCGGTTGTAGATGTCATAGAGAAAGGCGTTGATCGCCCGCACCCGCTGCTCGATCCCCTTGCACAGCTTTTGCCATTCACGCCCGGAAATGATCCGGGGGATGATGTCGAA
The DNA here is from genome assembly GCF_001550095.1 of Celeribacter ethanolicus. GTDB lineage: Bacteria > Pseudomonadota > Alphaproteobacteria > Rhodobacterales > Rhodobacteraceae > Celeribacter > Celeribacter ethanolicus. The sequence goes on along the minus strand of NZ_LRUC01000040.1, from coordinate 97,058 downwards.
AGGAATGAGACGTTCCTCGGCCTCGGCCCGGCCGTAAACGTTGAAAGTGATGCCCGTAAGGCGGAAAACCTCTTCCGCCTCGCGTTGTTTTGCACGGAGCCGTTTCAGGTCTTCGTCCTGAAACCAGCCCTGAAATTCCGTGTAGGGTGTGCGCAGCGTATCGTCGCGCCCCCACATCTCATCAAAGATTTGGTCCTCGCTCATGGATTGAATTTAGAACCTGCCCGAAGCGCTTCACAATCGGATTCGCGCATTCCCCAAAACGATAGCGGTGATCAAATGCGCATTCGCCTGTTTTTTGATCAAACCACATTCTCCGGTATTTTCCAGCCCGTCCCCGCGCCCCGAAGCGTCACCCCCAAAGCGCTACGGCGGGGGACTCAGCGTCGCAGCCCCCATCGGTATACATTCGCACACATTGACTTGCGGCGCCGAACTCGCTACCCGGTTTGCCAAGCGCAGACCGGGCCATTTTGCCCCGCTGCATGTTCGTGACCGTGGAGGACCAAATGGCCGACAAGACCCCCGACATCATCTACACCATCGTGGACGAAGCCCCCGAGCTTGCCCGTGGCTCGCTCCTGCCGATCATCCAGTCCTTCTCCGAGGCCGCAGGCGTGAACGTGGCGACCAAGGACATCTCGCTCGCGGGTCGTATCCTCGCCCTCTTCCCCGAGTTGCTCTCCGACGACCAGCGTGTGTCCGATGACCTCGCCGAGCTTGGCGAACTGGTGAAAACCCCCGACGCCAACGTCATCAAACTGCCGAACATCTCGGCCTCCGTGCCGCAGCTCGAAGCCGCGATCAAGGAACTGCAATCCCAGGGCTACCCGATCCCGGCCTACCCGGCCGATCCGCAGACGGATGAGGAAAAAGCCGTCCGTGCCAAATACGACACCGTCAAAGGCTCCGCCGTGAACCCGGTGCTGCGCGAGGGCAACTCCGACCGTCGCTCCGCCAAGGCCGTGAAAGAATACGCGAAAGCCAACCCGCACCGCATGGGCGAGTGGAAATCGACCTCGAAAACCACCGTCGCCGCGATGCCGGGCGGGGATTTCTTCGCCAATGAGAAAGCCGCGACCATCACCGCCGCTCAGGCCGGTGGCGCGAAAATCGTCTTCACCGCCAAGGATGGCTCCGAGACGGTTCTGAAATCCGGTCTCAAATATCTCGAAGGCGAGATCGTCGACGCGACCTTCATGTCCGCCAAGGCGCTGACCGCCTATATCAAGAATGAAGTCGCGAGTATGGAGCCGGGCGTGCTGTTCTCCGTCCACCTGAAAGCCACGATGATGAAGGTCTCCGACCCGATCATCTTCGGCCATTTCGTGTCGGTCTACCTCGAAGACTTCCTTGCGAAACACGGTGACAAGCTCGATTTCAACCCGAACTCCGGCATCGGCGCGTTGGAAAAACTCATCGCAGGCAATGCCGAGATGGAAGCCGATCTGAAAGCCGCACTCGCGGCCAAACCGGCGATGTATATGGTCGACAGTGACAAAGGCATCACCAACCTGCACGTGCCGTCGGATGTGATCATCGACGCCTCCATGCCCGCCGTGATCAAGGCCGGTGGCATCGGCTGGGGCCCGGATGGCAAAGCCGCCGACACCAAATGCTGCATCCCGGACAACTCCTACGCCTGCGTCTATGACGAGACGGTGGAGTATTTCAAAGAAACCGGCACGCTGGACGTCACCACCTGTGGCGCCGTGTCCAACGTCGGCCTGATGGCGCAGAAGGCCGAGGAATACGGTTCCCACCCGACCACCTTCGAGATGTCCGCCGACGGCACCGTCTCCATCGTTCTGGACAGCGGCGAAGTGCTTCTGTCGAACGAGGTCGAAGCAGGCGACATCTGGCGCTCCTGCACCGCGAAGAAAGCCCCGATCCTCGATTGGATTCAACTCGGGATCGAGCGTTTCGATGCCACCGGCACCGGCGCATTCTGGCTCGACAAGAACCGCGCCCATGACGCCGAGCTGATCAAATACGTCGAACCGGCGCTGAAAGAAGCTGGCAAGGACATCCCGATCATGGACCCGCGCACGGCAACCCGCTTCACCTGGGAAGAGATGCGCAAGGGCAAGGATGTCGTGACCATCACCGGCAACGTGCTGCGTGACTACCTCACCGACCTGTTCCCGATCCTGGAACTGGGCACCTCCGCCAAAATGCTGTCCATCGTGAAACTGATGAACGGCGGCGGCATGTTCGAAACCGGTGCCGGTGGCTCCGCACCGAAACACGTTCAACAGGTGATCGAAGAAAACCACCTGCGTTGGGACTCCTTGGGCGAGTTCTGTGCACTGGGGGAAAGCTACAACTTCCTCGCCACCAAAGGTCGCCCGAAAGCCGCCGTGCTGGGCAAAGCCGTGGAAGACGCCACCACCAAACTCCTGATGGAAGGCAAATCGCCGGAGCGCAAAGTCGGCCAGAACGACAACCGCTCCTCGCATTACTGGTTCGCCCGCTACTGGGCCGAGGCTCTGGCCACCCAAGGCGACGATGCCGAGTTGGCCGCCCATTTCGCCCCCATCGCGAAAGAGCTGGCCGACAAGGAATCGGTCATCCTCGACGAGCTGAAAGCGGATGAGGGCAAACCCGCCGATATGGGTGGGTATTACCACGCCGACCCTTCCAAGGTGGCGTCCATCATGCGCCCCTCGGCCACGCTGAACGCGATCATCGGCTGATCAGTCGCTTGAAATCACAGGAAAAGGGCGCCCTTCGCGGCGCCCTTTTTCGTGATGTTTCCGGTTGCCTGCACGCTTAAACCATTCAGTAAGATGGATTGCGTAAAGTTTCTGGCAAATCCCAGAACCAGGACCGCCGGTATGATCGCCATCTTCAACAGGAAACACGACAGCAAACCGAAATCGCTCTCTCCGCTCGAACAGGTGCTCGAAGAGACCCATGTCGTCGTGTGCTGTGCTCCGGACGGCACGATCCTGACGGTGAACGATCTGTTTTGCGAAACCACCGGCTACAGCGCCGAAGAAGCGATCGGCAAGGATTACAGCTTCTTCGTGCGCGCCAAGGACAAACAGACCGCCTCCGAGCTTTGGGCCAGCGTGCGCGCCGGCAAGATCCACAAGGGCATCGCGCCGCGGCTGAACAAGACGGGCGAAGAGATCTGGTTCTCCGCCACCTATAGCCCGCACCGGGACAAGGATGGCAAGATCGACGCGATCTACGTCATTGGCCGCGAGATCTCGGAAATGCATCTCAAACGCCGCGACAACCGCTCGAAAGAGGACGCGATCAAGCGCTCGATGGCCTATATCGAGTTCGACCTCACGGGCAATATCATCTGGGCCAACACCCTGTTTCTCGAAGCGACCGGCTATACCCTCGACGAAATCCGCGGCCAACACCATCGCATTTTCATGCCTGCGGGAGAGACCGGCACACAGGCCTATCGCGATTTCTGGGAGCGTCTCGCGAAGGGCTCCTCCGAAAAAGGCCAGGTCAAACGCATTGGCAAGGGTGGCAAGATCCTCTGGCTCGAATCCACCTACGAGACCCTGATCGACCCGGAAGGGCGGCCTTTTAAGGTGGTGAAATACGCCTTCGACATCACCAAGGCCAAAAACATGGAGGCCGACGCCCGCGGCCAGATCGACGCGATCCAGAAAGTGCAGGCCGTGATCGAATTCAGCCCCGATGGCACCATCACACATGCCAACCGGATCTTCTGCGACGTCATGGGCTATACCAACCAGGAAATCATCGGCAAACCTCATGCCATGTTCGTCGAGCCCAGCTATGCCGCCTCTGCCGACTACAAGGCGTTCTGGGACAAGCTGCGCCGGGGCGAAGCGCTCAGTGACGAATACGACCGCTTGGGCAAGGGCGGCAAGAAGGTCACCATCCGAGCCAGTTACAACCCGATCCGAAATGCCGCGGGAGAGGTTGTGAAAGTCGTGAAATTCGCTGTCGACACAACCATTTACCGCCTGACCGCCGACACGCTCATGGCCGGGCTCGATCATCTCTCCAAGGGCGATCTGTCCGTGCAACTGGACCAGAACCTTGGGGAGTTCGACGACATTCGCGTTAATTTCAACGCCACGATCTCGCGCCTGCGCGAGATTGTCGGCGGCATTGCCGACGGCGCGCAACTGGTCAAATCGGAAGCCGATTCCATCGGTCAGGCCACCGACGATCTGGCCCGCCGCACCGAGCATCAGGCCGCAACCCTCGAGGAAAGCGCCGCCGCCCTCGACCAGCTCGTCGCCTCGGTGAAGGGCGTGGCCGAAACCGCCAGTCAGGTCCAGGGCCGCTCCGGCGAGGCTCGCACCCATACGGTACAGGCCGGAGAGGTGGTCGACCGTGCCATCACCGCCATGGACGAGATCGAAACCTCATCGAAACAGGTGGCCTCGATCACCTCCGTGATCGACGACATCGCCTTCCAGACCAACCTTCTGGCGCTCAACGCAGGCGTCGAGGCGGCGCGGGCCGGCGAGGCCGGGCGGGGCTTTGCCGTCGTCGCCTCCGAGGTGCGCGCGCTGGCGCAACGCTCCTCAGAGGCCGCACGCGAGATCGCGACCCTGATTTCCACCGCGACCGCGCAGGTCTCCGGCGGCGTCGAACTGGTCCGCGAAGCCGGATCCGCCCTCGCCCGCATTCGCGAGGTGGCCGAGAAAATCCACGAAGGCATCGCACAGGTAGCGACCTCGACTACGGAACAGGCCACCGGCCTAGGAGAGTTGAGCTCGGCGATCAACCAGCTCGACCAGACAACCCAGCAAAACGCCGCCATGTCGGAGGAGACCAACGCGGCGACGGTCAACCTGCGTAACAATGTCGGCACGATGGAAGAGGACCTGTCCTTCTTCTCCGTCGTCGTGCCGCCTTCCGCCTCCGTTCAGTCGCAACCGCCGTTTGCCCGTAGCGCCTGAGCCTTCGGCCCAAAGCGCAACGCTGCAAATGCCGCGCATGAAAAAAGGGGAGCGCCAGGCGCTCCCCTCATGTGTTTCGACCCTGCCGCTCTTACATCTTGAAGATCCGGTAGATCGCCGGGATCACCAGAACCGTCAAGGCGGTCGAGGTCAGAAGCCCGAAGAACAGCGAGATCGCGAGCCCCTGGAAGATCGGATCCGCGAGGATCACCGCCGCACCGATCATGGCCGCCACGGCGGTCAGAAGGATCGGTTTGAACCGCGTCGCCCCGGCCTCGATCAGGATCTCCGTCGTCACCTTGCCCTCGTCATCGGCATTGCGGATGAAATCGACCAGAAGGATCGAGTTGCGCACAATGATCCCTGCCAATGCGATGAAACCGATCATCGAGGGCGCAGAGAAGGGCGCGCCAAACAGCCAGTGCCCGGTGATGATGCCGAGGAAGGTCAGCGGGATCGGCGTCAGGATCACCAGCGGCAGGCGGAAGGACCCGAATTGCGCCACCACGAGGATGTAAATCCCCAGAAGCGCCACGCCGAAGGCCGCCCCCATGTCGCGGAACGTGACCCAGGTCACCTCCCACTCGCCATCCCACAGAAGCACGGGCTTCGAGGTGTCTGTGGGTTGCCCATGCAGCGAAATCTCCGGTTTCATCCCCTCGGGCCAGTCCATCTCGTCGATTTTGTCGGCCACGGCCAGCATGCCGTAGAGCGGCGCTTCATAAGTCCCGGCCAGCTCCGCCTGAACCATTTCCGCGTCATAGCCGTTGTGCCGGAAGATCGGATAGGAGGTGGCTTCCTCCGTGATCTCCACCACATCGCCCAACTCGACCACGCCACGCCCGCCGGGCAGAGCATTGGCCGGAACCGGTGTCGACAGCGCTGCCGCATCCAGCACGCGATCCGTCTTATCCCGACCGACCACGATCGGAATCGGACGCCGCCCCTCGCCACGATGCGAATAGCCGATCGTGGAATAGGTGTTGAGATATTGCAGGGTCTGCGCCGCGTCGGCCTCGGCCACCTGATAGAAATTCAGGTCGGACGGCTTCATTTCCGCCCGCAAACGCCGAGCCTGCTCACCATAGCTGTCGTCCGTGTCGACGATGAAATCGACGCTTTCGAACGCTTCGCGCACCTTGTCGGCCACGGCACGGCGAGTCTCACCGTCGGGACCGTAGACTTCGGCCAGAAGCGTCGAGATCACCGGCGGGCCCGGCGGCGGTTCGACCACTTTCATCGCGGTCCCCGGCGGCACCGTGATGCCCTCGCGCAACATCTCACGCAGTTCGAGCGCGATGTCATGCGAGGTCCGGTCCCGCTCCCCCTTCGGCAGAAGCTTGATCTGCACCTCACCCATCTGCGGGTATTCCCGCAGATAATAGTGCCGAACGAGACCGTTGAAGTTGAACGCCCCCGGCGTACCCGCATGGGTCTGGGCCGAGATCACCTCCGGCAGGGTCATGGCGAGACGCCCCGCCTCCTGCGCCACCGCATCGGTCGCCTCGACCGAGGAGCCCTCGGGCAGGTCGATCATCACGGAAAGCTCGGATTTGTTATCGAAGGGCAGAAGTTTGACGGTGACATGTTTGGTGTAGAGCGCCCCGAGCGAGCCGAAGGACAGCACGATCACGGCGATCAGGAAAATCCAGGCATGCCCTTTGGTGTGCAGCACCGGGCGTGCGACGGCCGCATAAAGCTTGCCGAGCTTGCCGCCGGGCACCTCGCCTTCCGCGTGCGCACCGTCATGATGCAATTCCGCCCGGCCCGCGATTTTCAGCATGAGCCAGGGCGTGATCATCACCGCCACGAAGAAGGAAAAGATCATCGCGGCGGAGGCGTTCGCCGGGATCGGCGACATGTACGGCCCCATCATGCCCGAGACAAAGAGCATCGGCAGAAGCGCCACCACCACGGTGAGCGTGGCGACGATGGTCGGATTTCCTACCTCCGCCACGGCGGCCACGGCGGCGCCGAAGCGGTTCTGCCCCGGACGTTTCATCCCCCAGTGCCGCGCGATGTTCTCGATCACCACGATGGCGTCGTCGACGAGAATCCCGATGGCGAAGATCAGCGCGAACAGCGACACGCGGTTGAGCGTATAGCCCATGATATAGGAGGCAAAGAGCGTCAGAAGGATGGTCACCGGGATCACGATCGCAACCACCACGGCTTCGCGCCAGCCGATAGCGATCAGCACCAGACCGACGATGGACAGCGTCGCAAGCCCCAGGTGGAACAGCAGCTCATTGGCCTTCTCGTTCGCGGTCTCGCCATAGTCGCGGGTCACTTCGACGGACACGCTGTCAGGAATGATCTCGCCCTTCATCGTCTCCACGCGGTGCAGGATTTCATCGGCCACGATTACGGCATTGGCACCGGCGCGTTTGGCAATGGCCAGCGTGATCGCCGGGCGGCGGATCACCGCCGCATCAAGATCTATGGCGGCATGCGCGGTGGCCTCTTCGCCCTCCCCCATCTGATCCGCGCCAGCGCGGGTCAACGTCGCGACATAATGCTCGTCGAGATCGGAAACAAAGGCGACATCGGCCACATCGCGCACATAGACCGTGCGCCCGTCGCGCGCGGTCAGTTCGAGATTGCCGATCTGTTCCGGCGTGGTCAGCGTCTTGCCGACGATCAAGCCGATCTGTTCGCCACCGTCACGCAGCATGCCCGTCGGCGCGGCGGAATTCGCACCCTGCACCTTGCCGACGAGCTGTTGCAGCGTGACGCCATAAAGAGCCAGTTTCTCCGGATCCGGGGCCACACGCAGCGCTTCGTCGGTGCCGCCGATCACATAGGTAAGCCCGACGTTCTCGATCTGCGACAGCCGGGTTTCGACCTCTTTCACCACGCGGGTGAGATCGGCCGCACTCATGTCCGGATTGTTGTCATTGGGCGAGAAGGTCAGCGCCACGATGGCGACATCGTTGATGCCGCGCCCGACCACAAGCGGCTCGTCGATGCCGACCGGCAAACGGTCGAGATTGGCCATGATCCGGTCGCGCACCCGCACGATGGCGGTTTCCGACGGCACGCCCACTTCGAAACGGGCGGTAACCATGACGGAATCGTCATTGCTTTGGGAATAGACGTGCTCGACCTCGTCGATGCCCTTGACGATGGTCTCGAGCGGTTCGGTTACAAGCTTCAACCCGTCCTGTGCCTTCAGGCCGGGGGTCTGGACATGGATGTCCACCAGAGGCACCGAAATCTGCGGCTCCTCTTCGCGCGGCAGCGAGATCAGCGCAATCATCCCGACGGCCAGAGCAGCCAAGAGGAAGAGCGGGGTCAGGGGGGAAAGGATGAAGGAACGGGTCAGCCGCCCGGCAATGCCGAGCGAGCCCGTCGGGCCCTGCGGATTACTCATGAGACGTCACCACCACATCGCCAGCGGAGAGCCCGCTCAGGATTTCCACGTAGTCGCCATCCTCGAGATGCAGCGTATTACCCGGCACGACCACCCGTTCGGAGGCATGGCCATGGGTTTCCACGGTCACGAAATCGAGCCCGCCTTCCTGCGACAGCGCCGTCACAGGCACCAGAAGCGCTTCGTGGCTGCCGACCGGCAGGCGCACCTGGACCCGACGCCCGATGAAGCTGGCATCCAGCCCCTCGACCTCGACATCCGCCTCGACCCGGCCACTTTCGATCAGCGGATAAATCTTGGCCAGCTTGCCCAAGCGCGTGCCGCCGATCTCGTAAATCTCGATGTCATCGCCCTGTTTGAGATTGTCGGCATAGCGTTCCGAAACCCCCAGACGCAGATAGGCGTTTCCGGCGGCGATGGTGGCAACATTCTCGCCCCCCATGATCACCGCACCACGCGACACCGGCACGTCGATCACCATGCCGTCTTCGGGAGCGAGAACCTCGCCCTCCTCAATCTGGCGCGCAATCACCTGACGATCGGCTTGCAGCGCCGTGATCTGGCCTTCGAGCACGTTCACATTGGTCTGCAACGCTTGCAGGCTCGAGGTGGAAATCACCCCGCGTTCGGAAAGCGACTGCCCCCGGGCCAGATCGTCCTGGGCCTTTTCAAGTTGGGAGGCATAGGCGGTGAGCTGGGCGTCGATGCCCTCGATCTGAAACTGCAGCTTGGTGTCCTCGATCAGCGCCACACGTTGACCCGCCTTGACGAGATCGCCTTCGGTCACGTCCAGCGTGGTGATCGTTCCCCCGATCCGCGCACGTGCCGGAACCTGATCCCGGGTCTCGACTTCGGCATAAACCGGTTTCCACTCCGTCACCGATTGAGGCGACAGGGTGAGGGTTTCCGACAGGGCGGGACTTCCGGCCAGGAGCAATCCCGGCAGGAACGTCATCGTAAGCATAAAGGCGCGGCGCATTTGGACCTCTGTTCTGAGAAACGGTCTTTGCCCCCTCAGGCGCAGACCTGATATTCAACTTTTTGCATATGTAGCAAATTCCCTACCATACGCAAGTATACTGTTGATCGAAGAATATGATAGGCCATTCGCCTCGGAGCGAGACCCTCTCACCGTGGCCCTCCCCCATCCGGGTGAGGCACCAACCCCACGACGCCGCAACGCAGCGCGCTCATGGCTTTCACAAGCCCCCTCATCCGTTCGATCTCCCGACCACACCGAATCGCACAGCACCTACGGATCATCGTCACGGCCGCCACGTTAACCATGATCTGGCCACGAACCGCCTATTTTCCTATTGATTTTCGGCTTAAATTCGCCGAAAGGATCAAAAAAGCATCGTATATTGTTAATTATCATCCGGCCTTGCGTTGTTCTCATATGATCGTGACAAAAACACGCTAGGGTAGAGTATGCACTGCAGCATCGCAGCTCGAATCCCGCAGCATCAGAGCATAGAAAACAGGTCGGCCCTTCCTCCACATGATCGGGCGCTTAACGATTTAAAGGCAGAAAAATGACATATGTTTCCAAGTCCAATCAAGACTTCGCCTCGACGACAAATGTCTCCTCCGCCGCACCGGTGAAATTTTCACTTTACCGCAGCCTGGGCAAACGCACGTTCGACATCCTGTTCCTGCTGCTGGTCACCCCCATGGTTCTGCCGGTGATCCTCATCCTCGCCGGGCTCGTCAAACTCGATGGCGGACCCGCGTTTTATGCCCAGCGTCGGGTCGGGCGGAACGGCAAGGTGTTCCAGTTCTACAAATTGCGCTCGATGCACATCAATGCCGATGAACTGCTGGTCAAACTGTGCCGGGAGAACCCCGAAATCGCCGAGGAATGGCAGACCTATCAGAAGCTGCGTCACGACCCTCGGGTCACGAAAATCGGCCATTTCATCCGCAAGACTTCGCTCGACGAGCTGCCGCAGCTTTTGAACATCTTCAAGGGCGACATGAGTTTCGTCGGCCCCCGCCCTTTTCTGCCCGCGCAACAGGTGATGTATGAAGCTGCCAAGGGCGAGGCCTATTTCCGTCTTCGCCCTGGCCTGACAGGCGTCTGGCAGGTCTCCGGTCGCGGCGAAAGCAGCTTTGTCGCCCGCGTGCGCTACGACAATCTCTATGACCGCAAACTCAGCCTTCTGGCCGATCTGGCCCTGATCCTGCGCACAGTCACCGTCGTACTTAAATCCACCGGCCACTGACACTCTGCAATCCATCGCGGAGATCAGTCCCGAAACTCACCAGAGCCCCCGAGGATGGGCGCGCTGACCGCACATTTACGGGGTTTCGCGCAAGCACTCCGCTGCGGCTCGCCCGATCTTCACCCGACGGCCGGCATAAATTCCGCTCAGATCGAGCCCTTCGAGGGGCGCGGCATCACAGGGCAATGTCCCGGTCACGACCACCAAGACCTCACCGGTGATACTGTCCGGCAGCGCTTGGTTCTGCGCATAATAGCTCGACGCGCGCCCGGTCTCCGGCATGGCATAAAGCGCAACCTCACGCTCCCGCCCGGTGTAGAACAGATCGGCAAGAATATCGCGATTGCCGGTCACGACCGGAAGCTCCTCCGCCTCCGCCAGATCGAGAATGCTCTCCGAGAGGGCATGGCGACCGAGATAGCGCTCCAGAACCGGCTTGCCGCCGATCTCCGGCCAAGGTGCGAGCACGATCAGCACCGGCAGGCTCAGCGACAGCACCAGATTGAACGACAGTGCCACGATCCGCCAGAACCGTGTCATGACGGTAACCGCAAGGATCGTGCCCGCGAAATAGGTCGCGATGGCCCAGTTGGCATAGGCCTGATCCAGCAGCGCCTGCATGCTCACCACCACAAGCGCCGGAAGAGAGAACAGCACCAGTGCCAGACGCATTCCTCCGCGCGGGCGCAGATACGTGAAGAACAACGCCGCCATGGTCACCGGGCCGAACACCCCGAACTGGCTGGCGAGGAAGGTCGCCAGAGAACCGAGATCGAACGCCGCGCCGTCGCGCACCCAACCGGCATTGTCCATCGTATGCGACACGGTGGTCAGGTCATGCGACAGGTTCCAGAGCACATTCGGCGAGATCACGACCGCGAAAGCCAGGATCATCAGCCCGAGATTGCGCCAGCCGGGGCGCAGCGCAGGCTGGCTCAGCATGACAAGCGCCGAGCCGACCAGGAAATAGATCCCCGCATATTTCGCCATAAAGGCAAACCCGGCAAAGAGACCGACCGCGAGCGCATCCCCTGCCCGGCGCGTCTCGGCGGTGCGAAAGAAGAACAGCAGAGCGGCGGCATAGAACGGCGCCATGACGGTGTCGGTGGAGATCATCACCGAGCCAAGCGCCACGAAAGGCAGGCTCAGGTAAATCGCCACGGTCCAAAGCGCAGCAGCGCGCCCCTGAACGCGCGCCGCGAGTGCGCCCACCAAAAGCGCCGTGATGCCGTGCAGCACCGCGCCGGGCATCCGCACCCAGAAGGCTGCATCGGAGCCCGCCAGATCGGTGACCATACGGATCAGCCAACCGATCAGCGGCGGTTTGGAATAATAGCCGAAATCGAGATTCTGGCCCCAGAACCAATATTGCACCTCATCGACGAACAGGTCCGTGCGATCAAACGCCAGCGCCACAAGCCGCAGCGCCACCGCCACGACCGCAAAGACCAGCGCCAGCGGCAACCAGCCCTTAAGCGGCGTCTTTTGTGGCGCGTCGGTTTGCATAGATCAACCAGAGGTTGCGGGAATAGATGATCACGCCAAGCGACTGGCCCAGCACGAAGACCGGGTCCTTGCGATACAGCGCATAGGCAAACAGCATCAGCCCGCCCACGAGGGAGAAATACCAGAACGCGATCGGCATCACCGAATTCTTCGCCCGCTCGGAGGCGATCCACTGCAAAAGGAAGCGCGCGGTGAACATGAGCTGCGCCGCGAGGCCGAACAGCACCCACCAGAGCTCGCCCGTCGTCTCGACATGCAGGATCGTCATCAGCCCTTGCATCGGCTCAGCCCTCCGCGCGGTCCACGACCACCTCGGTCGGGCGCGATTTCTTGCGGCGTTTCAAAAGCCAGGCCACGCCCATCAGATCGACAATGCCCACAAGCCCGCGTTGCAGGTTCGAGTAATGCGACCGACCGCCGCCGCGCGCCCGGTGCGACACGTCGACATGCGCAACCTCCCAGCCATCGCGGGCGAACAGCGCTGGCAAATAGCGGTGCATATGATCGAAATAGGGCAGCGCCAGAAAATCGTCGCGGCGAAACGCCTTGAGCCCGCACCCGGTGTCGCGTGTGCCGTCCTTCAAAATCTTCGCGCGCAGGGCATTGGCGAATTTCGAAGCGTAGCGTTTGGAAAACGTGTCCTGACGCCCGACGCGCTGCCCGGCGACGACACCGATCCTTGCGCCATTCGGCCCGGAAAAAGGCGCGATCATGTTCGGGATTTCAGTGCCGGGATTCTGCCCGTCGCCATCGAGCGTGCAACAGATCGTACCGCGCGCCGCACGCACACCGGAATGCACCCCCGCCGATTGCCCCCCCGAAACGTCATGCCGGATCACCCGAAGCTGCGGCATCGCCCGCATCCGTGCAGAGAGAATATCCGCCATGCCGTCGTCGGAGGCATCGTCGATCACGAGAATCTCATACGGCCCGATCACCGTGCAGGCGCCCGCGATCTCATCGAGCAGCGCCCCGATGTTCTCCGCCTCGTTGCGGCACGGGATGATGATAGAGGTGTCACACATACGTTTACGGCCCTAACTCAAGTCGCCTTCGCGATTACCGGAGCCGCCCCGCGATGTAAAGTGAAACGCCCCTTCCGCCGCATGCATGGCTCAGACCAGCCCGTTTTCCGGCTCGCCTGCCATGCGACACTGACAGCCCCTTTCGACCCTCACGACAAAAAACAGGCGCCCCCGGTCCGCACACCGGGGACGCCCGCCCATCGGGTCGAACGGAACGAACCGACCCTCAGGATTCGGTCACAGCCTTCGGCGGTTTGACGAGGGACTGGACGGTATAGACCAGAATGGCCATGCCGATCGCGCCCATCGCGGCGACGCCGAGGAAAACGATCACGTCGATCGCACCGCCGATGTCGGAGGGCGCGGAATGGGTCATCGCCATGACGAACCACACGGCCAGCACGGCGCCGACCGGCATGGAAAGCTGGGCCCAGAGGAATTTGCGCCAGCTCACCGCACGGTCGCGGATCAGCACATATAGATAGGCCAGCGTCACCACGGCGGCGACGACCACCATGGCCCAGAACAGGCCACGCCCGAATATTTCCTCGAAGACGGCAATCAGGGTCTGAAACGTAAGATCTTTCATGTCGCTCTCTCCTCAGGCCTTGCCACGCAGCATGGCGTTGTAGGTGGCTTTCAAGGCAACCTCTTTCATCAGCCAGGAAATCCACAGCTCTTCGAGCGGCGGAATGATCCCGGGGAAGGAAGGCAGAAGGTTGTTGTTGTAGTCGAACTCCACCAGCATGGCGCGGCCGATCTTGGTGATCATCGGACAGGAGGTATAACCGCCGTAGGTTTCGGTCGGCGTGGTGCCCGCAATAGCGGAAACGATCTGGTCCTCGACCACCGGCACCTGCCATTTGACGGAAGCCGCGGTTTTGCCTTTCGGCACACCGGCGACGTCGCCAAGCGCCCAGATGTCCGGGTAGCGCAGGTGTTGCAGCGTGGCCATGTCGCATTCGACCCAGCCTTGGTCCGTCCATTTGTCGGCCCAGGACAGGCCGGACTGACGGATCACCTCGGGGGCGCGTTGCGGCGGGATGAGGTGGATATAGTCATAGTCCATCTCCTCGGTGCCCTCGGCGATGTTGAAGGTCACGCGCTTGGCGCCCGCGTCGATGGATTTCACCGTGTGCTGGTACACCGGCGCGATCTCGCGATCGAGGAAGAGCATGCGCACTTTCTCGGACACGATCGGCACACCGAAGAGCGCGCCGTCATGGGCGCCATAGGTGATCTCCGCCTTGCCACGGTTGCCCGCGCGACGCAGACGGTCGTCGATCAGGAAGGTGTGTTTGAGCGGCGCACCGGCGCATTTCATCTCGGTGCCGGGACGGGTGAAGACCCCATGACCGCCCTCTTCGATGAATTTGGACGCGGCCTGCCATGTTTTGGCGGCATAGTCCGGGCCCGCATAGAGCGCACCGATGCCGTTCTGGCCGACCATGTCGAGGGAAAAACCTTCGATGGCGTCGTGATCGAGGATCAGCCCCGGGGCCACGACGAGGAAATCGTAGGAGAGGGTCTGGCCGCCCTCGGTCGATACGGTTTTCGCGACGGGGTCGATGACGGCGGCTTTTTCCTGAATGAGGGTCACGCCCTTCGGCAGCCAGTCGGTGGTCTCGGAGACCACGTAATCGGCGGGTTTGAGACCCGCGGCGACCAGTGTCAGGCCCGGCTGATAGAGGTGGTTCTTGCGCGGGTCGATCAGGGTGATCTGAGCGCCCTCAAGGCGTTCGACCAAACGGTTGGCCAGCGCGGTGCCGCCGGCGCCCGCGCCGATGATGACGATCTTGGCGCTGGTCTTGACGGAGGCCGCGCGGGCTTCACCGGAGGTCGCGGCAAGCGCGGTCGCGCTGGCGGCCAGCCCCAGGAAGCCCCGGCGGTTCACCGCGGGGGAATTGGGTGAGTGCATGTCTCTCTCCATTATATATTTGCATGCATATGTATGCATATTTTTTGGTGCGGAAAATTCCGCCCACCGGACAGCGGGCGGAACGTTGGAATAGGCGCCCCGGGGATGGTGGAACGACATCCCCGGAGCAATGCCACCTGAAGAAGGGACGTGATCAGGCGGTGTCGTCGTGCTCGTCTGCGAGGCGCGCATCTTCGCGCATCTCAAGCCACATCGCGTTCAGAACGGCGAAGAGGGCGGCGAGCGGAAGCCCAAGGATCCAGGCGAAATACCACATAGGTCGCTCCTTTCTCAGTAGCTTTGAGCGTTGGTTTCGAGCTCTTCCTCGGTGACTTTACCCCAGAGCACTTTGTAGACCCATGCGGTGTAGGCGAGGATGATCGGCACGAAGATAATCGCACAGATCAGCATCACGAACAGGGTCAGATGCGAGCTGGAGCTGTCCCAGACGGTGAGAGAGCTGTTCGGATCGACGGTCGAGGGCAGGATGAACGGGAACATCGTGAGCCCGACCGAGGAGATGATCCCGGTGATGCCGAGTTTCGACCACAAGAGGGTGGAGACTTCCTTGCCCTTGCGCAAACCGAGAACCGCCATACCGATGCCGAAGAAGGCCAGCACAGGTGCGATGACGATCCAGGGACGATCGGAATAGGCCTGCATCCAGGACCCACCATGGGTGACCTCGGAAAGAAGCGGGTTCGACGGACCGTCTTTCACCACCTCACCGACGATCTGGTAACCTTTGATGCCAAAGGCGAGCCAGACACCGGCCAGAGCATAGGCCACGGCAGCGACGATGCCGGCGACGGTGCCGATCTTCTGCGCCCGTTGCTGCACCGCCCCTTCGGTTTTCAGACCGAGCCATGCCGCACCATGCATCAGCAGCATGGAGAGGGAGACCACACCGGCAAGCAGTGCGAAGGGGTTGAGCAGAAGCAGGAGCTTCATGATCGCGTTGCCATCATAGCGGGGCATCAGCAGATCCGGGGTGATGTGGAACGGCACGCCTTGCAGCACGTTGCCGACCGCGACACCGAAGATCAGGGCCGGAACCGCGCCGCCCACGAAGAGCGCCCAGTCCCAGTTCCGGCGCCACGCCGCACCCTCGCGTTTGGAGCGGTATTTGAAACCGACCGGACGCAGGATGAGAGCGGCGAGGACGAGGAACATCGCCAGGTAGAAGCCCGAAAAGGACACCGCGTAGAGCGGCGGCCATGCCGCGAAGATCGCGCCACCGCCGAGGATAAACCACACCTGGTTGCCTTCCCAGACCGGGCCGATGGTGTTGATCACGATGCGCCGTTCGGTGTCGGTCTTGCCGACGAAGGGCAAGAGGGCACCGACGCCCATGTCGAACCCGTCGGTCAGCGCGAAGCCGATCAGCAGGACGCCCAGAAGCAGCCACCAGATCACGCGAAGGACTTCGAAAGTCATGAATTCATGCAGGATCATCGTTCGTTACTCCGCAGGCTTGAGGGTCGCATCATCGGCGCTGAGGCGGGCTTCATGGCGTTTCATCCATTCATCCGTTTCGGCAACGTCGATATACGGTCCTTTTTTGATGTATTTGATCATCAGACCCATCTCGATGATGAACAGCACCGTGTAGAAGATCACGAAGCCTGCCAGAGTGATCAGCAGATCGGTGATCGACAGGTGCGAGGCGGACAGGGCCGTCGGCAGAACGCCGTCCACGGTCCAGGGCTGACGCCCGAATTCCGCCACGAACCACCCAAGCTCCGCGGCAATCCACGGGGTCGGGATGATGATCACGCCAAGACGCAGCGCCCAACGCGGAAACTTCATGCCCCGGAAAGACGCCCGGTAGAAGAAGTAGAGCATCACGGCGATGAAGCTGAAGCCCAGAGCCACCATCAGACGGAAGGCCCAGAACAGCGGCCCGACGCCCGGCACGGTGTCGTCGGCGGCCATGGCGATCTGCTCGTCGGTGGCCTGACGCGGATCGTCCACGTAGCGTTTGAGCAGCATTGCGAAGCCGAGATCGGCGGAGTGTTCCTCGAACGTCGCACGCACCTCAGCCGGGGTCGCGTCACGTTGTTCGCGGATGGTCATCAGCGCATCGTAAGCGATGATGCCAGAGCGGATTTTCTCGTTGGCCTCGGCCACAAGCTGATCCACGCCCGGGATCTGATCGGTGAGAGAGCGGGTGCCGATCAGGCCCATCGCATAGGGGATGTGAATGGCGTAATGGGTTTCACGCGCTTCACGGTCCGGAATACCGACGAGAGTGAAGGAGGCAGGCGCTTCCTGAGTCTCCCACATGCCTTCGATGGCTGCGAGTTTCATCTTCTGGGTGTGCGTTGCGTTATAACCCGACTCGTCGCCCAGAATGACCACGGAGAAGGCGGACGCCAGACCGAAAGCGGCAGCGATCGCGATGGAGCGACGAGCCAGTTCCGTGTGACGGCCTTTGAGCAGATACCAGGACGACACGCCCAGCACGAAGACCGAGGCGGTCACGTAGCCGGCGGAAACGGTGTGTACGAATTTGGCCTGGGCCACTTCGTTGAACACCACGTCGAAGAAGTTGGTCATCTCCATGCGCATCGAGTCCGGGTTGAACTCGGCGCCGACCGGGTTTTGCATCCAGCCGTTGGCGATGAGAATCCAGAGCGCGGAGAAGTTCGACCCGATGGCCACCAGCCAGGTGACGATCATATGGGCGACTTTGGACATCTTGTCCCAGCCGAAGAACATCAGACCGACGAAGGTCGCTTCCATGAAGAAGGCCATGAGCCCTTCGATGGCAAGCGGTGCGCCGAAGATGTCGCCGACATAGTGGCTGTAGTAGGACCAGTTCATGCCGAACTGGAATTCCATCGTGATCCCGGTGGCCACACCGAGCACGAAGTTGATCCCGAACAGAGTTGCCCAGAATTTCGTCATCTGCCGCCAGATAGGCCGGCCGGTCATGACGTAGACCGTCTCCATGATCGCCACGATGATCGACAGACCAAGCGTGAGCGGCACGAAGAGGAAATGGTACATGGCTGTCATCGCGAATTGCAGACGAGACAGCTCAACGAGTCCGAACTCCATTTTCCCTTGCTCCTTTCCTGCAAAAACATGTTTTGCAGATACACTTTTGTAACGCCGGATTAGAACGTCACGCGCTGGGGTACTTTGACCCAAATCAAGAATGCCATATTACAGATGTATCTTAAAGTGACCGCGACATCGCGGCGCGCCCTCCCGTTTCCAGATCACTTGCTCGTGAACGTGCTTGCAATCTCCGCTCCGGAGACCGGTTTTTGCACGTTCGGAAGACGCAGAATGCGATCTGCGGCCCCCTGTTCCTCACTGCGGTGGGCCGCCATCAGCACCGCCGCATGCGGCAGAGCGGCGCGAATCCCGCGCAAAACCCGCTCCGCCGTCGCATGGTCGAGCCCTTCGGTGGGCTCGTCCAAGAGCAGAACCTGCGGTCGGCGCAGCACAGCCCGCGCCAACACGAGCCGACGCGATTCGCCGCCCGAAAGACCAGAGCCACGCGGCCCCAGCCGGGCCTCCAGCCCGCCTTTTGCGCGAATGACCCCATCGAGCGCCACCGCCGTCAATGCCGCCCAGAGCGCGGCATCATCGGCCTCGGGCGCGGCGAGGCGGAGATTCTCCGCAACCGTCCCCTGAATGAGCGCCGATCTTTGCCCGACGAGCGTAACCAGACCTGGTAAACAATTTGTAACCGGCTGATCGGCCACAAGAACTTGCCCCGACAAGGGCCGGAGCGCCCCGGCGGCCAAGAGCAGCACCGTGCTTTTGCCGACCCCGGAGGGGCCTTGCAGCGCCACCCAGTCGCCCGGAGAAAGTGCCAGATCGAAGCCCGAAATCACCGGGCGCGCCGCTCCGCGGGCAAAACTGACGTCCTTGAAAGACAGGGTCAGGGGCGCGTCGGGGACATGGTGGGGAACCGGCTCGGTGGGGGCCTGCATCTGCTCGGTCACACGGCGCGCCGCTCCGATCATGCGCCCGATCTCCGCCACGGCGCGGCGCAGCGGCGCGACGGTTTCCATCAGCGCCAGAGCGGTGAAAAACCCGATGGCGGCACGCGCGGGCGTGATCTCGCCCGCCTCGGCCAGCCCGCCCCCGATCCAGAGCGCGGCAGCCCCCGCCAGAGCGGAGACGACCATCAGCGCGGCCCCGGCCTGACGTTCGCGGGTGTCGGTGACTGTGGCGGCGTCCTGACGCCGGGCATCGGCGGTTTGCGCGGCCTCAATCTGGGCCGGGAGCTGGCCGTAGACGGCAAGATCTTCGCGGGTGGTGACGAGGTCGATGAAGCGGGTGCGGAAGGCCTGCGCCGCCGCTTCGGCGCGGCGCGAGGGCGTCCGGGCGCGGGACATGCCCCAGATCAAAACGGCCAAGCCGCCCAGCACGTAGATCGCGAAAATCGCGAGGGCGACGGCGGGGGCGATCAGCCATGACAGGACGATCAGCGCCAGAATCTGCGTCACCCCGCCCGCGATCAGCGGGATGAACAGACGCAGCGGCACACCGTCGAGCGCGTCGACATCGGCAAGGATGCGGTTGAGCGCCTGCGCACCGCGAAGCCGGATCAGCCGTTCGTGGGAGCGCAGGGACAGGGCGGAGAGTAGTGCAACCCGCAGCCGGGCGAGCGCGCGCAGCGTGGCGTCATGGGTCAGAACGCGTTCGCCATAGCGCGTGGCGGTGCGGGTGATGGCGAGGAAACGGACCATGGCGGAGGGCCGGAACACGTCGAAGACCGCGCCCGTCCCGGCGAGACCGGCGGCAGAAGCGGCGACGATGAACCAGCCCGACAGGCCGAGAAGCGATCCGCCCATGATCAAGACGAGTGCGGCCAGGGCGAGACCACGGCGCAGCGCCACCGCTTCGCCGGTCATCATGATGCGGAAGATATGCCAGAGGTTACGCATCGGCGGTCTCCTCTTTGGCAGGTTTGGCAGGCACGATCTCGATCACCCGATCCATCTTGGCGATCAGACGCGGATCGTGGGTGGCGACGATGAGGGTGGCACCGCGGGATTTGAGCGCGAGAAGCGCCTCGGTCACCCGGTCGGCGGTTTCCCGGTCGAGATCGGCGGTGGGCTCGTCGGCGAGCACCAGATCGGGGGCGGTGGCGAGCGCGCGGGCCAGCATGACGCGACGCGCCTCGCCCCCCGACAAACCGCCGCCGGTTTCGCCCAACACGGTCAGATCGCCTTTCGGCAGGGCGGCCAGAACTCCGTCGAGCGCGGTGTCGGCAATCAGATCGGGGGTGAGCGCGGCACCGAAAGCGATGTTGTGACGCAGCGAGCGGCCCAGAAACATCGGCGCTTGCGGCATCCAGCCGAGACGGGCGCGCCAGGCGTCGGCGGTGTCCTCGGTCAGCGGTTGCCCTGCGACGGCGATCTGACCGGAGGCCGGCTTTTCGAGCCCCGCGATCAGACGCAGAAGCGTGGTTTTGCCCGCCCCCGACGGACCGGAGAGCGCGACACGGGTGCCGGGGGCGATCTCGGTATCGGGATAGGAAATCGTCCGTCCACCGCGTTGCGCAGCGACATGATAAAGAGAGACGGAAGCGGGACCGGGAAGCGGCGCGACCTTGGCCCCCTGCCCCAGAAGCGTTTCGGTCTCCTGCCCTTCCCAGACGGCAAGCTCTCCTGCGACGGCCAGCGCCGAGGCCTTGTCATGCCAGGCGGCGGAGAGATCGCGCAAGGGCTGGAAATAATCGGGTGCGAGCAGCAAAAGGAAAATCCCGCCCCAGGGCGTGATGCCCGCGCCATAAGCGCCCCATGAAATCTCGCCCAAAAGCGAAAACCCGACCCAGACCGCCACCATCGCCACGCCGAGGGCGGCGAAAAGCTCGAGCACGGTGGAGGAGAGAAACGCGATGCGCAGAACGGCCATGGTGCGCGAGCGCAGATCGTCGGCGGCGTGATCGAAGCGGGCAATGAGACGCGGGGCGGCACCCAAGAGCCGGATGTCGGCGAGCGCAGCCAGACGGTCGACCAGAAGATCGCCCAAAGAGCCGATTTCCTGCATCTGCCGCTCGGAGGCGTCTTTGGCGGCATAGCCGACCAGCGCCATGAACAGCGGAATGAGCGGACCGGCCACGACGAACACGAGGCCCACGGCCCAGCTTTGCCAAAACGCGAGGGCGAGAATGGCAAAAGGCACGGTCATCACCCGGAGCTGCGCGGGCGCATAGCGGGTGAGATAGGGCAGAAGCGCGTCGAGCTTTTCGCCCGCCAGAGCCGCAAGCGCGCCGGGGCCACCCGCGACCGAATGCGAGGTCGCCTGCGCCTCACGGGCGAGGATACGCGCACGGGTCGTGGTCACGATGGCCTGACCGGCGCGGAACAATAGACCTTCGGCGAGGTAATTCAGGATCAGGCGCAGAGCCGCGAAGCCGAGGAACCCCAGCGTGCCGGTCAAGACCGTCACCCCGCCCTCGCCCAGAAGAAGCCTGGAAAACAGCGCCGCCACCAGCGCCGCCTGCGGCAACCACAAAAGCGAGGAGAGCGCAGTGAGCCGCGATGCCAGACGGATCGACCGGGCTCCCGGGGCCAAAAGCGTCTTGAGCATCCGCTTGTCGGCGGAGGGCTGCTTATTCGTCTCTCGTGTCATGCGCGCGTGATCCGGCAGGTGTACTCTTGTCGTTGCGGCCTTGCTGGCACGTCCCGGCATGGGATGCAATCGTATGCCATCCAGCAACACCCAACTGCGTCGGGGTGTCTCACCTATGATAGGCTCCGCACCGCAATTTCCCAGAGAATTCAGGTCGACGTCCCAGCGTCATAAAACTTTCACTAGGCTCAAGCCATGTATTTCGAGTATTCGCGAATTATGGAACAAATAAACATCGACTCACCCTCCGCCACCCGCGCCTTTGCCGCTCTCGGCCATGCAGGACGGCTCTCCACCTTTCGCATGATCATGCGTTTCGCCCCGCGCCCGGTGCGCCCGAGCGAGCTTGCCGAAGCGCTCGGCATGAAGCCCAACACGCTCTCGGGTTATCTCTCGGAGCTTCAGCAGGCCGGGTTGATCGCAGTGGAACGCGACGGGCGGGCACTCTATTATAAGGCCGCACTTCAGACCTGTGACGCGCTGGTCGGCTATCTAGTGAACGATTGCTGCCGGGGGCGGCCCGAGATCTGTCTCAATGCCCTGCCGCTCAGTGGTGATCGCCCCTTCCGCGTGCTGTTTCTGTGTTCCGGCAATTCCGCGCGCTCGATCATGGCTGAGGCTTTGCTGAGCGACCTTGGCGCGGGGCGGTTCGAGGCGGTCTCGGCGGGCACAGCGCCCAATGGCGAGATTCACCCGCAGGCCCGCGCACTTCTGGAACGCGAAGGCCATGACACGCTCGGGCTCTGGTCGAAATCGCTCAGCCAGGCGCAGCGCGGTGAGGAGGGCTATGATTTCGTCTTCACCGTCTGCGACCGGGCGGCACAAGAGGATTGCGATCCCCTGCCCGGCCAGCCGCTTTCGGCGCATTGGGGCCTGCCCGATCCGGTGAAGGTCGAGGGCACCGAGGCCGAGCGCGCTCTGGCCTTTGCCCGGACCTATGACGCGCTGCGCCGTCGGATCGAGGTTTTCACAGCGCTGCCAATCGAGAAACTCGATCGCATGTCGCTTCAGGCGAAAATCGACGATCTCTCCGTGATGAAAGAGGATGACCATGGTTAAATCTGCACCCAACTTTGCCCCCAAAATCGCCCTCAACGGCCTTGGTCGGATCGGAAAGCTAGCGCTGCGCGACCTGTTCGACCGGGGGCTTGGCAAAAACATCGTGCTCCTGAACGATCTCGCCGGGGATGCGGAGCAGCATGCGCTGTTGCTGGAGTTCGATTCCGTGCACGGGCGCTGGGGCGCGGAAATTTCCTATGACGCGGACAGCCTCACGGTAAATGGCACGCATATGATGCTGACGCGGGAGGCGCGGATCGAAAACCTGCCGCTCAAGGAACTGGGCGTCGATCTGGTGATCGACTGCACCGGCTATTTCAAAACCGCCGAGCGGATCGCGCCCTATTATGAGGCCGGGGTGAAGAAGGTTGTCGTCTCGGCACCGGTGAAGGACGGCGGGGCGCTCAATCTTGTGTACGGGGTGAACCATGGGCTTTACGATCCGGCGGTCCACGATCTGGTGACGGCGGCGTCCTGCACCACCAACTGCCTTGCGCCGGTGGTGAAGGTGATTCACGAAAATCTCGGCATCAAGCACGGCTCGATCACGACGATCCATGACGTGACCAACACCCAGACCATCGTGGACCGGCCCGCAAAGGACATGCGGCGGGCGCGCTCGGCGTTGAACAACCTCATTCCGACCACGACCGGGTCGGCGACGGCGATCACGCTGATTTATCCGGAGCTGAAAGGGCGGCTGAACGGTCATGCGGTGCGGGTGCCGCTCCTGAATGCTTCGCTGACAGATTGTGTGTTCGAGGTGGAGCGGGCGACCACGGCGGAAGAGGTCAACGCGCTGTTCAAGGCGGCCTCGGAGGGGGAGCTGGCGGGGATCTTGGGCTATGAAACGCGGCCTCTCGTTTCGACGGATTACATCAACGACTCGCGCAGTTCGATTGTGGACGCGGGATCGACCATGGTGATCCATGGCACGCAGGTGAAGATTTACGCCTGGTATGACAACGAATGGGGCTATGCCTGCCGTCTCGCAGATATTGCGCGGATGGTGGCGGGGGCGATGTGAATGAGCGTGACAGCGCAAGCCCATAACCCGATGCGCGCCTATATGGCGGTGACGGCAGCCTATTGGGCCTTCATGCTGTCGGACGGCGCCCTCAGGATGCTGGTGCTGTTGCAGTTCAACGGGCTGGGGTTTTCGCCCGTCCAACTGGCGTATCTCTTCCTGTTCTACGAGATCGCAGGCATCGTGACGAACCTCTCCGCCGGGTGGATCGCGGCGCGTTTCGGTTTGACCTCAACGCTTTACGCGGGGTTGGTGATCCAGATCGTAGCCTTGGCGGCCTTGGCCGGTCTTGACCCGGCGTGGTCGGTGTCGGCCTCTGTGCTTTATGTCATGGCGGTGCAAGGGGCGTCGGGCGTCGCCAAAGACCTCGCGAAAATGGCGTCGAAATCGGCGGTCAAAATCCTTGCCCCCAAGGGCGACGGCAGCCTCTTCAAATGGGTCGCCGTGCTGACCGGATCGAAGAACGCCGTCAAAGGCTTTGGCTTTTTCCTCGGCGCGGCGCTTTTGGCGCTCGCGGGGTTCAAGGCGGCGGTCTGGGGCATGGCTTTGGTACTTGCGGTGATCCTTGTCGCCGTGGCGCTGTTCATGCCCAAGGGCCTGCCAACCGGCAAAAAAGGTACCAAAATCTCCGCCATTTGGTCGAAGGACCGGCGGATCAACCAGCTCTCACTCGCCCGCATGTTCCTGTTCGGTGCGCGAGACGTGTGGTTCGTGGTCGGCATCCCGATCTATTTCAAGGCGATCTTCTCCGACGGCACGCCGGAAGGCGCGCGGCGGGCATTTTTCATCGTCGGCGCTTTCATGGCGCTCTGGATCATCGGCTATGGCTTTGTCCAGGGCATCGCGCCGCGGTTTCTCAAGGGGGCTGCGGGGGATGACGACGCGGGGGCGCGGATGGCGGTGAAATGGGTCGGGCTTTTGACGCCCATTCCCTTTGTGCTCGCAGGACTGGTGTGGATCGCGGGTGCGCCGACGCTTTGGCTCACAGTTGCACTGATCGCCGGGCTTTTGTTGTTTGGCTTTGTCTTTGCGGTCAATTCCTCGGTGCATTCCTATCTCATCCTCGCCTTCTCCGGTGAAGACCGCGTGACGATGGATGTAGGGTTTTACTACATGGCGAACGCCGCCGGGCGGCTTTTGGGCACGCTCCTGTCGGGGCTGTCCTATCAGGCCGGGGGGCTGGCGCTCTGTCTGGCAACCGCAGGCGTGATGGCGGGGCTGAGTTTGCTGGCGGCGCGACGGCTTGAAACCTGACCGAAAGATCGGAAAATACGGGAGTTTTCCTGCATAATTTTGCATCTCCGCGCAAAACTACGGTGTTTTGAAAAACTTCTCCGCAATTTTGCAAAGCAAAGCCCCCCTACCTGAAAAAGGGGGTTTACCCGACATCGAACTGGTGACTATCACTCGGCCCCAGAGGTTCAGACAGCCGGTGCGAAACCGGCGCACCCATCGGAGGAACGAATGACCACACGCGACATCACCCTGATTGCTCTTTTCACCGCTCTCACTGCGGTCATGGCGGTGTTTCCGCCGGTGACCCTGCCGCTTTTGCCGGTGCCGATCACGGCGCAATCGCTGGGCGTGATGCTCGCAGGCGGCGTCCTGGGCGCGAAACGCGGCGGGCTTGCGATCCTTCTTCTGCTGGTGCTGGTGGCCATCGGCTTGCCGCTCCTGTCAGGTGGACGCGGCGGCTTGTCGGTGTTCTTCGGTCCGACCGCCGGCTTCCTTCTCGGCTGGCTTCTGGCCGCCATTGCCATCGGCTGGATGACCGAAAAATTCTGGGACGGGCTGTCCTTTGTCTCCGCCACGCTGATCTGCGTCATTGGTGGCATCGGCGTGATGTATGCGGTCGGCATTCCGGGCATCACCCTCATGGCGGGCGTGCCGATTTCCAAGGCCTTCATGGGCTCCGTGACCTTCATCCCCGGCGACATCGTCAAAGCGCTGATCGCTGCCGCTGTCATGGTGACGGTAAAGAAATCCTACCCGATCATCGGTCAGGCCGCCTGAGCATGACCATGCAGTTCGACAGGGTCTCCGTGACCAAAGGCACGCGCGAGATCCTGTCGGAGATCACCCTGAGCCTGACCGAACAGCGCATCGGCGTGATCGGCAACAACGGCTCCGGGAAAAGCACGTTTCTTCGGCTTTTCAACGGGTTGGAGAAGCCGTCTACGGGCACGGTCCGGTTCGGAGAGAGCACGGACGACCTGCGCCGCCATGTCGGGTTCATGTTTCAGAACCCGGACAACCAGATCGTTTACCCGATGGTCGAGGAAGATCTCGCCTTTGGTCTCAAGGCGCGCAAACTACCGAAAGCGGAGAGCGAGACGCGGATCGAACGGGTGCTTTCCGAGCTGTCTTTGACGCATCTGAAAGGCCGTCTGACGCATCAGCTTTCCGGCGGCGAGAAACAGATGGTGGCGCTGGCGGGCGTGCTGGTGACGGAACCCGAGATGATCGTGTTCGACGAACCGACAACGCTTCTGGACCTGCGCAACAAGATGCAATTCATGCGGGTGCTTGCCACCCTACCCCAGCCCGCCGTGGTGGTGTCGCACGATCTCGATCTCTTGGCGGGCTTCGACCGGATTTTGCATATCGCGGGCGGGCGCATTCATGCGGATGGGCGGCCAGAGGACGTGATCCCGGCCTACAAAGCGCTCTGCGAAGATTTGGGCGGATGCTGACCGATCTCTATATCCCCGGCGACAGCGCACTGCACCGCGCGCGGCCCGCTTGGAAACTGGCGCTCCTGTTTGTCTATTGCACGGCGATCTTCGTGGTGACGCATCCGGGGATGCTTGGGGCCGGGCTTGTGCTTGTGGCCTTGAGCTATGGGATCGCCGGTCTCTCGGCCCGCGATGCGTTGACCGCAATCCGCCCCGCTCTGTTCGTCCTCGTGATCATCTTTGCCGCCCAGCTCTGGCTCGAAAGCCTCGGAATGGCGATTTATGTCACGCTTCGGCTGATGGCGTTGCTGATGGCCGCCGCTCTCGTGACCTATACGACACGGGCGAGCGAGTTTACCGAGGGCATCCTCGCGCTTTTGTCCCGCGCGCCCGCTTGGGTGCCCAAGGACAAGATCGCGCTCGCCATGTCGCTGGTGTGGCGCTTTATTCCAATGATCCGCGCGCAATTCGACGAGGTGCGCGAGGCGCAGCGGGCACGGGGGCTGGAGCGCAACATGCTGGCGCTTGTGGTGCCGCTGGTGGTGCGCACCTTGAAGACCGCCGATGAGGTCGCGGAGGCGATCACCGCGCGGTCTCTGGACTAAAGCCCGCGCTAAAGAACCCGGCGCAACCCCGACTGAACCTTGAGCAATTTCGGCAGGTAGGTCGGCACCATCGCCTGCGCCTTGTCCTGCGTCGCGGCCATGCCGGTGTTGAGCGCGGCGATAATCCTGCCATGCCCATCGACCAACGGCACCGCGATGGAGCGCAATCCGATCTCCACTTCCTGATCAATGATCGCATAGCCTTGGGTATGCGCTTCCCCGATGCGTTTCATGATCTCGTCCGGGTCGGTGACGCTGAACCTCGTGCGGGGCGAGAGATCGGAGGCCTCGACAATCGCGCGCGCCTCCTCGGCGGGCAAGGCCCCCAGAAGAATGCGCCCCATGGAGGTGCAATGCGCAGGCAGGCGCGAACCGGGCATCAAGCCGATGGACATCACGCGCTTCTGCGCCGCGCGAGCTAGATAGACGATCTCTGTACCATCGAGGATCGACACGGAGCAGCTCTGGCCGATCTGTTCGGTGAGCTGATCGAGCCAGGGCTGGACGATCTGCGGCAACGGCAGGGCGGAGATTGCCCCCATACCGAGGCGCAGGGTGCGCGGCGTCAGCGTAAAGAATTTACCATCGTAATCGGCATAGCCTTCGGCATGGAGCGTCAAGAGACAGCGCCGGGAGGTGGCCCGGTCAAGCCCCGTGGCCTTGGAGACATCGGTGATCGACAGCTTCGGCGTTTTCGCCCCGAAACATTCGAGAACGCGCAGCCCCTTGGCCAGCGATGAGATGGTATCGGAGGATTTGTTTGTCGGTTTGTTCGCCATACGCACGACACTTCTCGACATCCGAACAAATGTCAAGATGCGCACAAAAAGACTCGTCGCCACTCCGGCGCAGCGTTACATCGACGCCATAATCTGGAGGGTCTCATGGACAAAACCATCTCTACCGTGGCCGAGGCTGTCGCGGACATTCCCGATGGCGCACAGGTGATGATCGGCGGGTTCGGCGGCTCCGGCGCGCCGATCGAGCTGATCCACGCGCTGATCAACCGCTTCCGTGCCACGGGAAGCCCGAAAAACATCACCGTGATCAACAACAACGCGGGCAACGGCTACATCGGCATCGCCGCGATGATCAAGGCGGGCATGGTCAAGAAAATGATCTGTTCTTTCCCGCGCTCGTCCAACGCCGAGGCGTTCAACGAGAAATTCCTCGCGGGCGAAATCGAGCTGGAACTGGTGCCGCAGGGCACGCTCGCGGAACGCATCCGCGCCGCCGGTGCTGGCATCCCGGCGTTTTACACGCCGACCTCTTTCGGGACCGAGTTGGCCGAGGGCAAACCGACCGAAGAGTTCGACGGCAAGATGTATGTGCGCGAGCGCTGGCTGAAGGCCGATTTCGCACTGATCAAAGGTCAGCAAGGCGACACGGTCGGCAACATGACCTACCGCATGGCGGGCCGTAACTTTAACCCGCTGATGGCGATGGCCGCCGCGAAAACCATCGCGCAGGTCAGCGAGTTGGGGGAACCGGGGTCGATTGATCCGCAACAGGTGATCACCCCCGGCATCTTCGTCGACGCGATTGTAGAAGTTGCACAACCTCAACAAGAAGAAGTGCTGGTGCGCACGGGAGTGGTCTACTGATGTCCGATTTCAACATTATGGAAGACAAGCTGTCGAACGCCCAAATCGCATGGCGTGCCGCTCAAGACATCGAAGACGGCTCCTATGTGAACCTCGGCATCGGCTTTCCCGAAATGATCGCCAAGTTCCAACCCGAAGGCCGCGATGTCACCTATCACACCGAAAACGGCGTGTTGGGCTTTGGCAAAGCGCCTGCCGAGGGCGAGGAAGACTGGGACCTGATCAACGCCGGTAAAAAAGCGATCACGCTCAATCCGGGCGCGTCGTTTTTCCACCATGCCGACAGTTTCTCCATGGTCCGTGGCGGTCACCTCGATCTCGCGGTGCTGGGTGCCTATCAGGTGGCTCAGAACGGCGATCTGGCGAACTGGCGTGTCGGTTCCAAAGGCGTTCCGGCCGTGGGCGGCGCGATGGATTTGGTGCATGGCGCGAAACGCGTGGCCGTGGTCACCGATCACGTCACCAAAGACGGCGGCCCGAAACTGGTCAAGACCTGCACCTTCCCGCTCACCGGCGTGGGCTGTGTGACCCGTATCTATACCTCGCTCGCCGTGATCGACATCGAAGGTGGCAAGTTCATCCTGCGGGAGAAACTGCCGGGCCTCACGATGGAAGCGCTGCAAGCCGTCACCGGGGCGACGCTCCACACCGACGGCGACGTTCTTGATCTGATTGTCCCGGAGGACCTGTGATGACCGACGTTTACATCTGCGACTATATCCGCACACCTGTGGGCCGTTACGGCGGCGCTTTGTCGAGCGTCCGCGCCGACGATCTGGGCGCTATCCCTTTGAAAGCCTTGGCGGAACGCAACCCGTCGATGGACCTCGCGGCGATTGACGATGTGATCTTCGGCTGCGCCAACCAGGCGGGCGAAGACAACCGCAACGTGGCGCGCATGTCGCTTTTGCTGGCGGGCTATCCCGACTCCGTGTCCGGCACGACGATGAACCGGCTTTGCGGTTCGGGCATGGATGCGATCATCGCGGGCGCACGCGCGATCAAGGCGGGCGAAGCCGATCTGATCATCGCGGGCGGCGTCGAGAGCATGTCCCGCGCGCCGTTTGTGATGCCGAAAGCGGAAACCGCCTTTTCGCGCGCGAACGAGGTCTATGACACGACCATCGGCTGGCGGTTTGTCAACAAGCTGATGAAAGCGCAATACGGTGTGGATTCCATGCCGGAAACCGCCGAGAACGTCGCGGAGGATTTCAACATCTCCCGCGAAGATCAGGACCTGTTTGCGCTGCGCTCGCAGCAAAAAGCCGGGGCCGCGATGGCCAACGGGCGTCTGGCGAAAGAGATCGTCCCGGTGGTGATCCCGCAGCGCAAAGGCGATCCGATTGTGGTCTCCGAGGACGAGCACCCGCGCCCGTCCACGACGCTTGAAGCGTTGCAAAAGCTGAAGACCTTTGTCAAAGCCGACGGCACCGTGACGGCGGGCAACTCCTCGGGTGTGAACGACGGGGCTGCGGCGCTGATCCTTGCCTCCAAGGAAGCGGCGGAGAAACACGGGCTGACACCCATCGCCAAGGTGCTTGGCGGGGCGGCGGCCGGGGTTGCGCCGCGGATCATGGGCTTTGGCCCTGCACCCGCATCGAAAAAGCTGATGGCGCGTCTGGGCCTGAAGCAGGAAGACTTTGCGGTGATCGAACTCAATGAGGCCTTTGCCTCGCAGGGCCTCGCGACGCTGCGCGATCTGGGCATTGCGGACGACGATCCGCGTGTGAACCCGAACGGCGGCGCGATCTCCATCGGCCACCCGCTTGGCATGTCCGGCGCGCGGATCACTGGCACGGCGATGCTGGAGCTGAAGCCGGGCGAGAAATCGCTCTCGACCATGTGCATTGGCGTGGGCCAAGGCATCGCGATTGCGCTCGAAGCGGTCTAAAGGAAACGTCAGCGGGCGGAGAAGTCCTTCGCCCGCCGATGCAACAGGCTTGCCAGAAAGTCTGCCGGGCTGTCGCGCGTGAAATCGAATTTCCGCGTCAGCCCCACCGCCCCCGTCAAATAATCCACGCCGAGATCGAGCGTCGCAAGACGGCCCTCCGACAGCTCGCGTTCGACCACGCCGCGCGAGATGAACCAGAGCATGTCGGAGCGTTCGACGAGCGGCAGACCGACCGGGCGCGCCACGGTTTCGAAGCGTACATTCACAGTTTGATCAAGCCCCGAGGCGATGAGATATTGCATCACCTGCTGGCGAATAATGGACCCGGGGTTGGGCAGGATCACGGGATAACGGCGCAGCGCCTCAACGGGCGAGAGCACCAACCCCGGATGATCCTTGCGCGCCACCAGATAGACGGTTTCGTCGTAGAGATATTCAAAGGACAGCCCGGTCATCTCCCGCGCGGGTGCCATCCGACCCACCACAAGATCGAGCCCGCCGGAGCGCATCCGGTCGATCAGATAGCGGTTCGGGCCGGTGATCACGGCAATGCGGGCATCGGGGCGCAACTCGGAAAATTCCAGCGCCACGGCGGGAAACAACCCGCTCGCCACCGTCGGCAACACGCCGACCTTGACCACATCCATCCGCCCGCCGCCCGTCAGTGCCCGCACCCCAGCCTCAAGGCTTTGCAAGGACGACAGCGCATAGCGGCGAAACGCCTCGCCCGCAGGCGTCAAAACCGCCTGCCGCCCGGTGCGGGTGAACAGGTCTGTGCCCAACTGCGCCTCCAACTCGCCAATGGTTTTCGACAAGGCCGGTTGCGATACGTTCCGCGCCCGCGCCGCAGCCGAGATCGTGCCCGCCTCCGACACCGCCAAAAACGCCTCCAGATGGCGGAGCTTCATGCCGTTTGGTATATTCATATGGTTATGCTTTTTGCATCATATTGTATTTTTCACATGAAAAAAATTATGGCAAATTGAGAAAAAAGGAAGACAAGAATGCACGCACTGAAACGCGACTGGGGCACCATGCATGTGAGCCGCAAAGGCGGCACGGGTCCGGCTCTGGTGTTCATCAACTCGCTCGGCACCGATTTGCGCATGTGGGACGAGGTTTGCGGCCACCTGCCGAAAAGCTGGATCACCTTGCGCATGGACAAGCGGGGACATGGCCTCTCGGAGACCGCCCCGGTTGGTTATGGCATCCCGGAGCTGGCCGAGGATGTGATGGCTGCGATGGACGATGCGGGGCTTGAAAGCGCCATTCTCGTCGGCTGCTCCATCGGCGGGCTGATCGCGCAGCATGTGGCCATGATGGCGCCCAAAAAGGTGCAAGGGCTGGTGTTGTCGAACACCGCCTCGATGCTAGGCGCCGCCGAAGGGTGGCACGCGCGGATCGCAGGCGTGCGGGAAAACGGCATGGCGGCGATGGCCGAGGGCATTCTGCCGCGCTGGTTCGGGCCGAAGATGCTGGCCAATCCGAACGCGCCCTTGTGGCGCACGCTTTTGGCCCGCACCGATCAGGAGGGCTATATCGCCACCTGCGCCGCGATTGCGGGGACGGACATCACGGACCGCTTGGGCGAGATCACCCAGCCCGCGCTGGTCTTCGGCGGCAAACACGATCTGGCGACGCCGCCCGAGGTGGTTGAGGCGTTGGCGCGCAACCTGCCGCGCGCCGATCTGGTGATGTTTGAAGAGACCGGGCATTTGCCCGCCATCGAAGCGCCCGAAGCCTTTACGGAAGCGCTGGTGAAATTTGTGGAAAGGATCGCAGCATGAGCGAGAAATTCGATCAGGGCATGAAGACCCGTCGTGAAGTTCTGGGCGATGCCCATGTCGACCGGGCCGAAGCGGCGAAGACCGAATTCGATCTGCCGTTTCAGACGCTCATCACCGAAGGGGCCTGGGGGACTGTGTGGTCCTCGGACAAGATCTCGCGCCGGGAACGTTCGATGCTGACCATCGCGCTTTTGGCCGCGACCGGGAATTTTGAGGAAATTCCGATGCATATCCGTGCCACCGCACGCACGGGTGCGTCGAAAGACGATGTGGCGGAGGCGCTGCAACATGTGGCGGTCTACGCAGGCGTGCCGAAAGCGAACCATGCGCTCAAGCTCGCCAAGCAGACCTATGCGGAAATGGAGGAGACCCAATGACCAGCCTGATCACCGATCAGGGCCCGCTGATCCCGCGCAACCGCGCGATCCACCCGGAGCCCTATGACCCGAATTACAAGACATCCGTGTCGCGTTCGCCGAACCTGCCGCTTTTGTCGATGGAAAGCTCGCCGTCCGAAGAGACCGGCCCGACCTTCGGTCACAACAAACTCGGTGCGCTCGACAACAACCTGATCCTGAACTGGACCAAGGGCGCGGCCCCCGCCGTGGGTGAACGCATCCTGATGCACGGTCGGGTTCTGGACGAAAACAATCGTCCGGTGCCGAACACGCTGATCGAGATTTGGCAGGCCAACGCGGGCGGGCGCTATCGTCACAAGAAAGACACCTATTTCGCGCCGCTCGACCCGAATTTCGGCGGTTGCGGCCGGACCATCACCGATGAGAACGGCTATTACGAATTCCTGACCGTGCGTCCGGGTGCCTACCCCTGGCCGAACCGCGCGAACGACTGGCGTCCGATGCACATCCACGTTTCGGTCTATGGTCACAGCTTTGGCCAGCGCCTGATCACCCAGATGTATTTCGAGGGCGATCCGCTGATCAATCACTGCCCGATCGCCGCAACGATCAAGGATCGCAGCTCGCTCGACCGTCTGGTCGCGCCGCTCGATTTCTCGAAATCGCGCCCGCTCGATTTCCTCGCCTATAAATTCGACATCGTGCTGCGCGGTCGCCGCCAGACCATGTTCGAGAACAAGCTGGAGGGCATGTGAGATGACCCAGAAACTTGATGTTTTGCAAGAAACCGCGTCCCAGACGGCGGGCCCCTACGTCCATATCGGCTTGATGCCGACCTATGCGGGCAATGGCGGCTATTACGAGGAAGAGATCGGCACGACGCCCTTCCATGACGAAAGCAAGGCCAAGGGCGAGATCGTCGAAATCGTCGGCTCCGTGTTCGACGGCACCGGCTGGGCGCTGCGCGATGCGATGATCGAGAGCTGGCAATGCGATGCGGCGGGCGTGTTTCCCGGCGCGGACGGGGCCGATCCGGCCTTTACCGGCCATTGCCGCTTTGCCGCCGATGCGGTGACGGGCGAGTTTACGCTGCGCACCGTGAAACCCGGTTCTTACAAGGGGCGTGGTGGTGTCGAGAGCGCACCGCATATCTCGCTTTGGGTCGTGGCCCGTGGCATCAACATCGGTCTCAACACCCGGATTTATTTCGAGGACGAGAACAACGATGACGATCCGCTTTTGAAGCGCATCGAACAGCGTCCGCGCGTCAACACCCTGATCGCGAAGAAGATCGAAGACGGCAAATACCGCTTCGACATCCGCCTTCAGGGGCAGGACGAGACCGTGTTTCTCGATCTGTAAGACTTGCACAAAATCAACTATAAGGGGCGGCAGGCACCGCCCCTTTGACTATTGATAAGGACAAATCCGATGAGCCTTTCCGTTTTCGACCACCCTTGGCTGTCCGGTCTTTTCGGCGATCCGGAGATGGCGGCGATCCTCGCGCCCGAGCGCCAGATGGCGCATATGCTGGCGTTTGAGGCGGCATGGTCGCGGGCCTGTGGCAAGGCAGGGCTGTTCGATGCGGCGAAGGCGGAAGAGGCCGCGCTGGCGATTGAGACCGCGCAGATTGACTTGGCCGATATTGCCACCGGGATGGCCCAAGATGGCGTGCCGATCCCGCGTCTGGTGAAACAGTTGAAAGCCATTGCCCCCGCCGAAGCCCTGCACAAGGGGGCGACCTCGCAAGATGTGGTGGACACGGCGATGATCCTCTCGCTGCGGGAAGCGTCTTTCCTGATTGCCGGGCGGTTGTTGGAGTTGGAAACCCATCTGAAAGCGGTTGAAGCCCGGTTTGGAGATGCGCCACTGATGGGACGCACCCGGATGCAGGCGGCGACCGAGATGACCGTGCGGGACCGTGTTCTGGCGTGGCGCTTGCCGATTTCGGATCATCTCAAGACGCTGGACCAAAAACGGACCGATGTTGAAAAAGTGCAAATCGGCGGCGCGTCAGGCGACCGCAAAGCACTTGGAGACAAGGCGGATTGTGTCGTCGCGGAGGTGGCTAAAATACTTAGCCTCGCCCCCACCGACAAAACATGGCAAACCATGCGGCACGGGATTGCGGGCTATGCCTCTTTCCTGTCTCTGGTGACCGGATCTTTGGGGAAAATCGGGCAAGATATTGCGCTCATGGCGCAGCAAGGCATTGAATGCGTGTCGATTTCCGGCGCAGGCGGATCGTCCGCGATGCCGCATAAACAAAATCCGGTGTCCGCCGAGCTCTTGGTCACTCTCGCCCGGTTCAACGCCACGCAGGTCAGCGCCATGCATCATGCGGTGGTGCATGAACAGGAGCGTTCGGGCACGGCGTGGAGCCTTGAGTGGATGGTCTTGCCGCAGATGCTGATGGCCACGGGGCGCTCGCTCTCCATGGCCATCGAACTCGTTCAAAACATTCAAAGATTGGGCGATCCGGCGTAATCCGCCGGACCGGTTTTCTCAGAACGGGAGACCGATGTAGTTTTCGGCCAGATCCCGGCGTGCGGTCTCCGAGGTCGCCAAATGATTCAGCGTCGCCTTGCGCATCTGTTCGGCAAAGGCGTCTTCGCCGTCGAACCGGTGCAGCATGGTGGTCATTTGCCAGCTAAACCGCATCGCCTTCCAGATCCGCGCCAGCGCACGGGCGGAATATTCGTCGATGCCCGTGGTCTTACCTTTCACCGCGTCGATCAGCGCCGTGTAGAGATAGTACACGTCGGAGGCGGCGAGGTTGAGCCCCTTCGCGCCCGTCGGCGGCACGATATGGGCGCTGTCGCCCACGAGGAACAGATTGCCCCAGCGCAGTGGCTCAGAGACGAAGGACCTGAGCGGCGCGATGCTCTTTTCAATCGACGGCCCGGTGACGAGACGGCTCGCGGCCTCCGACGGAATACGGCGCGAGAACTCGTCCCAGAACCGCTGATCCGACCAATCCTCGACCTTATCGGTGAGCGGCACCTGCACATAATAGCGCACCAGATTCTCATTGCGCATCGAGGCCAGCGCGAAACCGTGGCGGGAATTTGAATAGATCAGCTCGTCATTGACCGGCGGCGTTTCTGACAAAATACCAAGCCAACCAAAGGGATAGACCCGCTCGAACTCACGACGCTTCTCTTCGGGAATGGTCTTGCGCGACACGCCGTGGAAACCATCGCAGCCCGCCACATAGAGGCACTCAAGCCGCTTGCGCGTACCCTCATGGGTAAATTCGACATAGGATTTCGCCTGATCGAGATCGCGAATGTCCACGTCGGACACCTCATGCAACACGGTCGTGCCTATGGTATCCTGCGCGTTATACAGATCCGTCGTCACCTCGGTCTGGCCGTAAACCATGACCTGTTTGCCGGTCAGCTCTTTGAAGTCAATGTGAACCATCAACTCCTCGTCGGTCAGGTAACAGCCGTCATGCGGGATGCCCTCCGCCTCCATCCGCGCACCGACGCCGGCCTCGCGGAGCAATTCGACAGTGCCCCATTCGAGGATGCCGGCGCGGATGCGCGCCAGAACGTGATCGCGCGTCGAGCGTTCGAGAATGACGGTCTCGATGCCCGCTTTGTTCAAAAGCTGCGACAAAAGCAGGCCAGATGGGCCGCCGCCGATGATGGCGACCTGGGTGGTCAAAGTGGTCATATGCGTCTCCTCCAATTTGAGAAGACTTTAAAACGCACGGCTCGACATCGGAATGGACCCGCGCGGCAATGAATGGTATTTTTC
The DNA here is from genome assembly GCF_001550095.1 of Celeribacter ethanolicus. Taxonomy (GTDB): domain Bacteria; phylum Pseudomonadota; class Alphaproteobacteria; order Rhodobacterales; family Rhodobacteraceae; genus Celeribacter; species Celeribacter ethanolicus. Next base: position 60,729 of record NZ_LRUC01000040.1, on the reverse strand, counting down.
CGGCATGAGTGAGACCAGCCACATTCCCGCCTTCAACCTTTTTGGCGAAACCAGCGCCTTCCCGGACGTGATCCATTGCGAGCGCATCTTTGATCGGGCGCGGCTGCACGGTTGGAAAATCTCTCCGCATCGGCATCACCAAATGGCGCAGGTGTTTCACATCGAAACGGGCTTTGCGCAGGTCACGCTGGACGGATCGGAAAGCACATTGAAAAACGGTGAGTTTCTCTATGTTCCACCGAAAATTGTGCATGGGTTTACCTTTGACAAGGGCACTGAAGGGTTCGTGCTGTCGCTGCCCTCTCCCGTGGTGCAGCGTCTCGGACCGCAATCGCAACCTCTGACGGCGTGGCTCAACAGCACGCATCACACGCCCCTCTCCGACACAGCCAGAGGGCTCTTGTCTCAGCTTGCACTCTTCCATGATAAATCTGGTATATTTCGCGCACAGAGGCTTGTCGCCTTGTCGCATGCGCTCTTGGTGACATTGGCGGAAGACAGCGCCCAGATCGACACTCCGGACCAAGATCAGACGCGGCAAATGCAGCAACTGGACGCCTTGATCGCCGATCACATGACAGAGGGCTGGAGTGCCACGGATTATGCCCGCGCGCTGCATATGACCGCCGGTCATTTGAACCGGATCGTGCGGCGCGACAGCGGGGTAACACTGACCGAATATCTGGAAACGGCGGTGATGACGGAGGCCTGTCGCCACCTCGCCTTTACGCGCCTGCCGGTGGCAGAGGTGGGCTATCGGCTGGGCTACACGGACCCGCCGTATTTCTCCCGCCGCTTCCGGGCGCGCATGGGGGAGACCCCCACGGCCTATCGCGCCCGGGTCGCGGGAGATCTTTAAGCGCTGAGCGGCAAACGCACCGGCAGAGGACGCCGCGCCACGCGTTTGGCGAGACGGATCATCTCCGCCGCGCCCGTCGCGGCGAGTTTGCACCAGACCGCGCGGAACAGGACTTCGCCGGTCAACGCCATGAAATCATGAGCTTTCTCGACAGCCTGCTCCGCCATGCCTGCGCGCGCGTCTTGCCATTCGGACAAAAGCGAGAGGCAGTCGGGATCGCCGGAGGCCAGCTCTTCGACCAGTTTCGCAAAGGCCTCTGGCCCCTCCGCCGCACGCAAACCACGGGTCGCAAGCGCCACCGCATGGATGCCATTTGCGCCTTCGTAGATCGAGGTGATCCGCGCATCGCGCCAGGTTTGAGACACTCGGTATTCGGTCAGATAGCCGTAGCCACCCAGCACCTGAATGCCGAGATCGGCGGCATGAATGCCCGCCTCGGTGCAGAAGACCTTGCAGATCGGCGTCAGGAAATCGACCAGCGCGCGATTCTGACCGAGGGTCAGTTCGGCCATGGTCAGATAGGTCATCGCGCGGGCGCCGAGCGCGAGGGATTTCTGTTCGTCCAACATGCGCTGCACATCCGGGTGATCGGCCAGAACGGCCTCTGTTCCGTCGGCTTTGCGGCCTTGCTTACGCTCGGCAGCATAGTCCGCCGCGATGTGATACGCGCGCGACGCATGCGCCACGCCTTGCAGGGACACATCGAGACGGGCGTGGTTCATCATGGTGAACATCGCCATCAGCCCCGCGCCCTCGTCCCCGATCAACTCGGCCTCTGCGCCATCGAAAGCCAATTGGCAGGTCGGCGAGGCATGGAGGCCCAGCTTTTCCTCGATCCGGGTGACGGTTACCGCGTTGCGTGTGCCATGAACATCGGATGGGCAGAGGAACAGCGACAGGCCTTTGACACCATCGCCGCCCGTGCGCGCAAGCACCAGATGCAGCACGTCTTCGGACATGTCCTGATCGCCACCGGAGATGAAAATTTTCTCCCCCTCGATCCGCCAGCTGTCGCCCGAAGGCGTGGCTTTGGTGCGGATACGAGAGAGATCGGAGCCCGCGCCCGGTTCGGTCAGGCACATTGTGGAGAGCGTCTCGCCCGCCGCAAGACGTGGAATCCAATGCTGTTTTTGCGCATCAGAACCGAATTTCATCAGCGTCGAAATAGCACCCGGTACGAGGTTGCAGACCATCTGCATCGCGTGGTTGGCGCCGGAGAAAATTTCTGAGACGCCCGCCGCCAAAAGGGCATTCTGCCCCATACCGTCGAAATCCTCAGGAGCTGTGAGGCCTTGCCACCCGCCCTCGGCGAGCTGGGAGTAGGCCTCCTTAAAGCCGTCGGGCATGGTAACACGGCCGTCGGAAAGGGTGCACCCCTGCGCGTCGCCCGGCTCGTCCAGAGGCGCGATGACTCCCTCGGCGAAGGAGGCGAAATGACCAAGGATGCCCTCAGCCAACTCCGCGTCCCACTCGGGCAGACGATCCGCCCCGGCCACATGGCGCAGGCAGAAGAGGATGTCATCGAGCGGCGCTTTGAACGGCGTCATTCGGAGACCCCCAAAAGCTGCATGGCGTTTTCCTTGAGGATCAGCGGGCGGACCTCGTCGCGGAAGTCGGCCTTGTCGAAGGCATCCAGCCATTTCTCCGGCGCGATCATCGGCCAGTCGGAGCCGAAGAGCATCTTATGCTTCAGCATCGTGTTGGCATAGCGCACGAGGATCGGCGGGAAGTATTTCGGCGACCAGCCGGAGAGGTCTATATAGACATTGGGCTTGTGGGTCGCGACCGACAAGGCCTCTTCCTGCCACGGGAACGACGGGTGGGCGAGGATGATCGGCATGTCGGGGAAATCGACGGCGAGATCGTCCATATACATCGGGTTCGAGTATTTGAGCCGCATGCCATTGCCGCCCTTCATGCCCGATCCGACGCCGGTCTGGCCGGTATGGAACAGAGCGGGCTTGCCGGATTCCGCGATGGCCTCGTAGAGCACATAGGCCGAACGGTCGTTGGGGTAGAAGCCCTGCATCGTCGGGTGGAATTTAAAACCCTGAATACCGTGGTTCTCGACCAGATCGCGGGCCTCGCGGGCGCCAAGCTTGCCCTTGGCGGGGTCGATGGAGGCGAAGGGAATAAGGATGTCGGAATGTTTGGCGCAGGCGTCGGCGACCTCATAATTGTTGTAGCGGCGATAGCCGGTTTCGCGTTCGGCATCGACCGGGAAGATTACGGCGGCGATGTTCTTTTCGCGGTAATGCGCGGCGGTTTCGTCGATGGTCGGCGGGTGCGACCAGGGCGCGCCGAAATATTTCGCCATCGCGGATTGCAGATCGTCATAGCCGTCATCGTGGTGACAGCCGCAGGCCTCCTCGGCATGGGTGTGAAAATCAATCGCTCTGACTTTGGAAAAATCTACCATATTTCAATTCCTTACACGCGGATGAGGGCCGGATCTTCGTTGTCGTAGAGACGTTCGAGAAGATCGGCGCGGCGGGTGATGACCTTGCGGGTGTTGATCGAGCCTTTGTCGGTGATCTCTCCATCTTTGACGGAGGGCGGCTCGGCGAGAATGATGGCGCGGGCAATGCGCTTGGCGGAGCCGGAGGCGGCGCGGGCCATTTTGCGCAAGACGTGGTGAATCTCGGCCTGAAGATGTTCGTCGATCACGGCCCCCTCGGAGCAGTTGTCGCCATGGACGTGATCCGGGCGCGGGAAGACGAAAAGGCCGATTTCACCCCGGTCGTGACCACAGACCACGACGTCGAGCACCAGCCCGCGCAGAGCCTCCAGCACATCGAGACGCAGCTTGCCCGCCTGCACCCATGTGCCGGTCAGCAATTTGAAATCCTCGGACACGCGGCCGTCGAAGACGAGGCCCCGGTCCGGATCATCGGCATCGAGGAATTTCACCGCATCGCCGGTGATGAAAAACCCTTCGTCGTCAAAGGCCTCGGCGCTCTTCTCCGGGTCGTTGAGATAGCCGGGCATGACATTCGGGCCTTTGACCCTGATCTCGCAGCGCATGTCGGCATCGGGGATGAGTTTCACCTCAACACCGGGGATCGGCACGCCGATGACGCCGGAGCGGCCGATATGTTCGTGCACCATGACGTTGGCGGGCGCGGTCTCGGTGAGGCCCCAAGACGAGATCATCAGGGGCAGACGCCCGCGCACTTCCATCGCCATTTCTTCGAGCCGGGTCCAAATGTCTTGCGGCAGCGACGCGCCGGCATAGAACAGCATGTCGAGGTCTTTGAAATAGGCCTCACGCAGCGCCATGTTGTGTTCCATCTCATGCACCAGCATCGAGAAACCCACCGGCACGTTGAAGGCGAAATTGCCCGGCTTGTCGGTGATGTTGTCGATCGTGTGCTGGAACAGCGCCTTCGTCGGCTTGCCGTTGTCGATGTAGAAGGAGCCGCCATGCAGGAGCATCATGTTGACGTTGTGCGAGCCGCCGAACACGTGGTTCCAAGGCAGCCAGTCGACGATGCGTGGCGGGCGTTCTTTGGTGAAGGGCAGGACGGAGGCCATTTGCGCCTGATTGGCACACATCATGCGCTGGGTGGTCATCACGCCTTTCGGATCGGACGAAGAGCCGGAGGTGAAAAGGATTTTCGCCAGCGTATCCGGGCCGACCGATGCGTGCACGGCAGACAGGTCCACGCCCGCATCCCCCTTGAGAAGCTCGGACAGGGGGGTAACCGGGCGTGGCGCGCCCTCCGGGAGAGAGGCCACGATTTCGATCCCGTCGAGATCGGGAAGGGCAAGCGCCTTGGCATAGCGTGCGGCATCGTCGACGAAGGCCATTTTGGGCTTCGTCTTGTTGATCGCGTATTGCAGACGGAAATGCGCTTCCTCGATCAGGGAATATTGTTCGGCCAGAGGCACGGTCGGCACGCCCGCCCATTGCGCGGCGAAGGAGATCAGCGCGTGATCGACCGAATTTCCGGACATGATCAGGATCGGCGTCGCCTCATTTAGACCGCGCGCGGCGAGAGACGAAGCGATGGCTTTGATCTGTGCGAGCACCTCGGCATAGCCCAGCTCGCGCCAGCCCGCGCCGGAGCGTTCGGCGAGGAAAACGGCATCGGGGCGCTCGACGGCCCATTTCTCTAACCACACGCCGGTGTGGTCGACGACCGGATCGAGCGGGATGTTGGACGTCAGGACGAAATCCTCCGCGCGCCGCTCCATCCGAACCGAATGGGGCGCAATGGTCAGCCCCGTGATCGTATCTTTCATGCGTTCCTCCCTTGGCCTTTGCGGCCCTTGTCTCCTGGCCTGCCGCGCTCCTCCGCGCGGGCGGCCGTTACCTTCGCCGGACCCGTCGCAGAAGCGCGCGCAGCGTGCTGCGCTCTTCCGGTGTCAGATCCCGGAGCAGAGCATCCTCATGCGCCTGCACGGCGCGCTCCGCCTCCTGCCATTTCGCCTCGCCCGCCTCCGTGGTGCGCAGCGCATATTGCCGCCGGTCGCCCTCCACACGTCCGCGCTCGATCAGATCGGCGCTCTCCAACTCGTCCACCAGAACCACCACGCCGGAGCGTTCGATATAAAGCGCCTCGGCGAGGCGGCTCTGGGAGATGTCGGGGTTTTCGTGAATGATCGCGAGCGCGGAAAACGAGGTCATCCGCAACCCAAGCGGCTCCAGAACCGTTGCCAGATCCTCCCGCACGGTCAGAAAGGCGCGCTTCATCGTGTAGCCCACGAATTGCCGCAGCTTCTGATCCGTGATCACCGTATCCTTGTCGATTTTGCTCATGTGTCTGTCCTCAGTTCGCCACCAGATCCACAAGCCAATAGCTCAGCACGGGGAAGCTCACCAGAATGACGATCCGGAAGGCCTCCGCCACAATGAAAGGCATGGTGCCGCGAAAGATCTGTGCCGTCGGGATGTCCCTGGCCATCGAGGAGATGACGAAGAGGTTCATGCCCACCGGCGGCGTGATCAGCCCGACCTCGACCACCACCAGAGAGATGATGCCGAACCACATGGCCTGTTGTTCCGGCATCAGGCCGAAATCGAGCGCCATGATGGTGGGGAAGAACACCGGGACGGTCAAAAGGATCATCGAGAGGCTGTCCATGACGCAGCCCATGATCAGGTAGAACAGGATGATACCCAGAAGGATCACGATCGGGGCCACATCGGCCTGCCCGAAATAGGCGGCGACATCGGCGGGCATTTGCGACAGAGCGAGCGCCACGTTGAAAATATCCGCGCCGAAGACGATGGCAAAGATCATCGCGGTCGAGCCCGCAGTGTCGATCAGGCAATCGAGGATGGCGCGGGCGTTCAGCCCCTTGGTCAGAAGCCCGGTCACGAGCATCAGGACCACCCCGACGGAGGCACCTTCTGCCGGTGTAAAGAACCCGCCGTAGATGCCGCCCAGCACGACGATGAAGATCGCGACGACATGCCAGATGTCTTTGAGCGCCTTCATCCGTTGGGCAAAACTTGCGGGTTCGTGGGTCGGGCCTTCTTCGGGGAAGAGGCGGACGTAAACCGCGATGGCGATGCAAAAGCCGATGACCGCCAGCGTGCCGGGGATGGTGGCCGCCAGAAACAGTTTGACGATGTTTTGTTCGGTCAGAAGCGCATAGATGATCAAGACCACGGAGGGCGGGATCAGGATGCCGAGCGTGCCACCCGCGGCGAGAGAGCCAGAGGCCAGAGCGCCGGAATAGCCATGCTTGCGCATCTCCGGCAGCGCCACGCGGGCCATGGTGGAGGCCGTTGCTAGCGACGAGCCGGAAATGGACCCGAACATCGCACAGCCCGCCACGGAGGCCATGGCGAGACCGCCGCGCAAATGGCCGATCCAGGCGTTCGACGCGGCGAAGATCGCAGCCGAGATGCCGGAGCGGGTGGCAAGATGCCCCATGAGGATGAACAAAGGCACGATGGCCAGTTCATAGGACATGAATTTGTCGACCCAGGCCGTATTGAAATAGGCCATCAACGCCCAAGGCGAGGCCAGCGTGACATAACCCACCGCCCCCACAAGCCCCATGCCCAGCGCAATCGGCATCCGCGCGAAGATCAGCGCCAGAAGGGCCACGACCATGATAATGGCAATCGTCAAAGGCTCCATCAGCGCACCTCCAGCGCGCGAAACGCGCCGCTCATCATCGGCAGGGATTGCAGCAAAGCAACCACGGCGGAGAGACCCATGCCGAAGATCGCGGGCAGGTAGACCATCCAGACGGGCGCGCGCAAAAGCATCGTGCGGTCGCCATAGTCATGCATCTCCGCCATACCCAGCGAGAGACGCCATGTGACGAATGCCCAGCAGGCGGCAAAGATCAGGGTCCAGACGCCATCGAAGCGGCGTTGGGTGATGGGTTTCAGCCAGAGAGTGAAGAGATCGACCATGACATGGCCCTTGTTGAATTGGCAGAGCGGCAGGAACAGCGAGGCGCAGGCGGCGCAGGCCAGTTCCACCAGCTCGAAATCGCCGCGAATGCCGCCAAACCCGAGGTTGCGCATCACGACCGAGAGGGTAACGGTCAGAGAAGCGGCAAAAATCACCGCGCCGCCGATCCCCGCCGAGGTCAGGCAGACCGCGCGGAGGAGAAGAAACAGGGGGGTGTGCTCCCCCTGCTCGTCGTCGTTATGAAGCCGCTCGGCCATGGCTCAGCCCTGCGCGTCGAGAAGTTCGTTGGCGCGCGCCACGATGGCCGCACCGTCGTGACCCGCTTTGTTCAGCTTTTCGATCCAGGTGTCGTAGATCGGCTGGGCCATCTCGCGCCATTTCTCGATTTCCGCCGCCGGGATGGTGTGGATCTCGTTACCCTGCTTCTCGACGACCGAACGACCAAAAGCCTCGAACTCATCGAACTGCGCGCCGAGACGGCGGGACAGATCGGGGCCGGAATGATCGTCGATCACCTTGCGCAGATCGTCGGACAGGCCCTCATATTTGCGCTCGTTCATGACGAGGGCAAAGGTGTTGCAATAGACGCCGCGCCCGCCCGCTTCGGGTTCGTTGGTCACGGACGTCAGTTCCTGCAATTTGAAAGCCGGCACCACCTCATAGGGCAGACAGCAGCCGTCGATCACACCGTTCGACAGCCCCACGACCATCTCGGTCACCGGGAAAAACACGGTTTCGGCGCCCATCAGCGTCAGCATCTCGCCGGTCGCCTGATTGGGCGCGCGGAGTTTGAGACCCTTGAGGTCCTCGACCGTGTTGATCTTCTGACCACGGGTGTGGAATTTGCCACCGTCATGGGTGTGGAAGGCCAAGGGTTTCAGCCCCTTGTATTCGTTCTGGCCGAACTCCTGCATGAGCTGATCCATCGCGACGGAGGTCTTTTCCGCATTCGTCACCATGAAGGGCAGCGCGAAGGTTTCGGCCACCGGGAAACGATCCGGCGTATAGACCGGCAGGGTCCAGGAGATGTCCGCGATGCCTTGGCGCGCCTGATCGGCGAGCTGGGGCGGTTTGCCGCCGAGCTGCATCGAGGGGAACATCTGAAATTCGATCGCACCATTCGAGGCGTCGGAGATTTCCTTAGCCCAGACATCGAAGAACCGGGTCTGCATCGGCGCAACGCCCGGCAGGAAGTGGGCCACGCGCAGCGTCACCTCGGCGGCGTGGGCTTTTTTGAGAAAGGCCGGGGTCGCGAGAGCCGCGCCCATGGTGGCCAGCGCCGTGCGGCGTGTCATCGTCGTCATGTGTAATCCTCCCAAATCATGACATGCGCCCGTGTTACGGGTCTTGTTTTTTGTTGGTGCGGGCGGCCTCCTCACCGCCACGCACGTCACCGAAAGACCGGTTAACGGAAGACCGGCGCGCGTTTTTCCAAGAAGGCCTTAAGCCCCTCTTCGGCATCGGCACTGGTTTGCGACACGGCGGCGCACATGCTTTCCATGAACAGACCGTCGGCCTTCGCCATATCTTCGATCCGGCTGATCGCCTGAATCATCATGTAATTCGACAGCGTGGCGTTCCTGGCGATCTTGGCGGCAAGCTTCTGCGCCAGTGCCAGCGCCTCACCCTCGCCCACCGCATAATGCGTCAGGCCAAGCGCCAGTCCTTCGTCGGAATTGTATTTGCGCCCGGTGAGCATCATCTCGCACATCCGGTCCGCTCCAAGGATACGCCCCACACGGACGGTCGCACCGCCGCCGACAAAGATGCCACGCATCCCCTCGGGCAGTTGGAAGATGGTCGAGGGCTCGGCGATGCGCACATGGGTCGCGGAGGCCATTTCAAGCCCGCCGCCGATGACGGCGCCGAACATGGCGGAGATCACCGGCAGGCCGCCGAACTGGATTTTCTCCATCACGGAATGCCAGTTGCGCGAGTGGCGCATGGTGCCTTCGGCGTTGCGGGCAACATGTTCGGAGAGATCGAGGCCCGAGCAATAATGCCCCTCCGTCCCGGTCAGGATCACCACGCGCACGCCTTCCGGGGGCGCGGAGAAAAAGCCGTCGATGGCGTCGAGCAACTCGTCGCACATTGCGTTGCGCTTGCCGGGGCGGTTCATGGTCAGGGTGGCAATCGGCCCTTCGATCTCGATTTTGAGGATCTCGCTGGTCATTGTCTTGGTCTCTTATTTGATCGGCATACGCGCGGCGGCGTCGAGGCGAATGATGGTCCCGTTCAGCATCGGGTTTTCGACGATGGCCTGCACAAGGCGGGCATATTCATCCGGGTCGCCCATCCGCGAGGGATAGGGCACGTTCTGGAGAATCTCGGCACGGATATCGTCCGGCAGGCCCGCGCTCATCGCGGTTTCGAACAGGCCCGGCGCGATGGCCATGACGCGGATGCCAAACCGCGCCAGCTCGCGCGCGGCGGGCAAGGTCATCGAGGCCACACCGCCTTTCGAGGCGGAATAGGCCGCCTGCCCGATCTGGCCATCTTCGAAGGCCACAGAAGAGGTGTTGACGATCACACCGCGCGCGCCGTCTTCGTCCACCGGATCGGCCTTGGCCATGGCCTTTGCTGCGATGTTCATCACCGCGTAAGTGCCGAGAAGATTGACGTTCAGCGCCTTGGCGAATGTGTCGATGGTGAGCGAGCCGTCGCGCGGCAGGATACGCGCCGCCGTGCCGATCCCGGCGCAGGACACCACTATGCGGGGCGTGCCCATCTCTGCTTCGATCTGTGCGAATGTGGCCTCGACCGCCGCCGGATCGCTGACGTCTACGGCATAGCCTTGGCCGCCGATTTCACCTGCGGTGCGCGCTGCGGATGCGCCCGACAGGTCGAGAACGGCAACTTTTGCCCCCTGTTCCGCCAGACGCTTTGCCGTCGCGAAACCGAGCCCGCTGCCCGCGCCGGTGACGGCTGCGACAAGCCCTTCGATCTTCATGAATGTTCCTCCCGTTTGAGAGAAACATGTCGCAGGATAATTGTTCTGTCAATGAACAATTAAATAGGTGATCTATCTCGCAGATGCAACACACCGGGCGCGCAGGAATTCCCCGAAAAACAAAAAGCCCGCACCAAAAGGCACGGGCAGATCGGGTCGGGTGCGCTGCGATGCAGCAGCGGAGATCAGACTTTCTTTTCGAGAATCAGCGGTGCGCGCGACAGGTGATTGCCCCCGTCCGCGGCCTTTGCCGCAAGCCGCAGGAAGTCTTCGCGCTCTTCGGGTGTCAGGCCAGAGAGGATCTCGTCCTGAAATCCGCGCACCACGGGGATCATCTCATCGAGCAGCGCCTGCCCCACCTCCGTCAAGGACACGAGCCGCGCCCGCCGGTCCGTTTCGCAAACCGACCGCAGGATCAGCCCCTTCCCCTCGAGTCGATCAAGCACACCGCCGATGGTCGCCCGGTCATAGGCGATCAATTCGGCCAGACGCGCCTGCTCAATGCCGGGATGAGCGCGGATCGCATTCAGGGCTGCGAATTGCACTGACGTCATGGTCTGCCCCTGCGCCTTCATCCGCTCGGTAAAGACGGACATGGAAATCTGATTCAGACGACGAATCAGATGTCCCGCCATGTTGTGAATTTCAAGTGCCATGTGTGTCCTTTCCCTGCCCCTGCGGCGCATTGTCTCCCCAATGCCTTAACTCCGTGACACAGGTCAATAATAAGCATGCTTACAGAATTGACTCAGATCAATAGTAAGTATACACATTATTGTGGCGCAACGGGAGTGCGCCCGGAGACAAATGGAGGAGCTCACATGAATCTTAAGGCCAAATTGTTCGGCACCATCGCCGCCGCAACCATCGCCACCGTGACCGCAACGTCCGCTTTCGCACAGGATGTCACGCTGATCCTGCACCATTTCCTGCCGCCGGTGTCCAATGCGCATAAGGTGATGCTCGAACCCTGGGCCGAAAAGGTCAAAGCCGACAGCGATGGTCGCATCGACGTTCAGATTTACCCGTCGATGTCGATGGGCGGCAAACCGGGCGAGCTTTACGGTCAGGTCCGCGATGGCACCGCCGACATCGTCTGGACGCTTCTGGGCTATACGCCGGGTGTCTTTCCGCGCACCGAAGTGTTCGAACTGCCGACCGTGCACAAAGGCTCCGCGACCGACACGACCATTGCGCTTAACGCGTCGCTCGATCTTCTGGCCGAGGATTTCAAAGACATTCACGTCCTGTTCCTCCACGCCAATGACGGCAACCTGATCCATTCCGGCAGCAAGGAAGTCACCACCTTCGAGGACGTCGCGGGCATGAAGCTGCGCACACCGGGTCGAACCGGCGCCTGGCTGATCGAAGCACTCGGCGCAGAGCCGGTGAGCCTGCCGGTTCCGGCCGTGCCCGAAGCCATGTCCAAGGGCGTGATCGACGGCGCGATGACCACATATGAGATCGTGCCTGCGCTGAAACTTCAGGAACTCGACAAATACACCGCCGAGCTTCCGGACGGCGACCGTTTCGGCACCGCCGTTTTCATGGTGGCGATGAACAAGGACGTTTACGAAGACCTGCCCGACGATCTGAAAGCGGTGATCGACGCCAATTCCGGCATGAATGTCGCTGCCGGGATCGGCGCGATGTGGGAAGGTTTCGAAGAGGACGGCACCTCGGCGCTCGACGCAGCCGGTGTGACCCGCAATGTCTTCTCCGTCGAAGAAGCCGCAAAGTTCAACGCCGCTGGTGAACAGGTTGTCGCGCGCTGGGTCGATGAGGTCACGGCGAAAGGCATCGACGGCGCTGGTCTTGTCGACGCCGCGCGTGCCGCGATCGCTGCGGCGCATACCGAATAACGACCGACAGAGTCGTCCAGGACCGGAGAGGCGGGTCGCACCCGTCTCTCCCCCATAACCCCGAAACACGCACCCAATACCGGGAGGCATGCTATGTACGCTGTTGTCACGCGTCTGGCAGATTTCTTTGCCATGCTTGGAGGCGCCATCCTCTTTGTCATCGTTCTGGTCACCACCACGAACACAGGCGCTTTCATTCTCGATCGTATCGTCGGCCCGTTTGGCCTCAATGTCTCCGGCCTTCCCGGCTATGAAGATTTCGTTCAGCTCGCCATTTCCGGCGCAGCTCTGATGTTCTTTCCCTTCACCCAGGCCTCGCGCGGCCATGTGGCCGTCGATCTTTTCGTCGCCAATGCACCGATGCCGGTGAAATGGCTTCTGGACCGCATGTGGCTCACGCTCACCGCCGGTGTCGCGCTGTTTCTCGCCTGGTGGATGGTGCAGGGCATGATCGAAGTGCGCGCAGACGCCGCCGAAGCCGGTGTGCTGGGCTGGCCGATCTGGCCGTTCTACATCCCCGGCATCGCCTCCATGATCCTTTGGGCCATCGTGTCCGTCAGCCAGATGTTCGGAGACGCACGCTATGCTTGATCCCATCACCATCGGGGTCGTTGGCCTCGTCATTCTTTTCGGCCTTCTGATCCTGCGCATGCCCGTCGGCATCGCGATGATCATCGTCGGCATCGGCGGCACCTATGCGCTGTCGCTCGCTCTGCCCTATGTCCGGTTCGTGCCCTATATCCGGCAGTTCAAGACGCTCTTGTGGGAGAACGTCGCAAGCTATGACCTCTCGGTCGTGCCGCTCTTTGTGCTCATGGGCTATATTGCCGCCGAGGCACGGCTCTCGTCGGACCTGTTCAAAGGTCTCGAAGCCCTGCTGTCGCGTCTCAGAGGCGGCGTGGCCATGGCGGCGATTGCGGCCTGCGGCGGATTTGGCGCGGTCTGCGGCTCCTCGCTCGCAACCGCTGCGACCATGGGCAAAGTGGCCCTGCCGGAGCTCAAGGCGCTTGGTTACAAAGACCGTCTCTCCGCCGGTGCGCTGGCCGCGGGTGGCACGCTCGGCATCCTGATCCCGCCATCGGTGGCGCTGGTGATCTATGCGATCATCGTTGAGGGTTCGATCCTCAAGATGTTCCAGGCCGCTGTTCTGCCGGGTCTTCTGGCCGTGCTGTCCTTCATCGGCGTGATCGCCATTCTGGTGCGGGTGAACCCGTCTCTGGCCCCCGAACCGCGCCCGATGGAACGCGAAGAGCGCAACCGCGCGCTCAAACGCCTCGTCCCGGTGATCGCCATCTTCGGCGCGATCATCCTCGGCCTCGGTTTCGGTCTTTTCACCCCCACCCCCGCCGCCTCCATCGGCGTGTTCCTGATCGCCGTCTACGGGTTTATCCTGCGGGCGCGCACCGGCGAAGGGCTGAACTGGGACGGCATGAAGCGCGCGCTCCACGCCACCGCGATCACGTCGGGCATGATCTACCTGATCCTGTTCGGCGCCGAAGTGCTCAAGGGCTTCTTCACCCGCTCCGGCCTGCCGCAGGCGCTGTCCGAATGGGCGGCGAACTCGGGCATGGACCCGATGCTGGTGCTGATCCTGATGCTCGTGGCCTTCGTGATCCTCGGCTGTTTCATGGAAAGCCTCGCGATGATCCTCGTGGTGGTGCCGTTCTTCTGGCCGACCCTGATCGCGATGAATGGCGGCGAATATGTCACCGCCGACATGGCCGCCTTCGGCATGACCAACGAAGACCTGAAAATCTGGTTCGGCATCCTCGCCCTCATTGTCGTCGAGCTCGGGCTGATCACCCCGCCCGTGGGCCTCAACGTCTTCATCATCTCCTCGCTCGCCAAGGACACGCCCATGTCCACCGTCTTCCGCGGTGTCATGCCCTTCCTCGGCTCTGAGGTCATCCGTGTGGGCCTGATCATTTTCATCCCCGCCCTCACCCTCACCATTCCACGCCTCATTGGCGGCTGACATAAGGAGACACTTTCATGTCTGATCTTCCCATCATCATCGCAGGCGGCGGCATCGGCGGTCTGGCGGCGGCATGTGGCCTCGCACGCAAGGGCCATCGCTCCATCGTCGTCGAACAGGCCCCGGCGCTCGGCGAGATCGGCGCCGGCATCCAGATCGGCCCGAACGCCTTCCATTGCTTCGACTATCTGGGCATTGGCGACGAAGCCCGCGAGAAAGCGGTCTATATCGACAAGCTGCGCCTGATGGATGCGCAAACCGCAGAGGACATCACCTCTATTCCGCTGGACGAGCCGTTCCGCGAGCGCTTCAAAAACCCCTACGCCGTGGTGCACCGCGCCGATCTGCATGGCGTTCTCTTGAAATATTGCGAAGACAGCCCGCTCGTCGACATTCGCACCTCCCATGTTGTGGAAGGCTATGAGCAGGACGGCACCTCCGTCACGCTCAAGGTGAAAGACCGCGATCCGATCAAAGGCTCCTTCCTGATCGGCGCCGAAGGTCTGCGCTCCCCGATCCGTGGCCAGATGATCGGCGACGGCGAGCCGCGCATCTCCGGCCATACCACCTACCGCTCCGTCATCCCGACCGAGCAAATGCCCGAAGACCTGCGCTGGAACGCGGCCACCCTTTGGGCCGGTCCGAAATGTCACATCGTCCACTACCCGCTCAAGGGCTGGAAAGTGTTCAACCTTGTCGTGACCTACCACCGCGACGTCAAAGAGGCCATCGCAGGCCGTCCGGTGTCGAAAGAAGAGGTCGCCGCAGGCTTCGAGCACATCCACCCGAAAGCCCGTCAGGTCATCGAACATGGCTCCGACTGGAAACTTTGGGTGCTCTGTGACCGCGATCCGATTTCCAACTGGGTCGACAACCGCGTGGCGCTTCTGGGCGATGCCGCCCACCCGATGCTCCAGTACTTCGCGCAGGGTGCCTGTATGGCGATGGAAGACGCGGTCGCGCTGTCGCATTGCATCGAGCATTACGGCGACAATGTCGAACGCGCGCTGCAAATCTATCAGGAAATGCGCAAGGTCCGCACCGCCCGCGTCCAGATGAACTCGCGCCTCATCGGCGAATACATCTACCACCCGGACGACGCCAAAGCCGCCGTGCGCAACCACGTCATGTCGGGCATGACGCCGGACGAATGGTACGACCAACTTTCCTGGCTCTATGGCTCCACCGGCCTCGACGAGAGCACCGTCAACGCCGCGCTGAAAACCGCTGCTGAATAATCCAAGAAACGCAAAGGACAAACCTATGGCTTATGTCTTCCCCCCCTCTGAGCCGGCCACCGTGGCCGTGGATGGCACCGATGATCGTCTCCCGGTCCGCCGCATCTTCTGCGTCGGCCGCAACTACGCCGCCCACGCCCGCGAGATGGGCAAGGACCCGGATCGCGATCCGCCCTTCTTCTTCACCAAACCGGCCGATGCCGTGGTGGACACCGGCGAAGTGGTCACCTACCCGCCGGAGACCGAGAATTTCCACTACGAAGCCGAACTCGTGGCCGTGATTGGAAAAGGTGGCAAGAACATCTCCGAAGAGGACAGCCTCTCCCACGTCTGGGGTTACGCGGTTGGCAACGACCTGACCCGTCGCGACCTGCAGCTCAAAGCGCGCGAGCAAGGCCGTCCGTGGGACTGGGGCAAGGCGTTTGACCGCTCTGCTGTCATCGGTCCGGTGTTCCCGGTCGAGAAAGTCGGTCACCCGGACAAGGGCTCCATCAAGCTCACCGTCAATGGTGAAGTGAAACAGGACGCCGATCTGGCCGAACTCATCTGGTCGGTGCCGGAAATCATCTCGATCCTGTCGCATTCGATGACGCTCCAGCCGGGCGATCTGATCATGACCGGTACGCCTGCGGGCGTTGGCGCTCTCGTCGAGGGTGACACCTGCGTGGTCGAAATCGAAGGTCTCGGCAAAATCGAGACCCCGATCGGCAAACGCGAAGCCTGAGAGGCCTGATCCGATGACCTTGAAGTTGCACAACTTCTTCCGGTCCTCCACCTCAACGCGGCTCCGTGCCGCGTTGAACCTCAAGGGGCTGGACTATGACTATATTCCCTATGTGCTGCGCACCGGGGAAACGCGGACGCCGGAGTATCTGGCGAAGAACCCGCAGGGTCTGGTCCCCACCCTTGAGCGCGAGGACGGCAGCTACCTGACGCAATCTCTCGCCATCATGGAATGGCTGGAGGAGACTCACCCGGAGCCCGCGCTTTTGCCCGCCGATGCCGATGGCCGTGCCCGTGTCCGCGCGCTGTCTTACATGATCGCGCTGGAAATCCACCCGCTCAACAACCTGCGCGTTTTGTTCCGTTTGCGCGATCAGTTCGGTGCCGATGAAGAGGCGCAGAAGGAGTGGTTCACCCATTGGGTCACCATCACCTTCGACGCGCTGGAGGCCGAACTTTCCGCCTCGAAAGACACCGGGCTTTATTGCCACGGTGATACGCCGACCATGGCCGATTGCTGCCTCTATGCGCAGATCTGGAACAACAAACGCTTTGGCGTGCCGCTGGAAAACTGGCCGGTGATTTCGCGCATTTACGCCGAACTCGACAAGCTCCCGGCCTTCACGAAAGCCGCACCGCCCAATCAACCCGACGCCGCCTGAGGCGGCCCCTATCCCGGAGGAATTTCACGATGCTGACCGAAGATCGCAGCCACGACACCATCGAACATGGCATGCAGCCGGAGGATACCCCGGAACTGCGCGCCCTTTACAAAGGGTTCGAGGACGAAAGCCTGATCCCGCTCTGGACGCAACTCGGCGACCTGATGCCGATGACGCCCAAATCCAAGGCCGTGCCGCATGTCTGGCGTTGGGCCGATCTTCTGCCGCTGGCGGAAAAATCCGGCGAGCTGGTGCCGGTGGGCCGGGGCGGCGAGCGCCGCGCCATCGGTCTTGCGAACCCCGGTCTCGGCGGCCATGCCTATGTTTCGCCGACGCTCTGGGCCGCGATCCAGTATCTTTGCCCGGGCGAGAACGCGCCGGAGCACCGCCACTCGCAAAACGCCTTCCGCTTCGTCGTCGAAGGCGAAGGCGTCTGGACCGTCGTCAACGGCGATCCGGTGCGCATGTCGCGCGGGGATCTGTTGCTGACGCCGGGCTGGAACTTCCACGGCCACCACAACATCGCCAACGAGCCGATGGCGTGGATCGACGGCCTCGACATTCCGTTCTCGCAACAGATGGATGTCGGGTTCTTCGAGTTCGGTTCCGACCGTGTGACCGACAACGCCACCCCGGATTTCTCCCGTGGCGAGCGTCTTTGGTGCCATCCGGGCCTGCGCCCGCTGTCGCAGTTGCAGAACACCGTGTCTTCGCCGATCGGTGCCTATCGCTGGGAATTCACCGACCGCGCCCTGACCGAACAGCTTTTGCTGGAAGACGAGGGCCAGCCCGCCACCGTCGAGATGGGCCATGCCGCCATCCGCTACGTCAACCCGACCACCGGCGGCGATGTGATGCCGACGATCCGCTGCGAATTCCATCGCCTGCGGGCGGGCGTTGAAACCGCGACGCGCAACGAGGTCGGCTCCACCGTCTTCCAGGTGTTCGAAGGCAAAGGCGCGGTCGTGATGAACGGCGTGACGCACAAGCTGGAGAAAGGCGACATGTTCGTGGTGCCGAGCTGGGTGCCGTGGTCCTTGCAGGCCGAGACGCAGTTCGACCTGTTCCGCTTCTCGGACGCGCCGATCATGGAACGCCTCGGCTTCATGCGTCAGATGGTCGAGGGGCAGTAATGTCCCTCACCGAGACGGATCAGGCCGCCCGCGAGGCTTTGAAAGCGCGTCTGGGCAAGGGGGCGCGGTTCGACGCCCCCAATGCGCCCGCCGAGGACCTGTTGCTCGCCCGGCGCGGCACGGCCTATTTCGCGCGCAAGCTGATGGAGCTTTCCGACGAGGCGCTTTATGAGCCTGCCGCGATCTCCGGCCTGACCCGCGCCCATGTGGTGGTGCGGGTGAGCTATGAAGCCCGGTATCAGGCGCTGGCTCTGGAGGCTTTGGTCAAGGGCGAGGTGCTGGAACGGCCCGAGGAATTGCCGACGCTCGATCTGGCGGCAACGCTTCCGGCCCGTGCGCTCCGGCATCTGTTCCAGCATTCCGAAGTGCATCTCAACGTCTGCTTTCGCGATCTGACCGAGGTGCAATGGGATAGGGAGATGGTGCTGATCGACGGCAGCAAAACCACGCCACGCTCCCTGCCCCTGATGCGGGCGAAAGGCATCTGGCAAGGCGCAATGGACCTCGGCAATGGCGCGCGGCTCAAGGACATGCCCGAGCGCCTGCGCTAAGCCCTTCCCCGGCCCGAGACAGGGCCGGGTACACAAAAGCCGATTGACCGACAAGGCCCGTTTGCTCAGAGTGCCCCACATGACATCGGGGACATCATGCGTCGGGTTCTGATCCTTTTACTTCTGTGGTCCATGACCTTTCTCTCCGTTCCGGGGAGGGAGGCCGAGCAGGCAATGTCCCCGACACAGACGGTGGCCTCGGCCATGTCGCATGACCACACGGACTGCTGCCCTTGCCCGGGAATGAACACCGCCGGGGCTGCGGGCCATCTCTTCTGCGCCCATGCCGCCTGCCTGTTGTGCACGATCAGCGGCACAGAGCCGCCCTCCCTCTCTCGCAGCATCCATGCCGCAGGCTTTCCATCGCCGACGATTGCAGGGTTCCTGCCCTATGCACCCGTACTCGACCTTCCCCCTCCCCGTCCCGGTTCCGCTTTCGTCTGACCCTTTTCCCAAGGCGCAACCGCGCCAGAACCGATACGGAAACATCCATGAAGAAAATCATCCTGCCTGTGGCCGCCGCCGCAGTGCTGGCCACGGGCGCCTATCTCGGGTTCAAACCGTCCGCCGAACCGGCCCCCTCCGCCTCGTCCTCGCGCCCCGCCGCGGGTGCCCCGCTCGTCGCGGTGATCTTGCCAGACAGCCTTTCGACGAATGCACAGATCGGCAAACGCGCCTTCGATGCCACCTGCGCCGCCTGCCACGGTGTCAATGCGCAGGGGTCGAAGGCTCCGGCCCGCCGCTCGTCCATGTGATTTACGAGCCCTCACACCACGGTGACATGGCCTTTGTCATGGCCGCCCAGCGCGGGGTGCAGGCGCATCACTGGCGTTTTGGCGACATGCCGCCGCAAGAGGGGCTGACAGAGGGCGATCTGAAAGCGATTGTCGCCTATGTCCGGGAAATGCAACGGGCCAACGGTATCCAGTAAAGCAAGTGGCTTACCCGGGGGGCGGCGATGCCGTCGCGCCCCGGGCAGGCTCATTCCTCAAGCAAATGCTCGTAGCGCGCATCCGTCAGGGTCTTCATGAAGGCCACGAGCGCGTCGATCTCCCGATCCTCAAGCGCCGGACCGGTGGTCAGCTCTTCCATCGAGATATTCTCCGGCACCTCCGGCAGGCCAAAGCGTTCGCCGGTCTCCGGGTTGATCATCCGCGCCTCGGATTTGGTGTTGTAGGTGTTGTAGAACAGCACGACCGTGCGCAGGTCCTGAAACACGCCGTTGTGCATATAGGGGCCGGTCACCGCCACGTTGCGCAGCGTCGGCACCTTGATCTTGCCCTCAAGCCCCGTCGTGTCGGTCAGCATGCCGTTCTGCGCCAGACCGAGGTCCGGGTGCCCGCGCCCGACGCCGTTCATATCGCGCAGATCGCCATTCTCCGGCACGCCGATGTTGTGATATTCGTAATTGGTGAAGGTCTCGCCTTCCATCCCCGCGCGCGGAAGCAACTCATGGCAGAGGTTGCAATTGGTGAACTGCTGCGAGAAAAACAGCGTCTCGCCCAGCATCTCCTCGCGCGTCAGCTCCGCCTCGCCCCGCAGATAGCGGTCGTATTTGCTGTCGAAGGGCGAGAACAGATCGGTCTCCTCGAAAGCGGCAATCGCCTTGGTCATCGCCGCATAGGCTGCATCGCTGTCGGTGAAAATCTCGTCTCCGAAGAGATCCTTGAAGGCCACGACATAGGCCGGGTTCTCTTCCAGCCGCGCCACAACAGAAGCCGCATCGGGCATGCCCATCTCAATCGGATTAAGCGGCGGCCCACCGGCCTGATCGGCGAGCGTCGCGGCGCGCCCGTCATGGAACTGACCGCCACGATAGACGCCCTCGTCGAGCTTTTCGAACATCGGTGCAAAATGCGCATAGGTGGCGGTCGGGGCGTTACGATCACCCAGAGACACGCCATCATCCCCCGGCGAGGCCATACCGCGCGGATCGGCGAAGGCATGCTCCGGATCGTGACAGGTCGAACAGGATTGCGTGCGGTTCTGTGACAGGTTCTCGTCGAAGAACAGCGCCTCGCCCAGCCCTTCGAGCGTGGCGAGGTCTTCGGCCTTCCCCGCAACCGGCGAGCTCAGCAGGGCGCAGAGAATTGGCAGGGCGAGAGTTTGGAGCGAGCGTGTTTTTGTCATCGGCATAGGCAGCTTTCCAAAGCGCGTGAGGAGTCAGAACGGCTTTACCCGAGCTTTTCAATCGGGAATTTGACCGAAGTCAAGCCCCACGCCAAAATCGTGATCCCGCCACACCATCCGGCTCGGGCCCTTTCATGGCTGTCTTGAGCACTTGACGCTCCATTTTCCTTCGCCTAAACACAGGGCTCAACTGCGCGGGCGTTGTGTAGTGGTAAGACCTTAGCCTTCCAAGCTAATGACGCGGGTTCGATTCCCGCCGCCCGCTCCAAATCCCCCCCATATTCAAACGCCTTTGACCTGATGCCGCATCTTTCTGCGCGAATCTGCGGCTTTCTGATGGCACAAAGACTCAAAACAAAACGGGGCCCCGAAGGACCCCGCTTTTCAGGTCTTTTCCACCCGAGATCACTTCTCGAAGGCACAGCCTGCCGGAAGGCCGAGTTTGGCCATGATCTTGGCCGCCGGGCACCAGCCGGTGAAGGAGGATTGCAGCAGATTGGCACCGATGAAAACGGTGAACCAGACGAAATAGGGGCTGACGAACTGGGTCAGCGCGACGCTGATCAGAACCATGACGCCGGCAAAGCGGAACATAGCGCGGTCGATGGACATTGGGTTTCTCCGTGAATGGGATGTCAGATTTGCGACAGATGTAGCAAATCTCGCGATTAAATTCAAGATTATGAATGTGGCTCACACACCCGAACGGACCCGAAAAGTGCCCTGCCCGGTGGCGATCACTTCGCCGGTCTCGTCGACGATGATGCCCTCGGTGAAAAACGTCTTGGCGCCGCCGCCGATGCGCTTGCCGGAGGCGATCAGCCGTGTGCCTTTCGGGCGCGACAGGTAATTGATGCTCATGTTGAGAGTCATGGTCATCTTTTTCACCTCCGGATCACCTGTGAACGCCCCGGCATAGCCCATCGCCGTATCGAGCATCATGGCGTAATAGCCGCCATGGGGAATGCCGTGACGGTTCTTGTGGATGTCTTGCAGCTCGATCTCCATCCGCGCCACATCCGGCCCCCAATGGGTCATCTCCATGCCGATGTGCTGCGCGGCAAGCGACAGCGCCTCCCAACTGGCCGGATTGTCCATGTCATAGCTCATGCGTCGATCTCCTCGATCAGGTCTGGACCACTGGCCCGGTTGGAATTCACCGCCTTACCGACGCGGTGGAATCGCAAGGTCTCGTCCGGTGCGGGCTGCATCAGGCGCGCCGCCCCGTGCCCCTCTTCGCCCAGCCATTTGCCCCAGTGCTCCGGTGGCAAGATGACCGGAATACGGTGATGAATCTCCGCCATGCGACCCGTGGCCTCCGTCGTCACCATGGCGCAGGTGGACAGCCGCTCGCCATTCTGTTCCCAGTCCTGCCAGATGCCGGCAAAAACCATCGGCCCCTCCCCCGCAGGTTGGATATACCACGGCAGTTTTTCACCGCCCTCAGGCCGGAACCACTCATAGAATCCGTCTGCCGGGATCAGGCAACGGCGCTGACGGCAGGCCTCGCGAAAGGCGGGTTTCTCGGCGAGAGTTTCGGCGCGGGCGTTGATTAGCAGCGGCCCGTCCGAGGGCGATTTATACCAACGCGGGATGAAGCCCCAGCGCATTGGCACGAGGCGGCGCTGCCCCGTAGCCTCATCGCTCTCGCGGTAGACCACATGGATCTGCGTTGTCGGGCAGATGTTGTAATTCGGAAGCGGCGGCAAGTCATTCGCTGGCGAGGCTTCGAAAAGCTGCGCCAAAGCGTCACTTGTCATGGAAAGGGCAAACCGTCCGCACATGGGGGCAATTTAGCGGCTCCTGCGGCGAGGGCCAGAGCAGATCGTGGAGGGTTTGAATATTTGAGCCATCATCGCCCGCAAGCCGCGCGCCTCAGCGATGCGCCTTGCGGGCGATGCCGATCTTCGCGTCCATCATCGACATTTCCTTCATGATCTCGCTGCGCCGCGTCCGGTCGGAGGTCTCGCGCAGCTCTTCGCGGAGTTTTTCCAGCTCCCGCGACAGCGACACAAACTCCGGCACGCCACCGTTCTCTTTGATCAACCGGTTCAACAGCGCGTTTTCCGGGTCGTCCTCACGCGGCAAAGGTTTGCCCGCCCCCGGAAGGTTGTCGAAAACGCCGTCGCGCTCGGCCTCGGCGATTTTCTGGTTGATCAGGTCGATCAGAGGATGATCCATCTACGCCTCTCTTGCCGCCTTGAACCGGGCAAGGCTGGCCTCCGACCAGACCTCTTTCGGTTTGTAGAAGGCTTCGAATACCGGCGCGCCCTCGGGCAATACGACCCACGGCAGTTTCGTCGAGGTGAAGATATGCACATCCGGCACGATCTCGGCGCGCTCATCCAGCGTGCCGCAACGCACGAAGGCGAATGCCTCCCCCGACCCCGCGTAATGCGACCAGAGCGCGACCTTGCAAGATGGACAGCGCGCCACGCTCTGGCCATGGCCGGAGTTCGAGGGTGTGGCGATCATCTCGGGAGTGCCTCTGGTGAGCCGGATTTCAGCCGTCTCGACATAGGCGTTGAGCGCGAAGGCCGATCCGGTTTCGCGCTGACACCATGTGCAATGACAGCAATGCACGATCATCGGCCGGGCCGTCATTTCAAATTCGACCTCTCCGCATGTACAGCGCCCGTGCATACCCGTTTCCTCCCCTGCCAGCCCAAATGAAAAAGCCCCCGCATGATCGCGAGGGCTTTTCTGTTTGTCTAGCGCGAACCGTTTATTTCACGGTGATGCGGCCGTCCGTGTAGGGCGTGTAGGGCGCATGTTCGATCATGTACTCGGCCAGAACGTCGGCGAGATCGGGACCGAAGTCATAGGCGTTCTCAGCGCTCAGGAACATTTTGTAGCCGTCGCCGCCGTTGCGGACGTAGTTGTTCGTCACCGCGCCATAGACCTTGTCCATCTCGATCGGCGCGCCGCCGACCATCACGTCGGAAATGCGCGAACCAACCTCGGCAGAGGGATCGACGGTATAGGACATGCCCGCCACCTGCGGGAAACGACCTGCGCCATCGGCCATCTCGGAGACACCGTTTTCAAGCGCCTCGACGATGGTCGCGCCGGTCACCTGGAAGGTGGAGAGCGTGTTCTGGAACGGCAGAACCGTGAGCACATCGCCCATGGTCACCTGACCGCCCTGAATGGAGGCGCGCAGACCGCCGCCGTTCTGGAGGGCAATCTCGACACCTTGGTCTTTCACACGGTCGAGCATGGCGTCGGCCACGAGGTTACCCATGGCGCATTCGACCGCACGGCAGGTCTCGCGCGAACCGTCGATGTCGGCGGCGGCCTCGGCCACAACCTTGGCTTTCAGCTCGTTGATCGGACCGGCCAGCTCGGAGATGCGCGCCTTGATATCGGCATCTTCGGAGACAGAGGCGTCGAGCAGGATCGGCTCGCCGGTGGCGGAGATCAGCGTGCCTTCGTCGTCGAAGGTCAGCACGAGGTGACCGAGGTATTTCGAATAGGCATAGGCGGAGACGACCGGAACCTCGCCGACCATGGTCGGATAGGCCATCGCGCCTTCGATCTCGTTGGAGAACAGCGTGTGGGAGTGACCGCCGACCACGGCGTCGATGCCCGCGACCTCACCGGCAAGCTCCAGATCCTTGTTCACACCGACGTGGGTCAGTGCGATGATCTTGGTCACACCTTCGGCCTCAAGCTCAGCCACATCGGCGGCAAGGCTGTCGGCTTCATCCTGGAAGATCACGTTCGGGCCGGGGCTGGCGGTTTCCGGCGTATCGACGGCCAGCGCGGAGATGATGCCGATTTTCTCGCCGCCAACTTCCAGCACGACATAGTTTTTCACTTTGCCATTCAGCAGGTTGGACTGGGACACATCGAGGTTGCCCGAGATCACCGGGAAATTCGCATGCTCGATCAGTTTGAGCGTGCCTTCCGGGCCATCGTCGAATTCGTGGTTGCCCAGCGCCATCACGTCATAGCCGATCTTGTCCATCATCTCGGCTTCGACATCGCCCTTGTAGGTCGTGTACATCAGCGAGCCCTGATACTGATCGCCTGCGTCGAGCAGGAGAACATTCTCACCGTCCAGTTCCGCACGCATCTCGGCGACTTTCGTGGCCAGACGGGCATAGCCGCCAAAGCACTCACCGGCCGCGTTGTCCTCTTCGGCGCAGGTGTTGTCGTATTTCGTGATCGGCTCGATCCGGCTGTGCAGATCGTTGGTGTGCAGGATGTGCAGCGTGTATTCGGCATGCGCAGCACCGGCCATAAGAGCCATCGCGGCGGTGGTGGTGAGAACTTTTTTGAGCATATCTTGCCCCCTGTTAAACTAGATGACTTCCAACCTGACCGGTCTTGACCATCGAGTCAAAGCCCGAAATCGCAAAAAGGCCTACATCCGCAAGATCACGGATCGGTAACGCTGAAATGACAGGCAGATTAAAGCGGTTCGGCTTCGTCGATTTCACCCCGCGCGCCCCGCTTCGTCAAAACGTCAGGCCAATCCCTTGATGTTGCAGCGCTTCTCAAAGGGAACGACCTCAGCGAGGGCCACATATTGTAGCGCAACATCTATCGGTTTCCGACCATCCACCCGTCCAGCACCTCATGCGCAAGCCGCTCGGGATCGCTGTCGAGGCGCCCGGTGATCAGCCGCATCCAGGCCGCAGCCATGATCGTCTCCGCCAAAGCCTCAGCCTGTGCCCCTTCGATCAGTTCGCCGCGCGCCTGAGACCGGTCGACCACCTCGGCCAGCGCCACGAGACGCTCCTTGCGGTAGCGCTCCAGCGCCTCGGCCACATCCGCATCCGATTGCGCCTCGGCGATGATCAGCGCGAAGACCTGCCCTTCCGCGGTCCGCCAGAAATCGAAGACATAGCGGTAGAAAGCAGCCATCGTCGCGATCAGCGTCCCCTTGTCCTCATGCACATGCTCGCCCTTGGCGCGCTCGTAGACCGCCACCAAAAGTGCACCGCGCGAGGGCCACCATTTGTACAGCGTCGCCTTGCCGGCGCGGGCACGTTTGGCCACCGCCTCCATGCTCAGCCCCTTCACGCCCTTGTCGCGCAGAATCTCCTGCGCCGCGCCCAGAATCGCCTCCTCCGTCGCCGGGTTGCGTTTTGCCCCGATCGAGCGCCTTTGCGGCTTTGCACATGACCCTGTGAGATCTTCCACCTGATCGGCCACCCGATTCCTCCTTTACACATCTGAACGCATCGTTCATATAAGCATAACGAAACGCACCGTTCTCTTTGGAGTTAGCACATGTCCATGTCCACCGCCATGCCCTCCGCCCCGAAACGCCCGAATCGTATCCGGTTCAGCTTTTTCGTCTTCCTCGGCGTCTACCCCCTGGTCACCGCCCTGATTTACGGCCTCGCGCCGCTCACCTCGGAGTGGCAGATCTGGCAACGCAACCTCGTCATGGTCCCGATGATCGTGCTCTCCATGGTTTTCGTCATCATTCCGCGCATTCACCGCCATTGCCACCGCTGGCTGTAAGCCCGCGATTTACGCAAACCCGGTGCAATCCGGGCGCGGACACAAAGTCTCATTGACCGGGACGCGCGGCACTGGCATCTGAGAGCCATGCTGATTTACAAAATCTTTCGCGCCCCCGAATGGGCCATACTGCAAACCAACGGCGAGACCCTCGGCGCCCCTGTCGATCTCGCCGATGGCTACGTTCATTTCTCCACCGGCGTGCAGGTCAGAGAGACCGCCGCCAAATGGTTCGCGGGAGAGGACAACCTGCATCTTCTCGCCGTCGAGAGCGACACGCTCGGGCCCCATCTGAAATGGGAGCCCTCGCGCGGCGGGGCGCTGTTCCCGCATCTCTATCGCGCCCTGACCCTTGAGGACCTCCTCTGGGTCAAACCGCTGCCGCTGGCACCCGAAGGCGCGGCCGAGGCTGCCACCGACAGCCATCTCTTTCCGGAGGACCTCTGAATGTCGCTCTTCGAACAGCTCGGCATGGTCATGCTGCGCAGCCTCGATCCGGAGAAATCGCATCACTTCGCGCTCTCGGCCCTGCGCGCGGGGCTTGCGCCCCTGCCCGGTCCTGTCACCTCGCCGCGTCTCAAGACCAAATTCGCCGGAATGGAGATGCCCAACCCGATCGGTCTGGCCGCAGGCTTCGACAAGAATGCCGAGGCGATCCCGCAATTGTCCCGCGCGGGCTTCGGCTTTATCGAACTGGGTGCGGTGACGCCGCGCCCGCAGCCGGGCAATCCGAAACCGCGCCTGTTTCGCCTCACCGAAGATCAGGCGGTGATCAACCGCTTCGGCTTCAACAACGACGGCATGGAGGAGATCACCAACCGTCTCGCCCGCTGCCGCCACTCCCATCACCGCACAGACATCCCGGTCGGGCTCAACCTCGGCGCCAACAAGGACAGCGAGGATCGCGCCGGTGATTTCGCCAAGGTTCTGGCGCGTTGCGGCAATTTCATCGACTTTGCGACCGTCAACGTGTCGAGCCCCAACACCGAACGCCTGCGTGATCTGCAAGGCCCCGAAGCGCTCGAAGCGCTGCTGGCGGGGGTGATGGATGCCCGCAAGGGGCTCGATCACAACGTGCCGATCCTGTTGAAAATCGCCCCCGATCTCGACAATTCAGAACTGATGGAAATCGCCGAAGTAGCGCGCAAGGCGGCCCTCGACGGGGTCATCGCCACCAATACGACGCTTTCGCGCGAAGGTTTGAAATCTGCACATAAGAACGAGGCAGGCGGGCTTTCCGGGAAACCTTTGTTCGAAAAGTCCACGCGCGTGCTGGCGCAGCTCTCGCGTCATATGGGTACGGACGTGCCTTTGATCGGCGTGGGCGGCGTCGGATCGGCACTTGATGCCTACACGAAAATTCGCGCGGGAGCCTCTTTGGTGCAGGTCTATTCCGCGATGGTCTATCACGGCCTGTCGCTGGCCCCGCGCATCGCCCGCGGGCTGGACGAATTGCTTGAGAAAGACGGCTACGACAGTGTTCTGGAGGCCGTCGGCACCGGGCGCGACGCCTGGCTGTAGAATTCTGGTCCGGCGTCAGAGCGCCGCGCGTTCCAGCGCCGGGTATTTCCAGAACAGCGTCGCCCCGCGCGCCACGTAGCTGACCATCAGCGCGGCCCAAAGCCCGTGATTGCCCATCAGCGGGATCAGCGCCGCCACCGCCAGAAGGTAGATCCCCAGCGACAGCGCCGCCATGTTGCGCATGTCCCGCGTCCGTGTCGCGCCGATGAAAATCCCGTCGAGCATCCACGAGCCAAGCCCCACCACCGGCACGGCCACCATCCACGGCAGATACACCCGCGCCTCGGCGCGCACATCGGGCGCTGTGGTCATCACGTCGATGATCATACCGCCGAAAATCGCAAACACCGCACTGAGCATCACCGCCGCCAGCAGCCCCCAGAAGGACGCCAGCAATGCCCCCCGTCGCAGCGCATAGGCGGAGCGCGCGCCCAGCGCCTGCCCGACGATGGCCTCTGCGGCAAAGGCAAACCCGTCGAGCGCATAGGCGGTGATCGAGACGAATTGCATCAGAATGTTGTTGCTCGCCAGCGTCACCGTGTCGAAGCCTGCCGAGAGGAAGGTGAAGCTGACCATGATGGTCAGCAAAAGCACGGAGCGGATCAGAATATCGGTGTTAACCTTCGCCATATGGATCAGGCGCGCGCGGTCGAACACCCGTGGCCAGTCGCGCCACGCAGGCACGGCAAAGGCGTCACGGCACAGCCACAGGCCCATGAGCGCGCCGCTGATCTCGGCGGCAAAGGTCGCATAGGCCACACCGCGCACGCCCCAGCCCAGCCCCAATACGAACCAGAGATCGAGCGCGATATTCACCCCGTTCATCCAGAGTTGCAGCGCCAAAACGCCGCGCGTGCGCTCCTGCGCGATGAGCCAGCCGGTCAGGCCATAAACCGCGATGGCAAAGGGCGCCGACCAGATGCGGATCGAGATATAAGAACGGGCGAGCGCCTCCACCTCCGGGGTCGCGGGCGAAAGCCGAAACGACAGCCAGAGGATCGGCAGTTGAAAAACGATCAGCGCCAGCCCGCCCGCAAAGGCGATCATCAGAGCGCGGGTCAGAAGCGCCGCCACCTCGCCCGGTTGGCCAGCCCCCCGCGCCTGAGACACCAACCCCGTCGTGCCCATGCGCAGAAAGCCGAAAATCCAATAGATCGAGGCCAGGATGATTGCCCCGAGACCGACCGCGCCGATGGGGGCCGCCTCCCCCATCTGCCCCACGACGCCGGTGTCGACCGCGCCGAGGATCGGCACGGTGGCATTCGAGAGCACGATGGGAATGGCGATCTTAAGAACCCGGCGGTGGCTCAGGTCCGGCGGAGCGGCACTCATGCCACGGGGTCGGGTCTTGTGTCGGGCATCAGGAAATGTCCCATCGCCTGCACCGTCGGACGCGCCCGGTTGTCCTGCCAGGCTTCGACCCGGACGGAGGCGTAGCGCCGTCCCGCGCGGGTGATCTCGGCGCGGGCATAGGCATCGCGCGGCAGGCCGGAACGCAGGTAATCCACCGTCAGGTCGATGGTTTTCGGAAATTTCGGCAGGATCTCACCCGCGTCCCCCGCTTCGATCCGCGGCCAGACCATGGACCAGCTCAGCGAAATCAGCGCGGTGACTTCGAGAAAGGCGGCCAACGCCCCGCCATGCAGCGCGGGCAGCGTCGGGTTGCCGATCAGGTCGGGGCGGAACGGCATGATCCCGGTCAGCTCATCGCCGCGGCGTTCGAATTCGAACCCCATGAAGGAGACATAGGGCACGCGCGCCACCAGCTCCGCGAGGGCGGCATCCCGGCGTTCCTTGACGACCTGAATCGGCTCGGGTTTCGAACGGCTCATGATGCGCCCCTTTCCACGGTGAAGGCGCCGGTGGCCGCCGCGACCGGCACGTCGCTGGCTCCGTCGGTCGCGGAAACCCGTACAAAAGCCACGGCACGGGTGACATGGTAACAGATGGCATGGGCGGTGATCGTCGCCCCCGGTTTCGCCGCCCGCATGTAGTCGATACGCAAATCGAGCGTCGCGGTGGAGATCCCTGCCCTGGGGTGGCTCATCACGGCAGCTCCGGCACAGGTGTCCATCAACGCCGAAATCGCCCCGCCATGGATCACGCCGGTTTCCGGATCGCCGATCAGCTTTTCCGCATAGGGCATGAGAATCTCCGCCTGCCCGTCGCCGATCTGTTCGAGCGACATGCCGAGCGCTGCGCAATGTGGCAGATGCTCGATGAACTGGCGGGCCATTTGAGTGCGTGCGTCATCCATGACGAAAATTGTGACCTTTTGGACAAGTTGGCCCCCATAATGTGAGATGATCGCAGCGCCGCAAGGGCAAATTGCCCCGATTTCCGACAATTCCCGCGTGACGTAACAGCACCCCGCGCACATGCCGCCGCCCCTCCCCGCCGCGACGGGCCTTGATCCCCTGCCATGCGGTTTACTATGCTGACCGTACCGTCCCGAATTGAGTTGCGGAACTGAACTCATCTGTTTAGATGCAACGTGAGGAGAGAGAGAAGCCATGTCTGACCGACGTCTCACGTTCAAAGAAATGTGCGCGCAGTTCGATGTGACACCGCGCACGTTACGTTATTACGAATATATCGAATTGCTGGCCCCCGAGAAGGAGGGCCGCTCCCGCTATTACACCCCGCGCGAAGTGGCGCGGATGACACTGATTTTGCGCGGGAGAAAATACGGGTTCTCCCTTGAAGAAATCCGTCAGTGGCTGTTGATCTACGAAGAAAAGGGCACACAGGCCCAGGCGCAGGCCTTTGTCGAACTGGCCGACCGTCAGCTTGTCGCGCTCGAAGAGCAAAAACGCGAGCTGGAAAAGGCGATCGGCGAGTTGAAGGAACTGCGCGCCGAGACGATGAAAGACGCGTAGACCGTGCACCTGCCCTGATGCGGCGCACCGGAACAGTGACCTGAACGCGACGCGGCGTTCTTTCGCCGCCGCCGGGAAACACGCCCCGGGGAGCAGGGGGCGTTCGCTTTCACCCCATGGGATGAAAACGCTTATTTTTACAAAAAATCCAAAGCGCTTTTAATGCAATTTTTAAGGGAAAACAGGCAAAAACTTGCAGTGCATACCAAACCGTTTGCATTGCCGATAACGAATGCGTAATTTTAGCGTAACGCTCAGCGGGCTGCGGATTTGGGAGCCATCCGAAATGACGCCACGTTTCGAATGAAGCGGCATCGCAAATGCGATTAGGGTGGGGCCGAAGGCTGACCTTCGCGCCTCTGACGGGGAGCCGTTCCATGCAATTGAGCACGGGACATGCCACCCAAGCGACGAGAACCGGAGAAGGCCGACGTGACGACCAAAGAGGTGATGACCATTCGCGAAATGTGCGATGCGTTCGACGTGACGCCCCGCACGCTGCGCTTTTATGAAGCCAAGGAATTGCTGTTCCCGATCCGGGAGGGTCAGAAACGGCTGTTCACCAAGCGGGACCGGGCGCGTTTGACGCTGATCCTGCGCGGAAAGAAATTCGGCTTTTCCCTTGAGGAGATCCGGCAGTTGCTCGATCTCTACAAGGAAGAGGACGAAGGCGAGGCGCAGATGCGTGAGACGCTTGTGGCGTATCACGAGAAGCTCGCGGGGATGGAAGCGCAGAAACAGGCGCTGATCGCGGTGATGACCGATCTGGAAGATGAAATTGCGTTTGTCGAAGGACAGATCGCAGGATTGAAACGCGCGGAGTGAGGCAACGCTCCCGCGCGCCATGCAAGGGAGAGACGCCATGCCGAGCTACACGGCTCCGACGAAAGACATTCAATATGTTCTGCACGATGTGCTGAACATTTCCGGCTCCGACATTCCGGGCTATTCCGATCTTGAGCCCGAGTTCACCGAGGCCATTCTCGATGCCGCCGGCCAGCTCGCCTCCGAAGTGATCGCACCGCTGAACGTGGTGGGCGACAAGGAAGGCTGCACCTTCGAGAACGGCGTGATCACCACGCCGACCGGGTTCAAAGAGGCCTTCGAGCAGGTGAAAGAGGGTGGCTGGCCGGGGCTCGATCTGCCCGAAGAGTTCGGCGGTCAGGGTCTTCCCTATCTGATGAGCACCGCCGTGGGCGAGATGTTCTCCGCCGCCAACCAGGCCTTTACAATGTATCAGGGCCTGACCCATGGTGCAGCCTCGGCGATCCTTGTGCATGGCACGGATCAGCAAAAGGCGACCTACCTGCCGAAGATGACCTCCTGCGAATGGACCGGCACGATGAACCTGACGGAACCGCATTGCGGCACCGATCTGGGCCTCATGCGCACCAAGGCCGAGCCGCAGGCGGATGGCTCCTACAAGATCTCTGGCCAGAAGATTTTCATCTCGGCGGGCGATCACGACATGTCCTCGAACGTCATCCACCTCGTGCTGGCGAAAATCACCGGCGGCCCCGAGGGGATCAAGGGCGTGTCCCTGTTCATCGTGCCGAAATACATCGTCGATGAGGATGGCAATCCGGGCGCGAAAAATGGCGTGTCGGTCGGCTCCATCGAGGAGAAAATGGGCATCCACGGCAACTCGACCTGTGTGATGAACTATGACGAGGCGACCGGCTATCTCTTGGGCGATATGCACAAAGGCATGCGCGCCATGTTCACCATGATGAACGAAGCCCGTCTCGGTGTCGGCATGCAGGGCCTCGCCCAAGCCGAAGCCGCCTATCAGAACGCCGTGATCTACGCCAAGGACCGTCTGCAAGGCCGCGCGGTCACCGGCGTCGCGAACCCGGACGGCCCGGCCGATCCGCTGATCGTGCATCCCGACATTCGCCGCAACCTGATGGATCAAAAGAGCTTCATCGAGGGCGCCCGCGCCTTCATGCTCTGGGGCGCGCAGCTCATCGACCAGGCGCATCGTTCCAAGGACAAGGACGCCGATGGCCTCATCTCTCTGATGACCCCGGTGCTCAAAGGCTTCCTGACCGATAAGGGTTATGAGGCGACGGTCAATGCGCAGCAGGTCTACGGCGGCCATGGTTACATCGAAGAATGGGGCATGTCGCAATTTACGCGCGACGCCCGGATCGCCATGATTTATGAAGGTGCGAACGGCGTTCAGGCGCTCGATCTCGTCGGCCGCAAACTGGCGACCGATGGCGGCAAACACGTCATGGCCTTCTTCGAGATGGTGAAGAGTTTCTGCAAAGAGAATGGCGAAGGCGATATGGCCGAATTCGTCGATCCGCTGAAAGCCGCCTCGAAAGACCTTCAGGGCGCCGGCATGTTCTTCATGCAAAACGGCATGAAAAACCCGAACGCGGCGCTGTCTGGCTCGTATGATTTCATGCATCTCTTCGGCTATGTCTGCCTCGGGCTGATGTGGGCGCGGATGGCGAAAGTGTCGCTGGCGGCTCTGGAAAACGGCACGGACGACCCGGAGTTCCACCAGAACAAACTGACCACCGCGCGCTATTACATGGCCCGCCAACTGCCGATGACCGGCACGCTTTTGAAACGCATCGAATCCGGTGCCGATCCGGTGATGACTCTCCCCGCCGAGGCGTTCTAAACTCTGCGCAACCCGAAACTGAGGCCCTCGCCCATCCCGGCGGGGGCCTTTCCATTTCAAGCGTCCGAAAAGACGAAATGACGGAGCGTAATCATGCCGAAGCGGTTCAGAATGACGCGGCGTTTTCCTGTTTCCATGACCGAAGACGGGTATCGTCGCCTCAGGCAGTTCGCGAGGGAGGCGGGCTTGGACGAGGGAGAGGCTTTGTCTTTCCTGTTCGAGAATTTCTCCTCCGTCACGGATGAAGAAAAGCTGACGCACCGCCTGCGCCTGTTCAATTCCGAACTGGCCCGGCGCAAACGCTGACGATCGAGACTGGCCTGTAGGCCGGACCCTGAGGAGGACTGAATGACTGAAGCCTATATTTACGACGCCCTGCGCAGCCCGCGCGGCAAGGGGCGCAAAGACGGAAGCCTGCACGAGGTGACCTCGGCCGCGCTTTCCGCGCAGATGCTGAACGCCGTGAAAGAGCGCAACGGCCTTGAGGGCCATGCCGTCGAGGATGTGATCTGGGGCAACGTGACCCAGGTCGGCGAACAGGGTGGCTGCCTTGCGCGCACCGCCGTTCTCGCTTCCGATCTCGATCAGAGCATTCCGGGTCTGGCGATCAACCGTTTCTGCGCCTCGGGCATGGAAGCCGTCAACATCGCCGCCAATCAGGTCAAGGGCGGCGCGGGCATGGCCTATATCGCCGGCGGCGTCGAGATGATGGGCCGGGTCGCCATGGGCTCCGACGGGGCAGCGATTGCCGTGGACCCGTCCTTGGCGATGAAAACCTATTTCGTGCCGCAGGGCATCTCGGCGGACATCATCGCCACCGAATACGGGTTTTCCCGCGAAGAGGCCGATGCGCTGTCTGTCGAGAGCCAAAACCGCGCCGAAGCCGCGTGGAAGGACAACCGCTTCGCGAAATCCATTGTGCCGGTCAAGGACATCAACGGGCTGACCATCCTCGACCATGACGAATACATGCGTCCGGGCACGACCGTCGAGACGCTCGGCGCGCTCAAAGCTTCCTTCAAGGACATGGGCGAGGTGATGCCGGGCTTCGACAAGATCGCGCTGATGAAATATCCGCATCTTGAGAAAATCAACCACATCCACCACGCCGGGAACTCGTCTGGCATCGTCGATGGCTCCGCCGCCGTGCTGATCGGCAACAAGGAATTCGGTGAGAAATACGGGCTGAAACCCCGCGCCCGCATCCGCGCGACCGCCAAGATCGGCACCGATCCGACCATCATGCTCACCGGCCCCGTGCCCGTGACCGAGAAAATCCTCAAGGACAGCGGCATGTCGATCAATGACATCGACCTGTTCGAGGTGAACGAGGCCTTTGCCGCCGTCGTGCTGCGCTTCATGCAGGCGTTCAACGTCGACAGTTCCAAGGTCAACGTCAATGGCGGCTCCATCGCCATGGGGCACCCGCTGGGCGCGACCGGCGCGATCATCATCGGCACGCTTCTGGACGAATTGGAACGCACCGGCAAAGGCACCGGCCTCGCCACGCTCTGCATCGCATCCGGCATGGGTGCGGCCACGATCATCGAGCGCGTGTAAGGGGAGGAACAGCATATGACCGATTTTCATTATTCCGTCGACGCGGACGGCGTCGCGATCATCACCTGGGACATCCCCAACAAGTCCATGAACGTGCTCTCGATGGAGGGCATCGCCGAGCTGGATCAATGCATCGACAAGGCGCTTGGCGACGACGCCGTGAAAGGCATCGTCGTGACCTCCGGCAAGGACACGTTCGCGGGCGGCATGGATCTCAACATCATCGCCAAGATGAAGGACGCCGCCGGCGACGATCCGGCCAAAGGTCTCTTTGACGGGCTGATGAGCATGCACGCGATCCTGCGCAAACTGGAACGCGCGGGCATGGACCCGAAGACCAACAAGGGTGGCAAGCCCGTCGCCGCAGCCCTGCCCGGCACGGCGCTTGGCATCGGACTCGAATTGCCTTTGTCCTGTCACCGCATCTTTGCCGCCAACAATCCCAAGGCCAAGATTGGCCTGCCGGAGATCAAGGTCGGCATTTTCCCCGGCATGGGCGGCACCACGCGCGTCTCGCGCATGGTCGGCGCGATGGCGGCGGCGCCGATCCTTCTCGAAGGCAAGATGCTCGACCCGATGAAAGCCAAAGGTGCGGGGATCATCCACGAGGTGGTGGAACCCGGTGAGCTTTTGGCGAAAGCCAAAGAGTGGGTTTTGAGCGCGAAAGACGCCGACATCGTCAAACCATGGGACGCCAAGGGCTGGAAAATGCCCGGCGGCGCGCCTTATCACCCCGCCGGTTTCATGACCTTCGTCGGCGCCTCCGCCATGGTCAACGGCAACACCCAGGGCGTCTATCCGGCGGCGAAAGCCTTGCTCTCCGCCGTCTACGAAGGCGCAATGGTGCCGTTCGACACCGCGCTCAAGATCGAAGCCCGTTGGTTCACCCATGTGCTGATGAACCCGTCTTCCTCCGCGATGATCCGCTCCTTGTTCATCAACAAGGAAGCCTTGGAAAAGGGTGCGAACCGTCCCGACGTGGCCGATCAGACCGTCAAAAAAGTCGGCGTTCTGGGCGCGGGCATGATGGGCGCGGGCATTGCCTATGTCTCGGCGAATGCGGGCATTGAGGTCGTGCTGATCGACATGAAGCAAGAGGCTGCGGACAAGGGCAAAGCCTATTCCGAGAGCCTCCTCGACAAGGGGATCAGCCGCAAGAAAGTGACGCCGGAGAAGAAAGAGCAAGTGCTCTCCCGCATCACCGCGACAACCGATCTCGACGCTCTGAAAGGATGTGATCTGATCGTCGAGGCCGTGTTCGAAGACATCGGCGTCAAGGCGGAGATGACCAAGAAGGTCGAGGCCATCGTTGGCGAGGACTGCATCTTTGCCTCCAACACCTCGACCCTGCCGATCACCGAGCTGGCCAAAGCCTCCGTGCGCCCGGAGCAGTTCATCGGCATCCACTTCTTCTCCCCCGTCGACAAGATGCTCCTCGTCGAGATCATCAAGGGCAAAGGAACCGGCGACGTTGCCGTGGCGAAAGCGCTCGACTATGTGCGCCAGATCCGCAAGACGCCCATCGTCGTGAATGACGCGCGCTTCTTCTACGCCAACCGCTGCATCATTCCCTACATCAACGAGGGTGTGCGCATGGCGGCCGAGGGTGTGGATCTGCCGCTGATCGAGAATGCCGCCAAGCTTTTGGGCTTCCCGCTCGGGCCGCTTCAGCTCATCGACGAGACCTCGATTGATCTCGGTGTGAAGATCGCGAAAGCCACCAAAGCCGCCATGGGCGACGCCTACCCGGACGAGGCCGTGGATGAGGTGGTGTTCTGGATGTACGATCAGGGCCGTCTCGGCAAAAAAGCCAATGCGGGCTTCTACGACTACGACGAGAAAGGCAAACGCGGCTATCTCTGGGAGGGCTTCAACAAAGAGTTCCCCGTGGCCGATGCCCAGCCCGATCTGGATGAGGTGCAACACCGTCTGATGATGGCGCAGGTCCTGGAGGCCGTCCGCGCGCTCGAAGAGGGTGTGTTGGAAGACATCCGCGAGGGTGACGTCGGCGCGATCCTCGGCTGGGGCTTTGCGCCCTGGTCCGGCGGGCCGTTCTCCTGGCTCGACATCATCGGTGCCGGTAAAGCGGTCGAGATTTGCGACAATCTCACCGCCACCCACGGGCCGCGCTTCGAGACGCCGAAACTCCTGCGTGAGATGGCGGCCTCCGGCGAGACCTTCTATGGCCGCTTCGGCGCGGGTGTGGACAGCAAAGCCGCCTGATCGGCGCCAACAGTACGATAGAGCCCTTCCCTTCGGGGGAGGGCTTTTTCATGACTTCTCGTCTTTCGCGTGCTCCCCTCGGGCGGATTTCAGATCGCGCGCTCGGATTTCTCCTCGCGGCGTTGCGGCTGCATCCGCATCCACTGAGCGTCCTGCGCATCCTCGTCCAAAAGCGCATCGACAAACACCCGCGCCTCGGTCAGCGACAGCACCTCATAGCCCGGCACAAACCGGTCCTCCATCAGATCGGCGATGCTCATCACCTCTTCCGCCGGGCAATGAAACAGCGCGCCGATATTGGCGAACACCACCTGCTCCGTCGCGAAATGCAACACGATGACCAGCACCGCCTGATGCGGACGGGCGCGTTCGATGCCCTTGTAGCCCTCAAGCGCCAGCGCCGGGATCAAGGTAAACGGATCGCCGAACATCGCCTCGCCCGTGTCGCTCTCGACCATCACCGGCTGTTCCGGCAAAAGCAGCATCTCGGCGCGATTGCCCAATGCGCCCGGCGGAACGACAAGCGGCCAGTGCTGCATCGGCACCGATCCGTGACCGAGATAGGCCCAGCTGCGGGAAATCGTCCCGACCGCCTGCATACCCTCGTCGAAGGTCAGGACCTTGTCGCCTTCCTTGATCTCCGCCACATCGCGCCATCCCCTGGCCGTGGCGATCTGGGTTCCGGCGATGAGACCGCTGGTGAGAACCGGCTGCATCCCCTGCAGAGCGCCATCCCAGGCCCCCGTCCGACCGGAGGCCTCGCGGAGCGGTTCCCTGCGCAACATCTGACCCAGTTTCATCATCGCTTCATCCCCATGAACGAGAGCCTGTGACCGAAGTTTTTTGCGGGTGGCAGCCCGTCGTTTCCTCACACGCCCTCTTTGCAGGTTCAGAAAATCGCCCGGCTGCGGTCAGAGTTCGGCCCGAATGGGACGGAAATACGGCACAATTTCGACACAGGCGGTAATTGAACCGATTTCATTCAATTGTTCGCGAATTTGGTAACAGTCTTTTAAGAAATTTTTCCCGCGTCTGCGGATTAACCAATTTTTCAAGGACCCGCGGCCACGCCGCTCCCGATGTCCCTCTGGAATCACGCGTCGATTCGAGCCCTCCCGCCAAAGCCCAAGCCCCATCCCACAGGTTTCATTAACCAATTTGCCGCAATCGCGACACAGTCCCGCCGTCAACTCAGTCGAAGCGATAGTCAAATCGGGCAATGTCCGGGGCCGCAATGCGCGCCACCGCCTCCGCATCCGCATCCGTGTAGAAAGACCGCACATCGCGACTGCGCTCCGACGCGTTCACCCGCCCAATCGGCGACAGATCGAACCCCAAATGATCCCAGAGCGGTGCAAGATCCTCGTCCAGCGCCTCAAGCCGTACATAATGGCTGGCCCGCTCCACGCCCGCCCCGTCGCACATGTAGCTGCTGTAAGGCGCAGACAGGCTGCGCAGGGTTTCGGGCGCGTTCAGAAAGCCGGTGAAACTCTCCGCCCTGGCCAGCCGTACCGCCGGATGATCCCAGCCCTGCGCCCGCAGCCAGTGATAATAGGACACGATCCGGTCCCACGGATTACGCACCAGCGTAAAGATGAAATAGCCGCCAAACGCGTCGCGCGGCACCAGCCCCTCGATGTCGGAGAGCCGGGAATGCTTCCAAAGCCGCCCCGCCGCCTCCATCTGCTTGATCCGCCCGCGCCGCTTCACCGCTTTCGGCGTATCCCCGATCAGGATGTCATCCGCCATCGCCCGCGCCTCGAGCGCCTGCGTCAAAGCCGTGCCCCCGGTCTTGGGGATATGCACGAAAATATAGTGGCGTCCGGGCGAAATGATCATGTTCCGACCCTAACCGAACCCGGGATCGCCGCCCAGAGGGATTGTCCTGAGAGATTGTCGCCCCGGATGATCCCCGCTAGAGTACCGTCAAACAATGGAAAGAGCAGCCCGCGCATGATCGCGCTCACAGAATTCGAACGTCTCGAGGCCCCCGGCCTCTGGCTTCCCGACGGGGAAAGCCAGCGCCGCCCCGTGATCGTCTCCGTGGGCGAGGCGACTCTCACGCTGTCGGAATCCCGTACCGACGGGCGCGCCCTGACCCATTGGTCGCTGCCCGCGATCGAACGCATCACGCCCGAAGGCGAAAGCCCCGTACGCTACCGCCCCGCGCCCGACAGCGCCGAGGAGTTGGAGATCGAGGACGAGCTGATGAACGAGGCCATCGCCCGCATCCGCCGCGCCATCGACCGTGCCCGCCCCCATCCAGGACGGCTGCGCGGCGGGTTGATCGGCCTCGCGGTCGCGGCCCTTCTCGGGCTTGGCCTGTTCTGGCTGCCCGGCGCGCTGATCCGTCAGGCGGTGACCATCGTCCCGACCGTGACCCGCGCCGAAATCGGCCAGGAACTGCTCGACCGCATCCGCCGCCTCTCCGGCGCACCCTGCGACACGGTGCATGGGGCGCGGGCCCTCAACAAGCTGAAAACACGGCTCATTCCCGGCGGCGGCGGCCAGATTGTCGTGCTCACCAGCGGCGTTGCGATCTCCCAGCACCTGCCCGGCGGCATCGTGCTCCTGAACCGGGCCGTGGTCGAGGATCACGAGGATCCGGATGTGGTCGCGGGCTATGTTCTGGCCGAGATTGAGCGCGCCCGCGAGGAAGACCCGCTCGAAAGGCTGTTGCGCGAGGCCGGGCTGATGACCTCTCTGCGGCTGCTGACCACCGGGCATATTCCGCCCGAAGTGCTCGACGCCCATGCCGAAAGCCTTCTGACCGCGCCGCTGGCCGGACCGGACCGCGACAAGCTGATCACCGCCTTCGCAGAGGCTCAGGTCCACAGCGCACCCTATGCCTATGCGCTCGACATCACCGGCGAAACCGTGCTGTCGCTGATCGAGGCCGACGGGGTCAGGATCGAGACCACGCGGCCCGTTCTCTCAGATGGCGACTGGGTAGCGCTTCAGGGCGTCTGCGGCGGCTGATCTTTCCGAGACGCTGATCTTTCCGAGACACAGCACCCCACAAAAGAAATCCCCCGCCAGATGCGGGGGTTTCTTTTTGTTGTTCTGCCTCGTCTAACTCAACGCTACTTGCGTGCGAATGCGTCCCCGTAGCCGGCCCCCCGGACCATCGCCAAAGCGGACAGGGTTTGCTCGGGCCGGTCGAAAGGACCGGCCAGAACAATCTTCAAGGGCTTGCCGCCGCGTTGCAGGACCTGCGACGAAACCGGAAAACCCATGGCCGAGAGCCGCGCAATCGAGCGCTCGGCATTGGCGGGTTCCCCGAAGGTGCCCACCTGAACATAGCGCAGAGCCTGCGCCGTGTGTTGTGACGGGGCATCGGCGACCTGAACCGCCGACGGCACACGTTGTGGCGCGACCGATTTGGTCGACACCTGCACCGGAACCGTTCCCGGCGCAGCGACCGTCTGAACCGTCGTGCGTTTCCTGACCGGGGCGCCGAACAACCATTCCCAGAAGGTCTTCTTGCGCGGTGCATAGAGGTCATGGGCAGGCACCGTTCCGGTCCAGACCTGCGCCATTTGCAGATCGCCCCGCGCCGTCAGAGGCCCGCGGTTCGGGTTGAGCCGCCCATCGGTCCAGGCGCGTGCATACCCCTCCGGCAAGGTGCCCGCCACCGGCACCGGTAACGCATAAACCTCGACCCCGGCCGCGCGCGCGACCTCGGTTCGATTGCTGTTGTAGGTGGAGAGCCGGGCGCCTGTTCGCGCCTGCATATAGGCCGAGGGGTGCACCGCCTGCGGCCCGCAGCGCACGGCATAACGCCCGTTCGTCTGCATATATTGCGCATCGCTGCCCAAAAGACCGGCGCAGGCATCGGCCATCACCGTACCCGGAGCCGCCTGCGGCACCGTCACCGGCGCGGTGGCCAGCATCACCGGCGGTTGTACCGGAGCCACGGGGGTCACGGGCGCACGTTTCACCGGCACACGCACCAGCGTCGGCTCTGTCGTGGTCATCCGCCCGCCATCGGCAGTGCGCACGGTCACCCCCGCAGGCAGGCGTTTCAGAATGTAGTCCACCTCACCGGTAGAACAGAGCATCCGACCGTTCTGCTCGGCGGCGACACAGCCGCGCTCACCCACGGTCTTGCCCGCCAGCGCTTCGAGCGGCGGCAGAGCGGGTTGTTTGGCGGCGGTTTTCTGAACCGGAGCGGCAGGCGCGATCAGGGCCGAGGCCACGGTCGGCATCGGTGCTTCGGTCGGCATCGGTGCTTCGGTCGGCTTCGTCGTCGCAGGCGCGGCCGAGGTCGCGGGCCCAACCTGCACCATCGGCGCAGCGGAGGTTTTCGGCGCGGCCTGCACCGGCGCGCTGGCAACCTGTGTCCCCACAGGATCGGGGATCACCGGCAGATGGTCTTCGACATTGGCAAAAGTCGGCTTGAAGCCACAGAGCACGTCGCGGCTGCGGGTCACACGCGGCACCCAATGCACCGCGGCGCCATCGCCCGCGCGCACATAGACGCAGCCGCGGCTGTCGACATATTGCGTGCCCTTGTAGGACAGCGGCGGATATTCCGCCGGCTGCTCCGCATTGAAAAGCGACCGCGCATCGGATTGATGAATCCCGATGACCGCCACCCCCGTCGTCGCGAGAAGAACCGCAACGGATACCGTTCTCAAAGCCTGCATTATGTGGCCC
Source organism: Celeribacter ethanolicus (assembly GCF_001550095.1). Lineage (GTDB taxonomy): Bacteria > Pseudomonadota > Alphaproteobacteria > Rhodobacterales > Rhodobacteraceae > Celeribacter > Celeribacter ethanolicus. The sequence goes on along the minus strand of NZ_LRUC01000040.1, from coordinate 19,314 downwards.
CACACATCTTATTGTGTATGAGCCTAACCCAGAACCGATTCGCTGTTAAGGGGGCAAATCGCTTATTTTGTACCGAACATGCGGTCGCCCGCATCCCCTAGCCCGGGCACAATATATCCATGTTCATTGAGCTTTTCGTCCACAGCCGCTGTGACGATCGGCACATCGGGATGCGCCTCTTCCATCCGCTTGATGCCCTCGGGTGCGGCCAGAAGGCACAGGAAGCGGATGTTTTTCGCACCGGCCTCTTTCAGCTTGTCAATCGCCGCGACGGAGGAATTGCCGGTCGCAAGCATCGGATCGACGGCGATTACGAGGCGGTCGCCGAGGTCCTCGGGCACTTTGAAGTAATATTCGACCGGTTCGAGCGTTTCCTCGTCGCGGTAGAGCCCGACAAAGCCGACCCGCGCCGAAGGGATCAGTTCGAGAATGCCGTCGAGCAGCCCGTTCCCGGCCCGCAGGATCGAGATCAGAGCCAGTTTTTTACCATCCAGCGTCGGCGCCTGCATGGTGCACATCGGCGTCTCGATGGTCTTTTCAGTCATATCCAGCTCGCGGGTGACCTCATAGGCCAGAAGCAGGGAAATCTCGCGCAGCAACTGCCGGAACCCCGCCGTCGAGGTCTCCTTGTCTCGCATGATGGTCAGCTTGTGTTGGACAAGCGGGTGTTTCACAACGGTCAGATGATCAAGCATCGGCAGGCTCCAGTTTCTTGGCGACCGCCCCACGGGTCGCTTCATCGCAAAAAGCCGCGTCGAGCGCGGTCTTGTTCAAGTCTTTGAAATCGTCTTCCTCCCAGCCGAAGGTCTCGGCGAGGCGGTCGAATTCGTAGCGCATGGTGGAATGGAAGAACGGCGGATCGTCCGTCGACACGGTGACTTTCACGCCGCGTTTGCGCAGCTCGGCAATCGGGTGATCAGACCATTTCGGGTAAACGCCGAGCGCGATGTTCGAGCCCGGACAGACCTCCAACACGATCCCGGCTTCGGCAAGCTCATCGACCAGCGCGAGGTCTTCAATGGCACGCACACCATGGCCGATCCGCTCGACCTTCAGGTCGCGAAGCGCGTCGCGAATGCTGTCCGGCCCGCCCCATTCGCCCGCATGTGTCGTCAGCCGCAGCCCCGCCTCGCGCGCCATGTCGAAGGCGTATTTGAAATCGCCCTGCTTGCCCATGGCCTCGTCACCGCCCATGCCGAAGCCGGTGACGAAATCGCCCTTGGTTTCCTGCGCACAAAGTGCGGTTTTCCTGGCCTGATCCGGCCCGAAATGGCGCACACAGGTCGGGATCGCGCGCATCACGACGCCCGCCTCGCGCTCCATCTCGTCAGCGGCCTGTTTGATCGCGGCAAGGTAATCCTTCCAAGCCTCGACATCGCCGCCCCCGCAGAAATCGGGGGCCAGAAAGCTTTCGGTATAGACCACATTCGAGGCCGCGCTTTCTTCCAGAACGGCTCGGGTCAGGCGATAATAATCCTTGGGTGTTTTCAGGACCGAAGTGGCGGCTTCGTAGACCTTGAGGAAATCCCAGAAGTCTTTGTATTTATAGGCACCTTTCTCGTCGAAAATGCCCGAGAGATCGGTCTTTTGCTCCGCCGCCAAACCGCGAATGAACGCAGGCGGCGCGGCGCCTTCGAGATGCATGTGCAACTCGATTTTCGGCATATCCGTGATGCTCAAAGGAAACTCCTTCCAGGGCCTTCGGCCTCGATCCCAAGGTGATCGGCCAGTGAGGCCGCCACGTCGGAAAAGGCCACAGGACCAATGGGTTTGAGGCCAAGACCATAGCCCAGAACCGGCACTTGTTCACGCGTGTGGTCCGTGCCCGTCCATGTCGGATCGTTGCCATGGTCGGCAGTGAAAATCAAAAGATCGCCCGCGCGCGCCCGCTCAAAAAGCCGCGGCATCTGAGAGTCGAACCATTCGAGATGGCGGGCATAGCCGGAGACGTCGCGACGGTGGCCATAGAGGCTGTCGAATTCGACGAAATTGGCAAAGGTGAAGGAGCCGTCCGGCGCTTCCTCCATCACGTCACAAAGGTGATCGAAGAGCACATGATCCGTACCCTTGCGCACCTCATCCAGCCCCTGCATCGAGAAAATATCGCCAATCTTGCCAATGGCATAGGTCGCGCGCCCGGCAGATTTTGCCCAGTCGCAAATCGTCGGGCTGGGCGGCGCGATGGCATAGTCGTGGCGATTGCCTGTGCGGGTAAAGCCCTCTTCAACCGTACCGATGAAAGGTCGGGCGATCACGCGCCCGATCTTCATCGCATGCAGCGTTGGCGCGAGGTCTTCGCAGAGTTTCAAAAGCCGCTCCAGCCCAAAATGCTCTTCATGCGCCGCGATCTGAAACACGCTATCCGCGGAAGTGTAGCAAATCGGCCAACCGGTCTCGATATGCTTGGCCCCAAATTCCTTGATCACCTCGGTGCCGGAGGCATGGCAATTCGCCAACGTCCCCCCTGCCCCGCAGAGCTTTGCGGCCAGATCCATCAAATCCTGTGGGAAAGACGGTTGTTCATCGGGAAAATAATGCCAGTCCCACGGCACCGGCACGCCGGCCAATTCCCAATGCCCCGAGGGCGTATCCTTGCCCGGAGAGATTTCGGCGGCCACGCCATAAAGTCCCTCAGGCATCGCTTCGAGCCCCGGCGCGGGATCGGACGTGGCATGCGCCATCGCCGCGCCCAGCCCCAAAGCGTCGAGGTTCGGCAGGCGCAACGGCCCGGACCGCCCGTCTTCGGCGCGCCCCTCGGCACAGGCCTGTGCAATATGCGCGATGGTGTTGGCACCGGTGTCGGGCCGCTCGCCGTTGAAAAACTTGTCCGCGTCAGGCGCACCGCCCAGCCCCACGGAATCCATCACAATCAGAAATGCACGCGCCATGGCTTATCCTGTCACCTTTTCATACACCAAAGGCGGCTCCACCGGGGCCTCCTGACCCAGACGGATCGCCGCCCGGATCGCGGCCTCCGCCCGATCCGCATCCTCGACAGACCGCGCATGGATCGTTGCGATCAGACTGTCTTCATCGAGATATTCCCCGATCAAGCAGACATTGGAAAGCCCCACCGCCGGGTCGACTTTCTCGCCGCCCTTGAGACGCCCACCGCCCAGATGCACCACGGCCATACCAAGCGCATGCCCGTCCATCTCACCCACATAACCCGGCGCTTCGGCCACCACATCGCGCACCACGGGCGCCGACGGCAGGCGATCACGCCAATGATCGACGAAATCCGCAGGCCCACCCAATTCCGTGATCATCCGCCCGAACCGTTCGGCGGCGGAGCCATCGGTCAGCGTGTCGCGCACCGCCCAGGTCGCCTGATCTATGTCGTCCGACAGCCCGCAAAGCACCATCAGCTCGCCGCCCAGCGCACAGGTCGCATCGCAGAGGATGTTGTCCACCTCGCCGTTGGTCAGCGCCTCCATCACCACCATGACCTCGAGCGCATTCCCAAGAGACGGGCACAGCGGCTGGTTCATGTCGGTAATCAGCGCGGAAGTCTTGCACCCCGCCCCGTTCGCCGTGGTGACAAGGCTCTGCGCCAGGGCGCGGGCGTCTTGCACCGTGGTCATGAACGCGCCTGAGCCGCATTTGACATCGAGCACCAAGGCCTCAAGCCCCGCCGCCAGTTTCTTCGACAGGATCGACGCGGTGATCAGGTCGATGCTTTCGACCGTCCCAGTGACGTCGCGGATCGCGTAGAGCCGCTTGTCGGCGGGCGCGATGGAGCCAGTGGCCGAGACGATGGCGCAACCGACCTGCTCGACAATCTCATGGAACCGCGCGTCGGTGACTTCGGTTCTGAGCCCCGGAATGGCTTCGAGCTTGTCGAGCGTGCCGCCCGTGTGCCCAAGCCCACGACCCGAGACCATCGGCACATAGGCGCCCAGCGCGGCCAAAGCCGGTGCCAGCAAAAGCGACACGCAATCGCCCACGCCCCCGGTCGAATGTTTATCGATCGCGGGCGCAGGCAGGTCCCAGTGCATCACCTCGCCGCTGTCGCGCATCGCCAGCGTCCAGGCAACGCGCTCCGCATCCGCCATGCCGTTCAAAAGCGTCGCCATGGCAAAGGCCCCGGCCTGCGCATCTGTCACCGCGCCCGAGGCCAGCCCTTGCGCGAAAAGAGTCAGTTCCGCCTCCTTGAGTGGCTGATGATCGCGCAGTTTCTCGATGATCTGGCGGGCGTCCATCACATCACTCCATGTGTTCCGGCATGTGATCCGGGGTGAAAGCCCCCGGCAACAGTTCGCCCACCGTCATGGTCAATTCCTTGCCCGTGCGCGACATCATCGTCACCTTGACGTCGGGCCCCGCAAATTCGCGGATCTTCTGGCGGCACCCGCCACAGGGCGGCACGGGATCGTCGCTGTCGCCGATCACCGCCACTTCGGCAATCTCCGTTTCGCCCCCCAGAACCATGGCCGCAATCGCCCCGGCCTCGGCGCAGGTGCCCTCCGGATAGGCCGCATTCTCGACATTCACGCCAGTATAGACCGCGCCCGAGGCGGTGCGAATCGCGGCCCCCACCCGAAACTTCGAATAGGGGGCATAGGCCTTGGGCTGTGCCTTGGCGGCTTCTTCGAGAAGAGACGCGCGTAGAGACATGGATCACCTCATTTTTGACGGTTTGGTCAAGACTGCGCCGGGGCGAAAGCGGATGCAAGCAAGATGCGCCGAGATCTCGACAATCCGCACCCTCGCGGCGGGCGCACGGCGCGTTTGTGCACAGAACCGGCAAAGATTTGTCGGAATACCCGCCTTTACTGCAAGATTGCGGTTATTCTCCCCTTGCGCGCCGCCCCTTCACGGGCGTAGAGCCATGGCAAACCGGGATGTGACGTCAGGTCGCAGATTTAGCTCAATACTAAACTACCTGCCGGATGCGCCCGCAAGCAACAGGGAGACCCCCATGCCGACGGAAAGCCGCACGACCAACCTGAAGCAGGCCGCACTGGATTATCACGAATTCCCGAAACCCGGGAAACTTGAGATTCGCGCCACCAAACCGATGGCCAACGGCCGCGATCTGGCCCGCGCCTACAGCCCGGGCGTGGCCGAAGCCTGCCTTGAAATCAAGGCCGATCCGACCACGGCCACACGGTATACCGCACGTGGCAATCTTGTTGCCGTGGTGACCAACGGCACCGCCGTTCTGGGCCTCGGCAACATTGGCGCCGCCGCCTCGAAACCGGTGATGGAGGGCAAGGCGGTGCTCTTCAAGAAATTCGCCAACATCGACTGCTTCGACATCGAGGTGAACGAAAGCGACCCGGTGAAACTGGCCGAAATCGTCTGCTCGCTGGAGCCGACCTTCGGCGCGATCAACCTCGAAGACATCAAGGCGCCGGATTGCTTTATCGTTGAACAACTCTGTCGCGAGAAGATGAACATCCCTGTGTTCCACGACGATCAGCACGGCACGGCCATCGTCGTCGGCGCCGCCGCAACCAACGCGATGCAGATCAGCGGCAAGAAATTCGAAGACATCAAGGTGGTGTCCACCGGCGGCGGCGCAGCCGGCATCGCCTGCCTCAACATGCTTCTGAAACTCGGGCTCAAACGCGAGAATGTCTGGCTCTGCGACATCGCAGGCCTCGTTTATGAGGGCCGCGAGGAAGAGATGACGCCGCAAAAGGCCGCCTTCGCGCAGAAAACCGACCTGCGCACGCTCGACGAGGTGATCGAGGGCGCGGACATGTTCCTCGGCCTCTCCGGTCCGGGCGTGCTCACCCCCGAGATGGTCAAGAAGATGACCAAGCAACCGATCGTCTTCGCGCTCGCCAACCCGACCCCGGAGATCATGCCGGATCAGGTGAAAAAGGTCGCCCCCGATGCGATCATCGCCACAGGCCGCTCGGATTATCCGAACCAGGTCAACAACGTGCTGTGTTTCCCCTTCATCTTCCGCGGCGCGCTGGACGTGGGCGCGACCGAGATCAACGACGCGATGCAGCTCGGCTGTATCGAAGGCATCGCAGCGCTGGCCCGCGCCACCACCAGCGCAGAAGCCGCCGCCGCCTATCAGGACGAACGGCTGGATTTCGGCCCCGACTACCTGATCCCGAAACCCTTCGACCCGCGCCTCATGGGGGTCGTCGCTTCCGCCGTGGCCAAAGCCGCGATGGAGAGCGGGGTTGCGACCAAACCGGTCGCCGATATGAAGGCCTATAAGGACGCGCTCGACGGGTCGGTGTTCAAATCCGCACTGATCATGCGCCCGGTCTTCGCCGCCGCCTCCCATGCCGAACGCCGCATCGCTTTTGCCGAGGGCGAGGACGAACGCGTGCTCCGTGCCGCGCAAGGCATGATCGAGGAAACCACCGACAAGCCGATCCTGATCGGTCGCCCGGAGGTCATCGCCATGCGGGCCGAGCGCGCCGGCGTCAAAATCCGTCCCGGCATCGACTTCGAGGTGGTGAACCCGGAAAACGACAGCCGCTACAAGCAATACTGGCAGGCCTATTACAACATCATGGCGCGCAAGGGCATCACCCCGGACCTCGCCAAGGCGATCATGCGCACCAACACCACAGCCATCGGCGCCATCATGGTGCATCAGGACCATGCCGACAGCATGATCTGCGGCACTTTCGGCCAGTACCTCTGGCACCTCAATTACGTGACCCAGATCCTCGGCACCAAAGAGCATCAGCCGACCGGCGCGCTGTCGCTGATGATCCTCGAGGACGGGCCGCTGTTCATCGCCGACACTCATGTCCATACCGAGCCGACACCGAAACAAATCGCCGAAACCGTGATCGCCACCGCCCGCCATGTGCGCCGCTTCGGCATCGAGCCGAATATCGCACTGTGTTCGCACTCGGAGTTCGGCAACCTGAACTGCATGACCGGGCGGCATATGCGGGAGGCACTCGAGATTCTCGACGCCGAGCCGCGCGATTTCGCCTATGAGGGCGAGATGCATATCGACAGTGCGCTGACCCCGGATCTGCGCGCTCGCAATTTCCCGCATTCGCGCCTCGAAGGCCCGGCCAATGCGCTGGTCTTCGCCATCGCAGATGCGGCCTCCGGCGTGCGCAACATTCTCAAAACCAAAGGCGGCGGGCTCGAGGTCGGCCCGCTCCTGATGGGCATGGCCAACCGGGCGCATATCGTGACGCCCTCGATCACCTCGCGCGGTTTGCTCAACATGTCCGCCATCGCAGGCACGCCGGTGGCGCATTACGGCTGAGCGGCCAACCCTCTGAAATCACGGCCCTCGCAGGAAACTGCGAGGGCCTTTCCGTTTGCAACACCTATATAAAACAACAAAGTTTGCAAACTACATTTTTGAATTTGTTTGCGAAATTTATATAAACATTCACAACCACGTCTGATAACAAGACTACCGAGCGGGCCAGCCCCCGCGCGTTTGACCCCGCGTCACCCCATAAGTAAATTCGCAAATTTGCCGAAACCTATGCGGTGTTACGGGTCAAGCCATTGACGCCAGACCAGCGAGGAGGACGCAGCGAGTGGCATACAAAGACGTTTACGACGCCTGGAAAGCGGATCCGGAGAAATTCTGGATGGAGGCCGCAGAAGAGGTTCACTGGTACAAGAAACCCTCGAAGGCGCTTTTCGACGACAAGGCCCCGATCTACGAGTGGTTCTCGGACGGGCTCACCAACACCTGCTACAACGCGGTGGACCGCCATGTGGAAGCCGGGCGCGGCGACGAGCTGGCGATCATGCACGAAAGCCCGATCACCCACGCAACCAAGGGCATCACCTACAAGGATCTGCAAAAACGCGTCTCCTCGCTTGCCGGTGCGCTCAAGATGCGCGGCGTGGAAAAAGGCGACCGCGTCATCATCTACATGCCGATGATCCCGGAGGCGCTCGAGGCCATGCTGGCCTGTGCCCGGATCGGCGCGATCCACTCCGTGGTGTTCGGGGGCTTTGCCGCCCATGAACTCGCCGTGCGGATCGACGACTGCACGCCCAAAGCCATCATCGCCGCGTCGAGCGGTCTCGAACCGAACCGCGTGGTGCATTACAAACCGCTCCTGGATCAGGCCATCGACATGGCCGAGCACAAGCCCGAGTTCTGCGTGATCTTCCAGCGTGAACAAGAGGTTGCCAGACTGATCGAGGGCCGGGATTTCAACTGGCACGGCTTCCAGTACGGCGTGAAACCAGCGGACTGCGTGCCGGTCGAGGGCAACCACCCGGCCTATATCCTCTATACCTCCGGCACCACCGGCGCGCCGAAAGGCGTGGTGCGCTCCACCGGCGGCCATCTCGTGGCGCTGAACTGGACGATGAAGAACATCTACAACATCGACGTCGGCGACCGGTTCTGGGCCGCCTCCGACGTGGGTTGGGTCGTGGGCCACAGCTACATCTGCTACGCGCCGCTGATCAAGGGCGCGCAGACCATCGTGTTCGAGGGCAAACCCGTCGGCACGCCGCATGCCGGTGTGTTCTGGCGCATCATCCAGAACCAGCGGGTCAAATCCTTCTTCACCGCCCCGACCGCGCTCCGCGCGATCAAACGCGAGGACCCGAACGGCGAGTTCATCAAGCGCTACAAGCTGCACGATTTGCAGGCGATCTTCCTCGCGGGCGAACGTGCCGATCCGGACACGATCAAATGGGCGCAGGAAAAATTCGGCGTGCCGGTGATCGACCACTGGTGGCAGACCGAAACCGGCTGGGCCATCGCCGCCAACCCGCTGGGGATCGAGGAGCTTCCGGTCAAGATCGGCTCGCCCTCCGTGGCCATGCCGGGCTATGACATCGACATTCTCGACGAAGCCGGTCACCCGGTCGAACCCGGAGAGCTGGGCGCCATCGCGATCAAGCTGCCGCTGCCGCCGGGCACGCTGCAAACCCTGTGGAACGCCGAGGACCGCTATCGCAAGAGCTATCTCACGACCTTCCCAGGCTACTATGAAACCGGCGATGCGGGGATCAAGGACGAGGACGGCTATGTCTACATCATGGCCCGTACCGATGACGTGATCAACGTTGCAGGCCACCGTCTCTCGACCGGCGCGATGGAAGAGGTGCTGTCGAACCACCCCGATGTCGCCGAATGTGCGGTGATCGGTGTGGCCGACGAGCTCAAGGGCCAGATGCCGCTCGGCTTCCTGTGCCTGAACGCGGGCTGTACGCGCGATCATGCAGACATCGTCAAGGAGGTCGTGCGCGACGTCCGCAACGAGATCGGCCCGGTCGCGGCCTTCAAGCTCGCCTGCGTCGTCGACCGCCTGCCGAAGACCCGCTCGGGCAAGATTCTGCGCGGCACCATGGTGAAAATTGCCGACAGCCAGCCGTTCAAGATGCCCGCGACGATCGACGATCCGACCATTCTGGACGAGATCAAAGTGGCACTTCAGGGACTCGGCTATGCAAAAGAGTAAATTTTAACCAAAAAGCTCTGTTCCTCGGCGCAAGGTTGGTTAAGAATTTGTTAACAACCGATGCACAGGGCATGAAACGCGGCCTGATCGGCCGCGTTTTTTATCGCTTGTGCAAAGGTGCATTGTTAGGGGTCGGAATTGAAACAAGGCGAACTGCAAAGCTACTCTCTTCTCATCGAAGACGCAGGACGCCTTTCGCTGCTCGCTCATGACATCCGCGCCACCTATTCCGAACTGCAAACCGCGCTGAACACATTGGGCGAAAGCGCCCATCTCTCCCCCGGACTCGGTCAGGAACTGAGCCGCCTGTCGCATGCCGGGGCGCATCTCGGACGGCTGCTGGACGAGGTGTCCGACGCCCTGTTCCACAACCACCAGGACCGCCCCTACCCCGCGCCGATCAGCACCCCGCGCCGCAGCCTTGCCGGTCTCGTGCAGCGCTGGCGCGGCATCACCGAACAGCTCGGCTCGCATCTCATGCTCCACGGCGAAGAGCATATGCCGGAAACCGCCGCCTTCGACATGCTCTCCTTCGAGCGCGTGCTGTCCAATCTGGTGTCCAACGCGCTGCATCACGCCGGCCCCGGTCCGATTTCCATCGACATTTCCCGCTCCGGTCTGGGGCCGCACGAAGCCGTGCTGGTGCGCATCCGTGACGCCGGCCCCGGTTTCCCCCCCGAGGTGCTCGCCAGCACCGGCCCCAAACCTCTGCCGATCGGCTCGGGCGAACCGGGGTCCGGCTTCGGGCTCCGCATCGCCTGTGAGGCCACACGCCAGCTCGGCGGCAAGCTGACCCTGCACAACCCGCCCGACGGTGGCGCCGAAGCCTGTCTATGCCTGCCGCTCGCAGAGCTCGCCCTGCCCCCCGACCCCGGCAAGGAACCGAATCCCGCGTTGCCTGCGGGACTGACCGCACTCCTCGTCGAGGACAGCGCGGCACTGCGTCTGCATCTGCGGCAACATCTCCAGGCCCTCGGGCTACGCGTCATCGAGGCTCCGGATGGCGCCGCCGCCCTGGATCTTCTGAGCACGCGCAACAGCGAATTCGACATCGTCTTCCTCGACATCGAACTGCCGCTTCTGTCCGGACGGCAGGTGCTCTCGCTCCTGCGCAGCCGCAACATCCCGGTGCCGCCGGTGATCGCCGTCACCTCGCATGTCTTCGACGACAATATCCTCGCCATCCGCAGCAGCGGCGCCGATGCGGTGCTCTGCAAGCCCATCTCCTCACGCAAGGACATCGTCACCAGCCTGCTGCATGCCCTGAGCCAACGGCGCAGCCAGCGCGCGGCGCGGCGAACGCCGAGCCCTGCGCTCAATACCCCCCTTCCGGCCCCGGCAATGACGCCGGAGACCGCCTCCCAGGACGCCACAAAGACCTGCCTGTGCCGGATGGTGCGACATCTGTCCGGGGACACACGGCTGAAGCTGCTCAGACAAGTGGCGACGGACCTGAACCAGTATCTCGAAGCGGCCTTTGCCGCCGCGAAAGCCCCCCCCACACCACAAAGCCGGGCCGAGCTGGCGCGTAGCAGCCATACCCTGTCCGGCCTGTTCGCTTCAGCCGGTCACGAGGGCGCCCGGCAAATGGCCCATGCCCTCTCCGAACGGGCTGCCGAAACGGGACGTACGGAAATTATTGCGGTCCTCGGCCAACTCCGCCACACTGCCATGAATATTCAGGCTGCAATTCATTCCATCATAGATAGTGAAACGAACGACCATGTCGCGAAGACCCATTCTGATCGTTGACGATGTCGAGACCCATCTGGCCCTGTTCTCCGCCACGCTCGAAGCGGCGGATTACGAGGTCATCACCGCCCGCAACCGGATCGAAGCCCGGGAGAAAGCCCTCGCTCACCAACCGGAACTGGCGCTGATCGACATTGTCCTTCCCGATGGCAACGGCATCGACCTGATCGCCGAACTCAAAGGGCATTTGCCCGGGCTCAAGCCGATTGCCGTCACCGCCTTCGCCTCCGTTGACCGTGCCGTCACCGCGATGCGCAGCGGGGCGATCGACTTTCTGGTGAAACCGCTCGACCCCGAACAATTGCTGGCGACGATCGCCAATGCCGAAAGCGGGCTCAGCATCGGCCAGCAGGAGCGCGATCCGCGTGAGAATGACACCGCCTTCGACGGCCATATCGGCTCCTCCGAGGTGATGCGTGGCGTGTTCGAAACGATCAACGCCGTCGCGGGCGCCGCCGCCCCGGTGTTCATCACCGGCGAAAGCGGCACCGGCAAGGTCCGCGCCGCCGAGACCATTCACGCCCGCTCCGGGTTTCGCAACGGCACCCTCGTCAAACTGGACTGTTCCACCACCGCCCCCGACCGGATCGAGGCCGAGCTGATCGGCGAAATCGCCCAGATGGACGGAAGGCTGGACGGGCACGCCGACGGCGACGTCAAACCCGGCGCGGCCGAACAGGCACAGAACGGCACGCTGCTGCTCGACGAGGTCTGTGCCCTCTCCATGCCTATGCAGGCCCGGCTTCTGGGCATCCTGCAAACCGGCTCGGTCACGCCGCAGGGCAGCCTGTTGCCCCGGCCGGTGAACTTTCGCCTGATCTGCACCTCCACCACCGATCCCCGTGCCGAAGTGACCTCCGGGCGGTTCCGCGCCGATCTGTTCTATCGCCTGAATGTGGTGCATCTGCATCTGCCGCCGCTGCGCGGTCGGGGCATGGATGTGGTGGAGATTGCCGAGACCGAACTGGACCGGCTCTGTGCCCGCGAAGGACGCCCCTTCCGCACCCTCTCGACCGGGGTCAAGGCGATCTTTCTCGACCACAACTGGCCCGGCAACCTGCGCGAGCTGATGAACGTGCTGTGGAACATCACGATCCTGCATGACGGGCCGGTGGTCGAGATTGCCGATCTGCCGCCCTATTTGCGCAATCCGCATGCGCCGCAGGACGGCTCGCAACGCCCGACCTCCTTCATCCCTGCCCGCCCCGATCCGTTCGACGGGCAGACCCTGGCCGAAATCGAACGCCGGGCCATCGAGCATGCGATCCAGAAAGAAGGCGGTTCGATTCCCGCCGCCGCGCGCAGTCTCGGGGTGTCGCCCTCGACGCTCTATCGCAAGCTCGACGGCTGGGGCAAACCGGTGCGCAGCAAGCGCGACTTCTGAGCCTGTGCGCTCGGCCACTCAGACGAATTGTTCGCGCAACAGCCGCTCTTCGAGCCCGTGTCCCGGATCGAACAGGATACGGTGCTTGATCTTCGGTTCGGAGGCGATCTCGACCCAAAGCACATTGCCCGCATGTCGGCTGTCGGCATCGGCCATCACCGGGCGTTTTTTCGGCTCGAGCACATCGAAACGCACCTTCGCCGTGCTCGGCAGGAGCGCCCCGCGCCAGCGTCGGGGCCGGAACGCCGCCATCGCGGTGAGCGCCAGAACGTCGGAGCCGATGGGCAGGATCGGCCCGCGCGCGGAATAGTTATAGGCCGTCGACCCCGCAGGCGTCGACACCAGCACCCCGTCGCAGACGAGTTCTTCCATCCGGATTTTGCCATCAATCGACACGCGCAGCTTGGCCGCTTGCGGACCGGCACGCAACAGCGACACCTCGTTGATCGCCAGCGCCCGCTGCTCCCGGCCGTCCTCGCTACAGGCCACCATGGACAGCGGGTTGATCACCTCTTCCTCCGCCTCGGACAGCCGCTCGACAAGGTCTTCCTCGCGAAACTCGTTCATCAGGAAGCCGATGGTGCCGCAATTCATGCCGTAGACCGGCGTGTCGAGATGCATGGTCCCGTGCAGCGTCTGCAACATGAAACCGTCACCGCCCAGCGCGACGATCACCTCCGCCTCTTCCACCGGCACCGAAGGGTAGCGCGCGGTCAGACCCGCCAGTGCGGATTGGGCGATCTGGGCGTCGCTGGCGGCAAAGGCGATCTTGACCATCACAGGTCCTCTTGAAACCACATGTTTGCGCCCTCAGTAGCAAAGCCCGCCGGGGATTTCATCTGAATTCCTGCGGTCCTGCATGCAAGCCCCCGGCGCTCTGTCCGCACATCCACCGTCGCTCAGAGGTGCCAAAGGAGGCGGATCGGAAACATCCGCTCCGCTCGGACACGCAATCGCGCACGGATTCATGATGATTATGCAGCGACAAAGGGTTTTCCAACTGTCACAGAATGGATAAGAAGCCCGCGACACTCCCATCCTGCCAAGGAGCATAGCATGACGGCCAATGTCCGCGATTCCGGTTTCTTCACCGAGGCGCTCGCCTCCCGCGACCCCGAGCTGTTCGACAGCATCACCAAAGAGCTCGGCCGTCAGCGCCACGAGATCGAGCTGATTGCCTCCGAAAACATCGTCTCCGCCGCGGTGATGGAGGCTCAGGGCACGGTGCTCACCAACAAATACGCCGAGGGCTATCCGGGCCGTCGCTATTACGGTGGCTGCGAATATGTCGACATCACCGAGAACCTTGCCCGTGACCGCGCGAAAGAGCTGTTCGACGTCAAATACGTCAACGTCCAGCCGAACTCCGGTTCTCAAGCCAACCAGGGCGTCTACAACGCGCTGCTGCAACCGGGCGACACCATCCTCGGTATGAACCTCGCCTCCGGTGGTCACCTGACCCACGGCGCCTCCGTCAACCAGTCCGGCAAATGGTTCAACGCCATCCAGTACGGTGTGCGTCAACAGGACCAGCGCCTCGATTACGATCAGGTCCGCGAACTGGCGCTTGAGCACAAGCCCAAGCTGATCGTCGCCGGCGGCTCCGCCATTCCGCGCCAGATCGACTTTGCGAAATTCCGCGAGATCGCCGATGAAGTCGGGGCGCTCCTGATGGTCGACATGGCCCACTTCGCCGGTCTCGTCGCCGGTGGCGCGCACCCCTCGCCCTTCCCCTATGCCGATGTGGCGACCACCACGACCCACAAGACGCTGCGCGGTCCGCGCGGCGGCATGATCCTGACGAACGATGTCGAGATCGCCAAAAAGGTCAACTCCGCCATTTTCCCGGGCATTCAGGGCGGCCCGCTGATGCATGTCATCGCCGCGAAAGCCGTGGCCTTTGGCGAGGCGCTGCGTCCTGAGTTCAAGGAATACGCCAAGCAGGTGATCACCAACGCTCAGGCGCTGGCCGATCAACTGATGAAAGGTGGGCTGGACATCGTCACCGGCGGCACCGACACCCATGTGTTGCTCGTTGACCTGCGCCCCAAAAACGTGACCGGCAAGGACACGGAAAAGGCGCTCGAACGCGCCCATATCACCTGCAACAAGAACGGCATCCCGTTCGACCCGCAGCCGCCGATGATCACCTCCGGCGTCCGCCTCGGCACGCCCGCCGGCACCACGCGTGGTTTCGGTGAGGCCGAATTCCGTCAGATTGCCGACTGGATCGTCGAAGTGGTCGATGGGCTGGCCGCCAACGGCGAAGAGGGCAATGCAGAGGTCGAAGCCAAGGTGAAAGCCGAGGTCGAGGCGCTGTGCGAAAAATTCCCGCTTTACCCGAACCTGTAAGGGTTACGCGAGTGTGAGAGATTTAGAGGGGCCTTCGGGCCCCTTTTTGTTGGGGGATGAGAGATGTTCTTGGGTCTTACTAGAAGACTTTTTCTTTTCTGAGGAAGGCTTCAACACTTTTAAAGTCGATACTTTTTGTACCAATACGCTGTTTAACCCGATGGGCTTCATTTTTAATATTCTTTATGCATTTTTCGATTTTGTCAGCATCCGACAGATCAAGACGCATTGAAACAACTGTGCCTTCAACTGCGCAATCCATTTGTTTTATTGCCTCCCCACTTTCTATCAAAATTGCCTTGTCACCAGAGGCCAAATAGAACCACCCAAGTTCGCCAAACAGCTTGTGGGCAAAGAAAAGTCCGTAACCAGAGTTATCCCATTCGCTCTTTTGTGAGGAGCGCTTTTTCTTGTGTCTCCATGCTTTTGATGAAACGCCAGGCATCAGAGACAGAGCAAGTGCTTGATAGGTCGAACTGGGGGTGAGATATTTGTTCTCTTTTAGAGATTCAAAAATTCCTTTTCCTCTATCTGAAATGCAAATTTCCACTTCATCTTTTTGAGGCCAATACTGAGCACAAAAAAGTGCCCCATTCGCACCTGAATGTTCAAATGTATTACGGAATATCTCGCGAAAGGAATTCGCTATAATTGTTTGCAGTTCCTGTGATCGCTTTTGAGAAACGACCTTTGCGATCTCTTCGCAACGAATTTGAATGGCATCTCCGATTGCTATGCTTCTTTGCTCCGCAAGCCCTTCCAACTCGTCGCGTCGCATTGCGCTAATCGGGTAATAATTTTGTCCGCCATATGCTCCTTGTGGATAGGGATTTCCTTTTATGTTCAAAGCCTCCGAAAAGCCCATGTTGTTGGCATAACCATGCTTATCCAAGCCGCTATAAAGCAACTTTTCTTTGGAATAACGACGTGATCGAGAACGACAGGTTTTTGCAATCATCGTCATACTGGTCGGCGTGAAAAAACTAACATGTCCAGTTTTGAACCGAAGTTCGTCTGTCACTGGAGCCTCTGCCACGCTCAGAGTGAATTTAGACAAAGTTTTGAGAGTATTGGTTCGAGGAAAGTTAACTGTGTAATGGCTCATGCCTCTGCCTCAAAATTATCACGTACGTAATGCATCTCTCTGTACATTTGAAATCACGCTAGATCGTCCTTCGCGACAGGACAAGTTTCCCTTAATCCCCTTGCCATTCCCCCCCTTTCCCCGCATAGAACTCAGCCAAACCTTCATCCGCTGAGGCCTCTCATGACCGAGCTGAAAAACATCCGCAATTTCTCCATCGTGGCCCATATCGACCACGGGAAATCGACCCTTGCCGACCGGCTGATTCAGCTCACCGGCACCGTGGCCGAGCGCGACATGAAACAGCAGATGCTCGACGCCATGGACATCGAGCGCGAGCGTGGCATCACGATCAAGGCCAACTCCGTGCGGATCGAATATCCCGCCAAGGACGGCGAGACCTATATTCTCAACCTGATCGACACCCCCGGCCACGTCGACTTCGCCTATGAGGTCAGCCGCTCGATGCAGGCCGTCGAAGGCTCGCTCCTCGTCGTCGACGCCACCCAGGGCGTCGAGGCCCAGACGCTCGCCAACGTCTATCAGGCCATCGACGCCAATCACGAAATCGTCCCGGTCCTCAACAAGATCGACCTGCCCGCCGCCGAGCCCGAGCGCGTCAAGGAACAGATCGAAGACGTCATCGGCATCGACGCCTCTGAGGCCGTCGAGATTTCCGCCAAAACGGGCCTCGGCATCCCCGACGTTCTGGAGGCCATCGTCCACCGCCTCCCCGCGCCCAAGGGCGACGTCACCGCGCCGCTCAAGGCCATGCTGGTCGACAGTTGGTACGACAGCTACCTCGGCGTCGTCGTCATGATCCGTGTCATCGACGGCACGATCAAGAAGGGCGACCAGATCAAGATGATGCAGACCGGCGCCACCTATAAAATCGACAAGCTCTCGGTCCTCAAACCGCAGATGGTCGACATCGCAGCGCTTGGCCCGGGCGAGATCGGCGTCTTCACCGCCTCGATCAAACAGGTGCGCGACACCAAAGTGGGCGATACCGTCACCCATGACAAGAAACCCTGCGCCGCGCCGTTGCCGGGCTTCAAACCCTCGATCCCCGTGGTGTTCTGCGGCCTCTTCCCGGTCGACGCCAACGATTTCGACGCCCTGCGCGACGCCATCGAGAAACTGCAACTGAACGACGCCTCGTTCAGCTCCGAAATGGAAACCTCCGCCGCTCTGGGCTTTGGCTTCCGCTGCGGCTTCCTCGGACTTTTGCACCTCGAAGTGATCCGCGACCGTCTGGAGCGCGAATACGATCTCGACCTGATCACCACCGCCCCCTCCGTGGTCTATAAAATCCACATGAAGGACGGCTCGGTCGAGGAGTTGCACAACCCCGCCGACATGCCCGATCTGACCTATGTCGACCACATCGAGGAACCCCGCATCAAAGCGACGATCCTCGTGCCCGACGAATATCTCGGTGACGTGCTCAAACTCTGTCAGGACCGCCGCGGCATCCAGCTCGACCTGACCTATGCCGGTCCGCGCGCGATGGTTGTTTATGACCTCCCGCTCAACGAAGTTGTGTTCGACTTCTACGATAGGCTGAAATCGGTAACGAAAGGTTACGCCTCCTTCGATTACCAGTTCACCGAGTATCGCGAGGACAATCTCGTGAAAATGCAGGTGCTGGTGAACGACGAACCGGTCGACGCGCTGTCGATGATGGTCCACCGCGACCGCGCCGAACAACGCGGCCGGGCGATGTGCGAAAAGCTCAAGGAGCTGATCCCCCGCCACATGTTCAAAATCCCGATCCAGGCGGCCATCGGCGGCAAGGTGATCGCGCGGGAGACGTTGTCGGCGCTGCGCAAAGACGTGACCGCGAAATGCTACGGCGGCGACGCCACCCGGAAGAAGAAACTTCTGGAAAAGCAGAAGGCGGGTAAGAAGAAGATGCGCCAGTTCGGGAAGGTTGAGATACCTCAAGAGGCGTTTATTAACGCGCTGAAAATGGATAACTAAAAAAGCCCCGCTTTGGCGGGACTTTTTTTTCTGTAAATTGTCTATCGAAAAATCTAGAGGGGGGTAATCAGTAACTTTGGATCACCCATGAAATACTTTGTACAAAGACAGTTCCGATTAGCGCGAAACCAGCGAGCACAAGCAAACTAATTACGCACCTCACTTTAGGAAAGACTTCATTAAGGTATCTTTCGTTGTCCCAAAATAGTGTTCGAAAGAGCTGCTCTTTTGAGATTAGTATTGGAGACCGGCTTTCCAAGCTCAATTGAACATAGTTGTTCTGATCGCTTCGAAGAGATTCAAATTTCGTATCATTTATGTACGGAGCAATTTCGCGAATCTGTTTAGGCTTTGCGTTTCGCGTTTTTGAAGGGGAATAGCCGCTGAGGTGATCTTGGTGGTGCCGTGCCAAATCAAGATCAAACGATAGATGCAAAGCTCCCCATTGTTCGATCAACCTTTCGTAGCTAGGACCCGACGGGACCTGTCTGTGAAACCACCGAAACCGCTTGCTCAAAAAGAAATTCATTGTCTGTTCGCGTAGCTTTTGAATTGTAAGGCCAGAATCCGAAGCATCTGCCGCTGTTCTAAACTGACGAATGAAAGACGGGCAAAACAGTTGATATACGACCCGAGCAACCCCAAAACATATGGCAGCGCCGTAAAAAGCATACCAAGAAAACGGCAATTCGATTTGTATGCGATAGACATCCCCGCTGACATTGAGCGGGATTTCACCCGGGAGGTGTGAAGTCGCTTTTGCTACTATCGGAACAACAGTTAGCCAAATAAATGTGGTTGGGTAATCCCCCCGAAATTTAGGGGCGTTTGAAAGTAGAATTTTCTCGAAAGATAAAAGAGGAGATTCTGATGAAGAAATCGAAATACAGCGACGCTCAGATCATGAGTATTTTGAAACAGGCCGAAGGCGGTGTGCCGGTTGCGGATCTGTGCCGTGAGCATGGGATGAGTTCGGCGAGCTTTTACAAATGGCGCTCGAAGTATGGCGGCATGGATGCGAGCCTGATGGCGCGGATGAAAGAGCTCGACGAGGAAAACAAGCGCCTCAAGCGCATGTATGCCGAGAAGAGCATGCAAAACGACCTGTTGAAGGAAGCGCTTGGAAAAAAGTGGTAAGGCCGTCTCAACGCAGAGAGATGGCCGAGTGGGCGGTTCGGCACCGGTCCGTCAGCATTGCTTTGGCCTGCCGAGCATTCAGCATCAGTGAGACGTGCTATCGATATCAGCCGACGCTCAGAGCTGAGAACGAGCTGATCGCCGATTGGCTTGTCGCGCTGACAACGGCCAAGAGGAGTTGGGGGTTTGGTCTGTGCTTTTTGCATCTGCGGAACGTCAAAGGTTTTGGCTGGAACCACAAA
>NZ_LRUC01000004.1 GCF_001550095.1 Celeribacter ethanolicus | reverse complement strand
AAGAGGACGCGTTTATGAGAACGAAAGCCGCGGTTGCGCTTGAGGCCGGGAAACCGCTCGAGATAATGGAAGTGAACCTCGAAGGCCCGAAGAAGGGCGAGGTTCTGATCGAGATCAAGGCCACGGGTCTGTGTCACACGGACGAGTTCACCCGGTCGGGCGCCGATCCGGAGGGCATCTTCCCCTGCATCCTCGGCCACGAGGGCGCGGGCGTCGTGCTGGAGGTTGGCGAAGGCGTTACCACGCTGAAACCGGGCGATCACGTCATTCCGCTTTACACGCCCGAGTGCCGCGAATGCCCGTCCTGCCTCTCCGGCAAGACCAACCTCTGCACCGCGATCCGCAATACTCAGGGTCAGGGGCTGATGCCCGATGGCACCACGCGGTTTTCGATGCTCGACGGCACGCCGGTCTACCACTACATGGGCTGCTCGACCTTCGCGAACCACACCGTCATGCCGGAGATTGCATTGGCCAAGGTGCGTGACGACGCGCCCTTCGACAAGATCTGCTACATCGGCTGCGGCGTGACCACCGGCATCGGTGCTGTGATCAACACCGCGGGCGTCGAGATCGGCGCGACCGCCGCCGTCTTCGGTCTCGGCGGCATCGGTCTGAACGTGATCCAGGGCCTGCGCATGGCCGGGGCCGACATGATCATCGGTGTCGACCTGAACGATGACAAAGAGGAGATGGCCCGCAAATTCGGCCTGACCCATTTCATCAATCCGACGAAAATCGAAGGCACCGTGGTCGAGGAAATCGTCAACCTGACCAAACGTGGCGCGGATCAGATCGGCGGCGTGGACTATTCCTTCGATGCGACCGGCAACGTCAAGGTGATGCGCGACGCGCTGGAATGTTCGCACCGGGGCTGGGGCGTGTCCGTGGTGATCGGCGTGGCGCCGTCGGGGGCGGAGATTTCCACGCGTCCGTTCCAGTTGGTCACGGGCCGCGTCTGGAAAGGCACGGCGTTCGGCGGCGCGAAAGGCCGCACCGATGTGCCGAAATTCGTCGACTGGTACATGGACGGCAAGATCGAGATCGACCCGATGATCACGCACAAGCTGAAGCTTGAAGAGATCAACCACGGGTTCGATCTCATGCATGAGGGCAAGTCGATCCGCGCTGTCGTCGAGTTTTAAACGCTCAGCGGCAAACGGGCCCCTCCCTCGGGCGTCATGTGAGACGGTCATGGGGAGGGACGCGCGGTGAATATGAAAAACATGGCCACAGCCGGCTTGGGCCGCGCTGTGGACCAACGCGTTTGCACGTGCTGGACACGTCTTGCCGCAATTCCATTTGTGCGTGTCGATGTTATGAATGCCGCGCTTCTGGCCTGTGATACTTCTGAGCATGGCGCAACGTCGATGCACGCCCCGACCGGGGCAGCGCAAATGGAGTGAAGAGAGGAGAATTCGATGAGTCTGAATCTGTTGATCGGAGGTGCAGATGTCCCGTCCGAAGGGGCGCGCACGTATGAACGTATGGACCCGGTGACGGGGGATGTGGCGACGGTGGCCGCCGCCGCCTCTGTCGGGGACGCGCTCAAGGCCGTGTCCAGCGCGCAGGCGGCCTTTGCCGAATGGTCGGCGATGGGGCCGGAGGTGCGTCGCGCGGTTCTGGTCGAGGCCGGGGACATCATGGAGGCCCGCGCGGATGCGTTTGTCGACGCGATGGTGAGGGAGACCGGCGCGACGGCGATCTGGGCCGGGTTCAACGTGCATCTCGCCGCCGGCATGCTGCGCGAAGCGGGCGCGATGACGACGCAGATCGGCGGCGAGGTGATCCCGTCGAACAAACCGGGCACACTGGCGATGGCGGTCGCGAAACCGCGTGGCGTTTGCCTCGGGATCGCACCGTGGAACGCGCCGGTGATCCTGGGCACGCGGGCGGTGGCGACTGCTCTGGCCTGTGGCAATACGGTTGTGCTCAAGTCCTCCGAGATGTGCCCGAAAGTGCATCGTCTGATCGGCGAATGCCTTGTGGAAGCGGGGCTTCCGGCAGGCGCGATCAATGTGATTTCCAACGCGCCGGAGGACGCCGCGAAGGTGGTCAAGGCTCTGATCGAGGCGCCCGAAGTGCGTCACGTCAACTTCACTGGCTCGACCGGTGTGGGACGCATTATTGGCCGTCTGGCGGGCGAAAACCTCAAACCAGCGCTTCTTGAGCTGGGCGGCAAAGCGCCGTTCGTGGTACTGGAAGATGCCGATCTCGAGGGCGCTGTGAACGCGGCGATCTTTGGCTCGTTCATGAACCAGGGCCAGATCTGCATGTCGACCGAACGCATCATCGTGGTCGAGGCCGTGGCCGACGCGTTCATCGAAAAACTCGCCGCCAAGGCCGCGAGCCTGCCCTATGGCAACCCGCGCGAGAAGGTCGTTTTGGGCTCTCTGGTGACGGAAGCGGCGGCGGAAAAGATGGATGCGCTGATTGCGGACGCGACCTCGAAAGGCGCGAAACTCGTGGCCGGTGGTGCGCGGGACGGCGCGATCCACTCGGCTACACTTCTTGATGGTGTGACCTCCGACATGCGCATCTATGGCGAGGAAAGCTTTGGGCCGGTGAAGTCCATCATCCGGGTGAAGGACGCGGACGAGGCCATCGCGGTCGCCAACGACACCGAATACGGGCTGTCGGCGGCAGTGTTCTCGCAGGACATCACCAAGGCGATGGACGCCGCCAACCGCATCCAGAGCGGCATCTGTCACATCAACGGGCCGACGGTGTCGGACGAGCCGCAAATGCCGTTCGGCGGCGTGAAGGACTCCGGCTTCGGTCGCTTCGGCGGCAAGCTTGGGATCGCGGAATTCACCGTCACGCGCTGGATCACCATTGAGGATCCAAAGCAGCACTATCCGTTCTGAGCCTTTTCCAAGAGGCGAAAGCGCAGAAGACGGCAGGTATATCCTGACCGTCTTTTCTGCGCTGCATCGGTGCTATCAAAAAAATTACAATTTAAACAATGTCTTGCTGCGATGCGGCCCCCGAACGGTTGAAATTTTCACGCATCCGTGTAGGTTATGATGCAGGGTCCACGCGGCGGACCTGCTCGGTTTCGATGGCCTTCCAAGAAGCTTTCCGACCGACCCGCATTGCGCGACACCGGATCTGATTTCGGGCTCATGCCTGTTTCTCCGGCCTGTCTTTGCCCCTTGCCGCGCGGTCTGTGACGGACGGGTGGGGCGCGCCGAGATTTGAAGAGAAGACCTGAGTAAGAGCACCCGAAGGAGCTCCCGATCAAGGATTCAATGCCCTATACCCCGCCGCAGCCCCTGCGCCGCCTCACCGTTCTCGGTGCCGGTAGCTGGGGCACTGCGCTCGCCTCCGTTCTGGGCCGAAACGGTCACGATGTCCGCCTCTGGGCACGTCGTCCCGCTCTGGCCGAACGGATCACTGCAACCTCCCGGAATGACGATTACCTTGCGGATGTGGACCTTCCCGGTGGGCTCATCGCGACCTCCGACTTGAACGCCGCGCTGACCGGGACCGAAGCGGTTCTGATGGTCACCCCTTCGGCGACATTGCGCGCCATGTGTCAGGCGATCAAGCCGCACCTGCCCGAAGCCGTGCCGATTGCGCTGGCCTGCAAGGGCGTCGAGCGGCGCAGCGGTTATCTGCTGTCCGAGGTCGTGTCAGAGGAATTGCCCGGCCATCCGGTCGGTGCGGTGTCCGGACCCACCTTTGCCCGCGAAACCGCCCTCGACCATCCGACGGCGGCCACGGTGGCTTTTCCGTTTTCCTATCGGGACCGTCTTGCGCCGGAGAAAAGCCCGGCGGCGCGGCTGGCCCTCTCGCTCTCCGGCGGCGGGTTCCGGCCCTACGTGTCCGACGATCTGGTCGGTGTCGAGGTTGGCGGCGCGGTCAAGAATGTGATTGCCATTGCCTGTGGCATGATGTCGGGCGCGGGCTTTGCCGAAAACACCCGCGCGGCGCTGATCACGCGGGGCATCGACGAGATGAAGCTTCTGGCGCAGGCGCTGGGCGGCAGGCGTGAGACCGTCACCGGGCTTTCCGGCGCGGGTGATCTGACCCTGACCTGTAGCTCCACCACCTCGCGCAATATGTCGCTGGGGTATCAACTGGGGCAGGGCACGCCGCGCCCGTCCTGTTTCGAAGGGCGGTCCGTGGTGGTCGAGGGCGAGGTGAACGCGGTCTCCGTCACCGATCTGGCGCATCGCATCGGGGTGCCGATGCCGATCTGCGAGACGGTGAACGCCGTGCTACACAAAGGCGCCGATCTGCAAGAGGCGTTCAATGCGCTCTGGACCCGTCCGATCGAGGCCGAACCCTATGCGCTCGATCTCTCGCTCGCGCATCCTTCGCCCGACCTTCCATTGCAATTCGGAGTGAACTGAAAATGAATGTTCATGTTTCCCCGCGCCCGGCCATCGCCGCGCGCCGCTTTACCCTTGCGACCGATCTCGATGGCACGTTTCTCGGTGGAACGGACGCCGAGCGGACCACGCTCTACGACTGGATCGAAGCCAATCGCGACACCGTGGGGTTGATCTTCGTGACCGGACGCGATCCCGAGTTCATAATGGAGATGTGTCGCGAATGCGGCCTGCCATGGCCTGAATATGTCGTGGGCGATGTCGGCACCACGATTGCCCATGTGCGCGAGGATGGCCATGTGGAACCGATCCCGGCGCTCGAAGAAGATATTGCCGCACGCTGGAACGACGCCGGGCCGCGGGTGCGCGATGCGCTCGACGGATTGCCGGGGCTGAAGCTGCAACCGACCGCGTTTCGCTATCGCGTGAGTTACGATCTGACACCCCTCAAATATGACAACGTGGCCGAAGCGCGGGTGGAGGAGATGGGGCTCGACTGGCTCATTTCCGACAATCGCTATTTCGATGTTCTGCCGAAAGGCATCTCAAAGGGACCGTCGATCAAACGTCTGATCGCGCATCTGGGCATCCCGGAGGCGCGTGTGCTCTGCGCGGGCGATACGCTCAACGACTTTTCCATGCTTGCAAGCGGTCTGCCCGCTGTCGCTGTGGGCAATTCCGAAACTGCGCTCAAATCGCGGCTCGAAGGTCAGGGGACGGTCTACCATGCCAGTGCGCATGGCGCCGCCGGGATCCTTGAGGCCATCGCCGCACTCGATCTTCATGAGACACCGAAAGGAGACTGACCCATGCCGTCCGATCTGGTGATCGTTTACCACCGCCAGCCCTACGAAGAAGTCGAGGTGAATGGCAAAATAGAATATCGCGAAAACAAGAGCCCCAATGGCATCGTTCCGACGCTCAAGAGTTTCTTCGGCCGGTTCGACAAGGGGGCGTGGATCGCGTGGAAGCATGCCGAAGACCCGGCGAAGCCTGAATTCGAACGTGTGATCGAGATTGACGACGCCTATGGCAAATACACCGTCTCGCGCCTGCCTCTGACGCCGGAACAGGTGACGAGTTTCTATCATGTGTCGTCGAAAGAGGCATTCTGGCCTATCCTGCATGGTTTCAAGGAGCGCTACAATTACGACCCGGTCGACTGGCCGACCTTTCGCGAGGTGAACTGGGCCTTTGCCGAGGCCGCAGCCGCCGAGGCCGCGCCGGGGGCTGTCGTGTGGATTCACGATTACAACCTGTGGCTCGTGCCCGGTTATCTGCGGACGCTGCGTCCGGATGTGAAGATCAGCTTTTTCCATCACACACCGTTCCCGAGCGCCGATATTTTCAACGTGCTGCCGTGGCGCAAGGAGATTTTGGAGAGCCTTCTGGCCTGCGATGTCGTGGGGTTCCACATCCCGCGTTACGTGAACAATTTCGTCTCTGCGGCGCGCTCGCTTCTCGAAGTCGAGACGCTCAAACGCGAAAAGGTGAAGCCGGAACTGGCCGCCGAAACTTCGGCGCTTTCCGAGCAATCCGTGGTCACCGAGATCGGCTATGAGGACCGCACCATCCGGCTTCAGGCCAGCCCCGTCGGCGTCGATGTGTCCTACATCGAAGAGGTCGCCGCACGCGAGGAAACCGCCCGTAAGGTCAAAGCGATCAATTCCGAGCTGGGGGGGGCGAAACTGATCCTCTCCGTCGGACGCACCGATTACACCAAGGGCGGGATCGAGCAGCTCGAAAGTTTCGAACGGCTTCTTGAAGCCCGGCCCGATCTGCGCGGCAAGGTGCGGCTGATGCATGTGTCCGTGGCCGCGAATTCCAACATGACCGCTTACGAGGAAATCCAGCAGGCGCTGGAACAGCTCGCCGGGCGGATCAACGGGCGCTACGGGTCCTTTGACTGGCAACCTATTGCTCTGATCTCAAGGCCGGTGAAATTCACCGATCTCGTGGCCTATTATCGCGCAGCCGATGTTGCCTGGATTACGCCGCTGGCCGACGGGATGAACCTTGTGTGCAAGGAATTCTGTGCCGCGCGCACCGATGGCGACGGGGTGCTTGTCCTGTCGGAATTCGCGGGCGCTGCGGTCGAACTGGCCGCCGCCGTGCCGACCAATCCGTTCTCGCACAAGTCGATGGACGGGGCGATCCAGTTCGCACTGGATATGTCGCCTGAGGATCGCAAGGGCCGGATGAAGGCCAATCGCCAGATGGTCGTGAAACAGGACATCCGGTTCTGGGCGGAGGATCAGATGCAGGCTTTCGGATCGGGTGTCCTGCCCGCGCTGGCATCCCCGGCGGCATGAAAAGGAACGCTTTCGCTCCCCTTTTCCGCGACCTTGGATGATTACGCGAACTCGGGCCGCTCGCGTTTCATCTTGCGTACCATGGCATCGAACAGCAGCGTCGCGAATGCGGCGTTGTCCTTGAGGCGCTGGGCATCTGCGGCGCATTTTTCCTTGATCGCTTCCGGCAATTGCACATTCGGCCCGGGGATCGCCGCTGCCGCGCATTGGATTTCGGCGGCGCGCTGTACGGTCCACAAAAGGAAAAAGGTCAGTGGAATATCGGCTTCGCAGACCGCAATACCGTGGTTCCTGAGCACCAGAACGTGTTTGTCGCCGAGGGCTTCGAGCATGCGGTCGCGCTCTTCGTCGTAGATCGTGATGCCTTCGAAAGCGTGATAACCGACCCGACCGTAAAGCTGCGCGCCGTTGAAATTGTTATGGTCGATCATCGCTTCTTTCATCACGATGGCGGAGATCGGCGTGGTGTGCGTATGGGCGATACATCCCACATCCGGGCGGTGTTCGTGGATCACGCCATGAAGCGCAAAGCCAGCCGGGTTGGGCTTGTAGGGACTTTCGCGCTTGAGCTTGCCATCGACGCCGACGACCAGAAGATTCTCCGGTGTCACCTCGTCGTAATGCAGCCCCATCGGGTTCACCAGATAGGCATGTTCCTCGCCGGGGAGCCGCACGGAAATGTGGTTGAAGATCAGTTCAGTCCAGCCGAGATAGCTCACCAGATGATAGAAATCGGCAAGCTGGACGCGCAGCTCGGCTTCGGTCATGCCCGCCATGGGGCTTGCATCCTTGGTCACGGTCGAGGTTGTGTTCATGACTTATCCTTTCGGAGACGCGGTGTGGGTGAGAAGCCCGTCGAGTGCCGCAGGCAGGGCGGCCCCGGGCAGGGGGAGAATGGGATGGGTTTCGACCTCCGCGATCAGACCCGCGAGAAGCGGCATATCCATCCCGTCGCGACGTGAGAGCGCGAGAGGCGCGCGACAGATCGCATCCAGCTCGAGCGCCCGCCCGGCTTGCGCATCCTGAAGCATCGAGGTCGGGAACGATCCCGCGTCGATCATGAGATCGACCAGCCAGTCATTGCCGGGCAGATCGAACCCCCGGATGGTGGCCCAGTTGCGAAAATCGGTGGCAAGCCGTGTGGCGATCTCGCGCAGCAGCGGCGTCTGACCGACCTCTTCGAGCATCGCACCGCTCAGGGCGGTCAATGGGTTGGTGGCGAGGTTGGCGAGGAGTTTGACAAGCACCTTCTGGCGAATGTCCTCGCTCAGATCGGTGCGCACCCCGCCCGCTTCCAGCACCTCGATCAGAGCGTCGATGCGGGGTTTGTCCGCTCCTTCGGTGACTGGCCCGAGGCTCAGGGTCGGTGTGTTCGAGGACAGCGCGCGGCTTCCCTCCATCCGCACGGTCATCAGAAGCACGGCGCCCAGGATTTGTCTTGGGGACAGCAGTGCGGCGAGATCGCCCGCCGGGTCGAGATGGGGGATGTCGCCCATGTCATGGGGTGTTGCGAAGAACCAGAAGGGCAGGCCGTTGACCATCGGAATGACCAATGTGTCCGGTCCGATCCCCGCCGCGTTGTCGCGTACCGCGGCGGCAAGGCTTTGCGATTTCACACAGAGAAAGACCGCATCCATCGGTCGGGTCAATCTGGCCACCGTTTCGGGTCTGGCGTGGAGCACATCGCCCCGGTCATCCAGAGTGACGCCGCCCGTCCGGACCTCGGCAAGCCGTGCGCCACGGGCGACAAGATGCACTTGCGCGCCGGAGCGTGACAAAAGCGCCGCCATGGCGGTGCCGATATTGCCCGCGCCGATCACGGCGATGTCGAGGGGGTGCGTTGTCATGGTGTTTTGTTCGGTTGTGCAGACAAGCCTCGGCCATCCGCCCGAAAGGCGTTCGTGAGGCTGTTCCGCTGTGGGAGGAAGGGCCCGGTTCCCCGGACCCTGTTTCGGATTATTCCGCCGAGAGCTTGGCGATCTCGGAGAGCATCATTTCATAGGCCGCCGGGCCATCGACGCCGGTTTCCGACACTTGCGAGAGTTTCGCGTCGATGATCGGCTGAAGGTCTTCTTTCCACGCGGCCATCTGTTCCTCGGTTGCGGGGGTGACGGCAATCTTGCCTTCCATTGCCGCAAGCCCCGCCGCATCGACGCGGTCCCACATCTGGCCGGCCATGCGGGACAGATGCTCGCCGGTCACGCTGTCGATCGCCGCCTGCTGTTCGGGCGTCAGGCTGTCGTATTTCGCCTTGTTCATGACGATGTAGAAAGAGGTGTTGTAGAGTCCGCCGGGCACGGAGACGCCGATGTCGAGCTGCGGGATCAGGCCGAAGAAGCTGACCGATTCATAGGGGAACAGGATGCCGTCGGCGACCCCCTGGGACAAAAGTTCATAGGCTTTCGAAGATGGGCCTTCGACCGGCACGGCGCCGAGTTTCGTGGCGATCTCGTGCACGATGCCGCCGCCGACCCGGATTTTCTGCCCCTTCATCAGATCGACTGCCGTCGGATCGGTGTCTTTCAGGAAAATCTCGCCCGGGCCGTGAGTGAAAACCGCAAGCACCTTGACCTGATCGTATTCGCCCGCGTCCTTGAGCATCGCGTCCCAGGTGCGCCAATAGGCGACAGAGGTCACTTCGGCGCTGTCGCTCAGAAAGGGGATCTCGGCGATGTTGGTGGTCTTGAACCGGCCCGGCGTATAGCCCTGCACGGAGAAGGTGATGTCGGCCACGCCATTCACCGCGAAATCGAAATGCGCCCCCGGCGGCCCGAGCGGGGCGGGCAGGATATTGGCGACCACTTCGCCGCCGGTGGCCTCTGCGATTTCCTCGGTCATCGGCACGATCACTTCGGAGACGAGCGGGTGCGACGGCGGCAACCAGTTCGCGACTGTCAGCACGGTTTCGGCGAAAGACGGGCCTGCGAGCAGAAGCGACAGTGCGGTTGCGGGCAATAGGTGTTTCATGTGGTTTCCCTGATGCGTGTGTGTGCCCCGTCGTTGCAGGGCTTTTGACGTTCCGGTCTCTGTGGACGGAATTAAGTGAATATTACGACAGATGGGCTTCAGGGGAAGAGGGGATGTCACTCTGTGCTGTAATTTCCCAATCTGGCCGTTGTTCATACCCTGTCAGATCCGAAGTTTCTTCTTTACTTCATTGCATTGTGGAATTTCCCCTTTGGTGCCCAAATTTTCATCCGGGCTTTCCGGAAGCCCCTCGCCGGGCATGAGTGCGGCGTTTCAGGGTCTGTTCTGTGCTGCAATAACGGTATATTTCCTTTATTTGTGCCCCGCCAAAAGGACGGGGCACAGGTTTCACACCGCGCAGAGCGCCGCTTATGCGACCGCTTCCGGCAGCGGAAAACCGTTGCGTCCGGGAAATTCAGGGGCGAGTTTCCGGGCGTTCGGCATCTTCAGCCAGAGCCGCAACAACTTGCGCATCTTCTCCGGCTCGTCATGGTCGAGGAAGGCGTTGCGAGAGTGCAGTACGGCGTAATTGTTGGCGAATTGCAGATCGCCAGGCTCCAGCATCATGTCGAGCCGCAGCGCATCCGTGTCGATGATCGTATCGAACAGGTCCAGCGCCTCGATTTCGACTTTGGAAAGCGGTTGGTTCATGATCTCATGCCCGAGTTCGAGATATTGCCGCAGGTAACGACAGCTCAGCTTGCCCTCGTGAAAGCTGAAGATCGGTGACAGCGACGGGGTGTCCTCGCAGAGATGCGAAAAATACCAAGGACGATAGTAGAGCCCGAGGAATTCGCGGTACTCTTCAAGGATCACGTTGTAGATCGACGCAACGCTGATCAGACTGCTGAGGCCGCCCTCGCGTGCCTTGCGCACGGACAGAAGCCCGACCACGTCGGACGGATCGGAGTGATAGGGCAGGTAGAGGTTGGTCTCGTAGACACGGGTGTCCTTCTTATTAGCGTCGCCCACGGCCATCACTTTGCCGATCAGATCGCCGCGCGGGTTCTGGCCCACCGGCTCACCGAGATGCAGGCCGATGCCGAAATACAGCGTGTCGATCTCCACATCGCTGTAGTTCCCGATTGGCAACCCACGCAGCACGAGAAAACCGCGCCCATTTTCCAACTCGTCGGCACAGTGTGTCAGTTCCGCTTCGAGCGGGCCGAGGGGGAAATCCGCGCGGGTGAAATGTGGAAAAGACAGGCCCTTGTCCTTCAGGCCGGCGAGCGCGGCGTCGATTGCGGCGATTTGTTCCGCGCTCAGCATGTGAACCCAACTGTCGTCCCGGTCGAAATCCTGGGCGACCCAGGCCGCGGGCGTTGTGATTTTCTCTGTCAGAATGATGCTCATGTTCTGGTCCTTTCCAGCCTGTGCGTGTGCGGAATGTTCCGGGGCGGAGAGACGGTCGTCACCATGGCAGGAACAGACGGCGCAGCGTGCGCAGGACTGTGCGTTTCCATCCGTGTGGTTCATGTTGTCGAATCTCCGTACTAAGTGGTATAGACTTTTGCGGAGATGAAATTTGAGTCAATACCATTTGGTACAGACTTGCAAAATAATAATCTTCCGGTTGGATGGGCGTGGAAATTGCCCTAAAAACAGGCGAAAAGAGGCGCAAGCCCACTTCGCAGATCGCAACAGGGAGCAGTCAGATGACGGACTCAGGGAAGACGCGAAAGACCGGCTCCAACTCGGGACGGATGAAAGAAGACCGTTTAGGCAAGGAAGACTGGCTCGATGCGGGGCTGGCGATCCTCGGTCAGACCGGCCCCGGCGGTCTTCGGATTGATCAGGTCTGCAAGGCGATGAAGGTGACCAAGGGCAGCTTCTACTGGCACTTCCAGGATCGTCAGGATTTTCTCGACACGCTGTTCGCCTATTGGCGCGGGCGGGAGACCACCAGTCTGATCCAGCATGTCGAAGAGCGTTACACCCAGCCCGAAGAGCGCATCTGGCATGTCGCCGAATTCGTCACCCTGGGCGATTACGACATCGCCTCCGAGGTGGCGATGCGGCAATGGAGCCAGAGCGACGATACGGTGCGTGCGGGGTTGACCGAGGTCGATGCCGAACGACTGGAGTTCTTCACCCGCCAGTTCGCCGCCACGGGCTTCTCTCCGGAGGAAGCCCGGATGCGGGCGATTTCGATGTATTCCGTCACGCTGAGCTGTGGCTACATGTTCACCGGTGAGACGCCCGAGGCGTTGAAACAGCGGGTGCGGGCGAGCCTCGATCTTTTGCTCGCCCGGCCCTGACGCTCAGAGCGCGCCCCGTGCCCAGACGCAATCGTGATCCGCAAGCGGGCGGTTGTTGGTGTCGAGAGACGACAACACGCCCTTGTCGAGACAGCGCATCTCGCGCGCGGCGATCCAGTCGAGCTTCATCACCCGCTCCGGGTGTGGTGTGATCAAGGACGGACGCGTGGTCATGCCCTCGGCCGTGAAACCCCAGTCGTAACCGCGTGCTTCACCCAGTTCGAACAGGGTCTCGTCGCGATGGTCGAAGTGGGGCGGGATGTGGTTGCCGGTGTTCAGGTCGCCGCCGATCAGCACAGGCATCCCCGGCGCAAACTCATCGAGCGCGTCGAGCAGACTCTCGAATTGGGCCTGTCGATGTGCGGGGCCAGCATTGCTTTCCAGATGGGTGGAGACGACGCAAATCTCGCCCGCCTTTGTTGGGAGCACAGCGGCAATCGCCATCCGCCCGCCAAGGCGCGGCTGCTCCGGGTCGGCACCACTTTCCGTGGAAAACCAATGGCCGTGATCGTCGAGACGAATGAGCGTCACTTTGGAGAGGGGCACCTTGGACAGCACCGCATTGCCATGCCAGCCAAGTGCATTGAAATCGTCTTGGCAGAAATGCCGTTCGGTCGGCCCGCCCAGCCCCATCTCAAAAAATTCGACCCCGAAGGCGTAGGTCATGCCAAGCTCTGCGGCGACCTCTTCGGTGGTGTGGCGCTGGCCGGTGCGGGACATGCCGTGATCGACCTCGGACAAAAGGACGACATCGGGCGCAAGCGGCATGAGATGCGCGGCTGTGTCCTTGGGAAACAGGCACCGTTCGACATTCCACGCGGCGACGGTGAACTCAGAGGCCAGGGTGGTCTGTGTCGCCGTGCCGCCGATCTGCACGGCGTTCATGGCCAGCACATCGGCCATCATGTCGCGGTGGGCATCCGCCGTGCGTGGCGCGGCCAAAAGCGCCTCACGCTGGGCGTCGGTGACCGGGGGCAGGCTGTCCAAAAGCGAGATCATACGCGTTCTTCCATCCGGTCCTGCGCGAGGTTGAAGGCAAAGCCGCCATCCATGCGCGCGCCTGTTTCGGGGTGAAACAGGCAGAGGTTCTGCACCCGGCACGACAGGTGCAGGGGGCCGAGCGCGACCTGTTCTTCCTTGGCGAGATGCACGGTGAGGCGCTGGCCGTTGACCTGGCCGTGCAACAGACGATGCGCGCCCAACTCTTCGATCAATTCGACCTCCATCGCCAGCGGGCCGTGGCTGTCGATGATCAAATCCTCGGGCCGCAGACCCAGCGTCACCGGACCGCGCATCGACGAGGCCAGAGGCAGCTCCAGCCCGGCAAAGCTCAGGATTCCGTCCTGCATCTCGGCCGCCACAAGGTTCATCGGCGGCGCGCCCATGAAGGAGGCGACAAAGGTCGAGGCCGGGTTGTGGTAGATGT
Organism: Celeribacter ethanolicus; assembly: GCF_001550095.1. Taxonomy (GTDB): domain Bacteria; phylum Pseudomonadota; class Alphaproteobacteria; order Rhodobacterales; family Rhodobacteraceae; genus Celeribacter; species Celeribacter ethanolicus. The sequence continues at coordinate 139,973 of NZ_LRUC01000004.1, read as the reverse complement.
CGGACGGTGTGCCGATCTGTTCGATCCTGCCGCCGTTCAACACGATGATGCGGTCGGCCATGGTCATGGCTTCGACCTGATCGTGGGTGACGTAGATCGACGTCACACCAAGGCGACGTTGCAGGGCCTTGATCTCGATCCGCATCTGGTTGCGGAGTTTCGCGTCCAAATTCGACAGAGGCTCATCGAACAGAAACAGCGCCGGGTCACGCACGATGGCGCGGCCCATGGCGACGCGCTGACGCTGGCCGCCGGAGAGCTGCGCCGGTTTGCGGTCGAGGTATTCGGTGAGGTTGAGCATCTTCGCCGCTTCATCGACCTTTTGCGCGATCACGTCTTTCGGCGTTTTGCGGTTCTTGAGGCCGTAGGCGATGTTTTTGCGCACCGTCATATGCGGGTAGAGCGCGTAGTTCTGAAACACCATGGCGATGTCGCGATCCGCCGGGTCGAGCGTGTTGACCACGTTGTCGCCGATCGAGAGCGCGCCTTCGGTGATGTCCTCAAGCCCTGCGATCATGCGCAGGAGCGTGGATTTTCCGCAGCCCGAGGGACCGACCAAGACGACGAATTCGCCGTCCTTGATCTGAAAACTTGCAGGGGTGACGGCCTCGACGCCGTTCGGGTAGATTTTGCGGACGGAGTCCAAAGTGACCTGAGCCATTGAGTGTGTCCTTATTTGTCGGATTCCGTGAGGCCCTTGACGAACCAGCTCTGGAAGAAAATGACGATGGCGACGGGCGGCAGAACGGCGATGATCGCCAGCACATTCGCGCGTCCGTATTCGGGGATTTCATTGCCGCCCTGCAGCACCTGAACGATCCGCTTGATGCCGCGTACGAGGGTGTACATGCCTTCGTCCGTGGTGATCATCGTGGGCCAGAGATATTGGTTCCAGCCATAGACGAACATGATGATGAACATCGCGGCGATCATGGTCTGCGAGAGCGGCACGAGGATGTCGATGAAGAATTTCACCGGCCCTGCGCCGTCGATGCGGGCGGCTTCGACCAGCTCTTCGGGCACGGAGCGGAAGAACTGGCGGAAAAAGAACGTCGCGGTGGCGGAGGCAATGAGCGGCACGATGAGACCGGTGTAGGTGTTGAGAAGGCCCAGTTTTTGCGTGATCTCATAGGAGGGCAGAATGCGCACTTCGAGCGGCAACAAGAGCGTGGTGAAGATCAGCCAAAAGGCGAACGTCGCAAACCGCAGGCGGAAGTAGACGATGGCGTAAGCGGCCATCATGCCGATGACGATCTTGCCGATGGCAAAGCCAAGGCCGAGGATCAGCGAGTTCTTGAACATCGACAACCCGGTGTTCGCGCCGGAAAAGCCCGAGGCCTCGAACATCGCCTTGCGGAAATTGTCGTCGAGCTGATCGCCAAAGTAGAGGCCAGGCCCGTATTTCATCGTCTCGATATCGGGCGTCGAGGCGGTTTGCAGCATCACCAGAAGCGGAAAGAACATGATGAGCGCGCCGGTGATGAGCACCGCGTGGTCCACCAGAGTGGACCAGAGAAAACGACGGCGGGGGATGACCGGCGTGGCGGTGGAGAGGGAGATGTCAGCCATTGTCCTGCCTCACGTATAATGAATGCGTTTTTCGACCATGCGGAACTGGAACACGGTCAGCGCCAAAACCAACAGCATCAGAACCACCGATTGCGCCGACGATCCGCCAAGGTCATTGCCGCGGAAGCCGTCGATATAGACCTTGTAGACCAGCGTCATCGGATTGTTCGCGGGCTCGCCTTTCACCAGCGTGTCGATGACGCCGAAGGTGTCGAAGAGCGCGTAGGTGATGTTGATGATCAGGAGGAAAAAACCGGTGGGTGCCAAGAGCGGAAAGGTCACGTCCCAGAACCGGCCAGAGGCAGAGCGGTTGTCGATCAGGGCGGCTTCGCGCACGGATTTCGGAATGCTCTGGAGCCCGGAGAGGAAGAAGATGAAATTCACCGGCACCTGTTTCCAGACGGAGACGACCACCATGGCAAAGGCCGTATCGAAATAATCCGCCCGCAGGTTGAACTCCCAACCGAACATGCCGAATAGCTCCGTGAGCGGCCCCCAGCGCTGGTTGAACAGGATCAGCCCCATATAGCCCGCCACTGGCGGCGCGACCGCATAGACCCACATCAACAGTGTGCGATAGCTCTTCGCGCCCCGGATCACCTTATCCGCCTTCACCGCCAGCAACAGCGCCAGCGCCAGCGAGAAAAACGTCACCAAAACCGTGAACACCACGGTGAAGTTCGTCACTCTGAGATATTCGGCGGAGTCTGCCAGTGAACTGTAGTTTTCCAGCCCGACAAAGGTCTGCCCGAAGCCGAACGGGTCTTGCAGGTAGAAAGACGATTTTACCGCATAGGCGGCGGGCCAGTAGAAAAAGACGAGGATGATCGAAAGCTGCGGCACCAGAAGGAGGATCGGCAACCAGCGGGAGGCAAAGCCTGCGCGTTTCATGGGAGGGACCTTTCGCAAAAGCCTGACGGCCGCGAGGTCGCGGCCGCCAGAGATGTCTTGAAGACCGGAATTACCCTTGGGTCTTGGCGAAACGGGCGAGAAGCTCGTTGCCTTCTTTTTCGATCGTGGCCAGAGCGTCCTCGACGGTGGTCTCGCCGGAGAGCACACGACCCAGCTCACGGTTTTCCACGTCACGGATTTGGACGTAGAAGCCCATGCGGTAGCCACGGGTGTTTTCCCCAGCTTGCAGCATCAGCTGTTTCGGGCCAGTTTCAGCGGCCGGGAAACGGTCGTAGTGACCATCGGCTTTGGCCAGCTCGTAAGCGGCGGTGGTGACCGGAACGTAACCGGTTTCACGGTGCCACATGTATTGAACTTCCGGCGAGGTCAGGTAGCGGAAGAACTCGGCGGTCGCTTTGTTTTCTTCTGCGGATTTGCCGGACATCGCGAACAGAGCTGCGCCGCCGATGAAGGTCTGGTAGCCCTCGTCAGTGATCGACGCCCAGTAGGGGAGGTAGGCGGAGCCCCACTCGAAGGACATGCCTTTCGTGGTCAGGCCGCCGAAGTCACCCGAGGAGCCGATGTACATCGCGGCTTTGCCGTCTTCGAATTGCGCCTGGTTGTCGTCCCAACCGGTGCCGAAGAAGCCGAAATAGCCTTCGTCGAGCCATTCCTTGACCTTGGTGAAGTGCATTTTCATCTCGTCGGAGTTGACGAGGATCTGCGTGCCTTCAGCGCCGTCATAGCCATTGGCGTTGGTCGCAAACGGCAGGTTGTGACGGGAATGGAAGTTCTCGACGAATTCCCACGGCAGGTGCGTCTGCACGAGCGGGATGTAACCGGCCTCTTTGAGCTTCGGCGCGATCTCTTCGAATTCTTCGTAGGTGGTCGGTACTTCGACGCCAGCGGCGGCCAGCGCGTCGGCGTTGTAATACATCACCGGCGAGGAGGAGTTGAACGGCATGCCGATCATCTTGCCTTGGTTGTCGGCGTAGAAATACCGCACTCCCGGGATGTAGTCGTTGATGTCGAAATCGACGCCGTTCTCGGACAGCAAATCCTGCACCGGAACAGTCGCGCCTTGAGCACCGATCACGGTGGCGGAGCCGGCGTCAAACACCTGCATGATGTTCGGCTGTTCGCCCGCACGGAAGGCGGCGATGCCGGAGGTCAGGGTCTCTTCATAAGAGCCTTTGAACACCGGGGTGATCTTGTACTCGTCCTGCGAGGCGTTGAAACCTTCGGCGATCTTGTTGACGGTCTCGCCGAGGTTGCCGCCCATGGCGTGCCACCAGGTGATCTCGGTTTCCGCGAAAGCGGCGGTGCCTGCGAGGGCGAAAGCGGCGGCAGCCGCCGTGATCTTCATCGTGTTCATCTTACGTCTCCGGTCTGGACCCGATCCGGGCCTGTCATGGTGAGGCGCCCGCTGTCTGTGGCGCACGGTGCTTCCCCCTCATGGAGGAGGCGCAAGACATCGAAGGCCGGGCTGAGCCCAGGCCGGTCCTGCACAGGCGACCACATGCCGGGAGAGTGTGATGGTTCTGTGAAGGATTTTTTACCGTTATGACAAATTTTAGGTCGCAAGCCGTGCACGCTTCGGTGTGAACCTGTGCATAACTGCGACAGGCTGCCGCACCATGGATGCACCGGATTTGATCTTCTGGATGAAAAACAGCCCGTGCTTTGACCATTTTTAAATTTTCAAGCCGTTCTCCCTTGGGTTGTGCTCTCCGGGCGGGCATCGCGCATGTATCCTGAACCGACCCGATGATCGGCCTGCGGATCATTTGGGAGGAGGAGGCGCAGGTGACCATTCGAGAGATTTTCAAATGATACCTTTACTGGATTTTCGACTACAGGCCTCGGGCAAGGACCCGCTCGGATTTGCAAGACAGGTGGGGCAGGCCTGTCGTGACGAAGGCGTATTCCTGCTGTCCGAACACGGCATCCCGCGAGGACTTCTGCGCGAGGTGCTGAACGCATCCGAGAGTTTCTTTGCTCTGCCAGAGGCGGAGAAGGCGTCGCTCGACATCCGTCATTCGCCGATCAATCGCGGTTGGGCGGCCTCGGGTGTCGAAATGCTCGGTGGCGCGTCCGGAACGCCTTTGGCCAAGGAAAGTTTCAGCCTCGGGCTGGATCTCCCGGAGAGCGATCCGCGCGTGCAGGCAGGCGAGCCGTTCCGGGGGCCGAACCTCTGGCCGGAGGATGACATGTTTCGCGATGTCATGCGCGACTATTACAAGGAGATGCTGGGGCTCGGTCGCGCCCTGATGCGCGGCGTCGAGCGCGATCTCGATCTGCCGCAGGGGTTTTTCCAGCCGCATTTCACCGATCCGATGGCGACGCTGCGCCTGTCGCATTACCCCACCTGGCCACAGGGTATGCCCCCCGGAAATCAGCCGCAATTCGATTACGGGGCGCTCACGGTGGTGCTCACCGATGGCACGGGAGGAGTGCAATATCTGAGCCGATCCGGGCAGTGGCGCGATGTGCCGGAAATCCCTGGCGCGCTGCTTGTGCTGGTGGGGGAAGGGCTGATGCGCTGGACCAATGATCAATACCGTTCCCTGCCGCATCGCTTGTTGCCTCCGGTCCGGCCCCGGACGCTGGCGGCCTTCTATCTCGATCCGAATCCCGACAGCGTGATCGCGCCCCTGCCGCGCACCGAGGCCGCGCATTATCCGCCGGTTCAGGCGGCGGAGTATCTCAGGACGCGGCTCGAGGAGACCTATCTGTTTCCCGATCCGGCCCTGCGTCAGGCGCGTGGCCTGCGAGGCTGAGGGGCGTCGAAGACGTCTGGACAGACAGGCGGGGGCGCCCTAAGCCTCGGCCATGATGTCTGAGAATATGCCACATTGGGACGAAGAACTGGACGCGGTCGGGCTGATCTGTCCTTTGCCGGTGCTGAAGGCCCGCAAGCGCCTCTTGGCCATGGCGCCGGGGCAGATCTTGCTGCTTCTGGCCTCCGATCCGGCCGCGGTGATCGACGTGCCGCATTTCTGCAACGAGGCCGGGCATGACTATCTCGGCATGGAAGATTGCGGTGCGCGCCAGGCCTACCTGATCCGGCGCAAGTGATCAGACGCGGGCCAACATCTCTTCGGCCTGCGCCAGATCCTCGGCCGTGTTGATGTTGAAGAACAGTTCTGCGGGCGTGGGGCTCTCGAACAGAACCGGCACAGCGCCCTTGCTTTCCGCGAATTGCACCATGCGCCGCTGATGCCGGGCCAGCGCGACGCGCAGATCGTCGCGCAGGCTCACCGGCCAAAGCCCGAAGGTCGGATGCCAGCGCGTTTTGCCATCCTCTTCTGTGACCGCGATGCCAAACCCCTCGGGCCGGGACACCTGCGACAGGCGGGCGACAAGATCGGTCGGGAAGAACGGCGTGTCGGTGGCGACCGTCACGATCGCCTCGAAACCTTTCGTCGCCGCCCAGTCTAGCCCGGCGAGAACACCGGCCAGAGGCCCCTGCATTTGTGCCGTGGCGTCGGGGATGATCGGATAGCCGAATTCGGCATAGCGTTTCGGGTCGCCATTGGCACTGATCGCCAAAGTGGCGCATTGCGGCGCAAGCCGGTCGATGACCCTTTCGATCAGACGCGCGCCGCCGATCTCCACAAGACCTTTGTCGACCGTGCCGAGGCGGGTGCCTTCGCCACCTGCGAGAATGACGCCGGGATAGCTGCTCATCGGGGTCCCTCCATAGGGCTTTTGCTCTTGCCCGCCATTCTGTATGCCGGGGGCAGGGCAAATCAAGGGGCAGGCCATGCTCGGCTATGTGATGACGGAAGACCGTGGCGGTACGGATCGCCTGCTGGCGGAGCTTGCGGAAGGGTTCGAGGTCGAGGGGCGACGCGTGATCGGCGCGGTGCAGATCAACACCGAACTTCCCAATCAGATCAAATGCCGGATGGAGTTGCGTCTCTTGCCCGGCGGCGCGCGTGTGACGATTTCCCAGAGCCTCGGCGCCCTGGCCAAGGGCTGTCGCCTCGACCCGGACGGGCTGGAACGTGCCGTGCATCATGCCGAAACCGCGCTCGAGGCCGGTGCGGATCTTGTGGTGATCAACAAGTTCGGTAAGCAGGAGATCGAGGGGCGCGGTTTCCGCGACCTCATCGCCACGGCGCTGTCCGAAGGCATTCCGGTGCTGCTCGGCGTCAACACCAAGAATTTCGACGCGTTCCAGGCCTATGCGGGTGACTTCGCCGAACCGGTGGCACCGGAGCTTGCGGTGCTTCGGGAGTGGTGTCTCGGGAAAATGTGAATTGCCGGAAAATTCGCCGCGATGTTCTAAAAATTAGGCAAGGGCAGGTCTGTCTTCGGCTCCTCTCATGCCGCCCCGTGCGGGAATCGTTTACTTTCTTTCTGGCTTCCCACGATCTGACCGCATGAGTGCTCCCCTTTCCGTCATCGTCGTCGAAACCGACCGCACCCGCGCCCAACTGATCGTGGACAGCCTGCGCGCCGCCGGAGAATTCGACATTTCCGTCATCAACGACCCGAACGGGTTGGCGCGGCAGATTCAGGCGCGCAATCCCGACGTGGTCCTGATCGACATCGAAAATCCCTCGCGCGACACGATGGAGGAGCTGGCGCTGGCTTCCGGCCCGCTCGACCGTCCCGTCGCCATGTTCGTAGACAGCACCGACGAGGCGCTTTCGACCGCCGCGATCGAGGCCGGGGTGTCGGCTTATGTGGTCGACGGGTTGCAGGCCCAGAGGGTCAAACCGATCATGGATGCCGCCATCGTGCGGTTTCGCATGTTCCAGCGCATGCGCACGGAGCTGGCCGAGACCAAGAAGGCGCTTGAGGAGCGCAAGGTGATCGACCGGGCCAAGGGCATGCTGATGCGGGCCAGGGGGATCGGTGAGGACGAGGCCTATGCCCTGCTGCGCAAGGCGGCAATGGATCAGGGCAAGCGCGTGGCCGATGTGGCGCAGGCTCTGGTGACGGCGGCGGGGCTGCTGGGATGAGGGCGACAACACTCTCCGTCGGGTTCATTCCGCTGGTGGATGCCGCGCCGCTGATCGTGGCGCAGGAAATGGGCTTTGCCGCGGAAGAGGGCATTGCGCTTGATTTGAAACGTGCACCGTCGTGGTCCTCGGTGCGTGACATGCTGAGTTTCGGACAGGTCGAGGCCGCGCATATGTTGTCGCCCGTTCCGGTCGCGACCGCATTGGGGCTTGGCGGGAGCGGGGCGAAGCTGTCGGCCGTCGCCGTCCTGTCGATGAATGGCAATGTCATCGGTGTGTCGAACGCTCTCGCAGCGCGTCTGCGCGACGAGGGGCACGATTTTGCCTTCAAAGATGCACAGGCGGCGGGCCGGGCCCTGATCGGGGCAGTCAAGGGACGGCTGCGGATCGGGGTGCCCTTCCCGTTCTCCATGCACGCCGAACTCCTGTATTACTGGCTCTCCGCGCTGGGGCTTCCGGCACCGCAATCGGTGGACATCCGCACCGTGCCGCCGCCTCTGATGGCAGATGCCATGGCCACGGGCGAGATCGACGCTTTTTGCGTCGGCGAGCCCTGGGGCTCGAAAGCGGTGGACGAGGGTGTGGGGGAGCTGTTGCTGCCGGGCTCGGCGATCTGGTCCGCCGCGCCGGAAAAGGTGCTGGCGGTGCGTTCCGACTGGGCCGAACAGGAAACCGCGCTGATGGGGCGGCTCATCCGGGCCGTGTGGCGCGCCGGACGCTGGCTCGGTTCGCCCGACAGCCGGACACTTGCCTCTGAGCTTCTGAGCCGACCGGACTATCTCGATCTGCCCTCCGAGATGCTGGAACGCGCGCTGTCCGGCCAGATCGTCATCGCGCCGACCGGGGAAACCCGGCGGGTCGAGGGGTTTCTAGAGTTCTTCAACGGGGCCGCGACCTTCCCCTGGCGGTCGCAGGCAGAATGGATCGGCACTCAGCTTGCCGCCCGCACCGGGCTTGAACGGACGCAGGCACGCACTGTGGCGCGCGGGGTGTTCCGTTCCGATCTCTATCGACAGGCCTTGGCACAGACCTCCGCGGATTTGCCCGGGGCCTCGTCGAAACTCGAGGGGGCTCTGAGCGCGCCGACCCCGGTCGCCTCGGGAGCGGGGCATTTGATTCTGACGCGCAATCAGTTCTTCGATGGGCGCGTTTTTGATCCTTCTGGGGAGTGATGCACAAAATTTTCGCATTTTGATGCGGGTGCAGCATTTTTGCCTGGACGCATTTGTCAGGGTCTTTGCATCCGCAGCGCGATTCCCGGCATAACAAACTCATCGCTAGGCAACGATGCCGCGATACGAAATTTGTCCCGGAGATTCGGGACACAGAGCAAAGCCGCTCGATTGACCGCCCTTCTCCTCCCTGGCGGTCCATCGGCGGCTTTTTTGTATTTTCATCTTCACAGGGACACACGGATGAAAAAGCTTCTTCTCGGCCTCGCGGCCACGACGGCACTCGCAGCCCCAGGTTGGGCCGAGATGCTCGATCTGGAAAAGGACGAACTGACCTTCGGGTTCATCAAGCTGACGGACATGGCACCGCTCGCGGTGGCCTATGAGCAGGGCTTCTTCGATGACGAAGGTCTCTTCGTGACGCTCGAAGCGCAGGCCAACTGGAAAGTTCTGCTCGATGGCGTGATCGACGGCACACTGGATGGTGCGCATATGCTGGCGGGCCAGCCGCTTGCTGCGACCATCGGCTTCGGCACCGAAGCGCATATCATCACGCCGTTTTCCATGGATCTGAACGGCAACGGCATCACCGTGTCGAACGAGATCTGGGAAGAGATGAAGCCGAACATTCCCATGGGGGCCGATGGCAAGCCGGAGCATCCGATCTCCGCCGCAGCTCTCGCGCCGGTCGTCGAAAAATACAAAGCCGAAGGCAAGCCCTTCAACATGGGTATGGTTTTCCCGGTGTCGACCCACAACTACGAACTGCGCTACTGGCTGGCTGCCGGAGGTCTGCATCCGGGCTACTACTCGCCCGAGAACATCACCGGCCAGATCGGCGCCGATGTGTTCCTGTCCGTGACGCCCCCGCCGCAGATGCCCGCCACCTTGGAGGCCGGTACGATCTATGGCTACTGCGTGGGTGAGCCGTGGAACCAGCAGGCCGTGTTCAAGGGCATCGGTGTGCCGGTCATCACCGACTATGAGCTTTGGAAAAACAACCCGGAGAAAGTCTTCGGCATCACCGCCGAGTTCGCCGAGCAGTATCCGAACACCACGCTGGCCGTGACCAAGGCGCTGATCCGTGCCGCCATGTGGCTTGACGAGAACGACAACGCCAACCGTCAGGAAGCCGTCGAGATTCTGTCCCGCCCGGACTATGTGGGCGCCGATCCGGAAGTCATCGCGAACTCCATGACCGGCACGTTCGAGTACGAAAAAGGCGACAAGCGCGACGTTCCGGACTTCAACGTGTTCTTCCGCTACAATGCGACCTACCCGTTCTATTCCGACGCCGTCTGGTATCTGACCCAGATGCGTCGCTGGGGCCAAATCGCCGAAGCCAAGCCCGATAGCTGGTACGATGAAGTAGCGAAATCCGTCTACAAGCCGGAGGTCTACCTCGAAGCGGCCCGTCTTCTCGTGGACGAAGGTCTGGCGAATGAGGCCGACTTCCCCTGGGATAGCGATGGCTACAAAGCGCCGACGCCTGCTGCCGACATCATCGACGGCATCGCCTATGACGGCAAAGCGCCCAACGCCTATCTCGACAGCCTGCCGATCGGTCTGAAAGGCGAGCAAGTGGTCGTAGGGACGGAAGTCAAAGGCTAATCAACCTCTCCTGCGCGGGCGCAGCGCCGCTGTGCCCGCCTTTTTCAAAATACCCTGTCTTTCGTGAGGACGCCGCAATGACTGCTATCGACCCAAGTGACGAACGGGCGCTCGACGCCGAGGCCACAGCGAAAGCTCGTGCGGCCCGTCGCGCCAAACTCTTCACCCGGATCAACAAGGCCGACGCCTGGTTTCAGGTTCTGGGCCTCTCCTGGATGACGCCGATCCTCAAAGCGCTCGCCGGTGACAACCCGAAAGCGCAGGTCAAGGAAATCTGGAAGCTTCTCGGCGTTCCGGTTCTGGCCATCGTCGGCTTCCTGATGCTCTGGGGCGCTCTTGCACCGAAGGTTCAGACCTCTCTGGGCGCCATCCCCGGTCCCTCGGCGGTGTGGGAAGAGGCGGTGAACCTGCATCATGACGCCATTGCCAAGGCCGAGAAAAAGGCCGCGTTCCTTGAGCGCGTCGAGGCGCGCAACGCGAAATACATCGCGGCGGGGGAGATGGATAAGGTCAAGGACATCCCTTACACCGGCTCGCCGTCTTACTACGAACAAATCTGGACCTCGATCAAAACTGTGTTCTTCGGCTTCCTGATCGGGTCTGCCATTGCCATGCCGCTGGGCATTCTCGCCGGGCTTTCTCCTTACGCGAACGCCGCGATCAACCCGCTGGTGCAAATCTTCAAACCGGTCTCGCCGCTCGCCTGGCTGCCGATTGTGACCATGGTGGTTTCCGCGCTTTACACGACGAACGATGGCCTGTTCGCCAAGTCCTTCCTCGTCTCCGCGATCACCGTGACGCTCTGTTCGCTCTGGCCGACGCTGATCAACACCTCTCTGGGTGTGGCCTCCATCGACAAAGACCTCGTGTCGGTTTCCAAAGTGCTGAAAATGGGCACTTGGTCCAAGATCACCAAGCTCGTGCTGCCCTCCGCCCTGCCGCTGATCTTCACAGGTCTGCGTCTTAGCTTGGGTGTGGGCTGGATGGTGCTGATCGCCGCCGAGATGCTGGCGCAGAACCCCGGTCTTGGCAAATTCGTCTGGGACGAATTCCAGAACGGCTCCTCGCAATCCTTGGCAAAAATCATCGTCGCCGTGCTCACCATCGGCATCATCGGCTTCCTTCTGGACCGCGTGATGTATGCGCTGCAATCCCTCTTCACCTTCACGAACAACCGGTGATCGACATGGGTTTCCTGACATTCGACAACGTGTCCAAGGGCTATGGTGAGGGTCTGCACCGCACCCAAGTTCTTCGGAACATCAACCTTTCGGTCGAGGAGGGCGAGTTTCTTGTGCTCCTCGGGTTCTCCGGCTCCGGCAAGACCACGCTGATCAATCTGATGGCCGGGCTCGATACGCCCTCTACCGGTTCCGTGACGTTCAAAGGCCAGCCGGTGACCGGCCCCGGCCCCGAGCGCGGCGTGATTTTTCAGAACTATTCGCTGATGCCGTGGCTCACCGTCGATCAAAACGTCGCCTTGGCCGTGGATGCGATTTTTCCGGGGCTTTCGAAGGCCCAGCAACAGGAAAAAGTCGATCATTACGTCAAGATGGTGGGGCTGAGCCACGCCAAGACGCGCCGCCCGGCGGAGTTGTCGGGCGGGATGCGGCAACGTGTGAACGTCGCCCGCGCTCTGGCGATGAACCCGGAGGTTTTGTTACTGGACGAGCCGCTCTCTGCGCTCGATGCGCTGACGCGGGCGAACCTTGCCGACGAGATCGAACACATCTGGGACGCCGACAAGAAGACCTGCGTTCTGATCACCAACGATGTGGACGAAGCGATCCTTCTGGCCGACCGGATCATCGCGCTCAATCCCGACGGGACGCTTGGCGATGAGTTCAAGGTCGACATTCCGCGTCCGCGTGACCGCACCGAGATGAACCATGACGAGACCTTCCACCACCTGCGCGCGGCCGTGACCAATTATCTCATGGATGTGGGCATCGAAGCCAAGGCGGAAGGCCTCAAACAGCTGCCGGGGATCACCGCGATCCACAACCAAAAGGTGCCCGCGGCGGTGGAAAAAGCACAAGAGGGACTTATCGAGCAGAGATTCCTCACCTTCGAAGGCCTCCACAAGATCTACCCAACCCCGAAAGGGCCGCTGACGGTCGTGGAGGACTTCAACCTCAAACTCAACCGGGGCGAGTTCATTTCGCTGATCGGGCATTCGGGCTGTGGCAAATCCACGGTTCTGACCATGGCGGCCGGGCTCAACGACATTTCGAAAGGCGCGATCAAACTCGACGGTTTCGAGGTGCGTGGCGCCGATCCGGAGCGTGCCGTGGTGTTCCAGTCGCCGAACCTGTTTCCCTGGCTCACAGCAAAGGAGAACGTGGCCATTGGTGTCGACAAAGTCTATCCCGGTGCGTCGCAATCCGAGCGGCAGGACGTCATTGAATATTATCTTGAAAGGGTCGGCCTCGCCGACGCTATGGACAAGCCCGCCTCGGAGATGTCCAACGGCATGCGGCAACGTGTGGGCATCGCCCGCGCCTTTGCCCTCTCTCCGAAACTTCTCCTGCTCGATGAGCCTTTCGGCATGCTCGACAGCCTGACGCGCTGGGAGTTGCAGGAGGTGCTCATGGAGGTCTGGGAGCGCACGAAAGTGACCGCGATCTGTGTCACGCACGATGTCGACGAAGCGATCCTTCTGGCCGACCGTGTTGTGATGATGACCAACGGGCCGCAGGCGACGATCGGCAAGATCACCGAGGTGAACCTGCCGCGTCCGCGCACCCGCAAGGCGCTTCTGGAGCACCCGGATTACTATGCCTACCGGCAGGACGTGCTCGATTTTCTTGAGGAATATGAGCACGGCGCAAAACCAAAAAAGCCTGAACCGAAGGCCATCGCGGCGGAGTAAAGATATGGCGGAACGGCTTGTCATCATCGGTGCGGGTATGGCCACGGGGCGGCTTCTCGATCACCTGATCAACGAGGCTCCCGGGGTCTTCGACATCACGCTTTTCAATGCGGAGCCGCGCGGAACCTACAACCGTCTGATGCTCTCGCCGGTTTTGGCGGGGGAGCTCTGCTATGACGAGATCGTTACCCATGATGACGATTGGTATGCCCGCCATGACGTGACCTGCCGCTTCGGCGAACGCGTCACACGGATCGACCCGGAGCGGCGCGTCGTGTTCGGTGAACGCGGCGAAGTGCCTTATGACAAGCTTGTCATCGCGACCGGCTCGACCCCGTTTATCGTCCCGCTTCCGGGCCATGATTTGCCCGGCGTCATCGCCTATCGCGATCTCGAAGACACCGAAGAGATGGTCCGTTTGGCTGAAAAACCGAACGGGCGTGCCGTTGTGATCGGCGGCGGGCTTCTGGGGCTTGAGGCGGCGGCGGGCATGGCCGCGCGCGGGACGCATGTCACTGTGGTGCATCTCAACGATCACCTGATGGATCGGCAACTCGACGCTCCGGCTGCTGGCTTGTTACAGGATGCGCTGGAGGCGCGTGGCATCGAGGTGATCTGTGGTGCCAATTCGAAAGAGGTCATCGCGAATGACGAGGGGCGTGTGCGCGCCCTTCTGCTGGACGATGGGCGCATGCTCTATTGCGATCTCGTGGTGATGGCTGTGGGCATCCGCCCCTCTATCGCTCTGGCCCGCGCCTGCGGTATTGAGACCAAGCGCGGCATTCTGGTGGATGACCAGTTGCGGACCACCGCTCCCGATGTCTTTGCCTTGGGTGAATGCGTCGAACATGATGGGCAGGTCTTCGGCCTCGTTGCTCCGCTTTTCGATCAGGCCAAGGTGCTGGCCAAGACGCTCCGCGATCTGCCCGCGAGCTTCGTCAACAAGGATGTGTCGACCAAGCTCAAAGTCACCGGCTGCGATCTCTTCTCCGCCGGAGATTTCCGCGAGACGCAGGGCCGCGAATGCATCACCTATTCCGATCCGCAGGCCGCGATTTACAAGCGCCTCGTGATCGAGGAGGGGCGGCTCGTGGGCACGGTGATGTATGGCGATACGGATGATGGCGGCTGGTTCTTCAACCTGATCCGTGACGGCGTTGATATTTCCGACATGCGCGACATGCTGATTTTCGGTCCGGCCTATCAGGAAACGGCTGCGGCACCGGTTTTGGAGGTGATGGGATGAAAGCTCCGAACTCCAGCTGTGCGATCCGCTCGACCTGCCCCTATTGCGGGGTCGGGTGCGGTGTCGTTCTGGGCCCGGACGGGCAGGGCGGCCTCGATGTGCGCGGCGACAAAAGCCACCCGGCGAATTTCGGGCGTCTTTGTTCCAAGGGTACGGCGCTGGGAGAAACCGTCTCGCTCGACGGGCGGCTTCTGGCCCCGCGCGTCCATGGCGAGGACACGGATTGGGACAGCGCGTTGGGCCTTGTGGCGCGCAAGTTCTCCGAAGCCATCGCCGAACATGGCCCCGACAGCGTGGCCTTTTACGTCTCCGGCCAGCTCCTGACCGAGGATTATTATGTCGCCAACAAGCTGATGAAAGGCTTCATCGGCTCGGCCAATATCGACACGAATTCGCGCCTCTGCATGGCCTCGACTGTGGCCGGACACAAACGCGCCTTTGGCACCGACACGGTTCCCGGTACCTATGAGGACCTTGGTGAGGCCGATCTGATCGTGCTCACCGGGTCGAACCTCGCATGGTGCCACCCGGTGCTTTATCAACGCATTCTGGCCAATCGCAAGAAACGCCCGGAGCAAAAGCTCGTCGTCATCGACCCGCGCCGCACCGCCTCCTGCGATCTGGCGGACCTGCATCTGCCGGTGAAACCGGGGGCCGATGTAGCGCTGTTCAACGGGCTTTTGGCTGAGATCGAAAAGCGTGGCCTGATCGACCGGGAGTTCGCCGAACATGTCACGGGTCTCGATGAGGCCATCGAAGCCGCCAAGGCCGACGATCTCTCCGTGACGGGCCTGTCGGACGATCTGCTGGCTGAGTTCTATGCGCTTTGGTGCGGTACGGAAAAGGTCGTGACGATCTTTTCCCAAGGCGTCAACCAATCCTCCTCCGGCACCGACAAGGTCAACGCGATCATCAATTGCCACCTCGCCACGGGTCGCATCGGGCGCGCCGGGCTTGGGCCGTTTTCCGTCACCGGTCAGCCCAACGCCATGGGCGGGCGCGAGGTCGGCGGGCTTGCCAATATGCTCGCCTGCCATCTCGACATCGAGAATGGCGACCATCGCAAGGCCGTGGGTGATTTCTGGTCCGCCCCGGTCATCCCGGAACAGGCCGGTCTCAAAGCCGTCGACATGTTCCGCGCCGTGGGCGAGGGCAAGATCAAGGCGCTGTGGATCCTTCATACCAACCCCGCCGTATCCATGCCGGACGCCGATAAGGTGCGCGAGGCCATTGCGGGCTGCGAGTTTGTCGTGGTCTCCGACATCACCGAGGCGACCGATACGGCGCGCCTTGCCCATGTGCTATTGCCCGCCACCGGCTGGGGCGAGAAAAGCGGCACGGTGACTAATTCCGACCGCATCATTTCGCGACAACGCATCGTCCTGCCCGCGCCGGGCGAGGCGCGCCCCGACTGGTGGCAATTGGCCGAGGTCGGGCGTCTGATGGGCTATGGCGCGGCCTTCGATTACGAGAACCCCGCCGAGATTTTCCGCGAATATGCCGCCCTGTCCGGCATTGCCGGTGGCTTTGGCAAGGATTTCGACATCTCCGGTCTCAAGGACCTGTCGGACGCCGAGTATGACGCGCTCGCGCCGACCCGCTGGCCGGTCTCCGATGGCAAACAGGGCGGTCGTTTCTTTGCCGATGGCAAATTCTATACCCCCGATGGCAAGGCCCGGATGCTGGCCGTGTCGTGGAAGCCCCCCGTGGCGAAAACCGAACCGCGCTATCCGTTCCGGCTGAACACCGGTCGGGTCCGCGATCAGTGGCACACCATGACCCGCACCGCCCGCGCACCGCGCCTCAATGCCCATCTGGGCGAGCCGTTCATCGAGATTCACCCGGACGATGCCCGCGCCCGTGGCATTGGTCCGACCTCTCTCGTTGAGGTCACATCGCCCAATGGCAAGGCGATCCTGCGCGCCATGATCACCGACCGGATCGCCCCTGGCGAGATTTTCGCGCCGATGCACTGGACCGGCGAAAACGCCCCCGCCGCACGAATCGACGCGCTTGTGGCCGCGGTGACGGATCCGGTCTCCGGTCAGCCGGAAAGCAAGGCTGCGGTGGCGCAGATCAAACCGTTTGAGGCGGCGTGGTATGGTTTTGCGATTTCGCAAGCCCCGGTGAAAGCCGATGCGGAGTATTGGGCGCAGGCCAAAACCTACGCGGGCTATCGCATGGAACTGGCGGGGCGCGAGACGCCCGAAGATTGGGTTGAGGCGGCACGCCAGCTCTTCGATCTGGCCGATGCGGTTGTCCAGACCATGCTCGACCCGGCCAAAGGCACCGCGCGCATCGCCTTTCACAAGGACGGCGCGCTGCAAGCCGCGCTTTTCGTGTCGTGCCAACCGGTTGCCGTGATGCGCGATTACCTGACCCATCTGCCGGGACAGGAGGCGCCGATGGTGCTCTCGGGCAAATCCCCCGCCGATCAACCCGATCCGGGGCCCGTGCTCTGCTCTTGCTTCAATGTGGGCGTGAACACTATTCTGTCCGCGATTGAAACACGCGGATTGATGACGGTCGAAGCGATTGGCGAGGCGCTGCAGGCGGGCACGAATTGTGGCTCCTGTCGACCCGAGATCAAGGCGCTGATCGAACGGATCAAGGGCCGCGCAGCCGCAGAGTAAACCGAGGGGACACCCGATGAGCATTGCCGAATTCGTTCGGATTCTGGGTCGTGGCCCGGGCCGGTCCCGATCCCTGAGCTATGACGAGGCGCATGAGGCGATGGCGCGTGTGCTCCGGGGCGAGGCCGCGCCCGAAAGCGTCGGTGCGATGCTGATGCTGATGCGGATGAAGGGCGAAGTGCCTGAGGAGATCGCGGGATTTACCCGTGCGCTGCGCGATACGCTTGTGGCCGTGCCCATGCCCGATCTCGATTGGCCGTCCTATGCGGCGGGCCGCACGCGGGGCTTGCCGTGGTTCCTCTTGTCCGCGCGGCTTGTGGCCGAGGGCGGGTATAAGGTCCTGATGCATGGCTGGAACGGGCTGGGCGAAAGCGGCCATCTGGTGCGCGAAGGGATGCCCTGTGCGGGGATCACCTCCTGCGACAGTCCGGATCACGCGCGCGAGGTCATGGCGACAGAAGGCATCGCCTATCTGCCGCTTGAGAATTTTTCGCCGGAGCTTCTGCACCTCTTGCAACTGCGCGCGGTTTTCGGCCTTCGCTCCTGTCTCAATACCGTGGCTCGGATGCTCAATCCGGGCGGGGCAGGGGCCTCGGTTCAGGGAGTGTTTCACCCGCCGTATCGGGAATTGCAGGCGGATGCCTCGGCGCTTTTGGGCCTGAAATCCCTGTCGGTGATCAAAGGCGGCGGCGGCGAGTTCGAGCGCAATCCGTCGAAGGATGTTCAGGTGTTTGGCCTGCGAGAGGGCGCGCGCTGGGACGGGTTTGTGCCCCCGGCTCATGAGGATACGCGCAGGCTCAACGATGGCGAAACCGATCTCTCCCGCCTCACGGCCCTTTGGGGCGGGGCGCTCGACGATCCTTTTGCGGAGGCGATCGTGCTGGCCACGGCGTCCTTAGCACTGGAGACTTTAGGGGAAACCGACCCCGTAGAACGGGCCGGGGCGCTCTGGCGGGCGCGGTCAGGTTAACCTGTCTTGCGAGCATCACGAAATTCCACAGTTTTGACCACAGGCTGGCCGGAATTCTGCCCCTTTTCGGGGGACAGTCGCGGTTAACCGGAGGATTGTGGAGATCTTGCGATGGACATCGTCATGCAGGTGAAGGCGCTGTTCGGGCAAGTGCCGATCGGATTTGACGCCAGCGCACAGGTCACGCTCATGGCCGTTGGGCTTGGTCTGATGATTTTGGCCGTTGCCCTGTTGATCTGGCAGCATCGTGGCCGGGCGGAGCACAATGCGCCCAGCCGCTCGCCGCTCGCCGAGACCGTCTCCCGCAGTGTGCCAGGGGAGCGCCACATGGTGACGCGTCAGAAAGGCGATGCGTTTCTGCGCCGTCTGGATCGGATGGGCTGAGGCCTGATGCGCGATCAGAAATCGACCGCGACGCCGGGCAGGTTCAGCTCTTTCATCAGGTCGCGCAATTCCTGACGGGCGGCGACATTGGAAATGTTCATCGCGGATTTGACGCCGATGTCCTTGAGATCCAAAAGCGTCAGCCCGCGCGGAAACAGTTCCCGGAAGATCACCCGTTCGGAAAACCCGGGAGCAACGCGAAACCCGATGCGTTTCGACAGCTCGCCCAACGCATCGCCGATCTTTTTCTTGTTGTGCATCTGCTGCGCGCCGAGACGGTTGCGCAGAACCACCCAGTCGATGGGCTTGAGCCCGGCCTGCGCCCGCAATTGCCGGGCGTTCCAGACCATTTCCGAATAGACTGAGGGGCCGAGGATCTTGTTGCTGTCCGGATCGACGCGGGCCAGAAGATCGAAGTCGATGAAGCTGTCGTTCATCGGGGTGATCAGCGTATCGGCGAGCGTATGCGCCACCTGCGAGAGGCGCGTGTGGGAGCCGGGGCAGTCGATCAGGATGAAATCGCAGGTTTCTTCCAGCCCCGCGACGGCCATGGACAGGCGCCGGTCGTAGATGTTTTCGCCCTCGGCCAGATCGTCGGCATCTACCTGGGGAAGGTCGCGGTAGTCCGGCGTTGGAAGTTCGATCCCGTCGCGCAGGCAATAGCTCAGGCGGTTTTCCAGATAGCGGGCAAAGGTCTTTTGCCGCAGATCGAGATCCAGAGCGCCGACCCGGTGGCCCAGCCGCGCCAAAGCCGTCGCCACATGCATGGAAACGGTCGATTTTCCCGCTCCGCCCTTCTCGTTGCCGACGATAATGATATGCGCCACGTTCCCAATTTCCCGTTCTGTCCGCGCGCTTTTGCGCTGCGTGTGTTGTCTCTTTGAGACCTTGTATGACGATGTTTTTGGCTGCCGTGCAAGAGCGTTTCGCCCGGTTTTCGCGATCCGTTCCGCAGTGTTGCGACGCGGATATGGAAACGAATTTGCGGTTTCATGCGTTGAGACGGGACATGTGCGGACCTCCAGGGGCCGCATCACTCTGGGAGAAGACATATGAAACGCATGATTATGAGCACGGCCGCCACCGGTTTCGGCCTCATCGGTCTCGGGCTGGGGACACCCGCTCTGGCACAGGACGCGCAGGCGGTGGAGGAGAACATGGTGCTGGAGAGTTGCAGCGACATTCAGCCGCCCTGCATGACCGAAGAGGGAACGGTGCTGCTGAAGGACGGCCGTGTCGTCAGTGCCGTCGAAGCCTATGAGGCGCTTGGCATTGCTGCGCCGCGCGAGGAGGTGGAAACCGCTCCCGCGACCGTGGGGGAAGAGGCCACCGCCGATCTCGAACATCAGGAGGTGGTCGAGGAAGACATCCTGGCCGATCAACTGGCGGAGGACATGCCTGCCGCTGGGGAGGAGGCAACGACGGAAGCTTCTGAAGCGACCACGGAAACGGTGCCGGAAATGGGGACGGTTGTGCCGGATGTGACCGAGAGTGACCCGACCCAGATGCTGGAAGAGGCGCTTGCGTCGGAAGAGGCTGAGACGGGCGGTGATATGGGCGGTGATGTGACGGTGCAGCCGATGGAACCGAACGAGACCTTGGAAGTCACGAATGAGGAGATGGCGCCGATGGCGGATAATCCGGTCAGGGGCGAGATGTCCGATGCGGAGGTCAAGCCGCAGATCCCCGATGAGGCCGAAGGAATTTTCGTCCCGACCGATGCAGGTGAGGCCCAGGCCGTCGAGATGACCGAGGAGGTGCTCAAGGCGCAGGCCGAGGAAGAGGCGGCGCAGGCGGCTGAGGAAGAGACGCAGGCGGCCCCGGCGGCAGCGGCTTCGGCCGAGACCGGACAGGAGATTGAGGTCGAGACCGAGACCGTAACGCGCGAAACCACGCGGGCCTCGAACGAGGAATTCGCCAACCGGGCCACGGCGCAGAGTGAGAAGGACGACGAGGGTCTGTCCAATCTCGAGAAATTCCTGATCGGGGCCGTGGGCGCCGCCGTCATCGGCAATGTGCTCGCCGATGACGATCAGGTGGTGGCCAATACCGGTGACCGGGTGATTGTTGAGCGCGACGGCCAGTTGCGCGTGCTCAAGAATGACGACGCCCTGTTGCGCCAACCCGGTTCCCAGGTGACCACGGAGAGCTTCACCGACGGCTCGACCCGGACCACGCTGAATCGTGAAGACGGCAGCGAGGTGGTGACGATTCGCTCCGCCGACGGTCGGGTGTTGCGTCGCGAACGTGTGCTTGTCGATGGCACGCGCGTTGTGCTGTTCGATGACACGCAGGCCATTGAGGCGGTCGATGTGACGGCTCTGCCGTCGCCGTCTCAGAAGACAGTGACTTACACGCAAGACGAAGACGCCCTGCGCGCGGCCCTTGCCGCCAGTCAGATGGAGAACGAGGCGCTGAACCGTCGCTTTTCCCTGAACCAGATCCGTTCGATCCGCGCGGTGCGCGAGCTGGCGCCGGAGATCGAACTGACCAATGTGACCTTCGCCACCGGCTCCGCGGCGATCTCGCCCACTGAGGCCGAGGAGCTTGCGGCTCTGGGGCGGGCGATGCGTGAGGCGATTGCCGCCAACCCGCGTGAGGTGTTTCTGGTCGAAGGGCACACCGATGCGGTCGGGCCTGCGACGATGAACCTGGCGCTGTCGGACCGTCGTGCGGAAAGTCTGGCCCTCGCACTGACCGAATATTTCGACGTGCCGCCGGAAAACATGGTCGTGCAAGGCTATGGCGAGCGCTATCTCAAGGTCCAGACCATTGAGGCCGACCGCAGCAATCGCCGTGCCGCGGTGCGGCTGATCACGCCGCTTCTGGCCGAAGTCGCGGCGCAGTAAGGTCTTGATGATCCTGCGTGACGACCAAACGAAAAGGCCCGCCAGATGGCGGGCCTTTGCATGTCAGATACGGGCGGAGGCTCAGAAGCCGAGGCCAGCGTATTTGTTTTTGAACTTGGACACGCGGCCACCGGCGTCGAGCAGGCGGGAGTTGCCGCCGGTCCAGGCCGGGTGCACCGAGGGGTCGATGTCGAGCGACAGGGTGTCGCCTTCGGAGCCCCAGGTGGAACGCATTTTGACGATGGTGCCATCGGTCATTTTGACGTCGATGAAGTGGTAGTCGGGATGGATATCGTTTTTCATCGTGACGATCCTCAGGCTTCGAGCGACTTGTAGTTGGTGACTTCCGCGATACGGGCGGATTTGCCGCGACGCGAACGGAGGTAGTACAGTTTGGAACGACGCACACGGCCGCGACGCACCACCTCGATGTATTCGATGTTGGTGGAGTAGAGCGGGAACACACGCTCGACGCCTTCACCGAAGGAAATTTTGCGAACCGTGAAGGACCCGGCAATGCCTTTGCCGTTCTTACGGGAGATGCAGACACCTTCGTAGTTCTGCACACGGGTGCGGGAACCCTCGGTCACTTTGTAACCGACGCGGATGGTGTCACCGGCCTTGAAATCCGGGATGGTTTTGCCGAGAGCTTCGATTTGCTCGGCTTCAAGCTGTGCGATCAGATCCATCGCTTACACTCCAATTTGCTCGTGGTATGCCACGAAGTTTCAACCGCCTCAGAGCTCCGCATCTTCGATCGGGTCCATCGCAGCCTTGCAAGGAAGGATGCCCGCCGGAGGGTTCAGGTCGTCTTTGCTTTGGTCTTTCCGCCTGTCGGGTCGGGCGTCGAAGAACAGGCCCGGACAAAACGCAAAGGCCCGGTTGGTCGAATCTCGACCCCGGACGGGCGGTTTCTAGGCAGAAATGCCCCGGAATGCAAGCGTTATGCGCCGCTTTTCAGGTGCGCTCAGGCGGTCACGGCCAGGTTGGCGGGACGGGCCGTCGGGAAGCGCAGTTTCAGCCGCGAAATCGGTTCCTCTATGAGATACCAGGATAGCGTCGCCGCCAGGACGCTGAGGCCGGTCATGGCAAAAAACGGCAGCGGGCCGGTGTCGTAAAGCGGCGAGCCGAGTTGCGCCATCGCCCACCAGATCGCCAGATGGTACATGAAGACGCCGTAACTGATCTTGCTGATGAACTGCGCGGCGCGGCAGCCCAGGAGCCAGCCGATCGGGCCGCGATAGCCATGCCAGGCTCCGGCGACGACGACGCCGAGCGCCGGTTGGCAGAGCAGGCGATAGGTCGGGTCTTCACTGAACCCCGGCCAGAGGAAGGACGGTGAGGCCATGACCATGAGCGCCGCCAGAAGGGCCCAGCGGGAGGTGACCACCTCGCGCACATCGCGGTTGTGCCGCACCAAAAGATAAGTGAGCGCACCGCTGGCAATCGGATCGAACTGAAAAATCAGGCGCCGGGTCCAGTCGGTCAACCCCATGTCGTTGCCATGGGCATAGACGAAGGCGGAGCCGACCAGCATGCCCAGCGTCACAAGATAAATACCCCGGATCGGCATGAGCAGGATCACCAGGGGCCAGATCAGGTAGAACTGTTCTAGGATGTTGAGGCTCCAGAGATGGCTGAACACCCAGGGGCTGAACTGTTCATGGAAGGCGAAAAAGAGGTTCGAGGCCTGCAACACATGCCAGGGCCAGGAGGTGCGCGCGCCATCCATGTCGAAGATCACCGCGGCGGCGCCGAGGACGAACAGCGCGGGAAACAGCCGGAGCGCACGGCGGATGTAGAAATTTCCTATGCTGACAGAGCGACCGCTTTCCTTGGCGGCAATCAGGATATGGGTGATCAGGAACCCGCTGACTGTGAAGAACAGGGACACCCGCAGGTTTTCGGTCAGAGGTTGCCGGTCCCAGAAATGCACATAAAGCACGCCGGTCATGGCGAGCGCGCGCAGGCCGTCGATCTGGGTATGCCTTTGGCTGTCCAAGGTGTTCTGCTCTGGTTGTTGTCCGGGCGAGGCTAGGCGCAGACCCGCATCCGGGCAAGTGCCGATCCGTACAGAGTTGTCATTCGCGGTGTTTTGACGCTTGCGTGGCTTGGGACGCGGCTTATTCGTCCGGCTTGCGGCTTGCCTCATAGGCCGCCCACATGTCGGGGCGGCGGTCGCGGGTGATCTTCTCGGCCATCTTCTGGCGCCATTCGGCGATCTTGCCGTGATGGCCGGACATCAGGACCTCCGGAATCGGCAGGCCGCGCCATTCGGCGGGGCGGGTGAATTGCGGGTGTTCCAGAAGGCCGTTCGAATGGCTTTCCTCCTCGACGCTCTCGGCATTGCCGAGCACGCCGGGCAAGAGACGCACCGTGGCGTCGATCATCGCCTGTGCCGCGATCTCGCCTCCGGTGAGGACGAAATCGCCGAGCGAGACCTCTTCGATGCCGTAGTGAAACAGCACCCGGTCATCGACGCCCTCGAACCGGCCGCAGATCATCGTGATGCCTTGTGCCTCGGACCAGCGTTTCGCCGTCGCCTGATCGAAGCGCCTTCCACGCGGCGAGAGGTAGACCAGAGGCCATTTGGCGCGATCCGGCGGCACGCCGTTCATTGCGAAATCAATGGCGTTGCCCATGACGTCGGGGCGGATCACCATGCCCGCGCCGCCGCCTGCGGGCGTGTCGTCGACATTCTTGTGCTTGCCCTCGCCGAACTCGCGCAAATGGATGGGTTCGAGCTGCCATGTGCCGTCCTGCAACGCCTTGCCGGTCAGGCTCTCGCCCAGAACGCCGGGAAAGGCGCCGGGAAACAGCGTGATCACCTTGGCCTTCCACACGCCCGCGATGTCGGGCGTATTGGTCATCAGCTCGCGCGGTTTCAGCGTCGGGCGGACGGCCAGACGGCCATGGGACCGGGCGGTGGCCGGGATGTCTGCGGGTCGGGTCGGGATCGAATCGTCGCTCATGGCCCCATATAGCCTCGCATGTCAGGGCTTGGGAATGTGCTGTGCGGGAGAAATGATCGCATCGCGTGCCGCGATATAGGGCGCGCCGTGCAGATCGGAGCGGTTCAGTTCCAGAAGCGCCTCACGGGCATTGCCGCCGGGATAGGCATTGACCCGGTGGCGCAGTGTGATGACGGGACGCAGATGCGTGAGCTCGAGAAGATCGAGCACCGGGTCGATCGGGTGGCTCATGTCGTCAAGCGCCATGGCATGCACGCTCTCCGCCCCGAGACGCGCCCGCGCCATGTCGAGGATCGTGTCGAAGTCGCTGGCCAGAGGATAGCGGGCGGCGAAGTCCTCGAGATTGAGGAGGCAGCGCTTGAATTTCAGCCGCTGCCAGTGGCAGGACGCGATCCAGCCCTCCCGCCGGGTCGAATAATAGAGATCGAACGGCGCCTCCGCCCCGGCTCTTTCGCGCCAGACGTCACGAAGGATTTCCATGGCGATCGGGCCGGCGACATAGCGCTGAACCGACCCGACCCCGATCATGTGACCGGCCAGATGTTCCGAGGAAATCAGGATCGGGCGGGGATCGTCGAGATCGAAGGTGGCGAACAGCGCCCGGGCCTCGCTGCGGATGCGGGCCTTGGTCTCGGGATTGCGGGCGAGAGAGAATTCGAGCACCGCCTCGGCCAGAGGCACCATCCAGAGGTTTTCCTGAACATGCACCTCGACATGATCGACCAGCAGGCGCGCGTTGAGTTTCAGGGTTTTCTGCAGCGAGGTCGTGCCGGTTTTGTGAAACCCGCCATGAACGACCAGCCGCCGCATTTATCGGCGCCCCTCTGCCGCAGAGGCGTGCGGCAGCCCAAGCAGGGCGCTGCGCCGGGCGTAGAACTCAGGCCCTTTGAGGGGCGAACGATTGAGCGCCAAAAGCTCTGTGCGCGTTGCCCCGTCCAGAGCGGTATGTTGATTGTCGGGGATGTCAAATCCGGGCCAAAGCGCGCCGAGGCCGAGGTGTTCGAGCGCAGACAAGGCGGGGTGCCGAACGTCTTCGATGGCGAAACTGTGGACGCGACCGGGAGCCACGGCATCGCAAATCTGATCGACCACGATGTCCAGATCGGCGGCATGCGCATATTGCTTTTCATATTGCGCGAGGTCCCGGGTTTCCCGATCCGTGATGACTCTCTGCCAATGACAGGACGCAATCCATCCCGTTCTGCGCGTTGAGTATAAAAATTCCAGATTGTGCGTGCCTCCGGTCACGCTGCGCCAGGCATCCTGAATGATCTTTGCCGCGATCGGGGCCGCAGCATAGCTGGCGACACGATCCTTGCCGATATAGGTGCCGGACAGGTTTTCATG
This sequence comes from Celeribacter ethanolicus, assembly GCF_001550095.1. GTDB lineage: Bacteria > Pseudomonadota > Alphaproteobacteria > Rhodobacterales > Rhodobacteraceae > Celeribacter > Celeribacter ethanolicus. Next base: position 114,484 of record NZ_LRUC01000004.1, on the reverse strand, counting down.
GCTGATGAAGACGGGGCGGGGATCGCTATGGTCGAGCCCCGTGAAAAACAGCGTGGCCTCTTCAAGGATCGCCTCTTTCGCCGCCTTGTTGCGCTGGGCGGCGAATTTTCGCACCGGGCGGACGAGGAGACCGGTGCGAAAATCGTAACGCAGATAGGTTTCCACATGCGGGTCGAGCAGATGACGGTTCTGCTCGAATGTTTTTTGCAGCGAGGTGGTGCCGGTTTTGTGGAACCCGGCATGGAGCAGAACGCGTCTGTCCCCTCTCAGTGTCATTCGAAGAGACCGTCCGGCGGGTCTGCGATGATCCGGCCGGAGGCAAGATCGACCGTCGGCACGTTCTGCAACGTGAAGGGCAGGAGAACAGGGGTCTTTAGCTTCGGTCCCTGCACCTCCAAGAGATCGCCCGCGCCGTGGTTCAATACGTTGCGCACCGTGCCGAGCACCGCTCCGCCCGTGTCGAGCACGGTGAGACCGATCAGATCGGCATGGTAGAACTCGTCGTCGGGCAGGGAGGGCAGATGCGCGCGGTCGGCATAGAGCGTCACGCCACGCAGGGCGTCCGCCTCTTCCTTGGTCTCGACACCTTCGATCTCTGCGGCAAAGCCGTTCTTGATCGCACGGGTCAGGGTCAGGACATATTCCGTGCCATCTTCGGAGGTCAGTGGGGAATACTCCCCGATGTCCTCCGGATCGGCGCAGAAGCTCTTGATACGCACCTCGCCATGGACGCCAAAGGCGCCCGCGATGGCTCCGACGATGATCCGCGTGTCTGTCATTTTGCCCTTCGGTCCCGTCCGTGGATTAGCACTCGATAATCTCGGGATGTGCGTTTCGATGTTCCCATCCCGCGCGCTCCAGTTCCGGTTCGCGCGTGATCTCTTCAGGGTAACCGATACAGAGATAGCCGACCAGAGACCAGTTTTGCGGTGTATTCAAGCTGGCGCAAAGCGCTTTCGGATCGAGAATGGAGACCCAGCCAAGGCCAATTCCCTCGGCGCGCAGCATGAGCCAGAACTGCATGATGGCGCTGACGACGGAATAGTGGAGCATCTCCGGCATGGTCTGGACGCCAAGGCCCTTGCCCTGTTCGGTGGCTTCGTCGCAGAACACGGCGAGTTGCACGGGGGCTTCTTTGAGGCCGGCCAGTTTGAGGTTGGCATAGGCCTGTGCGGTTTCGCCCTCGTATCCGGCCAGCGCCTTTTCATTGGCGCGCTGAAAATTCTCCAGCGTGGCCTGACGGGCCTGCGGGCTGACGACTTTGACGATCCGCGACGGTTGCGACAGCCCTACGGACGGGGCCAGCGTGAAGGTGTCGAGGCAACGGCTCAGGGCCGCCTCGTCGACCGGATCGTTCCGAAAGCTGCGGACATCCCGGCGCCAGCGTAGAAGTTCGGAAAAATCGTTGCGAAATGCGGCAGAAAACTGCCCGAGTGCAGCAGGTTTGGTCATGTCTTCATTCCCCTGTATTGGCTCAGAGATATAAGCACCGTAACGGGTTAAGCCGGGGGCAACTTTGATTGTGCGCAAATCGCAGGGCGCTGAAATCCCTTGCTTTATTGCTCACAGCCCAAGAGCGACGGAAAACGGGCGCAGGCAAATTGCCCGCGCCCGAATAATGGCGAATCGCCCAAAGCAAGTCCCCGGTGGGCTTACTCTTCGGCAGCGGCCTCTTCTTCGGTCGGAGCCGCAGCGGCTTCCGCGGCGGCGGCAGCTTTCGCGGCTTTCTCTTCGGCGCGGTCTTGGGCTTTTTTGCCCGGGACGGCTTTCTTCGGGTTGCTGCGCTCTTTTTTCTCAAGGACGCCAGCGGCTTCGAGCATACGAGCGACGCGGTCGGTCGGCTGGGCGCCTTTGTCGAGCCATGCTTTCACGGCGTCGATGTCCATCTGAACGCGTTGCTCGCTGTCTTTCGGCAGGAGCGGGTTGTAGGTGCCCAGTTTCTCGATGAAGCGACCGTCGCGCGGCATGCGGGAATCGGTGGCAACGATGCGGTAGAACGGGCGTTTTTTGGAACCGCCGCGGGCGAGACGAATTTTCATAGCCATGGTTGTTTCTCCTGATACTAGCTATTTGTCAGAGGCTAAGCCCCTGTTATTCCTGATGTTTTTCGTGGTGGTGAATGACTTCCCGAATGATGAATTTCAGGAAGGCCTTTGCGAATTCCGGATCGAGGTCCGCCGCGATGGCAAGCTCCTCTAGCCGGGCAATCTGTTTCTCTTCGCGCGCCGGGTCCGACGGCGGAAGATCGTTTTCGGCCTTGAGTTTCCCCACGGCCTGCGTGTGTTTGAACCGCTCGCCCAGCGTGTAGACGAGGATCGCGTCGAGCCGGTCGATGCTTTCGCGATGCTCCTTGAGGATCTCGGCGGCGCGTTTCTGGGTCTCGTTCATGGGCGCAACTCCCCTGTCGGCAAAGCGTCGGATTTGTGTCGGACTTTTGTCGGGCACATTTCGGTAAAGAGGAGGCGGTTCGAAAGGCTCATGCGTAAGCCTCCATGCCGCCGTCTTGCAACGCGTCGGGCGTCGGGTGACGGTAGACGAGGCAAGCCTCGCCGTCGGGCGTCTGAGCCATCTCGTCCAGTTCCGCGCCCATGCGTTCGGCCAAAGCGATCGAGCGGGTGTTGGCGGCGTCGATATAGGACACAAGCGTGTCGCGGCCCATTTCGACATAGGCGTAATCGCGGGCGGCCGTGGCGGCCTCAAGTGCGTAACCTTTGCCTTCGAACCCGTCCATGACGAACCAGCCAAGCTCCAGCTCCGGGAAATGCGGCGGTTTGTTCAAAGCGACCTGACCGACGAACGCGCCGTCGTCCAGACGTTCCACACCCCATGCGCCATGGCCAAAGAGCTGCCATTGCGCCACGTCGCCACAGAACGCAAACCATGCCTGACGCCGCGAGAGCGGGCCATGCATGAAGCGCGACCGGTCCGAGGCGAACATGTCGGCAAACGAATAGAAATCCGCCTCGACATGGCCGCGCAACCGCAGGCGCTGGGTTTCTATGGTGGGGGCGAGGGTCATGGTTATTTCTTCTTGCCTTATTTTTTCTTCCCAAGACCCGAGAGATTGGACGGCAGGCCCATGCCACCGCCGAGGCCCGGAAGGCCGCCCATGCCCTTGGGCATCGCGCCTTGCAGCGCCTTGGTGGCTTCGGCCATTTTCGCCGGGTCCATATCTTCGAGACCCTGCGGGCCGCCCTTGCCGAACATGCCTTTCACAGCCTGTTTCAGCATGCCGCCTTTGCCCATCTTCTTCATCATGTCCGCCATCTGGCGATGCATTTTCAGAAGCTTGTTCAGCTCGGCGACCTCAAGACCGGCACCCGCTGCGATACGCTTTTTGCGCGAGGCCTGAAGAAGCGCGGGGTTGGCGCGCTCTTTCTTGGTCATGGAGTTCACCAGCGCGATCTGACGCTTGATGATGCTGTCGTCGAACCCGGCGTCCTGGACTTGCTTGGCCATTTTGCCCATGCCCGGCATCATGCCCATGATGCTTTCCATGCCGCCCATCTTTTGCATCTGCTCAAGCTGCATCTTCAGGTCGTTCATGTTGAACTGACCCTTCTGGAAACGCTTGATCATGCGCTGGGCCTGTTCGGCCTCGATGGTTTCCTGTGCCTTCTCGACGAGGGCCACGATGTCGCCCATGCCGAGGATACGGCCCGCGATGCGCTCCGGGTGGAACTCTTCGAGCGCGTCCATTTTCTCGCCGAGACCGACGAATTTGATCGGCTTGCCGGTGACCGCGCGCATCGAGAGCGCCGCACCGCCACGACCGTCACCGTCCATCCGGGTCAAGACGACGCCGGAGATGCCGATGCGCCCGTCAAAGTTTTCGGCGGTGTGGACGGCGTCCTGACCGGTGAGACCGTCGACCACCAAAAGCGTTTCGCGCGGGGTGGTGATGGCTTTGACCTCTTCGACCTCGGCCATCAGCGCGTCGTCGATGGACAGGCGGCCTGCGGTGTCGAGCATATAGACGTCATAGCCGCCCATGGTCGCCTGTTGCTTGGCGCGGCGGGCGATGTCGGCGGGTTTCTGACCCGGAACGATCGGCAGCGTGTCGACGCCGATCTGTTCGCCGAGAACCTTGAGCTGGTCCATAGCGGCGGGACGGTAGACGTCCAAAGAGGCCATCAGGACGCGTTTGCCCTGTTTCTCTTTCAGGCGTTTGGCGAGTTTCGCGGTGGTCGTGGTTTTACCGCCACCTTGCAGACCGACCATGAGGATCGGGGCCGGGGCGTTGTCGACCTTGAGCGTGCCGATCTCGCCTTCGTCACCGGCGAGGACGTGGACCAGTTCATCGTGAACGATCTTGACGACCTGTTGGCCGGGGGTGACGGATTTGGTGACCGCCTGACCGGTGGCCTTGTCGCCCACGGCCTTGACGAAGTCGCGCGCCACGGGAAGCGAGACGTCGGCCTCAAGCAACGCAACGCGCACTTCGCGCAGGGCGGTTTTCACATCGTCTTCGGACAGGGCACCTTGTTTGGTGAGCTTGTCGAAGACGCCGGAGAGGCGTTCGGACAGATTTTCAAACATGGGCGTACTCCTGTCATTATGACGTTTGGCCGTGTTGCGATCTGCTCCATGTGGGCACGGAGCGGTGAGTTTAAAAGACCAATGCGGCTCAGCCCCCGTGGGCGCAACGCGCTGACGGGGGGCGATCCTGGCATGTAGCCTGAGGACCGGAAGGCAGACTGCTTTCCGGGATGTTGCCGGGTCTCTACGCGTGCGCGGGAAATGAGTCAAGAGAGATGCGGCGTTTTGGCCGGGACGTTGACATGAGGTGAGGGCTGGCCTTGGCGGGGGATTGCTCTAGCTTCTGCGGACCAGAGAACGGAGGGGAGACCCGATGGGGGAGAGTGGTGTGACGCGGGGCGTGCTCTATGTTGCGAGCGGGCCGGACTATGTCGATCTGGCGATTCAGTCGGCGCGGAGTCTCAGGGCGGTGGAGCCGGATTTGGCCATCGATCTGGTGACGGATGTGCAGGAGCTTCTGCCCGAGGGGCTGTTCGATCAGGTGCGGGTCGAGGCACGGATGCATGCGCGCGAGAAGCTGCGGGCGATGCCGGAGACGCGGTTCGAGCGCACGTTGTATGTCGACAGCGACACGTTGTTTGTCGCGCCGCTGGGCGATCTCTTCGATGTGCTGGAGCGGTTCGAATGTGCGCTGACCCATGATGTGCGCCGCGACTGGGATCTGATCCGGCAGGGGCGGGATCACCACACGCCCTATGCCTTTCCGCAGCACAATTCGGGGGTGTTTCTTTATCGGCGGTCCGAGGTGATGCTCGGGTTTCTGAGCGAATGGGCGGCGCGGTTCTTTGCAGATGCGGCGGTGGAGCGCGATCAGATCATACTCAAGGACCTGCTTTGGGAGAGCGATCTGCGCTATTATGTGTTGCCGCCGGAATTCAACCTGCGGCGGGTGACGGTGTTGGATGCCTGGGAGCCCTTGGATGCGGTGCCGACGATCCTGCATTCGCACCGGTTTCAGGATCACATGCGCGGGCGGGGGGATCGGATCGCGACGCTGGAGGCATTGCTGGAGGCGGAGCGGAGGGCTCTGGCAGAGGAATGGCAGGGCGATTTGCCCGAAGCCGCGCAGGGATGGGCGGAATTAAGAAACCGCGACGTGGCAAAATAGCTTGTAATTCCACACAGACCTCTGGATGATCGCGGTGAACCGTTCCTCTCCGCACATGAGGCCAGAGATGTCCGTCGAAAACTGGGATGAATTCCGCACCGCCTTTCAGGTCGCGAAAATGGGCACCGTATCCGGTGCCGCGCAGGCGCTGGGCGTGCACCACGCCACGGTGATCCGCCATATCGACAGCCTCGAACAGCGCCTTGGCGTCAAACTGTTCCAGCGTCACGCCCGCGGCTATACGCCGACCGAGGCGGGGATGGACCTTTTGAAGGTCGCGCAAACCACCGACGATCAGCTCTCGCAGCTTGTCTCCCGGATCAAAGGCCGGGGCGAAGAGGTGGCGGGGGAGCTGGTCGTGACATCGCTGCCGGGGATGGGCGCGCTTCTGGTGCCGGTGCTCGCGGAGTTCCAGCTCGAACACCCCGGCCTCAATGTGCGCTACCTGACCGGCGAGCGGCTGTTCCGGCTCGAATATGGCGAGGCGCATGTGGCGATCCGCGCCGGGCGTCCGCCGCAGGAACCCGACAATGTGGTCCAGCCGTTCCACCGTCAGGCCTATGCGCTCTACGTCCACAAGACCTATATCGAGCGCTACGGCATGCCGGAGGCGACGGGTGAGGCGCTTGCGCATGAGCTGCGGTTCGTGTCGCTCGACGACCCGAGCTCGCGCGCGCCCTTCATGGTCTGGATCAACGAACATGTGCCCGCCGACCGGCTGGCCTTCCGCACCTCCGATGTCGAGGTGATGACCGAGGCGATCTGTGCGGGTGCGGGCGCCGGGTTCATGCCGACCTGGCAGGCCGGGCAGCGCGACGATCTCGTCGAGGTGTTGCCGCCCAGCCCCGATTGGGACAGTCAGAACTGGATCGTCACCCATGTCGATCTGCACCGCACGCCGAAGGTGCAGGCCTTCCTGACCTTCCTCAAGGCGCGCTCGCGCGAATGGCCCTGTTCGCAGGTCGGGTGATCGCAGACCGGGCAATTGCAGACTGGGTGCCCCGGAAAGCCGCGAAAACGATTTTGTCCTGTGCGGATGCTCGCAATGGACCTTCCGGGCCGTGGGCGCTAAGGGAGCACGATCCATAGCGTTTTCAAAAGAGTTCTCCCCGTGCCCCATGACGCGACCGCCGCCGACCGCCGCAATGGCCATCTGGCCATGCTCACCTTTTCCTGTCTCGTGGCCGGATCGTTCTCGCTGGGCTCCATGGCGGCGAACGAGATCACGCCGCTGGCGCTGAACGGGGTGCGCTTCGTCGCGGCGACGATCTTTGTCGGCATCATGGCCATGGCCACGGGCGGCATCCCGCGCGAGGCCACGCGTCAGCCCTGGCGCTACCTGATCCTTGGCGGTATTTTCGCGCTTTACTTTGTGATGATGTTCGTCGGTCTGAAAACCGCAGAGCCGGTCTCCGCCTCCGCCGTCTTCACCCTGACGCCGCTTCTGGCGGCGGGCTTCGGCTATCTGATCATGCGCCAGATCACCACGCGCCGCATCGCCATGGCGCTTGCCATCGGGGCGGCGGGCGCGCTCTGGGTGATCTTCCGCGCCGACATCCATGCGCTTCTGGCCTTTCATGTCGGACGCGGCGAGGCGCTCTATTTCATCGGCGTCGTGGCGCATGCGATCTACACCCCGCTGGTGCCGCGCCTGCACCGAGGCGAGCGCACGCTGGTCTTCACCTTCTTTGTGCTGGCCTCCGCCTCGCTCGTCATCCTGCTTTTCGGCTGGAAAGACGTGCTGGCGACCGACTGGGCCCATCTTCCGGCCATCGTCTGGATCGCGCTGGGCTATATCACGGTGTTCGCCACGACCACGACGGCGACGCTTCTGGCCTATGCCACCGTGCGTCTGGCAGCGGCCAAGGTCATGGCTTACACCTATCTCGTGCCGTCCTGGGTGATCATTTGGGAGATCGCTCTGGGCCATGGCACGCCGCCCGCGCTGGTGTTCGGCGGCATCGGCCTGACCATTCTGGCGCTCTATCTCCTGCTCGAGCACGAGGGCTGAGGGTTGACCTCCCGCATATCGGTAACCTTCCATTTCTGTTAGAATGAACGGGATTTGCACAGGCAGGTCAGAAGGAGGAGATATGTTTAAAACGATCGTCATCCCCGTCGATCTCGGCCATGCGGACCGCCTCGAAAAGGCTTTGGGTGTCGCGGGCGATCTTGCGGCGCAATACGATGCGGCCGTTCATGTGGTGGGGGTTGCTCCCGAAACTCCGCATGCTCTGGGGCACACCCCTGCCGAATATGAGGCGCGGCTCCGGGCCTTTGCAGCCGACTTGTCCGACCGTTATGGGCGTCCCGTCACGCCGCACCCCGTGATCGCGACGGATTTGCGGATTGATCTCGATGCGCTTCTGATGAAAGCCAGCGATGAGTTGGGCGCAGATCTCGTGGTGATGGCCAGCCATGTGCCGGGCTTTGCCGAATATATCTTCGGCTCGAACGCGGGCACGCTCGCCTCGCATGCCAAGATGTCGGTTTTCGTGGTGCGCTAAGGCGCACGGGAACTTCCGGGTCTTCTCCGCGTTGTCTCTGTAACAGAACAAACGCGGAGAAGAGTTATGAACTCTGTCATTTATCTTGTCGGTCTCGTTGTCGTTGTCGGTGCAATCCTGAGCTTTGTCTTTTGATTGCAGCTTGCACGGCACAGACAGTGCTGAAGAGAAACACGCGGAGCAGAAGTGCTCCGCGTGTTTGTTTCTGTCTCGGGGGCGGTCTTCACCGCAGATTTGCTCTGATGCCGGGCGGTTTTAGCGCGTGTCGGTTTCTGTCGTGCCGGGCAGGGGCGAGAGTTCCAGCTCCAGAAACCGTTCCAGACCGTCGAGATCAATCTCCTCGAATTGTCCGAAGCCCTGCATCCAGACTGAAGCGGCACGCATGGCGTCGGGTTCGAGTTTGCACCATTTCACTCGTCCGCGTTTTTCCTGCGCGATGAGACCGGCGCGGGTCAGGATGGTCAGGTGTTTGGAGATCGCGGCCAGAGACATCTCGAACGGTTCGGCTACATCGGTGACCGCCATGTCGTCTTCCAAAAGCATCGAGAGGATGGCCCGTCGGGTCGGGTCTCCGAGCGCTGCGAAGATGAGGTCGAGATCATGGGTCATGTTCTTGCCGATAGGCGCGCGCGCGGGTTTGGTCAACCGTTTGGTTGAATAACGAAAACGCGAGCCTTTTGCGCTAACGGTCCCGTGCGCGCCGAGCTCCTGGTTTTTCGATGGAAAAATACTCAATATAAACAGTGTCTTGTATTGTATGTGGTGTGGTCAATTCCGCGTTGACTCTAAATCCCCCCCCGCATAGCTTGCCCGCAAGTGACCAAGGGGGCTTTCACCATGACCGACCCGCATGATCCCGGGCGTTTGCGCGCTCTGGAAGATCGGATCGCAAAGGTGAAAGAGGCGCAAAAGCCGAAGACCTCCCGCGGCGAAGAGCACTTTTCCCAGGCCAATATGGCCTGGCGGATGGTGACGGAACTTGTGGCCGGTCTGTTGATTGGCTTCGGCATGGGGTTCGGCTTGGACAAGCTGTTGGGGACAACGCCCCTTTTCCTCGTGCTGTTTATCGGATTTGGTCTCGCGGCCGGCGTCAAGACGATGATGCGCACCGCGCGGGACATTGAAAAACAACAGGTCGCTGAACAGAAGGCGGCCGAAGACGACAACGCGGGGACGCCCGCACGTGATGAGAGGGATTGAACGTGGCGACTGAAGCACATGGTTCCGAGAGCAGCCTTGTTTTCCACCCGATGGACCAGTTCAAGGTCACGCCGTTGTTCGGCGATGGTCCGGTGCATTGGTACACGATCACCAACGTGACGCTGTGGATGGCGATCGCCGTTGTCGGTGTGATCCTGCTTCTGGTCGTCGGCTCCCGTGGCCGCGCGGTCGTGCCCTCCAAGGGCCAGTCGATCGCCGAGCTGACCTACGGTTTCGTCTACAAGATGCTTGAGGAAGTGACCGGCAAGGATGCCGTGAAATACTTCCCCTATGTGATGACCCTGTTCATCTTCATCGTCTTCTCGAACATGCTTGGGCTTCTGCCGCTCTCCTTCACCACCACGTCCCACATCGCCGTCACCGGCGTGCTCGCGGTTCTGGTGTTCCTCTTCGTGACCATCCTCGGTTTCGTGAAGAACGGCTCCAAATTCCTCGCCCTCTTCTGGGTCAGCTCCGCGCCGATGGCCGTGCGCCCGCTTCTCGCGGTGATCGAGCTGATCTCCTACTTCGTGCGTCCCGTCAGCCACTCTATCCGTCTTGCGGGTAACATGATGGCCGGTCACGCCGTGATCAAAGTTTTCGCCGGTTTCGCTCCGATTATCCTGTTCTCTGGGATCGGTGTCGTGGTCACCCCTGTATCCATTCTTGCGATTACAGGTATGTACGCTCTCGAAATCCTCGTGGCCTTCATCCAGGCCTACGTGTTCACCATTCTGACCTGTGTCTATCTGAAAGACGCGCTGCACCCGGCTCACTGATCCGGTCCGCAAGGGTCCGAACTCTATCCAGCCAATTCCAACGTAAGGAGATATCACAATGGAAGGCAATATCGCAGAACTCGGCAAATACATCGGTGTTGGTCTGACCGCCATCGGTATGGGCGGCGCCGCCATGGGTGTGGGTAATGTTGCTGGCAACTACCTCTCCGGCGCTCTGCGCAACCCGTCCGCCGCTGCGTCGCAAACCGCGACCCTCTTCATCGGCATGGCCTTCGCGGAAGCTCTGGGGATCTTCTCGTTCCTCGTCGCGCTTCTGCTGATGTTCGCCGTCTGATCCGACGCTCCATCCTTACGGCAGGGTGGGACTCCTAACAGTCCCACCCTCGCGTAATATGTGAGCAATGCTGAGAAAATCGGATGATTTTCGCCATGTGATTTTCACTATGGGCATTGCGACCACATAAAAGGGGTCTCTCCCGTCACCGGGAGAACAGGTCAGAATCAGGAGAATAAGATGGCAACTCAGACGCATGGGGCAGAGGTCGTAGACGCCGCACACGGCGCCGCTGAGGCAGGCATGCCGCAGCTCGACTTCGCAACTTTCCCCAACCAGATTTTCTGGCTTCTGGTCACGCTCGTCGTGATCTATTTCGTGCTGTCCAAGATCGCCCTGCCGCGCATCTCCGCGGTGCTCGCCGAGCGCTCCGGCACGATCATGAACGACATCGCCGCCGCCGAAGAGCTCAAGCTCAAGGCGAAAGAGGCCGAGGCGGCCTATGACGCCGCGCTCGCCGAAGCCAAAGCACAAGCCCAACAGATTGCGGGCGAGACCCGTGCCGCCATTCAGGCCGATCTCGATGCCGCCACCGCGAAAGCCGATGCGGAGATTTCCGCCAAGGCTGCCGAGTCGGCGAAAGCGATCGACGAGATCCGTGCCGGCGCGGTCGACAGCGTGAAAGAAGTCGCCAAGGAGACCGCCAAGGAACTCGTGGCCGCTCTCGGCACCACCGCCGATGCACGCACCGTCACTGCGGCCGTCACCGCACGGATGAAAGGCTAAGGACATGAAAAAACTTTCTCTCCTTCTCGCCCTCACCACCGCCACCCCGGCACTCGCCGCAAGCTCCAACCCGTTTTCGGGCCATTTCTGGACGCTCACCAACACCAACCTGATCGTCCTTCTGGGCTTTCTCGTGTTCGTTGGCATCCTGTTCTGGAAAAAAGTTCCGTCGATGATCGGCGGAATGCTGGAGCAGCGCGCCGAAGGCATCAAATCCGAGCTCGACGAGGCCCGTGCGCTGCGCGAAGAGGCCCAGTCGATCCTGGCCTCCTACGAGCGCAAACAGCGTGAAGTCCAGGCGCAGGCCGATGCCATCGTCGCTCAGGCGAAGAAGGATGCGGAAGCCGCCGCGGACAAGGCGAAAGAGGACCTCAAGGCCTCCATCGCCCGTCGTCTGGCCGCCGCCGCCGAGCAGATCGACGCCGCCGAAGCTGCCGCCGTGCGCGAAGTGCGTGACACCGCGATCTCTGTCGCCGTGGCTGCCGCTGCGGACGTGATCGCGAAGAACATGGGTGCAACCGAAGCCAATGCCATGATCGACGCGTCGATCGACGAGGTCGGCGCCAAGCTGCACTGATCGGTTTCCTGACCGGATCGATCTGACCCCGAATTGAAAAGCCCCGCCAAAAGCGGGGCTTTTTCTATTCTTGGAACAAGACGAGCACCAATCGGCCAAAATATAAGCTCAAGGCTATGAACAAGGCGGCCAAAAAGGCAAGGATCCCCAGTTGCAACCGTGTCAGCAAAGCATTTTGGGCATAAAAGAAATACGCATAGCTCAACAGTGCCCCAAAAATTGCCGCCATGAGAGAGAGATAGCCAAGAAGGAATATCACTGGATGATCCTGTTTCTCTGAGGAAGTTTGTGGTGCGGTCTAACGGGCTTTATCCAGGCTGTGAGACAGGCAATCCTGTTTCAGCCAGCCGTTGTGGACGGCCAATGCCAGACATTGTTCGTTTGTCTTCAGGCCAAGTTTTCGTCTGGTGTTCGAGAGATAGAGATTAACGGCGGAATCGCTGATTCCCAGATGCAGGGCCACTTCTCCCAAGCGATACCCATGAGCAAGAAGGCATAGCACCTGGGCCTGACGCGGAGAAAGCGGACTGGGAGTTTCTCCAAGACATTTCATCAATATGGCTCCAACAGGAATTCATCTGGACGCACATGGCGTTTGAAACTCCTTCAGCCCTATGAAACCTCTTTAAGCGCAACAATATGGAGAATTATATATATTCCAATCGACGTGCACCTGTTCCAAGATGCACGCTTTTGCTTGGGTCTGTGTCGATGAAATCTCGCGGCTATGACTTAAGCACGCCCCGTTTCATGGGCGTAGCGCAGGCGGGCGATCTCTTCATTCTGTTCGAATTTTTGCTGATCCTTGAGCGCCTCTTCGACATAGTCGAGATGGCGCGTCACGGCGGCGCGGGCGGCCTCCGGGGTCCGGGCCTGAAGGGCCTCGTTGATCGCGCGATGCTGGTCGAGAAGCTGGGCGCGGTTGGTGCGTTGCTTGAACATCACGGAGCGGTTGTAGAACACGCCCTCGCGCAACAGATCGAACATCGAGCGCATCATGTGCAGCATGATCACGTTATGCGAAGCTTCGATGATGGCGAGGTGAAATTCGGCGTCGAGTCGCGCCTCTTCTGAGGGATTGCGCTTGGGGTGGGCCGCTTCCATTTTGCGGAAGATCGCGTCGATCACCTTGAGATCGGTGTCGGAGGCCAGTTTCGCGGCGCGCTCGGCGGCGAGCCCCTCCATGTCGCGGCGAAAAGCGACGTAATCGAACACTGCCTCGTCATGGCTTGCGAAGAGCGACACGAGCGCGGGCGAGAAGGCGGACCCCAGGACATCGGCCACGAACACCCCGGCATTGGCACGGGTCTCGATCAGCCCCTTGGCGGACAATTCGGAAATGGCTTCTCGCAGCGATGGCCGGGAGACGCCGAGCCGCTCCGCCAGATCGCGCTCTGAGGGCAGGCGTTCGCCGGGGCGCAGAATGCCGCGCAGGATCAGAAGCTCGATCTGCCGCACGACGGAGGCGCTGAGCTTTTCGGCTTGGATTCTCTGAAACGGCATGGCGGCTCCTTTGGGCAGATTATAGGGCCGCGCCGGGCAGGGAGCCATGAGAAAAACCGGCATGAAAAAAGGCCGGAGCATGCCCCGGCCTTTCGAAATCGTGGCTGAACAACAGATCAGGTCATCGGGGTGATGACGATCTCCACGCGACGGTTCTGCGCCCGGCCTTCGGGGGTCAGGTTGGTTGCGATGGGGGCATCCTCGCCACGGCCAAAGGCCTGAATCCGACCGGAGGCGACACCGTTGGCGCGCAGGATGGTCGCAACGGCAGAGGCGCGGCGGGTCGACAGTTCCTGGTTGTAGGTGGCCGAGCCGGTGTTGTCGGTGTGGCCGATGATCTGCACCGTGGTGCTCGGATAATCCTGAAGGTTGTAGGCCAGAGCGCGCAGGTCGTCTTGCAGCGAGGGCACGACGACGGCGCTGTCGGTGGCGAACAGGATGTCCTGCGGCATGGTCACGATGAGCTGCGAACCGGTGTTGACGATTTTGACGTCGCCATTCCCCATGGATTGCTGGAGATCGGCGGCCTGTTTGTCGAGCTGGGTGCCGATGGCGCCACCGATGGCTCCGCCGATCATCGCGCCGACGGCGGTCTTGGCCAGCTTGTCATTCTTGCCCGAGGTGGCCGCCGCAGCGATGCCGCCGAGGGTGGCGCCGACGACCGCGCCTTGCGTGGCTTTGGAATTGGCATCGTAAGTGTCCATACAGGCGGTCAGGCCGAAGGCGGAGACCAGCGGGATGGCGATGTAAAGCGGGGATTTCATGTTTGATCCTCCTGAAAAACTGCTCTTGACGCTGGTTTTAGCGCTGTCGCTTGCCTCTGGCACGGTGGATTTTGAGCGATCACGCGAATGTGGCGGGTTTTCGCTCAGGCGCATCGGGCCGCGTCGCGTCGGCCTGCGCACTTTCATAGGCCAGAATCGCGCGTTTCACCGGCAGGCCCCAGTGATAGCCGCCCAGAGCGCCGGTCTTGCGCAGCACCCGGTGGCAGGGGATCAGCCAGCTCACCGGATTGCGTCCGACGGCGGTGCCGACCGCACGCACGGCTTTCGGGTTGCCGATGGCTTGGGCGATGTCGGAATAGGTGGTGACATGCCCGGAGGGGATCGAGAGGAGAGCTTCCCAGACCTTGATCTGGAACGGCGCGCCGATAAGGTGGAGCGGCATGGTTCCTCCGCCAAGTGCCGTGTCGATCAGCGGCCGGATGGTTTCAGGCGCTTCGACATAATGTGCGGCGGGCCAGCGGGCAGAGAGATCGGCGAAGGCCGCCTCGCGACCGGTTTCCGAGGTGAAGGCCAGGGCACAAAGCCCGCGATCGGTTGCCATGGCGAGGGCTTCGCCAAAGGGGGTGGTGCAGAGCCCGTAGGAGATGTTGAGACCATCGCCTTTACGGGCGAATTCCCCCGGGGTCATCGCCTCCCAGCGCAGGAACAGGTCATGCAGGCGACCGGTGCTCGAAAGCCCGGTGGCGTCAGCGGTGTCGAGCATGGTGTGGCGGTTGTCGATCAGTGCCTTGGCATGACCGAGCGTGAGATATTGTTGGAAGCGTTTCGGCGAGACGCCGGCCCATTGGGTGAAAAGCTTTTGCAGATGATGCGGACTCATGCCCAGCTCGGCGGCCAAGGCGTCAAGCGACAGGGGCAGGGCGGCGGCGTCGATCAGGTCGATGGCGCGCCGGATGATGTTGTAATGATAACGGTCTTCGAGGGGCAGGGTGGACAAGGCGGTGCTCCGGAGTGACATGCCCGGAGATTAGCGGACCGGGGCCACCGTGCCGACCCGAAACTTGTGCAAAGCTCTGTGATCCGTTCCATTCGGATCAGGCTGCCATGCGTGTGGCAGCGATGGCGGAGCGGGGATGCAGGACGGCGGCCTCGCCGGGGAGGAGCAGGGGGCGGGCCGTATGCAGCCGCGCCATGGCATCCTGACCGAGTCTCGTGGCGATCTCGGCACGCGCCACGGCGCCGAGCAGGTTGAGCGTGGTCTCCCCGGGAAACAGGCTTTCGAGCCAGACCCCTTCCGCCAGAATGAGCTCATGCTGGCCCATGACAATGTGGCAATAGCCATAGGCGGGGTCCGCCAGGGACATGCCGCTTTCCTCCTCTGTCGCGATGTCGGAGACCGGCACGAGCACCTCCTCTGTCGCGAAGTGCAGTTCGATCTGTGGTGAGCGCAACAGCACGTGATGGGCCGAGGACAGGACAAGATCGCGATCCGGAATGCGTGTTCCGAGCGCACCCGCGGCAATGCGCACGGGCGGAGCGACGGAGAGGGGGCTGCGCCCGGTCCAGATCACCGGGCGGTAGCCGTGATCGCGGGTCAGAAGGAGATCTCCGGGTCGCAGCCATTCGACCGGTTGTGGGCCCTCCGTCGTTTCGACGACCACGCCGGGGCCAAATCCGGAGAGGGCGCCAGGCGCTGCGCCGTTGTCCATTGCCGTGTTCTCAGTCATGTCGATTTTCCCGAAATTCACGGGGCATTTTGCGGCAGAGACCTGAACGCGAGTTTAATCGCCCAGGGCGATTTGCCCTTTGTTTGCATCGCATTTTATGAAAACTTTTCGCGACACAGGAACAGCTTGCCCGACCGGGCCGGACAAGGCATTAGAACCTTTATGACGAAACAGCTCGATTATCACACGATCAAAGAGATTTTCACCCGCTTCCGAGCCGCCGAGCCGGAGCCGAAGGGGGAACTCGATCATACCAATGCCTATACGCTCGTGGTGGCTGTGGCACTGTCTGCGCAGGCCACGGACAAGGGCGTGAACAAGGCGACGAAAGAGCTGTTCAAGATCGCCGACACACCGCAAAAGATGCTCGATCTCGGCGAAGAGGGGCTGATCGCGCACATCAAGACCATCGGGCTTTACCGCAACAAGGCCAAGAACGTCATTAAACTGAGCCAGATTCTCGTCGATCAGTACGAGGGCGAAGTGCCCTCGTCGCGCGCCGCTCTGGAGAGTCTGCCGGGCGTCGGGCGCAAGACCGCCAATGTCGTTCTGAACATGTGGTGGCATGTGCCGACGCAGGCGGTGGACACCCATATCTTTCGTTTCGGTAATCGCTCGGGCGTCGCGGTCGGCAAGGATGTCGTCGCGGTCGAGCGCGCCATCGAAGACCATATTCCCGCCGAATTTCAACAACATGCCCATCACTGGATGATCCTGCACGGGCGCTATACCTGCACCGCGCGCAAGCCGAAATGCAGCGCCTGTCTCATCCGTGACCTCTGTGACTTCGAGGAGAAGAACCTTGACTAAAACCTATCAGGTTGTCGGCATCGGCAACGCCATCGTCGATGTGATCACCCAGGCCGATGACAATTTCCTTGAACTCATGGGGATCGAAAAGGGCATCATGCAGCTTGTGGAGCGCGCACGGGGCGAGATGCTATACGGTGCGATGACCAACCGGGTGCAGACGCCGGGCGGCTCGGTCGCCAATACGCTGGCGGGGCTTGGCGCGCTGGGGCTGAAAACCGGCTTTATCGGCCGGGTGCATGACGACGCTCTGGGGCGGTTCTACGCCGCCGAAATGGAGGCCGATGGCACGGCCTTCGTCAATCCGCCGGTGCAGGGCGGCGAGCTTCCGACCTCGCGGTCGATGATTTTCGTGTCGCCGGACGGGGAGCGCTCGATGAACACCTATCTCGGGATTTCCTCGGAAATCTCGTCGCAGGACGTGCCAGAAACGGCGGCGTCCGACACGGAGATCATGTTCCTCGAAGGCTATCTCTACGACAAACCCAAGGGCAAGGAGGCGTTCAACCGCGCCGCCGAGCTGACCCACAAGGCGGGCGGCATGGTCGGGATTTCGCTGTCCGATCCGTTCTGCGTCGACCGTCACCGTGACGATTTCCGTAAATTTGTGAAGGAAATGGATTTCGTGATCGGCAACGAGCACGAGTGGGAAAGCCTCTACCAGACGGACCTCTCGACGGCGCTGGAAACTGCAGCAAGCGAATCCGGGCTGGTGGTCTGCACCCGCTCCGGCTCCGACGTGGTGCTGGTGCGCGGGGACGAGGAGGCCGTTGTGCCGGTGCATCGCGTGCAGCCGGTCGACACCACCGGCGCGGGCGATCAGTTCGCGGCGGGCTTCCTCTATGGTTTGGCCACCGGCCAGAGCCTTGAGACCAGCGGGCGCATGGGCTGCGTCGCCGCCGCCGAGGTCATCTCTCACATCGGGCCGCGCCCCGAGACGGACATGAAGATTCTGTTCCAGAAACAGGGGCTGATCTGAGGCTTTTCGGATGGTCTAAATACTCAAACGGCGCGCGGGTTTCCACCTGCGCGCCGTTTTGAGTATTTGGACAGCAAAGGAAACGTCTAGTGCGCTTCCGCCCAGGTGTCGCCGATGCCCGCGTCCACTTCGATCGGGACATCGAGATGCACGGCAGGGGCGGCGGCGTTTTCCATCACGTCCTTGACCACCTCGATCACCGCATCGCAGGCATCTTCGTCCACTTCGAAAATCAATTCGTCATGCACCTGCAACAGCATGGTGGCGGGCAGGTCCTTGATCGCCTCGGGCATGCGGATCATGGCGCGGCGGATGATGTCGGCGGCGGAGCCCTGGATCGGCGCGTTGATCGCCTGACGTTTGGCAAAACCCGCCTGCGGGCCTTTGGCGCCGATTTCCGGCGTGTGGATTTTGCGACCGAACAGGGTCTGGACGTATTTGTGATCTTTTGCGAACTCCACCGTGTCGTCCATGTACTGTTTGATGCCGGGGAAGCGTTCGAAATAACGGTCGATAAAGCCCTGTGCCTCGGCACGCGGGATACGCAGGTTGCGGGCGAGGCCGAAACCGGAGATGCCGTAGATGACGCCGAAGTTGATCGCTTTGGCCTGGCGGCGGACCATCGGGTCCATGCCTTCGATCGGCACGCCAAACATCTCGGAGGCGGTCATGGCGTGAATGTCCAGCCCGTCGCGGAAGGCCTGTTTCAGGCTGTCGATGTTCGCGACATGGGCGAGGATGCGCAGCTCGATCTGGCTATAGTCGAGCGAGATCAGCTTGCGACCCTTGGGGGCGATGAAGGCCTCGCGGATGCGGCGGCCCTCCTCTGAACGCACCGGGATGTTTTGCAGGTTCGGGTCGGAGGAGGACAGCCGCCCGGTGACCGCGCCGGTTTGCAGGTACGAGGTGTGAACGCGTCCCGTTTCGGCGTTGATGAAGGTCTGAAGCGCATCGGTGTAGGTCGATTTCAGCTTGGAAAGCTGGCGCCAGTCGAGCACGCGGGCGGGCAACTCGTGGCCTTCGGCGGCGAGGTCTTCGAGAATGTCGGCGCCGGTGGCATAGGCGCCGGTCTTGCCCTTTTTCCCGCCGGGCAGGGACATTTTGTCGAAAAGAATTTCACCAAGCTGTTTCGGCGAGCCGACGTTGAAATTTTCGCCCGCGAGTTGGTGAATCTCGTCTTCCAGTCCGGCCATTTTCTGGGCGAAGGCGTTGGACATGCGCGAGAGCACATCGCGGTCCACGAGTACGCCCGCCATTTCCATCCTGGCGAGCACGGGCGAGAGCGGGCGTTCCAGTGTCTCATAGACCGTGGTGACGCGTTCGGCGTGGAGCTGTGGTTTGAACATCTGCCAGAGGCGCAGGGTGACGTCGGCGTCCTCGGCGGCGTAGGCGACGGCCTTTGTCATCTCCACCTTGTCGAATGTGATCGCCGATTTTCCGCTGCCCAGAAGCTCTTTCGTCGGGATCGGGGTGTGGTTCAGATAGCGTTCGGAGAGCGTATCCATGCCATGGCCGTTGATCCCGGCGTGAAGCGCGTAGGATATCAGCATCGTGTCGTCACAGGGGGCGACTTTGATCCCGTTGCGCGCGAAAATCTTCGCGTCGTATTTCGTGTTCTGACCGATCTTGAGGATGCCCGGGTCCTCAAGCACGGGTTTGAGCGCGTCCAGAACCATGTTCTTGGCGAGCTGCCCGTCGACAAGGTTCGAGCCGCCGAACAAATCGTCCTCTCCCACCGTATGACCGACCGGAATGTAACAGGCCACGCCCGGCTCGACGCAGAGCGACACGCCCACGAGATCGGCGACCATTTCGTCGAGCCCGGTGGTTTCCGTGTCGACGGCGACATAACCTCGGGCATAGATCGCGTCGATCCAACGTTCGAGCGCGCCCATGGTCGAGACCTTTTCATAGGCCGCGGTGTCGAAAGGTTTCGATTCCGGCGTCGCGGGGGCGTCGGGGGCGCTGGCCGTCGAGGGAGCCTCGGGGATTGCAGGCGGCGCGACGCCGAACTTGTCGGAGACGCGTTTGACGATGGTGCGGAATTCCATTTTCGACAGGAACTCCAAGAGCTTGTCTGCATCCGGTTCCTGCACTTCGAGCGTGTCGAGGGTGAAATCCAGCTCCATGTCGCAGACGAGTTTCACCAGCTCGCGGGAAATCCGGATCTGTTCGGCTTTCTCGATCAGGGTTTCGCGGCGTTTCGGTTGTTTGATCTCTTCGGCGCGGGCGAGCAGGCTGTCGAGATCGCCGAATTCGTTGATCAGAAGCGCGGCGGTCTTGAGCCCGATCCCCGGCGCGCCCGGCACGTTGTCGACCGAATCGCCCGCAAGCGCCTGAACGTCCACGACGCGCTCCGGGCCGACACCGAATTTCTCCTCGACGCCTTCGCGGTCGATGCGCTTGTTCTTCATCGGGTCGAGCATCTCGACCCCGTCGCCGACCAACTGCATCAGGTCCTTGTCCGAGGAGATGATCGTCACCCGGCCACCGGCGTCGCGCGCCTGATGCGCCAGCGTGCCGATGATGTCATCGGCCTCGAAGCCCTGAATTTCGATGCAGGCGACGTTGAACGCGCGGGTCGCTTCGCGGGTCAGCGGGAATTGCGGCACGAGGTCTTCGGGCGCGGGCGGGCGGTTCGCCTTATAGGCGGGGTAGAGATCGTTGCGAAAGGTCTTGCCGGAATGATCGAAAATCACCGCCGCATGGGTCGGTGCGTCATTGCCACTGGCGTCCTCGATATACTTGTAAAGCATGTTGCAAAAACCCGAGACGGCGCCCACCGGGAGGCCATCGGATTTGCGCGTCAGCGGGGGAAGCGCATGATAGGCCCGAAAGATAAAGGCCGATCCGTCGATCAGATGCAGGTGGCTGCCCTTGCCGAATGTCATGTTGCGCGTTTCCCGTCCCGGTTTCATTCGCGCCTTGATAACACGGAAGCCCGGACCGGCTGCAAGCACCTAAGCCGGGGCGGAGCGCTTGCGCGCCATTTTGTCCTTCGCCTGCCCGCTCAGGCCACGCGGGAGGAATTCACCCCTTCGAGCATGCCTTCCGCCATGAAATAGAGGAATTGCTCCCAGGCGTCGGCCAATTCGTCCGTCCAATTCGTATCGGTCGCTTCGGCAAAGGCCTTGATGATTTGCCCGATCAGGAAGGGGTGCTTTTCACGCCACGAGCCGTAATGCGCATAGTCCTGCCCCATCTTGTGCAATGTCGCAAACAGGGCGGTGGGATGATCGGCCGAGAGAAGTGCGAGTTCGATCAGCCCGTCCAGCACGCGTGCACGTTGGCACAGGCTGCCGTCATATTGCGCTGCGGCCTTGGGATCTTCCCCGACTTGCCGGTCGTAGACAGGGATAAAAATATCCGGTCGCTTCGGTGAAAGCGCCCGGAAATTGTTGCGCACGAGCGCGATTTGACGGGCCGAAGGCATGATGCGTCTCCCAAGTCTGTTGGAAAGACGTTACAGGCCAAGCCTTAATGAAAAGAGAACATTCCGGAAAAATCGCTCACGCGTCGCTGAGGCGGGCGCTTTCGTGGATGTATTTCTTGTCGCAATAGGGGCATTCGACAAACCCCGTGTCATGCGGAATCACGAGCCAGACGCGCGGATGTCCAAGCGCGCCCTCGCCCCCATCGCAGGCCACTTTCCAGGAGGAGACCACTTCGGTTTCCGGCGCTTCAATCGTCATCTCTGTCGTTCCTTTTGCTTTGAACGTGCGGTCAGCACAGTCTTTGGCGGAGCGTGTGGGTCTTTGCAAGGGGGGCTGTGTGGCCCGTGCGGTTGCCGAGTGCCCAGAGACCGCCTAGATCAGGCCTGCATGATAGTCATCCGCGGGATGCGGACAAGAGGCAAACCGCGGGCACTCGGCCCCGGAAAGGGAATGCATGAGACACGCAATCGAGATCGAAGCCCTGCGCAAGACTTATGCGGGGGGCAAGGGGCAGGCGCCGAAAGAGGCGCTCAAGGGAGTGGATTTGAGCATCCCGCAAGGCTCGATCTTTGGCCTGCTGGGGCCGAACGGTGCGGGCAAGTCGACGATGATCAACATCCTTGCCGGGCTGGTGATCAAGACCTCCGGTCGGGTGAAGATCTGGGGCTTCGATCAGGATGTGAACCCGCGTCAGTCGCGCGCCGCCATCGGGGTGATGCCGCAGGAACTGAACCTCGATCCGTTCTTCACTCCGCGTGGCGCGCTTGAGGTGCAGGCCGGGCTTTATGGCGTGCCGAAACGCGATCGGCGCACCGATGAGATTCTTGAATTGATCGGGTTGACCGACAAGGCCGATTCCTATGCCCGGACGCTTTCGGGCGGGATGCGGCGGCGGCTTTTGCTTGGCAAGGCGCTGGTGCACAACCCGCAGATCCTCGTGCTCGACGAACCCACCGCAGGGGTCGATATCGAGCTGCGTCAGATGCTCTGGACCAATGTCCGCAAGCTTAACGAAGAGCGCGGCATGACGATCATCCTGACCACGCATTACCTCGAAGAGGCGCAGGAGATGTGTGACGAGATCGCCATCATCAATCATGGCGAGCTGATCAAGCGCGACACGACGAAAAACCTGCTGGGGATGATGGATGCCAAGACGCTTGTGATCGAACCGGAGGGCGCGGCCCCCGAGATCGTGGGCCTGCCCGAAGGCGTCAAGATGGAGCGGCGCCGGGATGGCACGCTGTCCTTCGATTTTTCCCGGCGTCAGACCTCGGTCGGTGCGATCATCGACGCGGTGCAGGCGGCGGGGATCACCATTGGCGATGTGCGCACGATGGAGCCCGATCTGGAAGACGTCTTCGTCAATCTGACCTCAGGGAAATGAGATCCGGTTTTCCGATGGTTGAAATACTCAATAAAAACCCCGCGTTTCGCGGGGTTTTCTCATGATATGATGTAAATCTCAGTCGCAGACCAGCGGCCCGCAGGGTTCGCCGCCCAGGAGGTGGACGTGGAAATGCGGCACTTCCTGATGCGAGTTCGCGCCGGAGTTGGTGATCAGGCGAAACCCGTCACCGCCCGCGGATTCGGCCACGCCCACACGTTCGGCCACCTTGGCCACGGAGCGAAAGAAATCGAGCTGTTCGGCATCGGAGGCCGCCTGTACGAAATGGTCGTAGCAGCGGTAGGGGCCTTTCGGGATCACCAGCACATGGGCCTTTTTCTTCGGCGAAATGTCGGGGAAGGCCAGTGTGTGCTCGCTTTCGAAAACCGGCTTCGCGGGGATCTCGCCACGCAGGATTTTCGCAAAGATATTCTGATCGTCATAGGTGTAGGGCATCGTGGCCTCCCTTGCAGCGTGTCTCGAAATCCGAGGTACTCAGGTTTTCAAAACGTCGCAATCGCAAAGCGATGTGGTGACGTTTTCGTTCAATCCGTTTCAGATTAAACGAAAAAGGCTCAGTCGGAAAACAGGTAGTGCATCGAGACGATCTCGCGCGCGGTTTCTTCGGGAATGCCGAGGAAGCGGGCAAGGGGGCGCGCATTTTCCTCCGGGGTGCTGGATTGCGAGATGCGCTCGTAATGGTCGAATTCGGCGTCGCGGATGCGGTCGCTCTCGTGATTGATGTCGGCGCGGATCGTCGGCAACAGGCGCTGGAGCGCCTCTTCGGGCGTCTGTTCCCCCGCAAGCCCGGTGCGTTTGGCGTGACCCGCCAGATAGTCGTCGGTGAACTCGCAGTCGATCTCAAGCACCCGCGTGCCGGAGCGGTCGGCATTGAAATCGCGGATCAGTTCGATGCCCTGCGGGTCGAGACAGACCACCATCTTGTCGGCGTCGAAATAGTCGAACAGCATCCGCACCCAGGCCCGCCGGTGCCGGGTGCGTTTCTCGAGGCTTTTCTCGATGCCTCCGAGATCGGGCAGGTTGGTGTTTTCCTCGTTGAACAGATATTCGAGACAGGGAATGTCGGAGTGATCCTTGATCCGTGAGACCAGTCGCTTGGCGACGTGCCATTTCTTGCAGACGATCATCAAAAGCTCGCGGTCCCGGCCCAGTGTGCTTTCGGTCTCCCAGAAGCGTTGCGCGAACCGCCGCCCGTCCCGTCCGCGCCCGGTGAGGAAGTTGAACAGCGACCGCCCTTCGTTGGAAATCTGGAACTCGACCCCGGTGGCAGCGAACAGATCGCCCAAGCGTTTTTTCAACTCCTTGGCTTCGGGAGAGATTTTCCGAGCGAACAGATAATCCTGCGACAGGAGAAGGTCGTAGTGGTCGTTATAGAACACCACGGGCATGCCGTAATCGGTGAACATCAGAAAGGTGAGCGTTCGCGTCTTGATCTCGTTTTCCGGCACGAGATGGCGCACGAGGGTCTGAAAGAATGTCTCGTCGGGAATCCATGTGGTGCGGAAGAATTTCATCACATCCTTGCGGCTCCGGGTGAAATCGAGAATCCATTCGATCGTGCGGCGGCGCAGGCACCACCATTGCGAGCCGATCATGATTTGCAGATCCTCGGGGATCTCGCGTTGCAGGCCAAGCCGCCGCTGCATCCAGAAGCTTTGATAAAACAGCCACTTATGCGTGCGCTCATTGAACCAGTGGCGATAGATCAGCCGCTCTTCCTTGATCCCGGTCTTGATCCAGTCGCTCTCGAAAAAGTCGAAGCTTTCGATGACATCCACATCCTCGCGGTCGAGGTAATCGTGGATATATTCGGCGGTCTTGATCGCCATACAATCGCCCGAGAGCATGTAGAAATGCGTGGCGCGCGGAAAGGCCGCCTCCGCCGCCTCAATCGCGTAAAGCGTGGCTTCGACAAGGCTCCATTCCCCCCAGCCGCATTTGATCCGCTTGGTGGCATAGGCGACGTTGGGATTGTCCTTGAGCCCTTCCCGGATCGCCTCGAACGCTTCCTTGCCGCCGCGCGCGTCGAAATGGATGGCGATGTAGTCGCCCGCACGGGTCAGACGCCGGGCTTGATCTATGATCGCTTCCGGGTCCTTATGGCACAGCAAGATGAAGGCAATTCGTGCCATATTGGAAACCGTAACCTCATTTCTAACGCATTGTTCACATACAAGCGTAACCAATCATTGAATAATCAAGGCGAATTTGCTTTTAAAGCGAAAAGGCGCGCGGGTGTCGCGACATAAACGGAGTTGTGGTAAATATGGGCTTTCCCGGAACCTGGATGACCGAAAGCGAGAGCGTGGTATACCGCGTTGTCCCGAAATGTGCCTGTTCGACCATCGGTCAGATCATGTTCTATTCCGACCACGGCGAGTTCTTCGACGGTGACATTCACGACAGCAAGGATCGCCTGCACAAATGGTCGCAAGAAGAAAGCCAGGCGCCGATCGAAGCCAATGTCCTGGCGCATAAATCCTATGCCTTCACCTGTGTGCGCAATCCCTACACCCGGGTTTTGTCATCGTTTTTCGACAAGATCTGTGGCATTCAGCGCAACGGCAGCCGCTATCGCGGCAAGCTCGTGCCACAGCTCATCCAGAAATACGGTATCGAGGTCGGCGGCGAGGACGGCAAGCAGGAGTTCGACCAGATCGCCAGCTTCCGCCGATTCCTTTTGTTCGTGCGCGACACCATCCGTTTTCGCCGCCCGATGGACCCGGACATTCACTGGTCCGCGATGGCGGGGCATGTGTCCACGTTCATTGTGAACGGCGGCACTTACGACAAGATTTTCTTCACCGAGAAATTCAACGAGGGCATGCAGGAGGTGCTCGATCATATCGAGACACCCTATCCGGTCGACCTGGCGCAAATTCCGCGCTTCAACGAATCCGAGGGTCATGGGCCGAAGCGGCTGCATCCGGTGGAGGATTATTTTGACGACCTTTCGATGCATCTGATGTGGGAAATCTACAAAAAGGATTTCCAGCTTTTCAAATACGATTTCGAAAACCCGGCCAACAAGATGCCGACCGGTGAGATAGATCTGGCCGAGGTGCATGCAAAGCTCGGCGACTGATATTTGTCCAGACATTCAAGAGGAAATCATGAAAATCATTGAAGACGCCCCGCGCATCCTTGTGGGGATTGCGGTGCTTTTGTTCGTGGCGCAAGTCATGGGGGTGATGGTCAGTTCTTACGCAAGTGCCCGCACGGGGGCGTTGGGCAGCGGATATGCTTTGATCAACTTTCTCCTGAGTTTCGCTGCTGCCACATTCCAGCCGGCACTGCTGATCGGACTTGCCGCCGTGGTGGAGGCGTTGCGGCGCTCCTGATCGCAAGCCCCGTTTGTGGAAAAACGCCGTCGGGAAACCCGGCGGCGTTTTCGTGTGTGTCGTGGGGAAGGGCGCAGGCGCCCCCCGGAGGTTTGCCGACCGCTTATTGGTAGGTGTCGGCGGTTTTGATTGCGAGCGGCGTGCCGTTGCTGCCAACCAGAACGAATTCCACGTCGGAGGTCGGAGCGGCGGTCAGACGCACTTTGACGTTGGTGTTTGCGCCAGCGTTCACATCGGCGGCACCGAGCAGGGCGCCGCGTTCGCCGCCGTGGAAGTTGTAGACTTGCAGCGTGGCGTTTTCATCGGCGCGCACGAGGTCCACGGAAGCCACGGTTTTCAGATCGCTCTGGTCGCCGGGGATGATGTAGTTCGGGCCAGCGAAAGCGGCGGAACCTGCAACGGCAACGATGGCGGCGGCGGAGAGAGTTTTCAGAGAGAAGGTCATTGTTTTGGTCCTTTGTGTATCTGTGTCTTTAATGGTGTCCGGCGCGGTCTGTGTATTTTTGCGCCGTTCGATGAAAATGAATTTAGGGTTTTGTTGTTCTTGTGTAAATACGAACTAATATTCAAAATATGACTTAATGATGTGCGAAAAAGCTGATCACATTTTCGGGATTTTGACTGGAAATCGCCAAAATTTTTATATTGATGTGAAAATTGTAGCAATGTGCGTATTCACACATAAGTGAGATGTCTTGCGCGACGGTTTGGGAATAAAGCCACGTCAGGCCTGTCCGGGACACATCGGGTGCGAGTTCCGCCCGCGGCTGTGGCGCAATTTCCTCTGGTATTTCCCGTGTATTGGAGCATGGATAGGTCCATGGCTCATGATCATCATGCTCACACACATCACCATCACCACCACATCGCCCCGGATGCGGGCGACGCGCGCGTTGCGGGGGCGATTGCCGTCAATCTGTTGCTGACCGTTGCGCAGATCGTCGGCGGGGTGATCTCCGGCTCCATGGCCCTGATCGCCGATGCGATCCACAACCTCTCGGATGCGATTTCCCTCGTCATCGCCTTTGGCGCGCGCAAGATCGCACGGCGGCCCCGCGACGGTGCGATGACCTTTGGATACGGGCGGGCGGAGGTCGTGGCAGCGATGGTCAATTACACCACATTGGTGGTGATCTCGGTCTATCTCTTCGCCGAAGGGGTTTCGCGCCTGTTCAACCCGCCGGAGGTGGCGGGCTGGACCGTTGTGATCATCGCGGGGATTGCGCTTGTCGTCGATCTGGTGACGGCGGCGCTCACCTGGGCCATGTCGAAGGACAGTCTGAACATCCGCGCCGCCTTCCTGCACAACCTCGCCGATGCCGGGACCTCGGTGGCGGTGATCGTCGGTGGCGTGGTGATCCTGTTGTGGGACTGGCGGTTGATCGACCCGATCCTGACCATCCTGATCGCGGTCTATATCCTCATGCACGCCTTCGTCGAAATCCGCCCGGTGATCCGAATCCTGATGCTCGGCGCGCCGGAAGGGCACAGGGCGGGGGACGTGGCGCGCGCCATGGCCGAGGTCGAGGCGGTCGAGGATGTGCACCATGTGCATCTCTGGCAGATCGACGAACACCGCACCTCCGTCGAGGCGCATGTGGTGACCGCAGGCGATCCGGCCGAAGTGCTTGGGGCGCTCAAGCGGGTTCTGCGCGACCGTTTCGGCATCGCTCATTCCACGCTCGAAGTCGAAGCGCCCGGGGCGGGCTGTGCCGGAGAGGCGCCGGGGGTTCAGCCGCTGAGCTGATCCGTCACGCCGATTGCGCCTGCCGGAACCACTCGAGCCCGTCTTCGGTGCGTGTCTTCGGCATGTATTCGGCGGAGATCCAGCCGGAATAGCCGCTCTCGTCCACCGCCTTGAAAAACGCCGGGTAGTCGATCAGGCCTTTCACCGGTTCGTGCCGCTCCGGTGCGCCCGCGATCTGGATGTGCCGGACATAGGGCGCGTAACGCTCCCAGGCGGCTATGGCATCGCCGGTGATGATCTGGGCGTGATAGGCGTCGAACTGGAGCCCGAGGTTCAGCTCCGCCACCGCATCGAGCACCTCGATCGCCAGATCGAAATCGTCGAGAAAATAGCCCGGCATGTCATGCGGGTTGATCGGTTCGATGGTGAGGCTCATGTTCGGCGCTTCCTGCGCCGCCCAAGCCAGATTGCGCTTGTAGGTCTCAAGCGCCACCACACCCTTGGCCTTGCCCGCCATGATATGCATATGCCCGGCCTTGAGGAACTCGGCATATCTGAGCGCGCGTTTGAAATCGCGCCGGAACCGTTCTTCCAATCCCGGCACGGCGGCAAAGCCGCGCTCGCCCCCGGTGTAATTTGGCGGCGGCACATTGATCAGCACCATTTCGAGGTCGAGATCCTGCATCCGCCAGGCAATTTCCGAGGCCGGTTCGTCATAGGGAAACAGAACTTCGACCGCCTTGAAACCTGCTGCCTTCGCCTCGGCGAAGCGTTCGAGGAAAGGGTATTCCTTGAACAGGAAAGACAGGTTGGCGGCGAATTTGGGCATCGGGTCAGGCGGGGTTCAGGTGAGGGTTCAGGTCAGGTCGCAGGCTTTCGCGATTTCGAAAAACGTGTTTTTCGACCAGACGCCAAAAACCGCCTCGCCGTCAATCTCCCGCGTGACAGCATGGTCAACGAGTCGGAAAAAGCTCTTGCGGTCGATCAGCGCCTCAAGCCCCGCACGCACCTCCACGTAAGGCGCGGGTTCACCGTCGCGGGTCGCGACCCGGATCGGGTGCTCCGCATCCGCCGTGACCCGGTCGCCGACCGAGGTCAGAAAAGTCAGGCTTTGCGCCTCGCCCTCGCCCTCTGCGTCGAAATCGACGGCCAGAAACGGCGCGTCATCGACGGTGATTCCCACCTTTTCCACTGGCGTCACAAGGAAATAGCGGTCTCCTTCGCGTTTCAGGACGGTGGAGAACAGCCGCACCAAAGGCGCGCGTCCGATCGGGCTGCCGAGATAATGCCACGTCCCGTCGCGGGCGATCCGCATATCGAGATCGCCACAGAACGGCGGATTCCAGCGTTCGACCGGCGGCAATCCGCGGCCTTCCGCCGACTTGATCGCCGCGGCAATGCTCTCTGCGGAAACACTCATTGGAAAATCCCCCTTTTAACCCTTTTGTCATTTGTACTTTCGGACGTAGCTGTCCTTAATAGTGTCACGGAATGACATCGGAGGTGAAGCCGTGACAAAAACCGACATGACCGAAACCGATATGACCGGTGCGGAGCTGGCGGCAGAGATCGACGCGCTGGGCGCGAAGCTTGCCGAGGCGAAGGCGTCGATCACCCGTCGTTTCATCGGTCAGGAGACTGTGGTCGATCTGGTGTTGTCCTCCATGCTCTGCGGCGGCCACGCTTTGCTTTTGGGGCTTCCGGGGCTGGGCAAAACCCGCCTTGTCGATACGCTCTCGACGGTCATGGGGCTCAAGGGCGCACGGGTGCAGTTCACCCCCGACCTGATGCCCGCCGATATTCTGGGCTCCGAGGTGTTGGAAACCGCCCCCGACGGTTCGCGTGCGTTCCGCTTCATCGAAGGGCCGGTGTTCTGTCAACTCCTCTTGGCCGACGAAATCAACCGCGCCAGCCCCCGCACCCAATCCGCGCTGTTGCAGGCGATGCAGGAGAAATCCGTCACCATCGCCGGGCAGCCGCACGATCTCGAAGCGCCGTTTCACGTCCTTGCCACGCAAAATCCTTTGGAACAGGAGGGCACCTATCCGCTCCCCGAGGCTCAGCTCGACCGTTTCCTCGTTCAGGTCGATGTCGAATATCCCGACCGCGCGACCGAGCGTGACATCCTGATTGCCACCACTGGTGCGGATGAGGGCGAAGCGCATCCGGTCTTCACCGCCGCCGAGCTGATCCGCGCACAGACCCTGTTGCGCAAAATGCCGGTGGGCGAACAGGTCGTTGAAATGATCCTCGATCTGGTGCGCGCCTGCCGTCCGAACGAGCCGGAGGCGACGGATGCGGTGAACGCCTCCGTCGCCTGGGGGCCGGGGCCGCGCGCGGCGCAGGCGCTGATGCTCACCACCCGCGCGCGTGCTTTGCTCGACGGTCGTTTGGCCCCCAGCACGGAAGACGTCCTGGCCATGGCGCGCCCGGTGCTCATTCACCGCATGGCCCTGACTTTTGCGGCCCGCGCGCGTGGCGACGATCTGGGCGCGATTATCGCCTCTGTGGCCGGCTCCGCCATGGACGCGCGGTCCGCCGCGTGAGTGAAAACCCCGCCCCCGCCGCCCTGCGCGCCCGCGCAGAGACGCTCGCCGCCCCCTTGCCGCCCTTGCAGGCCCGGGCCGAACAGCTTGCCCGCGCAATGCTGATCGGCGGGCACGGGCGTCGGCAATCCGGCATGGGTGACGAATTCTGGCAAT
This sequence comes from Celeribacter ethanolicus, assembly GCF_001550095.1. Classification (GTDB taxonomy): domain Bacteria; phylum Pseudomonadota; class Alphaproteobacteria; order Rhodobacterales; family Rhodobacteraceae; genus Celeribacter; species Celeribacter ethanolicus. The sequence goes on along the minus strand of NZ_LRUC01000004.1, from coordinate 84,437 downwards.
ACCGCCCGGCGCAGGCGGGCGATCCGGGCCGTGCCATCGACTGGCGGCGTTCTGGCCGCTCCGACGGGCATTATGTGCGCGAAAAGGAATGGCAGGCGGCGCAGTCGGTGCATCTCTGGGTCGATCTTTCGGCCTCGATGAGTTTCACCTCCGGCAAGTCGATCCCACCGAAATCCGACCGTGCGGCTTTGCTTGCCATGGCTTTGTCGATCCTTCTGATGAAAGGCGGCGAACGTGTGTCACTCGCCTCTCTCGGCACGCCGCCCCGCATCGGGACACTGCAACTCCGGCGTATCGCCGAAGGCCTCTCACAACAGGGCGAAGCGGATTACGGCGCGCCCGATGCGCGCCTCTTCCTGCCCCATGCCCGCGCTCTGTTCCTGTCGGATTTCCTCGGCCCCATCGAGGCGATTGAAGACGCCGTCGGCATGGCCTCCGACCGGGGCATTTCCGGCGTGCTCTATCAAATTCTCGACCCCGCCGAAGAGGCGTTTCCTTATCAGGGCCGCACGGTCTTTACCTCCATGAGCGGGACCGTGCGCCATGAGACCCTGCGCGCGGGCGATCTGCGCGACCGCTATCTGGAGCGCCTTGCCGAGCGCAAAGATCACCTGAGCCGCATCGCCCATCATGCCGGTTGGCGGTTTGCCACGCACCATACGAACGGAGCCGATTTGCCCGCACTTCTGTGGCTTTACGAGGCCTTGGAGGGCCCGCGCTGATGTGGATTCTCGGCCCTGTTGGTTTCACCGCGCCTTGGGTGCTCCTCGCGCTCGCTCTTTTGCCGATCCTCTGGATTTTGCTGCGCGCCGTGCCGCCCGCGCCGGTCAAACGCCGCTTTCCCGGTGTGGCGCTTCTTTTGGGTCTGAAGGACGACGAGGTCGAAGCCGACCGCACGCCCTGGTGGCTTCTGCTCCTGCGCATGCTGGCGGTTGCCGCGCTCATTATTGCCTTCGCCGGTCCTGTTCTGAACCCGCGTGTGGAACGCGGCGGCTCCGGGCCGCTTCTGGTTCTGATGGATGCAAGCTGGGCCTCCGCGCCGGATTGGACCCTGCGTATGGGGCGCCTCGGTCAGGCGCTCGATGAGGCGGAGGCCGACGGGCGAACCCTCTGCATTCTGCCCGCCAGTGATCTGCCCGCCGAAGGCTGCGCCTTTCTCTCCGCCGCAGACTGGCGTCCGCGTCTCGCGGGGATCAAACCCGCCGGTTTCGCGCCCGATATGGATGCTTTGAGTGGCGCATTGACCACGCTCCCCGATGGGGTCGAAACGCTCTGGCTCTCCGACGGTCTGGCGCGCGACGGGCGCGATCGCGTGTTGTCTCTGTTGCAATCTCATGGCCCCGTCACGGTGTTCGAAACCGGGCGAGATCGTCTGGCGCTTGGGGCTTTGTCGCTTACGGACACTGGGGTCACGCTCCCGGTTTTGCGCGCAGGCGAGGGGCCGCGCGACGTGACCGTTGTCGCCCATGGCACCGATCCTGCCGGGGTGGCGCGCGAGCTGGCACGGCAAGAGGTCACGTTCGATGGCGCGCGGGCAGAGGTGATCTTCGATCTGCCTCCCGAATTGCGCGCCCGTGTCAGTCGTTTCGAGATCGAAGGCGAGCGCAGCGCCGGGGCCAAACGTCTCACCGACGACAGTCTCAAACGCCGCGAGGTCGGGATCGTGTCCGTGCGTGAAGGCGGCGAGGGGCTGCAACTTTTGTCGCAACTGCATTACCTGCGCGCCGCCCTGTTCGGCAAAGCCGATGTGATCGAGGGTGCTCTGGAAGACCTGATCATGGCCAACCCGGATGTGATCGTTCTGGCCGATGTGGCGCAGCTTTCGGGCGGGGAGAGCGCCGATCTTCTGGACTGGCTGAGCAAAGGCGGGCTGCTCCTGCGCTTCGCCGGGCCGCAACTCGCCGCCTCCGATGTGGCGCGCGACGCGGAAGACCCGCTGATGCCAGTGAGACTGCGCGCAGGCGGGCGCACGCTTGGCGGTGCGATGAGCTGGGGCGAGCCGAAACGCCTGCGCCCCTTTGCCGAGACCTCGCCGTTTTACGGCCTGCCGGTTCCCGAGGATGTCGAGGTGAATGCGCAGGTCATGGCCCAGCCCGATCCCGAACTGGCCGCCCGCACCATCGCGACGCTCGAAGATGGCACGCCTCTGGTGACACGCAAGGCGCTGGGGCAGGGGCAGGTCGTGTTGTTCCACGTCACGGCCAATGCCGAATGGTCGACGCTGCCTTTGTCGGGGCTTTTTGTGTCGATGCTGGACCGGCTTTCCGTGACGTCTCAGGCGGCGTTTCTGGAGGCCGATGACCTCTCCGGCCAAAGCCTTCAGCCGCAGCAGCTCATGGACGGGTTCGGCACGCTCACGGATGCCGGGACGGTGCCGCCGGTCGCAGGCGAGGCGTTCGCCGAAGCCCATGCCTCCCGCGCGACGCCGCCGGGGCTCTATCAGGGCCGCGATGCGCTTCGGGCGCTCAATGTGATGGCGGAAGGCGACACCCTGACCGCCGCAAGCTGGCCCTCCGACGTGCCGCTCTCCGGTGTGACGGCAGCGCGTGAACGCCCGCTCTCGCCCGCGCTTTTGCTCGCCGCTCTGGCGCTTTTGGCCGCCGATCTTTTGGCCTCGCTCTGGCTTTCCGGGCGGCTTTTCGGCGCGCGCGCCGTGCCGATCCTGCTTCTCGCGCTGGCGCTCTCGCCGCAAGATCTGCGCGCCCAAAGCCCCGACGATTTCGCGCTTCTGGCCTCCTCCGAGTTGACGCTCGCCTATGTCAAAACCGGCGATGCCGCGCTCGACCGCACCTCCGAAGCGGGGCTTCAGGGCCTCTCCAACATGCTCACCGCGCGCACCTCCGTCGAGCCCGCGGCGCCCATGGGCATTGATCTCGAAACCGATCCGCTCGGCTTCTTCCCGCTGCTCTATTGGCCCGTGACCACGACGCAGCCCATGCCCTCCGCCGCCGCCTATACCAAGCTCAACGCCTATCTGCGCACTGGCGGCGTGATCGTGTTCGACACGCGCGACGCCGATGTCGCCGCTTTCGGGGCCGCGACTCCCACCGGCACCCGGCTTCAGGCGCTGGCCTCCCCGCTCGACATCCCGCCGCTCGAGCAGATCCCCGAGGATCACGTTCTGACCCGCGCCTTCTACCTGTTGCGCGATTTTCCGGGCCGTCATGCCGAAGGCACGCTTTGGGTCGAAGCCTCGCCAGACTCCGAACAGGCCGAAGGCATGCCGTTTCGCAACCTCAATGACAATGTGACTCCGGTGATCATTGGCGGGGGCGATTGGGCGGCGGCCTGGGCGGTGGAGGATAGCGGCTTTCCGATGCTGCCCGTGGGCCGTGGCTTCGCAGGCGAACGGCAACGCGAAATGGCCTATCGTTTCGGCATCAACCTCGTGGTCTATGTGCTGACCGGCAATTACAAATCCGATCAGGTCCATGTCCCCGCACTTCTCGACAGGTTGGGCCAATGATCCGCGATCTTGCCTTCTCCCCGCTCATTCCATGGCCGGTGCTGGCCGGTCTGGCCGCCTTCACCGCCCTGCTGATCGCCTTTGCGGCCTTCCGGGGGCTCTCCGGCTGGGCCTTCCGCGCTTTGGCGACCCTTGGCATTCTCGCCTTTCTCTGTGGGCCGTCGCTCCGCGAAGAACAGCGTGATCCGCTGTCCGATATCGTCTTCCTCGTGGTCGATGAAAGTGCCTCGCAAATGCTTTCGACCCGCCCCGGACAACTTGACGAGGCCCGCGCAACGTTGGAAGCGCGCCTGTCCGCGCTGCCCAATACCGAGTTGCGGGTGATCACGCTGGGCGATGCGCCCGACAATCGCGGCACGCTTTTGATGACCGCTCTGACGGAAGCCATGGCCGACGAGCCGCGCGGGCGGCTTGCGGGGGCGTTCCTGCTCTCGGACGGTCAGCTTCATGATGTCGACATCGCCCCGGATTTCCCCGCGCCGGTGCATCTTTTGCTCACCGGGGAGCCGGAAGATTGGGACCGGCGTCTTGTGATCGAAAGCGCGCCGTCTTTTGCCATTCTCGACGAAGAGGTCACCCTCAAACTCCGCGTCGAGGATCAGGGCAACCGCCCCGCAGGTCTTCCCGATCTCACCGATCTGATGATTTCCATCGACGGCGAAGCGCCCGAACGCTTCACCGTTCCCATCGGTCGCCCGCTCGACGTGCCGCTCAAACTGGCGCATGGCGGCATGAACGTCATCCAGTTCACCCTGCCCGAAGCCCCCGGCGAGATCACCCCCCGTAACAACAGCGCCATGGTGCGGATCAACGGCGTGCGCGACCGGCTGCGCGTGCTTCTCGTGTCCGGCGAGCCGCACAATGGCGAGCGCACATGGCGCAACCTGTTGAAATCCGACCCTTCCGTCGATCTCGTCCACTTCACCATTCTCCGCCCGCCCTCGAAACAGGACGGCGTGCCTGTGACCGAGCTGTCGCTGATCGCTTTCCCGACCCGCGAGCTGTTCATGGAGAAGGTCGACGATTTCGACCTGATCATTTTCGACCGATACAAGCTGCGCGGCATCCTGCCCGCCTCCTATCTCGACAATATCGCGCGCTATGTCGAAGACGGCGGCGCGGTGCTCTTCGCCGCCGGTCCCGATTTCGCCACCGCCGACAGCCTCTATCGCTCGCCTCTGGCCCGTGTCATCCCGACCGCACCGACGGGCCGGGTGATCGAGGAACCCTTCCTGCCGCGTCTCACCGATCTCGGCGCGCGTCACCCGGTGACCGAAGGTCTCGGCGGGCTGCGCACAGGGGACGATCCGACTTGGGGCCGCTGGTTCCGTCAGGTCGAACTGGACCCCGGCGAGACCGGCGAAACCGTGATGTCCGGCGTCGACGGGCGGCCTTTGCTGGTGCTCGACCGGGTGGGCGAGGGGCGCGTGGCCGTCTTGGGTTCCGATCACGCCTGGCTCTGGACCCGTGGCGTCGAGGGCGGTGGGCCGCAGCTCGAATTGCTGCGCCGTCTCGCGCATTGGATGATGAAAGAGCCGGATCTCGAAGAAGAGGCCCTGACCGCCACCGCCGAGGGGAACACTTTGATCATTACCCGGCGCAGTCTGACCGAGGGCGCGCGGTCGGTGACGGTCGAGACGCCGGACGGCTCCGTTGTGGAGATCCCGATGGAAGAGATCGCGCCGGGCCGTTTCGTGGCCGAGCTGACCGAGGGCGAGATGGGGCTGTACCGACTCCGCGAAGGCGACCAGAGCGCCGTCATGGTCCTTGGCCCCGCAGCGCCGCGCGAATTCGAAGAAACCATTGCGACGGGGGGCAAACTCGCCCCGGTGATCAAAGCCTCGGGGGGCGGTACTTTCGCGCTTTCCGATGGCCTGCCCACGATCCGAACCGTTCCCGAGGGGCGTGTCGCAGCCGGTCGCGGCTGGATGGGCATCACGCCCCGCGAGGCCTATGTGACGCAATCGACCCGGCTGATGCCGGTCTTGCCGGGCTGGGTCTGGCTGCTGCTTTTGGCGGGGCTGTCGGTGGTGGCGTGGCTCAGGGAAGGGCGGCGATAGGCGTCCGCGCTTTGAGAGAAGGCTTTTGAAACACAAACACCCCCGGCACAGTGACGTGTCGGGGGTGTTTCGTTGCAGAGGGGTCAGGCCGTCAGGGCCAAAGCGCCACCGCCGAGCAGGACCTGCACCAGAAGCGCCACGGCCCAGAAGGCCGGATATTCCCAGCCGCCGTTTTCGTTGGTGAACCAGAAGCCGTTTTTGCCGTGGGCAAGGATCGCGGCACCCAGAAGGGTCGGGATCAGGAGAAGCGCGACGAGGCTGGTTTGGAAGCCGAGGATCAGGGCGATGCCGCCCAGCGTTTCGGCGGCGATGGTCAGGTAGGCGAACCAGCCCGGCACGCCGAGGGAGGCAAAGAAGCCCGCGGCGCCTTTCGGCGTGAAGATGAAGTATTTCAGGTAAGCGTGGGCCATAAAGAGACCACCAAGAGAGACGCGCAGCAGCAGGGCGGCAAGCGCGATGGCGGTGACGGAACCGGCGCCGGCGACGCCGAGGATGTTGGAAGAAAGGTCGATCATGTCTGTGTCCTCATCAAAGCCGCGACGTGCGGCGTTTCGTTGAGGAGAGAGATAGGCCTATTCTATTTGGCTTTATATGTTGAAGGTGTGGAATAACTTTCTTCAATTCGTTCTGAATTCGGTCGTATGGGCTTTCTCTGATTTTCTCGGTGAGGCACGGAGGGATGCCGTCTCACTCTGAAACTGCCCGACGAAAGTCCGACAAAAGTCCGACGCTTTGCCGACGCTGAAAATGCCGGGAGCAATGTCAGGATTGGGGGAGGCTTACGGTTCTTTCCGAAGCAGGATCGCGCGCGAGCTTGAGGCGAATTCGCGGCGCAGCATGATGGCGATCACAAGAGTGCTGCCAATCAGTAAACCGACCGGGCCGAGGAGCCAGGACAGGGCACCTAAACCGAAATAAATGCCTCTGATCCCCGAATTGAACGCCCGCGCGGCGGTGATGTTCAATTCGCCCGCCTTCTGTGCGCGGGGCAGGGCTTTGGGGTCGTTTTCATCGTTGCTGACGGAGGCCATGACCACACCGCAATAGCCGAACAACCGGCTCGACCAGATGAATCTCAGGAAGGCGTTGGTGATGAAAAACAGCGCCAGAAGAATTTTGACCTCCCAGATGATCTGTGGCGCATCCAGCGCCAGATCACGCGCCACGCCGCTCAGGCGCTCGGCGTTGGAGATTGCGGCCAGCCCGCCACCGATGGCGATCAGGCAGGCGGAGGCGAGAAAACTCGTGCCTTCTCTGAGGGTTGAGAGCACGGTGGCGTCGAAGATTCGCGGCTTTCGGGTGATCATATGGACCATCCACTCGCGCCGGTAATCGGCGACCAGCACCGAGGTCGAGATCCGCGATTTGGGCGGGTTCTCGATGACATAGCCCAAAAGCCCCCAGGCCCCGACCAGATAGATCACGGCGATGGCGTCGAGCGCGCTGAAATGTCGAAGCTGGTCAATGAGTTCCATGGGGGCAGCATTACGCAAGAGCGGCATGCTTGTCACATCCAAAAATTGGTTTTAAAACTTTACCAATAGGGGAGGAAAGACATGGATATGCCAGAGCCCGAGCCGGGGACCCTTGTCAGAAAGCCGGAACTGGTCGCTCGGTTGCGCGCCGTGCTTCCTGAGGATGCGGTGATTGACGCGCCGGAAGAATTAAAGGCCTATGAATGCGATGCGCTTGCGGCCTATCGCTGTCCGCCGTTGTTGGCGGTCCTGCCGGAAACGACAGGGCAAGTATCTGAAATCATGAAAATTTGCCACGATATGGGCGTGCCCGTGGTGCCGCGTGGGGCAGGAACTTCGCTTGCGGGCGGTGCTCTCCCGACGGCGGATGCGGTGATCCTCGGCGTGGCACGCCTGCGCGAGGTTTTGGAGATCAACACCGCCGACCGTTACATCCGGGTGCAGACCGGCATGACCAATCTCTCCGTGACGGCGGCGGTCGAGGACGAGGGGTTTTTCTATGCCCCCGACCCGTCGAGCCAGCTCGCTTGCGCCATCGCGGGCAATATCGCGATGAATTCAGGCGGCGCGCATTGCCTGAAATACGGGGTGACGACGAACAATCTTTTGGGCGTCACAATGGTCATGGCCGATGGCGAGGTGGTCGAGATCGGTGGCGCGGAGATGGATGCGCCGGGGCTGGACCTTTTGGGGCTGATCTGCGGCTCCGAGGGGCAGTTGGGCGTGGTCACCGAAGCGACTTTGCGCATCCTGCCAAAACCCGAGGGTGCGCGGCCTGTGCTCTTTGGATTCGACAGCAACGAAGTCGCGGGGGCCTGTGTCGCCGACATTATCCGCTCGGGTCTGATCCCGGTGGCGATCGAGTTCATGGATCGGCCAATCATTCGTGCCACAGAAGAGTTCGCGGGCGCGGGTTACCCGGATTGCGAAGCGCTTCTGATTGTCGAAGTCGAGGGCTCGGAGCAGGAGATTGCGGATCAACTGGCGCGGATCATCGCGATTGCCAAGCGGCACAATCCGGTGGCGATCCGCGAAAGCCAGAGTGCGGAGGAAAGCACGCGCATCTGGCTCGGGCGAAAATCGGCCTTTGGGGCGATGGGGCAGATGGGAGACTACATTTGTCTCGATGGAACGATCCCGGTGGGCGAGCTGCCCTCTGTGCTGAACCGCATCGCCGATCTGGCCGCCGAGCACGGCCATATGGTCGGCAATGTGTTCCATGCGGGGGATGGAAACATGCATCCGTTAATTCTTTATAACGCCAACGAACCGGGTCAGTTGGAAAGCGCCGAGCGGCTTGGCGCGGAGATTTTGAAGCTCTGCGTCGATGCAGGGGGCTGTCTGACCGGGGAGCATGGCGTGGGGGTGGAGAAGCGTGAGCTGATGACGCATCAGTTCGCGCCCGCCGATTTGGAAGCGCAGATGGCAGTGAAGGATGTGTTTGATTCGACATGGATTTTGAACCCGGCGAAGGTGTTTCCGCTCGACGTGAGTGCCACGCGGAGGGCGCGGGCATGAGTATTTTGACAGCAAAGGAAACGCTGGCGCCGCAGAGCGAGGCGGAGGTTTGTGCGGCCATCCGCAGCACTGGGGCGTGTGTCATCGAAGGTGGTGGAACGCGACGAATCGGATTGGCCGAAGGGGAGCGTTTGATAACGCGAGGCCTCAGCGGCGTTACGCTGTATGAGCCCGGCACTCTGACCTTCGTGGCGCAGGCAGGAACACCTTTGCATGAGATCGACGCACTTTTGGCCTCGGAAAACCAAAGGTTGGCGTTCGAAGTGCCGGACCTGCGCGGACTGTTTGGGCGCCAAGGGGACAGCACTATCGGCGGTGTGGTGGCCGCGAATGCCTCCGGGCCGCGGCGGGTGGCGTCCGGGGCCTGTCGCGATTTTTGCCTTGGGGTAAGGTTCGTGGACGGGCGCGGGCAGGTGGTGAAAAACGGCGGGCGGGTGATGAAGAATGTTACCGGGCTCGATCTTGTGAAACTGATGGCGGGGAGCCATGGCACGCTTGGGGTGCTGACCGAGGTGAGCCTGAAGGTACAGCCCTTGCCGGAGACGGTGGTGACGCTGGTAGTTCCGGGATGTGATGCGCCCGGGGCGGTGGCGATCATGTCGGACATGTTGGGGCAGCCCTTCGATTTGACCGGTGCGGCTTGGCTGGGGGGTAAGGTTATGCTGCGGCTCGAAGGGTTCGAAACCTCGCTGCGTTATCGGGTCGGGCGGATGCGTGCGCGGCTGCGATGTGCGGCTGAGGAGATCTGGGGCGCTGAGGCCTGTACGCCGATCTGGTGCGGTATCCGTGATGTCGAGGCGTTTAATAACAGAGGTGGCGATGTCTGGCGGGTGTCGGTGAAGCCCTCGGAGGCCACAGGGCTGATCGAGGCGGTTCAGCCCGAGGATGTGATGTTCGACTGGGGCGGCAACCGGCTTTGGCTTTTGATGAAAGAGGGCACGGATCTGCGGGCGAAGATGACCACTGGTCATGCGACATTGGTCCGGGCATCCGATGAGACCAAGCGGCGCCTCGGGGTGTTTCATCCGCAATCGGCAGTATTGGCACGGATCAGTGCGGGGCTGCGCCATAAATTCGATCCGGACGGCAAGTTCAACCAAGGGATGATGGGCTGATGCAGACGCATTTCACCGAAGAGCAGCTTGCCGATCCGGGCATTCAGCGCGCCAACGAGATCCTGCGCGCCTGTGTACATTGCGGGTTTTGTACCGCGACCTGTCCGACCTATGCGGTCTTGGGCGACGAGTTGGACAGCCCGCGCGGGCGGATTTACCTGATCAAGGATATGTTGGAAAACGACCGGCCTGCGGATGCGAAGATCGTCAAACATCTGGATCGCTGCCTGTCCTGTCTGGCCTGTATGACGACCTGCCCGTCGGGGGTGCATTACATGCATCTGATCGACCATGCCCGCGCGCATGTGGAGAAGACCTACAAACGGCCTGTGATGGATCGGGTGCTGCGCTGGACGCTGGCAAAAATCCTACCCTATCCGGGGCGATTTCGGGTCGCTCTTTTGGGGGCGAAGATCGCGAAGCCTCTGCGCCATCTGATGCCCGATCCGCGCTTGAAAGCCATGCTGGAGATGGCGCCGACCCGTATTCCGGCCGCCTCACGCAATGACGCGCCGCAAGTGTTTCCGGCGAAAGGTGCGCGCAAGATGCGGATCGCTCTGATGACTGGCTGCGCGCAAAAGGCGCTCGATACCGATATCAACGACGCGACCATCCGGCTTTTGACCCGGCTTGGATGCGAGGTTGTCGTTGCGAAAGGCGCGGGCTGTTGTGGCGCGCTGACCCATCACATGGGCAAGGAGGCCGAGGCACACGGATCGGCCGCGAAGAACATCCGCGCGTGGATGCGGGAGATCGAAGGCGAGGGGTTGGACGCCATCGTGATCAACACTTCGGGCTGTGGCACGACGGTGAAGGATTACGGTCATATGTTTCGGACCACTGAATTGGCGGAGGAGGCCGCGAAGGTGGCGGCTTTGGCCAAGGATGTCTCCGAAGTGCTGATCGGGCTCGATCTGCCCGAAGGCAAACAGGACCTGAAAGTCGCCTATCACGCCGCCTGCTCTCTGCAACACGGGCAACAGATCAAGACCCATCCAAAGACGCTTTTGAAGCGCGTCGGGTTTGAGGTGGTCGAGCCGCGTGACAGCCATCTCTGTTGCGGCTCGGCAGGGACCTACAACCTGTTGCAGCCGGAAATTTCGCAAAATCTCAAGACGCGCAAAATCAAGACCTTGTCGGCGAAGACCCCAGATGTGGTGGCCGCGGGCAATATCGGCTGCATCATGCAGATCGGGTCGGGGATGGATGTGCCCGTGGTTCATACTGTCGAATTACTCGATTGGGCAACAGGCGGCCCAAAACCGCCCAAATTGTTCTCGAATCGGTCATAATCCCGCCTTGAACCCCCTTTAGCGCTGAACTGGGTGGATAGAGGGGCTGACGAGGCTGACATGAAGAAACTTCTGACGATTTTATTCCTGATCCTGCTGGGCGGGACGGCGCAAGCGGACAGTGTCCTGAAAACCTTCCGCACGGGCGACGACAGCAAAGGTTGGGAAGCGGTCGGGAGGCTGGATTTTGCAGGCCGCAGTTTCTGCACCGGAACGCTGATCACCGAGAGCCTCGTTCTGACGGCCGCGCATTGCATGTATGACATCTATTCGAAACAGCCCCACAAGCCCGCAGACGTGACCTTTAAGGCCGGTTGGCGCAATGGTCAGGCGCAGGCCTACCGCGACGCCAAGGCGATTTATGTCCATCCGGGTTTTTCACTTAACAGTGGGGATTTGCATGACCGGCTGGTCAATGACGTGGCTCTGATCGAATTGTCCCAGCCCGTGCGCAACAGCGCCGTGCGCCCTTTCCCAACCTCCGTGCGCCCCGAAAAAGGTCAGGAAGTGGGGGTTGTCTCCTACGCTCATGATCGCGCCGAAAGTCCGTCTCTTCAGGAGGTCTGCCATGTGATGGCGCGTCAGGGCGGTGTGCTTGTGACCTCCTGCGAAGTGGATTTCGGCTCCTCCGGCGCGCCGATCTTCGACATGACCGGCGCCACGCCGCGCATCGTGTCCGTGGTCTCCGCCAAGGCGAATTTCCGGGGCGAACGCGTGTCGGTCGGCACCTCTCTCGATGGCGCTCTGGCCGATCTTCTGCAAATGGCGTCTAATGGCCAGAGCACCTTCAAAAAGGTCGACGCCGGCCCCATGCCCGCCCTCACCAATACCGAATTCGCCGTGGGTGTGCTCGGGCAATAAGCCCCTTGAAACCGCCTCTCTCCATGCCCAGATCTTTGATGTCGGATGCCTGAACAGGGTCCGGCATATCGCCTGTCCGCAACGCGGAAGGCCCTCACTCTGGAATCGCTCAATGGAGGATACCCATGCGTAATTTTGACCTTGCCCCGCTGTACCGCGCCACCGTCGGTTTTGATCAGATCGCCGATCTGATGGACCGGGTTTTGGCCCAAGACGTCAGCCAGCCCAGCTACCCGCCCTATAACATCGAGAAAACCGCTGAGGATGCGTGGCGCATATCGCTCGCCGTCGCCGGGTTCTCGACCGAAGACATCGCCATCGAGCAACGCGAAAACGCTCTGATCGTCTCTGCCCGCAAATCCGACAGCGAGGAAGATAAGGGCAAGACCTATCTTCATCGCGGCATCGCCACCCGCGCCTTCGAGCGCCGCTTTACCTTGGCCGAACATGTCAAAGTCACTGGCGCGTCGCATGAAAACGGTATGCTGCACATCGACCTGAAACGCGAAGTGCCCGAAGCCCTGAAACCGCGCCGGATCGAGATTGCCGGGCCGAACACGGTCGCCACCAAGGTGATCGAAGGCGAACGGACAGTCGAGGTCTGAGCCCCCGTTCCGCTCTTTTTCTTGGCAAAAATACTCACATAAAAACGCCCGCCGATTTGGCGGGCGTTTCCGTACTTTAGAGACGTCGTTTATTCGACTTTGCCGATGGACCAGAAGAAGGTCTCGCCCGAGCTGTCGTCCACGCCGTCATTGTCGGTGGAGACGAAGATTTCGCCATCTTTGGTGATCGCGAGGCCTTCGACCTTGTCGACCACATAGCCATTCCAGGATTTCAGATCGGGGATCAGATCGCGCACCTCTTCCTTGGACACGACGGGGAGGTCGCCGCCCAGCGGAGCCGGAACCATTTCAGAGGCCGGGATGCGGTAGATTTTTTTGATCTTGGCCGCCGCACCGATCTGGTTGTCGCGTTCGATGACGTAGAACCAGTCGCCATGCGCGACGATCTCGGAAAGGCCGGTCCAACCGGTGTCCGGCGCGGCTTTCTCATAGCGCACAGCCCCCCATTCACCGCTCTCGATGTTATAGGCCACGAGTTTCACGGTGTTTTTCGGATCGTCTTTCCATTCGCGCTGAACCGCCATCCAAAGCGTGTCGCCGACCTTGGTGATGCCTTCGAAGCCGAAGCGCGTCTCGTTATTGAGAAGTTCGGCGGGCAAGCCGATTTCCTCGTCAATCTCACCGTCTGCGCCGATGTGATAGATCGCGTGTGGGGTCACACGGTCGGTGCGGCCTTCGGACGCGACCCAGAACCCACCTTCGCCATCGAGCGTGATGCCTTCCATGTCGAGCTTCTGCGCGGCATCGCCATTGGTGCGCACCACGCGGATCGCGTCGACGATCTTCGCGGGCGTCTGCGTCGGGTCGATTTTGAAGATGGTCGGTTGATAGCCGTAGAAGCTGTCGTTCACGGCGTAGATCATGCCGTCCTCATCCGCGACCATGCCGGAGTTCGCACCCCAGCCGGTGATCTCGTCCATGCCTTCTGACGTCAGCGTCGGGTAGGCGGCGGGGGCGTCCTGCAGTTCATAGAGCATGACATGGGCACGGGTGCCGCCGTCTTCGATGAGGTCGAGCTCGTTCGCGGTGGCCAGAAGCCCGCGTTCGGGGATCGCAATCGCGCCTTCGGGCGAAATGCCGGAGGGCAGGAGTTGCTTGAACACTGGGTTCTCTGCGTCGGTCACGTCATAGACGGAAACGGTGGAGGAGCGCTCGGAGAGGATGAAGGCATAGGTCACATCGCCGAAGGTGGCGACTTCCATGCCCTCGGGTTCCACGCCTTTGGCATCGGAGCGTTTGTCCGGGTAGTGACCGGCTTGAATGATCGGATACTCGAATGCCGCGCCCGATTCCCAGACCAGCGTGCCGTCCTTGTTGAACACGGTAACGGAGCGCGAACCTCCATCCATGTCGCCCTCGTTGGCGATCATGATGTGGTCGTTGTCGGTCCACTGAAGCCCATCGGGTTCACGAAGACGTCCCGGCTGGCTTTCGGTGAACAAAAGCGCTGCACGTTCGTCGGTGGCGTCGATGTTGTCGAGATCGACAGCACCGGCGGAGAAATGCGCGGTCACATTGCCGTCTTTGTCCATCACCACGATGTGGTTGTTTTCCTGCATCGTGACGGCCATCTCGCCCAAGGCGTTGATGTCCACGAATTCCGGCTCCGGATCTTCCGGCGCGATCTCTGCCAGGCCGGTGACGTCGATTTTCTTCAGGCTGTCGCAGGTCAGCGCTTCGTCTTTCACGCCAACAGTGACCATGTAGCCGGCCGGAAGCTGGCCGACACGACCGTCACCTGCATCCTCGTCGCGTTCGTTTTCGATCGCGATGGCAACCATGGTGCCCTCGTCATTATGCGCGGTGGAATCCGGCTGACCGCCAAGATCGCATTCCCCGGTGATCTCGCCGGTGGCCAGATCGACGGACAGGAGTTTGCCCGAGGGTTCGACATAGCTCTCAGAGGTGTTCACCGCGACAAAGGCGGTGTTGCCGATCACGGTCACGGATGTCGGTTCGCCAGCGACATCCACATTGCCTTTCGGCTGCGGGTTTTTCGGGTCGGTGATGTCGATCAGGCCCACGACGCCCAGCGGGCTGTCAGTATAGACCAGCGTCATGCCATCCGCGGAGGCGCCGATGATCTCGGCGGAGGTCTCGCGCGCGCGGTCTTCGCCCTCGGCCATGTTGTCCGGGGTGGCGAAAGCGGCGATGCGGTTGAAATTCAGTTCGGCATTGGCCCCGGTCGCGGTGATCGCGAGCGCAGAGGCAGCCAGCAGCAGATGCTTTTTCATGTTGTGTCCCTCGTCATTGCACACGCGCGGGGTTTGACGAAAGGAAATGTCGCCAGGGTGACGGTTTTGTATCATTTTTGTAAAGGGGGCTGTGCTTGGAGTGTCACGTCAGCTTTGTTGACTTAAACGTCGAAAAGCGCGAGACGGGAGCCCTGAATGGAGAAGAAAATGAGTCTGTCGCAGAATTCGCCCGCGCGCCTGAACACGCTTTTTGCCAAACGCACCCAGAAAATGAAGGCTTCCGAGATCCGCGAGCTTCTCAAGCTTCTGGATCAGCCGGATATCATTTCCTTTGCGGGCGGTATCCCCGACCCGGCCTATTTCCCGCGTGTGGCGTTTGAACAGGCGATGCTCAAGGCGACGAGCGAACAGGCGGCGGGCATTGCGCTGCAATATTCGACCTCCGAAGGCTATACGCCGCTGCGCGACTGGATCGTCGACTATATGGGGCGTCATGGCGTGAGCTGTACCCGCGACAACATCCTGATCACCGCCGGGTCGCAACAGGCGCTCGACTACCTCGGCAAGCTGTTTCTCGATCCGAACGACACGGCTCTGGTCGCTTGGCCGACCTATATGGGGGCCTTGGGGGCGTTCAACGCCTATGAGCCGCGCTATGACCGGTTCGATCCGCAGGCCAACCGTCCGATCGAAGACATCACCGCCGATGCGGAGGCCGCAGGCGGGCAGGTGAAATTCGTCTACCTGTCGTCCGATTTCGCCAACCCGACCGGCGTGACCCTGACCGAGGATCAGCGCCGCACGGTGCTCAAACGTGCCGAGGCGCTGGGCTGTGCAGTGATCGAGGACGCGGCCTATCAGGAGCTGCGCTATACGGGGGCGGAGGTCAAACCGATGCTCGCGCTGGAGATCGAAGAGAAGGGGGATATTGAGGAGTGCCGCACGATCTATCTCGGCTCGTTCTCGAAAACGCTGGCGCCGGGGCTTCGGGTCGGCTGGGCGGTGGCGGCGAAACCGGTCATTCAGCAGATGGTGCTGACCAAGCAGGCCGCCGATCTTCAGACCGCTACGATCAACCAGATCGCCGTGAACGAGGTGGCGCGTGGCGTGTTCGACGCGCATGTCGCGACTCTGCGCGAGGTGTACGGTGCGCGGTTGAACGCCATGCTGGCGGCGCTCGACCGGCACATGCCCGAGGGGGTGGAGTGGACGCGTCCCGAGGGCGGCATGTTCGTCTGGGTCACCCTGCCCAAGGGCATGGGGGGGGCGGAGCTTCTGGTCAGAGCGCTTGAGGCCAAGGTCGCGTTCGTGCCCGGTGGCGCGTTTTATGCCGATGGCTCGCACACCAACACGCTCCGGCTCAATTTCTCGATGTCGCCCGCCGCGAAGATCGAAGAGGGCATCGCCCGTCTGGGCGATGTGATCCGCGCCGGGATGTGAGCTTTCAGAGTTTCAGAATGAAAAGAGGGGCCAGTGCCCCTCTTTTTGTGTCTCGCGCTCAGTAGCCGAACCGGCCCAGCTCGCGATAGTCGATGCTCTCCAGCAGCGGCAGAACCACCTCGCGCGGTTCGCCCGAGGCCTGGACCAGAACGCGGCCCTCAATCAGGGCCGAAAGATCGCCCTCGTTGTCGAGGAATTTCTCACGCCCGACGCGCACGGTCTTCATTCCCATGGCGCCGGCATTCTGGATCATGCCGCCCATCATGCCAATCATCGGGCTGTCGACCACGATGGTGATGGTGAACTCCTCGCCCGTTTCCTTGAAATAGCGTTTCGCCGCCGCCGTGCCGCCACCCATCATGGCAAAGCCCGCGGTGGTGTCGGCATCATTTTCGGCCGTCCAGCCCTCGGGGGCTGCGGGGAGGAAGGCCGAAAGTTCGCCGGTCTTCATCTCCTGCATCAGTTGCTTGGCGTAATCGAGTTCTTCGAGCGCGTAGGTGACGTCGCCCTCCTCATAGGCCTTGAGCGCGCTGTTGAGCGTGTCGCTCACCTCGTCGGCCATGGCGGCAGTGCCGAGGCTCAGAGCGAGCGCCGTGCCCGCCAGAAGTTTGCTTGTGAATGTCATGGGACCCCTCCGATGAATGCTGTGCCGATAGCAAAACCGCTCTTCGGGAGTCGGGCAAGGGGAAGAATGGGGGCGGAAGCTCAAAACAAGAGGGCATGTGGGACATGAAACCACCTCGCACTTGTGCCGCAACGCCGCTAGAATGGGCGGTGTGTTTCAGTCCTGAGGCCAAACCATGTTGGGATTCCTGCGTTTTCTCGTGATTGGCCTCGTCCTCCTGACGGCGCTCTACATGCTTTTGGGCATCTACCTGCGCTCGCTCACCCGCGAGCGTCTCGAAGACGATTGGGAGAAAGAGGGTTCCATTGGCGCGCGCGAGGATTATGTGGAGGAGGGGATGCGGGAGTATGAACGCTCCTTCCGGCCAAAGCTCTTGCTGCTGGTCTATATCCTGCCCCTGGTCGTCTTTGCCGCGATCTTCTACGTGACGAATTCTATGTGAGGCCCCGCGATGCGCTATGTGAAATGGACCCTGATCGCCCTGATCGTGCTCTTTGTCGGAGGGTTCTTCCATTACACCCTGCCGCAGCATGACATCGTGCGGATTGTGAACACCTATCAGGAACGGCAGGATATTTCCGGCTGGACCTCGATCTTCTGGCAGGGACCGGACAATGGCACGGCGACGATGCAGAGCCGCGACGTGCAATTCATCCAGGCGGTGCGCCCCTCCGGCAAGACCATCGTTTATCGCAACGAGGACACCGGCTGGGGCTGGCCGCCCTATTTCAAATTCGACACGGCCAATCTTGCGACCGAGGCGAGCGATGCCATCTCGACCAAGAACGCGCCCGCGTGGGTTTCGGTGACCCATTACGGCTGGCGCTCGCAGGTGTTGTCGATCTTCCCGAATGCCGTCGGGATCAAACCGGTGTCCGGGCCGGATACGACGATCATTCCCTGGACGAATATCATCATCCTGACGCTCATTGCTGTTTTCCTGATCACGATCTACCGCATGTGGCAGCAGTTCCGCGAACGCACCATCGAGCCGCTGGTCGAGGATGTGGAGGACGTTCTCGAGTTGGCCGACGAGAAAAAGGACAGCGCGGTGGACAAGGTCAAACGCTGGTTCCGCAGGTGAGTTTTGTCGCCTGGCTGGTGAGCGCGGGCTATGTAGCCGGGTTTCTGGCGCTGACGGCGGCGCTGGCGCGACGCAGCGGGCAAAAGCTTTGGCTGTTTGACGCCGGCCAAGCCGGGGCGGCTTGGGGCTTTCGCATCGCGTTTGCGATCCTTGTGCTTTGGCCTGTGGTGACACGGGCAGGCGGCGCGCCGATCTGGATCGTGCCTGCGGCTGTCTCTGCCGCTTTCGCGCTCTATGCGCAGGCCTGTATGGGCCGCTCCTGGCGTATCGGCACCAAGGAGGGCGCGATCGGCGAGATCGTCACCGGCTGCCCGTTTCGCCTGTCGCGCAATCCGGTCTTTGTCGGGCAAATCGCGTTCAGTTGGTTTTTGACACCGCTCGTGGGTCTTCCCATGGCGGTGGCCGCCGCGATCATGACCGCCTCTGCGGTGATGCAGGTGCGCTCCGAAGAGGTGGTGCTGGGCCAGAATGCCGATTGGCGGCGCTATTCCGAGAAAACGCCGCGCTGGATTGGGTGGATGTAAAAAGGGGCCTTGCGGCCTCTTTCCTTATTCCCCGTAAGGCACCCAGATCGTCTTGACCTCGGTCGCCTGCGCCAACCAGTCCCGCGCCGGATATGCCCGGCTCAGCCCGTTGTTGACCCAGGTGCGTTTCAGGTTCCCGGCGCTCTCTTTCTCGATCACAGCGGAAATTTCGGCGGAGGAAAAACTCCACACCGCCTCGACATCCATATGCCCGGCCATGGTTTTCGCCAGCTCCGCGTGCGACCCGGTCAGGATGTTGACTACACCTGCGGGCACGTCGGAGGTGTCGAGCACCTGATAGAAATCCGTCGCGGCCAAAGGATAGGCCTCGGAGGCCACGGCAATCACCCGGTTGCCCATGGCAATCGCAGGCGCGATCACCTCGATCAGTCCGGCAAGAGGCCGGTCGTCACAGAACGCGCCGATCACGCCGACGGGTTCGTTCATCGCCAAAGCTACGCCGCGCATCGGCACAGGTTTCGCGGCCCCGTCCAACTTGTCGCACCACGCGGCATAGGTGAAGAGCGTGTCGATCGCCTCCGCCACTTCGGCCTGTGCTTTCGCTTCGGTCGTACCCGTCAGATCGCGGATGCGCGTGGCGAATTCATCGGCGCGGGCCGAGAGATTTTCGCCGATGAAATACAGCACCTGCGCGCGGTTGTGGGCGGTCGCTTTGGCCCAGCCTTTGGCGCCTTGTGCGGCCTCGACGGCGTTGCGAATGTCCTTGCGGCTGGCAATCGAGCTATGGCCCAACAGTTTGCCTTTGGGCGAGTAGATCGCCTGAGAATAGCCGCCATCCGGCCGCGCCTGTTTGCCGCCGATGTAGAGCTTTGCGGTGCGATCAAGGCCGAGAACCTCGACGTCATCCGGCTTCATATGCGCCTTTGCGGGCTTCACCAGCGTGGCTTTGCCCGCAGGTTTGGTGTAGGCCATCAGCCCTTCCCAACCACCTTCGCGGCCAAAACCGCTCTCGCGCACACCGCCAAATCCGGCCGCGGCATCGAACATGTTCGACCCGTTGACCCAGACGACACCCGCGACCAGTTTCGGCGCAATATCCAACGCCAGATTGACGTTTTCGGTCCAGACCGAGGCCGCCAAGCCATAGCGCGTGTTGTTCGCCACCTGCACCGCCTCGGCGGGCGTGCGGAAGGTGGTGGAGACGAGCACCGGCCCAAAGATTTCTTCCTGCATCAAGAGCGACGAGGGCTCCAGCCCCGACACCAAAGTCGGCGGGTAGAAACAGCCTTCCGGCGCCTTCACGGGTTGATGCACGGTGCCTTCCGCGCCGCCCTTGGCCACGAGGCTTTCGATCCGCGCGAGCTGTACGGGATCGACGATGGCCCCCACATCAATGCTCTTGTCCAAAGGATTGCCGATGCGCAGATTGGCCATGCGCGCCACAAGGCGGGCATGGAAATCCTCGGCAATGCCTTCCTGAACGAGCAAACGCGATCCGGCGCAGCAGACCTGCCCCTGATTGAAGAAAATCGCATCGACCAGCCCTTCGATAGCGCTGTCGATGTCGGCATCCTCAAAAACGATGTAGGGCGATTTGCCACCCAATTCGAGCGTCAGCGATTTGCCAGACCCGGCCGTCGCCTCGCGAATGCGCCGCCCCACGGCGGTCGATCCGGTGAAGGCAATTTTGTCCACGCCCGGATGCGTCACGATCATCTCGCCCACTGCGCCGTCGCCGGTCACGATGTTGACGACGCCCTTCGGCACACCGGCCTCTTGGCAAATCTGCGCAAACAAAAGCGCGGTCAGCGAGGTATATTCCGCCGGTTTCAACACCACCGTGTTGCCCATTGCAATCGCGGGCGCGACCTTCCACGCCAGCATCAAAAGCGGGAAATTCCACGGGATGATCTGGCCGCAGACGCCAAGCGCCTCACGCCCCGGCAGTTCCTCGTCCATGAGCTGGGCCATGCCCGCGTGGTAATAGAAATGCCGCGCCACCAGAGCCACGTCGATGTCGCGGCTTTCGCGGATCGGTTTGCCGTTATCCAAGGTCTCCAACACGGCGAACAAACGCGCGTGTTTCTGCACCAGACGCGCCAACGCATAAAGCACCTTGGCGCGCGCTTTGCTGTCCTTCGCCCATTTGCTCTGCGCCTTGCGCGCGGCGGTGACAGCCGCCTCCACATCGGCCTCGGTCGCCTGTGTGAGATGCGCCAGAACCTCGCCTGTGGCCGGGTTCTTCGCCTCGAACACCGCGCCCGGATCCGTCATCTTGCCACCAATGAACAACCCGAACCGATCACCACCATCCACCAGCCAGGCCAGAGCCTCCGCCGCACTTTCGGGCGCCGTGCCATAGTCCATCGTGTCGAAAATCTCTTTCACGCTCATTGCCCGCGCCCCTGCTTCTTCTTGGCAAAAATACTCATGTCCGACCTCACCCGATAGAATGTCGCCAAGAGGCCGAGTACTGCCCGGTCACATGGTGTTCCAACTGCCGCTCAATGTCGCCCAACAAAGACGACGCGCCGAAGCGGAACAGATGCGGCGAGAGCCAGTGATCGCCCAGCTCTTCCTTGATCAGCGACAGGTAGACGAGGGCATCCTTCGCCTTGGAAATCCCGCCCGCCGGTTTGTAGCCGATGCGATAGCCGGTGCGGGCGTAATAGTCGCGCACGGCCCGGATCATCACGAGCGAAACAGGCAGGGTGGCATTGACGCTTTCCTTGCCGGTCGAGGTCTTGATGAAATCCGCGCCGGCCATCATGCAAACTTGCGAGGCTTTCGCGACATTGCGCAAAGACCCCAGCTCGCCGGTGGCCAGAATGGCCTTCACATGCGCCTCACCGCAGGTGGCGCGGAACTCGCGCATCTCGTTGTAAAGCGCCTGCCAGTTGCCGGTCAAAACGTGACGCCGCGAGATCACGATGTCGATCTCCTTCGCCCCCGCTTTGACGCTTTCCTCAATCTCCTTGACCCGCAAGTGATAGGGCGAGAGCCCCGCCGGGAAACCGGTCGAGACCGCTGCAACCGGGATTCCCGTGCCGTCCAGCGCCTCGACCGCCGTTTCGACCATATCGTGATAGACACAGACAGCGCCCGTCGTGATCGCAGGCATGCCCATGGCGTCCAAGAGATCGGCGCGCACCGGATGGGCGGCCTTGGCGCAAAGACGCCGCACGCGGCCCGCCGTGTCGTCGCCCGCCAGCGTTGTGAGGTCGATCATGGTGATCGCTTTCAACAGCCACGCGGCTTGGTGGTCTTTTTTCACTGACCGACGTCCGGGCAGGGTGGCACAGCGCCGCTCGACAGCGGAGGTGTTCACCCGCTGGCGTTCGACGATGTCGAGGTCCAGCTCCATGCCGGGATTGCGCGGTTCGTGGACCTGCGGCAGATGAGCGGTTTCGGTGTCCGCACCGGCGGTGGGGACGGATAGGTCGGTCGTGCTCATCGAAAAGCTCCGTTTTCACTTGGGCGCAAGCTCGCACGGACGACGCGCCTTGGCAATCATTGACCAATCGGTCAAACCGGTTGCACCACGCCTTTTTGATATTTCACTCGATATTGCCGCGGCGTCATGCCGAACCGCGCCCGGAACAGCCGATGGAAATGGCTCATGTTCTGCAGGCCGATGTCGGTGGCGATTTCCGCCAGGCTGTCGGGGGTGCCCTTGAGACGACGCGCGGCATAGTCCATGCGCAACCGGTTGACATAATCGGAGGGCGTCTGGCCGAGGCAATTCTGCATCGTGCGGGCGACATGGGCATGGGCCTTGCCGCATTGCGCGACGAGCCCGGCGGCGCCGTCGCGGAATACCGCAGGCTCCTCGACCCGCACAAGCGCGTCGGACAGCCAGAGCGGCATGGCTTCGGTCGTCTCTCTGGCTTCGAGCGCCAGTCCGGCGATCAGCGGCAGCAGGAAGGCTTCGAGGAAAAGCGCGGTTCGGGGCGAGGCCTCCAGCGCCTTGGCGGCGGTCGAAAGCTGGGCCATCTGGCGAATGTCGCGGCGCACCTGTACGGGGATGGCGCCGGCGCCGGGGAAATATTGGCTCACTTCGGGGAAGCGTTCGACCAGCTCCCGAACCCGTTTGCGCCGCAGGATGAGGTTGACGATATGGCTTTCTTCGCCCTGTCCCTGAAGCGCGTGGGGCAGGCCGGGAGATATGAACACCAGATCGCCCTCGCTCAACGCCAGACGCGTGGCCTCCGTCACCAGACGCGCCCGCCCGTTGTGGAGCCAGAACAGTTCGTAATAGTCCTGATCGTGTAAGGCTTTCGGTCGCGTCCTTGAGAGAACGCTTCGGGAAAAGTGGTAGTCTTCCCCTTTGGACAGAATGTCGGCCTGATGCAATGACGTCGTGAGCATGTGCACAGCTTACCATAGGAAAACGGCTGATTCTCACATTTTATATGGAGCAAGGACATAAATAAGGACAGAAATACGTGACGTCGGGTGCGATTTGCCACATTCTGGGGCAGTCGCGAGCGCGTGACAGCGCGCGGCGCATCGGATAGAGCAGGCCAACCCCGCAAAGACCAAGGATTCGCAAGATGACCGCCCAGAGCTTTGACCGTTCCATCAAGATCGCGCCCTCCATCCTCGCCGCCGATTTCGCCGATTTCGGACGTGAAATTCAGGCCGTCGAGGCGCATGGCGCGGATTGGATCCATGTCGATGTCATGGACGGGCATTTCGTGCCGAACCTGACCTTCGGCCCGGCGATGTGCAAGGCGATCCGCCCGCATATCAAGACGGTGATGGACGTGCACCTGATGATCGCCCCTGTCGATCCCTATATCGACGCCTTTGCCGATGCGGGTGCCGATATTCTCACCGCCCATGTCGAGGCCGGACCGCATATCCACCGCACACTTCAGGCGATCCGGGGCGCGGGGATGAAAGCCGGTGTCGCGCTCAACCCGGGCACGCCCGCCGAGAGTGTCGAGTACCTGCTCGACATGGTCGATCTGATCTGTGTGATGACGGTGAACCCCGGGTTCGGCGGTCAGAAATTCATCCATTCCCAGATCGACAAGGTGAAGGAACTGCGCGCCATGATCGGCGATCGCCCGATCCATATCGAGATCGACGGCGGCATCGACCCGACCACCGCCCCGCTGATGGCGGCGGCGGGGGCCGATGCGCTGGTGGCGGGCTCTGCCGTGTTCAAGGGTGGTTCCGTGATCAACCCGGTACCTTACGGCGAGAACATCCGCGCGATCCGCGCCGCAGCCGAGGCCGCGCGCTAAAAGTCGCGTCGCTCAGGCGAGTGGCGTGTCCGGCAGGATCAGGGTGATGCCCTCGTCCTGCGCCAGCGCAGCAATGTCGTCCTCGTAACGCGCCGTGACCTCCGCGATCCTGGCGCTGTCCCAGCCGGGAATGTCACAGCGCGGCGACAGTGCGTCTTCGATGCCGTATTTGTCGAGAAACAACAGGATGACCCGCTCATACTGAGCATCGGTCTCCGGCGGAAATTTCGCCAGATAGGCACGAAGCCGCGTGAGACCCTCCGGTTCGAGCAACGGTTTAAGCGGCTGGAGCCGGGCCTCCAGCTTCGCATCTTGTGGCAGCGCGAAAAGGTGGCGCAAGACCCGCGGCCAGATCAGCGGTGCATCTTCGTCGCACCAGAGCGTCAGTGGCACCTCCGGCATGGTGTGGCGCAGACGCTGCACCATCTCGCGCCAGCTCAGCCGTGCGGGATCGGTGGCTTCGACAAAGCTCCGGACCGTGCGGATCGCGTTCCCCGAGGCAAGGGCGCGATCCAGGAAAACCACCGGATTGATCAGCGCCAGAGAGAGCCGGAACGACGTATTCGAAAACAGCTCGGCGACCGGTGCGATACGGCTCTCGATGCCGTTGTAAAGCACGGGCCCGGTGAAGAGATCGCGCAAGGAGCCGGCGCGCAGGTCGTCGTCCAGCACCAGATGCGCCACCTTGCCGGGGTCGGTCAGTTCTGCGAACAAAGCGTCCTGCTCCTCCGGGATTGGCGGCATGCCGTCGAGACGTCTGAGTGTCTCGTCGATGATCTTGCGGGCCTTTCGGATGGGCGGCAGGGAAATGTCGCGGGCGCGCAACAGATTCGCATTCGCCTTGGCGCTCAGGAGAATGTCGCGGCCTGTGCTGAATTGCACGCCGATATGGAAGGTGACCTGTGTCGGGCGTTCCATGGCGGCTCAATGATCCTGCGCGAGGGCCTTGAGGCGGGCGAGATGGGCCGCGAGCTGCGTTGGTCCCGGTGGGGTGGAGCCGGCCAGAAGTGTCAACTGCCACATCATCTCGACCACCGGACGCTCTGCGGTCAGGGTTTTCAGCCGGGCGCGGTGATGCGCGACGGTGTCGGCATGGAGCGCTTCGAAAGCGGCCAACTCGGCGTGTGCGGCTTCGGCCCCGGGGCGCATGGCGGCAATGCGACGGTCTTCCTCGCTGTTGAAATTGCGTTCGGCCCAATAGCCGGGGCCGATCGGTTTGAGCATGTGATTGGGCAGGCCGCGCGCGGATTTCAGCACGAATTCCTCGATGGAACGCACGGAATAGTGGTTGAGCCAGGCGCGCGCGCCATCCTGTGGCAGGCCGAAAAGATTGATCCTTGCGCTTTGCTCGGCAAAGGCCTCTGGCATCGCTTTGCCATTGGCCCCAATCCAGCGCGCGGGCCGGTCCTTGAGCGGTTTCGGACGATGCACACCAAGTCCCTTGAAGGCCGCGGGGCGGTGGAGCGTCTTAAAGAAATGCGCCAGCGGCAGGGCGATCTCGTCGGGGGCGGACATGGTGAAACGTTCGGTGACGGGGCGGTCGTCCCAAGAGCCGATGCCGCTGTTGCCGAAGAGATGCCAACGCAGCGGCACGGCATCGAACCCCTCGGGCAGGAGAGCGTCGAGGCTCAGTCCGTCCTCAAGTACCAGATATTCGTCGACGTCGAAAAACATCGCCAGATCGGCGGCCTTGTAGAGCGGATGTTTGGACAGGAGTTTCATCGCCTGCCATTGAACGGATTTCTCGCCGTCGGGCTGAAACGACAAATGAGTGACGACGCCAGCCTGGTCGAGCGCATCCAGCAGGGCATCCGAGCGGTCCGAAAGATCATGCGAAGCGATGAGGAAATGCGAGAACCCGGCGGCCCTGTGATGGGCGATCCAGTCGAGAAGCCAAGGCCCCTCGTCCCGGATGCATGTGATCGCGAGTGTGTTCAAACCCAACCTACCTGTCATGTGCCGGAGAGGTGACGTGTTTTTGCACAGTTCCGTCCGGCTTTTACAGTGTTGCGTTGGTCTCACACAGCTCAGGCTGAGTCAAGCGCAGGGCGGGGTGACCGGCCTGTGGGTTCAATAGCCGAGACGCCCGGCGATGCGGGACAAAAGCGTCGGCGCGATGGCCACGAGAATGACGATCCGCACCAGATGGTGAAGCGAGATATAGGCCACCTCGGCATGCATCGCGAGGGCGACGAGCGACATCTCCGTCAGGCCCCCCGGGGCATAGGCGAGCAGGACCTGCTCCGTGGTCTGGCCGAAGAGCTGATGCAACCCGACCGCAAAGCCGAGGGACAGGGCCATGGTCACGAGCGTGCCGCCCAGCGTCAGCGCTAGTGTGCCGAACACCAGCGCGGGGCGCGCACCGCGAAAGCGACAGCCCATGGAGGTGCCAAGGATCACCTGTGCGGCAATCACCAGAAGGGCGGGGGGCGAGGAATGGGTCAGCCCGGTCATATGCGCCGCGCCCGACAGGATCATCGGTCCCAGCAGTCCCGGCGCAGGCAGGCGCAGTTTGGCGCCGCCCCAGGCGCCCACCACGGCGCAGGCCAGAAGAATCGCAGCACTCATGAGTGTGATCTCTGGCCCGTCGTGGTTCAGCGTAATGCCCGTGACCTCGTAGCCGAGGAACACCCGGAAATAGAGCGCGATGATCGAGATCGTGACCACGATCCGACCGGCATGGGCCAGAATGATCCGTTTTTCGTCGCCCCCCAGAGCGCCACCGATCACGGTCATCTCGTTGAGCCCGCCGGGCATGGCGGAGAAAAACGCGGTGATCGGGTCGAGACGGCCGACCTTGATGTAGAAGGGTACGACGAGGGCCGCGGACAGCGCGATATAGACCGAGAGCCCCGCCAGCGAGAGCGCCCAGCGGCTGAGGTTCTGGAAGGTGTCGGTGTCGAAGCTCGATCCGAGCATGACGCCGATCACCGGGATGACGATGGGGCGGAGCTGGTTCGGGGCTTCCAGCGGCGCGCCCGCCATCACGAAGACGAAGATCACCAGCATCGGCCCGAGCATCCAGGGCAACGGCATATGTGCCAGATAGAATCCGGTGCCCGCAGCCGCGCCGATCATCAGCGTCATGAGGATGAGCAACAGGCGTTTCGGGGCGGGCAGATCGGGCAAGGGGTGGGGTCCTGAGGGGGCAATTTGTCGCGCCAACATACAAGGCCATTGCGATGGGGCAACCCACAGGTCCGTGGGAATTGTGCACAAGTCTTGCGCGGGCGATTGTCGCGTGTCTTGTAACGGACGACGCCTCGTCCCCTGTCACAAATCTTTTTCCCACGCGTCACAGAAGGGATGCACTCCCTGTGCTTTATCGCCGCCAGCGAAAAAGAGGGGGCGGATATGCTCGAAGTGAAGAGCCTGACGAAACGGTTCGGCACCAAAGCGGCCGTGGACAAGGTCAGCTTTCAGATCGACCGGTCGATGATGATCGGTATTATCGGGCGCTCCGGGGCGGGGAAATCGACCTTCCTGCGGATGATGAACCGGCTGACCGATGCCTCCGAGGGCGAATTGCTGTTCGAGGGGCGCAATGTGCTGTCGCTCAAGGGGGCGGAGAAGCGTCAGTGGCAATCCGATTGCGCGATGATCTTTCAACAGTTCAACCTCGTGCCGCGCATGGATGTGGTGTCCAACGTGCTGCATGGCACGCTGGGTCGTCGCTCCACTCTGGCGACCATGTTCAATCTCTATCCCGAAGAGGATATTCACAAGGCGATCGACATTCTCGGTCGCCTTGGCATTTCCGAACATGCCGAGAAACGCGCCGAAGCCCTTTCCGGCGGTCAGCAACAGCGCGTCGCCATTGCCCGCGCGCTGATGCAGGACCCCAAGGTGATCCTTGCCGACGAACCCATCGCCTCGCTTGATCCGATGAATGCCCAGACCGTGATGGAGGCGCTCAGACGCATCCATGACGAGGACGGACGCATGGTGATCGCGAACCTTCACACGCTCGACACCGCGCGGCGCTATTGCGACCGCATCATCGGTATGCGCGACGGGCGCGTGGTGTTCGACGGCACACCCGCCCAGCTCACCA
Source organism: Celeribacter ethanolicus (assembly GCF_001550095.1). Lineage (GTDB taxonomy): Bacteria > Pseudomonadota > Alphaproteobacteria > Rhodobacterales > Rhodobacteraceae > Celeribacter > Celeribacter ethanolicus. The sequence continues at coordinate 56,889 of NZ_LRUC01000004.1, read as the reverse complement.
CAGGCGTTGCGCGCGACATCTACGGGGCGGGGGCCGATTTTTCGGAGGCCGCCACCTCGACCGAAATCCGTGATCACGAGGATGTCGAGGCGGTCGAGCGCCGTCTCGCAAAGGTTACTGTCTGACCCTTTCACCCGCACTAACCGAACTCATGCGGGTCCATCAACTGGAGAGAATGATGAAAAAACTGCTTGCTGCCGTTCTGACTACCACCGCGCTCGTCGGTGCCGCTCAGGCTCAGGAGATCAAGGAATTCAACATCGGTCTGCTGGGCGGCGAAAACGCTCAGGACCGTCTGAATTCCAACGAATGCCTGCGCGCCTATGCCGAAGAGGCTCTGGGCGTTCCGGTGAAACTTTTTGCTCCGGCCGACTACAACGGTGTGATGCAGGGCCTTCTGGGCGGCACCATCGACATGGCCTGGCTCGGCGCCTCTTCCTACGCCGGTGTCTACATTCAGGATCCGGAAGCTGTTGAACCGGTTCTGGTGAAGATCAACCTCGATGGCACCTACGGCTATCATTCCATCGGCTTTGCTCGCAAGGACAGCGGTATCACCTCGCTCGACGACATGGCTGGCAAATCTTTCGGCTTCGGCGATCCGAACTCCACCTCCGGCTATCTGATCCCCTCCGTCGAGATCCCGCAGTACAAAGACGGTATCACCATGGAATCCGGTCAGTATTTCGGTGAAGTGAAATTCACCGGCGGTCACGAACAGACCATTGTTGCGGTGAACAATGGCGACATCGACGCCGGTGTGACCTGGGCCGACGGTCAGGGTGCCTGGGAAGACGGGTACAATTCCGGTGCGCTGCGCAAGGCTGTGGATGCCGGTCTCGTCGACATGAACGATCTCGTGGAAATCTGGCGTTCCAAGCCGATCCCGGAAGGTCCGGTCGTGCTGCGCAAGGCACTGCCCGCCGATGTCAAGGCGACGATGACCGCTCTGGTCGACGGTCTGAACGAAGTGGACCCGGATTGCGCCTATGGTGTGGCCGCCGGTGAGAGCCTCGGTTTCGACCCGATCACCCATGAGGCTTACACCTCCATCGTCGCCGCCCGTCTCGCCGCGTCGAACTAAGCCGATCTGACATTGGACCCTGCGCTTTTGGCGCGGGGTCTTTTCCCGAAGGACTTCCGAACATGGCCGATCTCACCGCCAACACGCTGGACGCGACCCGCGCCCATTACATGGCGCTCACCCGTCAGCGCCGCCTTTATGGTGGCATCATGCTTCTGGTTTTCGTCCTTCTGCTGGCAAGCGGGTTCGGCATCGCCAATGACCGAAATGCGGGTGGCTTCCTGCCCGGTCTGCCGCATATTTTCGATTTTCCTGCCGATGTGGTCGCCGAAGCCTGGCAGAAACGCGCGAACCTGCCGGGGCATCTGCGCGATGCGATCCCGGCGCTGATCGAGACCATCAATATCGCCGCCGTGGCGACGCTCACCGGCGCCTGCGGGGCGATTGTGCTGTCGCTGCTCTCGACGCACGGCCTTGCGCCCTGGCCGCGTCTCATTCCGCTGTTTCGCCGGGTGATGGACCTGATGCGGGCGATCCCGGAGATCGTGATCGCGCTTGTGCTGATCTTCGTTCTGGGTGGTGGGCCGGTGCCCGCGGCCATTGCCATCGCCTTTCACACTGTCGGCGCGCTGGGCAAGCTGTTTTCCGAAGTGAACGAAAATGCCGATCAGAAACCGCTCGAAGGGCTCGCCTCCGTCGGCGCGACATGGCCGCAGCGCATGATGCTTGGCCTTGTGCCGCAGGTCGCCCCAAATTGGTTTTCCTATGCTTTGCTGCGCTTCGAGATCAACATTCGCGCCTCTGCCATCCTCGGCTTCGTCGGTGCGGGCGGCATCGGCTATGAGCTCAAGAATGCGATCTCTTGGGGGCAGGGCAAATTCGACGAGGCTGCCGCCGTGTTCATTCTCCTGTTCCTGACCATCGTGGTGTTCGACCAGATGTCCTCAATGGTGCGCAATCGCCTGACCCATGGTTCGATGAAGCCGGGTCCGCTGAAAGGAGCCGCGCAATGAGCTTCGCTGCTAACACGCCCGTTGACATGCACGCCCGCGCCAAGGCGTTGATCGCCCGCAAGCGCAGGCTCGCCTTCGCTCTGCCACTCGTGGCACTGGCCTATTTCGTCTATATCTTCTTCGCCTTCGATCTGGCGGGGCTGGCCGGTCGGATGCGGTGGGACAATGCGGTGACGCTGGTGTCCGACACCTATAGCTACAAGACCCATGTCGAGCGCAACAACCGCACCGGCGAGATCGAGGTCGCGGTCGAGGGAGAGCGCAAGGGGACTTACGACGTGACGAATTACCCGACTTGGGTCAGGCTCGGCGAAGACGTCACAGCGATCACGCTCGACGATGGTGGCACCATCGAAATCGCGGGCGATGTGGTGCGCTATGACGTGCCGGGGTTTGGAGTGATCGAAGCGACGCAAAGCCGGGCCGAAGGCGTGACGATCAATCTCGATCCTGCCGCGCTGCCCGACTGGATTTCCTATTCCAACACGCGCCTCATGGTGACCACCGATGCCGCGCGCCTGTCGCTGACCAAAGCCCGCACCGAGGTCTTCGTTTACGAATTCGGCTGGGAGCTGTTCTGGTTCACGCTGGAAAGCCCGTATTACGCTCACAGCATTTCAGACATCCTTTTCGGTGCGCGCATCGACCCGTCGCGTTCGAACCTGACGGGCGCCTGGCAGGATTTCTGGAACAATGCGATCTGGCGGCATGGCGATACCGCATGGGCGCTGTTCGAAACCGTGCTCATGGCCTTCCTCGGCACCTTCGGGGCTGCGATCATCGCTCTGCCTCTGGCCTTCCTCGCCGCGCGCAATTTCGCGCCGCTGGTGGCGATCCGCATGGCGGCACGCCGTCTCTTCGACTTCCTGCGCGGGGTCGACGGGCTGATCTGGACCATCCTCCTGTCCCGGGCCTTCGGCCCCGGTCCTCTGACCGGCGCTTTGGCGATCCTCTTCACCGACACGGGTTCTTTCGGCAAGCTGTTCTCCGAAGCGTTAGAGAACGTCGATGAGAAACAGATCGAAGGCGTTGCCTCCACCGGGGCCAAGCCGCTTCAGCGTTACCGCTTCGGGGTGATCCCGCAAATCGTGCCCGTGCTTCTCTCGCAGGTGCTGTATTTCCTCGAATCGAACACCCGCTCCGCCACCATAATCGGCGCGATCACCGGCGGCGGCATCGGGTTGCTGCTCACTCAGGCGATGATCACCCAGAAGGACTGGGAAGAGGTCAGCTATTATATCGTTCTCGTGGTGCTTCTGGTCATGGCGATGGACAGCTTTTCAAGCTGGCTGCGGCGCAAGCTGATCAAGGGCGACTGAGTATTTTCGGCACAAAGGAAACGGGAGTTGTGGAAACAGGATTTGTGTCCGGGTTTCCTTTGTGCTCGAAATACTCCCGCCGGAGGCGATCCGACATATCAACAGGTGACACATGCCGAAACTGAGCGCGACCGAAGTCTTTCTGCACGAAGAGGCGGAGGTCCGGAATTCGACCTTCGGAGCCTATTGCGAGGTGGGCAAGGGCGCGCGGGTTTTGAATTCGAGCCTCGGAGATTACTCCTATTGCGAGCAATATTCCGATATTGCCAACACCACGATTGGCAAATTCGCCAATATCGCCGCCTTCACCCGCATCGGCCCGACGGATCATCCCTATCGCAACGCTTCGCTGCATCACTTTCTCTATCGCTCGTCCTATTACTGGGACGACACGGAGGACGATGCCGCGTTTTTCGAGGCCCGTGCGGCGCGGCGCACGGTGATCGGCCATGACACATGGATTGGCCACGGGGCGGTCATCAAGCCGGAAGTGACCATCGGGAATGGGGCCATCGTGGCGTCCGGCGCGGTGGTGACCAAGGATGTGCCGCCTTACACGATCGTCGCGGGCGTGCCTTCTGCGCCGATGCGCCCGCGCTATCCGGACGGCATTGCCGAGCGGATGCAGGCGCTCGGCTGGTGGGATTGGGATCATGCCCGGCTGCGCGCGGCGCTTGGCGATTTTCGCGCGCTTGAGGCCGAAGCCTTCCTCGAAAAATACGAGTGAGCTATTCTGCGGCGAGGCGCAGCTCGCTGCCCACAGACGCCAGCCGTTGCCCGGCCCGACCGCTCAGATAGGCGATGCGCCCGCCGGAGATGGTGACTTCGATCTCACGGGTCTCCGCGTTGATCACCACGACATCGGCGCGTTTGCCCGGGCTCAGCGTGCCGCGATCCTTCAGTTTCATGATCCGCGCCGGGTTGGTCGAGATCAGCGCCCAGGCCCGCGCCAGATCCTTCACGCCCTTGTCGACAAGGGTCCAGGCGGCGGTGGTCAGCGTCGGATAGTGATAATCGGACACCAGCGCATCGCAGAGCCCGCGTTCGATCAGTTTCTGTGCTGAAATATTGCCTGCCTGAGAGCCGCCACGCGCCACGTTCGGCGCGCCCATCAGGACCGGATCGCCCATCGCCTTGGCCGCAGCGGCAGCCTTTTCCGAGATCGGGAATTCCGCGATATGCGCGCCCAGCGCGCGGAATTCCTCGCGGGTTTCCGCATCGGGGTCGTCGTGGCTGCCGTAGAGCACGCCGAGTGTGTCGAAGGCCTTGGCTAGAGCGCAGAGGTGACGCGGCACTTCGGGTTTGCGGTCCTTGGCCTCGCGCAGCACCTTGATGAACTGTTCGGGTGTGCGACCGCCGCGTTTCGCCCAAGCGGCGAATTCCAGCGGCTCCTTCTTGGCGATCTCGATGGCCTCGGGCAGGTGGTTGTTGAACACCACATAATCGACGCCAAACTGCCGGATCGCCGACAAAAGCCGTTCACGGCTGTCGATCATATGGGTTTCGCAGCGGATTTGCAGGCGGATGTCGATGGGGGCATGGGCCTCGAAGGCCTGCATCTCTGCGAGCAATTCCTCGGCATAATCGGGGCCGCGCAACCCGCCCTCCCAAGACCAGCATTGTGCGAACCAGGCCGTCGTCACACCATGAGCCGCGGCATCCCGGGCGGCGGAGGCGAGCCCGGTGCGAATGGGAAAGGGCGCGCGCGGGCGTGGTGCGATATGGCGTTCGAAGGCGTCGCCATGCAGGTCGACGATGCCGGGCAGGATCAGATAACCGCTCAGGTCCACTTCCGGGAAGGCACCTTGGGTAATCCGCCCTTCGGCAATCGAGAGCGGTGCGGCGTGAAACGCGCCGTCGATCAGGACGGATGCACCGGAAAAGCTCAGGGGCGGAAGTACGGACATCGGAATTACCTGCGATACGAAGAGTGGCATTTTACCATTTCAGGTTGAAATACCTGTGTTTTGTATCGCGCAGATGACGTTTCGACACGCTCGGGATGACAGTCCGGCCGTTACGCCGGTCCGGTGTGTCAGTCCGGTGTGACGATGAGCGTGACGTGATCTCCGGCGAACCATGTGATGCCACGTTCGATGGGGATGCCGTCAGGCGTGGTGTTGAGGCTGACTGTGCGCAGAAGCGGATCGCCTTCGCGCAGGCCAAGATGCAAAGCCTGTGTCGCAGTGGCGCGTTCGGCGCTGACGCGGGTTTCGGACCGCAGGTAATCCTCGATCCCGATGGAGGCGAGTGCGGCGGTGACCGAGCTGATCTCACGCAAGGCCTCCGTGAGACCGGGCAGTCGGGCAGCGGGAAAGATCGAGATGAAATGCGCCACGGGGGCGTCGCCCGACAGGGACAGGCCCTCGTAAACCAGAACCTCTGCCCCGGGAGCAAGGTCGAGCGCCATGGCCTCTTTCGTATCGCAGGGACGGGTTTCGATGCGCAGCACCGTCTTGTGCGGCAGGCGGCCTGTGGCACGGATATTCTGATGAAATCGCACGCGCCTGCCGATGGGATAGTCCACCGGCGCGCTCTGGACGAACACGCCCGCACCGCGCCGCGAGCGGGTGATGCCGCGTTCTGTGAGATCGGAAAGCGCATGGCGTACCGTATGGCGATTAACTCCGAATCGTGCCGAAAGCTCCGCTTCGGTGGGGAGCTTGTCGCCGGGGCGATAATGCCCCTTGGCGATTTCCTCGGAGAGGGTTTCGGCGATGGATTTCCAGACCGGTGTGCGTGGCATGAGCGTTTCGTCACCAAAATTTCACGATTTTTCCCTTGCCGAGACGCGAGGGATCGGCAATGATTTGTCTAGTTGTATAGAAGTTTAGACAACTCCGCAAGCTGTCTAGATGAGACTAGATGAGAAAGGTGGCGGCGATGGGCAAACCCGAAACTGCACTCTCCCCGGACCAGAAGGCGCGCAAGGCGTGGATGGGGCTTTTGGCCAAATCCGACGCCGCGCTTTTGGCTGAACGGATGGTCGAGATGGCCGATCTTCCCGGTTTTGAGTGGCTGCGGCGTCCCGAAGTGGGCGGTGTCATGGTGCGCGGGCGTATGGGCGGCACGGGCGCGCCGTTCAATCTGGGCGAAATGACTGTGACGCGATGCTCTCTGCGGCTGGCAACGGGCGAAGTCGGCCATGGCTATGCGCAAGGGCGTGACAAGCGGCAGGCGGAGCAGGCGGCGCTGGTCGATGCGCTGATGCAAGGGGCGCGGGCCGAAGCGGTGCGAGAGGCCGTTCTGGCACCGTTGGAAGCGGCTCAGGTCGCGGCCCGTAGCGCACGCGCCGCGAAAGCCGCTGCGACGAAAGTGGATTTCTTTACGATGGTCCGGGGAGAGGACTGATGCCGGCAAGACAGATGAGTGAACAAAGTCTGATCGGTGCTTTCGAGACCCCGCCGCAAGACGCCGCACGTGCCTTTCGCGCCGCTTTGGAGGCTCTCGCGCGCCCCGGCACGCTGCATGGGATCAAGGGCGGCCAAGCGCCTGCGCCTGTGTCCGAAGCGGCGGCGAGCCTTTTGCTGACGCTTTGCGACCCGGAAACCCCGCTCTGCCTGATGGGGGCGCACGACACGCGGGAAATCCGCGACTGGATCGCCTTTCAAATCGGCGCGCCCATCGTCGGCCCCGCGAAAGCCATGTTCGCGCTGGGCACTTGGGATGCGTTGCAGCCAGTGACAGTTTTCCCCATCGGCACGGCGGAATATCCCGACCGGTCGACGACGCTGATCGTCGAAATGGAGGCGCTGTCTCAGGACGGTGCGCAGCTCACGGGGCCGGGGATTGAAACCACGGCCAGCCTCTCTTTGCCCGCGCTGGAACCGTTTCAGATGAACGCCATGCTCTTCCCGCTGGGTCTCGATTTCTATTTCACCTCGGGCACGCAGATCGCAGGTTTGCCGCGGTCCACAACAGTGGAGGCCAACTGATGTATGTTGCCGTCAAAGGGGGCGAACGCGCCATCGACAATGCGCACGCGTGGCTCGCCGAAGAGCGCCGGGGCGATGTGACGGTTGCGGAACTCACCGTGCCGCAAATCCGCGAACAGCTTGCGCTGGCCGTCAATCGGGTGATGACCGAAGGCTCGCTTTACGATCCCGATCTGGCCGCTCTGGCGATCAAGCAGTCGCGGGGCGATCTGATTGAGGCGATTTTCCTCATTCGCGCCTACCGAACGACCCTGCCGCGCATCGGCCATTCGCATCCGGTGGAGACCGACAAGATGGCCTGCGACCGCCGGGTGTCGGCGACGTTCAAGGACGTGCCGGGCGGGCAGGTCTTGGGGCCGACCTTCGATTACACACATCGTCTCTTGGATTTCAAACTCATGGCGGAGGGCGAGGTGCCGGAGGCCGTCGAGGCTGAACCCCGGATTGAGCCGACCCCGCATGTGACGTCTTTTTTGAATAAGGAAGGCCTGATCCAAACCGAAGCCGAGGGGGAAGACACTCCGCCGGATCTGACCCGTGAACCGCTCGAATTGCCCGCCAACCGCGCGCTTCGGTTGCAGGCGCTGACCCGTGGCGATGAGGGGTTCATCCTGTCGATGGCCTATTCCACCCAGCGCGGCTACGGCAACAGCCATGCGTTTGTGGGCGAGCTGCGCATCGGCAAGGTGGCGGTCGAGATAGACATCCCCGAACTGGGCTTTGCCATCGAAGTGGGAGAGGTCGAGCTGACCGAATGCGAAACCGTGAACAAATTCGCAGGCTCGAAAGTCGAGCCGCCGCAGTTCACGCGCGGCTATGGGCTGACCTTTGGCCAGACGGAACGCAAGGCGATTTCCATGGCTTTGGTCGACCGCTCGCTGCGCTCGAAGGAGCTTGGCGTCGAGGTCTCGAACTCTCCCGCGCATGATGAGGAATTCGTCCTGTATCATTGTGACAACATTCAGGCTACCGGATTTCTCGAACATATCAAATTGCCACACTATGTGGATTTCCAGTCGGAGATGGAACTGGTCCGCAAAATGCGCGCGGAGATCGCGAGCGCAAGTGCGAAGGAGGCGGCAGAATGAGCGACTATAACTTCGCCTATCTCGACGAGCAAACCAAACGGATGATCCGTCGCGCGATCCTCAAAGGGATTGCTGTGCCGGGCTATCAGGTGCCGTTTGCCTCGCGCGAAATGCCGATGCCTTACGGTTGGGGGACGGGGGGCGTGCAGGTCTCTGCCGCCTGTTTGATGCCAGAAGATACACTAAAGGTGATCGACCAGGGCGCGGATGACACGACCAATGCCGTCTCGATCCGCAAGTTTTTCGAGAAGACCGCCGAGATCGCGGTGACCGAGAAAACCCGCGAAGCGACGGTCATTCAGACCCGTCACCGCATTCCCGAGGAGCCGCTCAAAGAGGGGCAGATCCTTGTCTATCAGGTGCCGATCCCGGAACCGCTGCGGTTTCTGGAACCGCGCGAGACCGAGACGCGCAAGATGCATGCGCTCGAAGAATACGGGCTGATGCATGTGAAGCTTTACGAGGACATCGCGAAACACGGCCATATCGCCACCTCCTACGCCTATCCGGTGAAGGTCGAAGGGCACTATGTGATGGACCCGTCGCCCATCCCGAAATTCGACAATCCGAAGATGGAAATGGCGGCGATTCAACTCTTTGGCGCCGGGCGCGAACAACGCATCTACGCCGTGCCGCCTTACACCAAGGTCGTCAGTCTCGATTTCGAAGATCATCCGTTTGATCCCTCAAAAGCCAACCATCCCTGCGATCTCTGTGGAGCGGAGCACACCTATCTCGATGAGGTGATCATCGACGATGATGGCGGGCGGATGTTCGTCTGTTCCGACACCGATTATTGTGCCGAGCGGCAGGCCATGGGCCATCGCGGGCGCTTGTCCCCGGAGGCCGCAGAATGACGATCCAACCGCTTCTTTCCGTCAAAGACATCCGCAAAACCTACGGCGGTCGGATCGGCTGCACCGATGTGTCCTTCGATCTCTACCCCGGCGAGGTGATGGGCATCGTGGGCGAATCCGGCTCCGGCAAATCGACGCTTTTGAACTGTATGGCGGGGCACTTGCCGCCCGACAGCGGGCAGGTTCTGTTCGACACCCGTGATCGAGGCATGGTCGACACGCTCACCATGTCCGAACCCGAACGCCGGATGCTGTCGCGCACGGATTGGGCCTTTGTCCATCAACACGCGCGCGACGGGCTGCGCATGGGGGTCTCTGCCGGCGGCAATGTGGGCGAGCGTCTCATGGCGGTCGGCGCGCGGCATTACGGCAATATCCGCACGCAGGCGATTGATTGGTTGGACCGCGTGGAGATCAATGAGGACCGGGTGGACGACAAACCCTCGGCCTTTTCGGGCGGGATGCAGCAGCGCCTGCAAATCGCGCGGAACCTTGTGACCGGGCCAAGGCTTGTCTTCATGGACGAGCCGACTGGGGGCCTTGACGTCTCGGTGCAGGCGCGGCTTTTGGATCTTTTGCGCGGATTGGTGCGGGAAATGGGACTGTCGGCGATCATCGTCACTCATGACCTTGCTGTCGTTCGGCTTTTGGCGGATCGTCTGATGGTTATGAAATCCGGCCATGTCGTGGAACATGGCCTGACCGATCAGGTGCTCGATGACCCGCAACATGCCTATACCCAGCTTCTTGTGTCCTCTGTTTTGCAGGTGTGACACATGATTTTCGCCTATCGACCCACTGAGACAGGCCTTGAGAGATTGCCCCCGGAGGGCGATCCGACCGGGCACCTGTCCGAGGCGCTGTGGATTGATCTGCTCAGCCCGCAACCAGCGCAGGTTGCGGCTGTGGAGGCGCTTGGGATTTCCGTGCCGACGCTTGCGGATATGCAGGAGATCGAGGTATCGAACCGGCTTTATCGCGATGGCGACACCGAGGTGTTGACCATCGTTCTGCCGGGGCTCGACCGCAACAAGGAGCCGTCTTTCGGCCCCGTTGCCTTTCTGATCACGCCGGAGCGGTTGTTTACGGTGCGCTATCATACGCCGCGCCCCTTCGAGACCTTTGCGGCGCACGCCGCGCAATCGAGCGCAGGCTATGCCGGGCGAAGGCGGGTGTTTCTGAGCCTGATCGAAGAGATCATCGCCCGCATCGCCGACCTGATGGAAGGCGTTGGCGTGGCGCTCGATCAGCAATCGCATATCGCCTTCCGCGACCCCGAACCGCGCGGCGATGAATTGGCCGATGCGCTTCGGGCGCTGGGCAAACAAAGCGAGCAGGTGGCGAAATACCGGCATGCGCTTTTGACCGTCGAGCGGGCTTTGTCGAGCTTTGGGTTGGGTCTTGTCGAGGACAAGGACAAGGGGCTGACCACGATCCTCAAGGCGCAGGTCAAGGATTGTCAGGCGCTCACCGTGCATGGCGATTTCCTCTCAGGGCGGATCGCTCAGCTTACCGATGTTGTGCTCGGCCTCATCAATTTGGAGCAAAGCGACACAAGCCGCATTCTGTCGGTTGTGGCGGTTCTGTTCCTGCCGCCGACGCTGGTCGCGTCTGTCTATGGCATGAACTTTCCCTTCATCCCCGGCCTTGAACATCCGCATGGCTATCTCATCGCCTCGGCGCTGATGTTCGGTTCGGCGCTGGGGACTTATCTTCTCTCGAAATGGAAAAACTGGCTGTAATCCCATGACCCAAACGCTGCCCCAAACGCGTCCGATGATCCGGATTGAAGACGTCTCGAAATCCTTCACCCTGCACAATCAGGGCAGCGCCGTGATCCCCGTCATGCAGGGGGCGACGTTCGATGTCATGCCCGGCGAATGCGTGGCGCTCACGGGCAATTCGGGGGCGGGCAAGTCGACGCTGATGCGGATGATTTACGGCAATTACCTCTCGGCCTCCGGGCATATCTGGGTGGGCGAGACGGATGTCGCCACCGCCGAGCCGCGCGAGATCATCGCGCTGCGCCGGGCAACTTTGGGCTATGTCTCGCAATTCCTGCGCGTCGTGCCGCGTGTGCCCACATTGGAGGTGGTGGCGGAGCCGCTCCTGACCGTTGGTGTCGATAAAGAGGTGGCCTTTGCCAAGGCGCGCGATCTTCTGTCCCGGCTCAATATCCCCGAAACGCTCTGGGGCCTGTCGCCTACGACATTCTCGGGTGGCGAGCAACAGCGCGTGAACATCGCGCGCGGTTTTGCCCATGACTATCCGGCGATGCTGTTGGATGAACCGACCGCCTCTCTCGATGCGACCAATCGCGAAACGGTTCTGTCGCTGATCGAAGAGGCCAAAGCGCGCGGGGCGGCGATCATCGGGATTTTCCACGATGCTCCGGCCCGTGAACGGGTCGCAGATCGGGAGATCAATGTTTCGGCCTTTACGCCTGCGAAGGCGGCCTGAGCCGTGGTCGGGCGTCTTTATGCCGTGGTCGGGCCGTCCGGCGTGGGCAAGGATACGTTGATCGAAGCGGCGCTTGAGCGGCGTGGCGATCTCGCCGTGGCGAAACGCGTGATCACCCGTCCCACAGAGGCGGGCGGGGAAGATTTCGAAGGCGTCACAGTCGAGGAATTTGACCGGCGTGTCGCGGCCGGAGACTTCGCGCTCCATTGGGAGGCGCATGGGCTGAAATACGGTGTGCCGATCTCGATTGATGCGGCGCTGAGCGAAGGGCGCGATGTGCTTTTTAACGGTTCGCGCGCGATCCTGCCGGAGGCCTATGCGCTTTATCCCAATATGGGCGTCCTGCTGATCACCGCTTCGCCGGAGGTTTTGACCAGTCGGCTCGCGGCGCGCGGGCGAGAAAGCCGGGCGGAGATTGAAAAACGTCTGGCGCGCGCGGGCTATGACATCGCGCCGGGCCTGCCGGTGCGGCGTATCAACAATGACGGAGCGCTGGACGCGGCGGTGGACGCATTCCTCGCGGCGCTTCAGCCCGAAAGCGTATAGCGGTGCAAAAGATGAAACCGGCCATCCTCCGCCTCCCCGAAGAGGCACAGATCGTCGATGCGGAAGGGGTGGGGCAGAAGCGGCGCGAGCGCAGGCTCCAGCGCGGTTTTGACCGTTTCGGCCTCCTCGATGGAAAGCTTGCCGGTCAGCGTGAGGTGGAATTTGAATTCCTCCATCACATAGGGATAGCCCCATTGCGTCAAAAGCGCGTTCTGCCGCTCCGAAAGCCCTGCGGACCGACGGCGCGCCAGTTCGGTTTCCGAGGGCTGCGCGCGATGCGGATCGAGCTTGGCGACGATTTCTCCGGCAAGGGCTTCGAGGGGCGCCAGATCGCCCATGGGGGTGAGCGCCAGAAACCCGCCGATGCGGGTGAGTGTGAGCCCCTCCATCTCGATGGGCCGATGGGCTGCGGCGAACGCCGCAAGATCGGCCATCAATTCGGTACGCGTGCCGGTCAGGCGAAACGGTGGCTTGAGCGTGCCATGAAACCCGTATTTGCGCGGGGCTTCGGTGATCTCGCGGATCGGCGCGGGCAGGCCCTCGATTGCGGGGTGCGGCAACTCGATGCCCTCAAACGCATCCCAGCCCAGCCAATGGGCGCAAAATTCGGCAAACGGCCCCGGAGCGGGGGCGTAATAGACCGCGTATCTTTTGAATTCATCCATGGCGCTGTCCTAACGGCTCCCTGTCACATCCGTGTGACATGGATCGGGCAATGAAGCGCCTCTGACAAGGACGATGTGATGACCGACTTTACTTTGACCAATGCACGGATCGTTTTGCCGACCGAGGTGATCCAGGGCAGCCTTCGTGTTGAGAACGGCAAGATCGCGGATGTGAGCACCGGCGGCACCTCGGTTGCGGGGGCGATTGATGCAGGGGGCGATATGATGATCCCCGGTTTGATCGAGTTGCACACCGACAATCTCGAACGCCATATCGAACCGCGTCCCAAGGTCGACTGGCCGCATCAGGCCGCCATCCTCGCCCATGACGCCGAACTGGCTTCGGTCGGGATCACCACTGTCTTTGATGCGATGCGCGTGGGGTCGATCCATACGCGTGGCGATGCGGGCTATGGCAAATACGCGCGCAATCTGTCGCGCGAGGTGATGCATCTGCGCGATCTCGGGGCGCTGAAGATCAGCCATTTCCTACATCTCAGGGCAGAGATTTGTTCGGAGACCTTGGAGGCCGAGATGGCCGAGTTCGGTCCGGAGGATCGGGTGGGCCTCGTGTCCTTGATGGATCACACGCCGGGGCAGCGGCAGTTTCGCGACATCGAAAAGCTGCGCGATTATGTGCAAAAGAAACGCGGCATGTCGAATGCCGAGTTCGACGACCATGTGAACCACCTCTACGAGCTGCGCGACACCTATGCCGTGCGCCACGAAGCGGTGGCGGTGGCCGAGGCGAAACGCTACGGCGCGGTTCTGGCCAGCCATGACGACACCACGGCGGAGCATGTCGAGGTTTCGCGCCAGCATGGCGTGCGTGTGGCCGAATTCCCGACCACGATCGAAGCGGCGCAGGCCTGTAAACTGCATGGCATCGCTGCGATGATGGGCGCGCCCAATCTCATTCGTGGCGGCTCGCATTCCGGCAACGTCGCGGCGCATGAGCTGGCGGAGCGTGGGCTTCTGGATATCGTGTCTTCGGACTATGTGCCCTCGGCGCTGATGTCTTCGGCGATGCTTCTGGCGGATTTGTGGGACGACATCCCGCGCGCCATCGCCACCGTCACAGCGAACCCTGCCGAGGCGGTGGGGCTCTCGGATCGCGGACGCATCGCGCCGGGGCTTCATGCCGATCTGGTGCGCATCGCGCGGATCGAAGGAATGCCGGTGATTCGAGGCGTCTGGTCGCACGGGCGTCAGGTCGGCTGAGCGCTCTGGCGATGTGAAACAGGGGCAGGGTGTTTCCACCTTGCCTTTTTTGTCATTTCGGTGTGCCCGTTTGCATAAAACTTAGGCAGGTCTTGCTGCGACTGCGAGGGGTTTTGGGACAAGCCCAGCAATTCCGTCTTGTTTCACACCGGCGATCCCCTAGAAGATTGTCCGTAACGAGCCATGCGCTCGCATGTCGCAAGGGCGCGACATGACCGACATCGCCACCCCGCGTGGCCCGCAGCAACGGCGCTGCATTCTCACCAAAAGACAATCTGGTTCAATACGAACCGTGTTCTGAGAGGACGTGCCGTTATGACTGAACACACTCATAAACAGAAACTTGTTATCGTTGGCAACGGGATGGCGCCGGGCCGGATGCTTGAGCATTTGTTCGAAGTGAGCGACCAGTATGAAGTCACCATCTTCAACGCCGAGCCGCGTGTGAACTATGACCGCATCATGCTCTCGCCGGTTCTGTCGGGCGAAAAGACCTATGCCGACATCATCATCCATGGCGAAGGCTGGTATGCCGAACATGGCATCACGCTACATCAGGGCGACAAGATCACCGAGATTCGCCGTCATGAGCGTAAGGTGATCTCCGAGACAGGCATTGTCGCCGAGTATGACAAGCTGGTCATCGCCACCGGATCGACCCCTTTCATCATTCCGGTGCCGGGATCGGATCTGCCGGGCGTGTTGGCCTACCGCGATCTCGATGACACCGACGGTATGATTAAAGCTGCCGAAAAGGGCGGGCGCGCTGTGGTGATCGGTGGCGGTCTTTTGGGGCTTGAGGCCGCCGCAGGTCTGAAACTGCGCGGTATGGAGGTGACTGTCATTCACCTGATGTCGACCCTGATGGAGCGTCAGCTCGACACCGCAGCCGGGTATCTTTTGCAAAAAGAACTGGAATCGCGCGGCATCGAAGTGCTCTGCGAAGCGAACACCAAACAGATCCTCGGCTCCGACAAAGTCGAGGGGGTGGAGCTTGCCGACGGGCGTGTGATCGACGCCTCCCTCGTGGTCATGGCCGTCGGCATCCGCCCTAACACGCAGCTTGCCAAAGAGGCAGGGCTTGAGGTCAATCGCGGCATCGTCACCGATGCGACGATGAAGACCTCCGATCCGAATATCTATTCCGTTGGGGAATGCGTCGAAGTGGGCGGTATGGTCTATGGCCTTGTCGCGCCGCTTTACCGCATGGCGAAAGTGGCCGCCGAGCATCTTGCCGGGGCATCGGAGGCAGCTTTCGCACATGCAGAGACGCCGACGAAACTCAAAGTCACCGGCTGCGATCTCTACTCCGTCGGCGATTTCGCCGAAGGCGAGGGGCGCGAAGACATCGTGCTGCGCGATGCGATGCGCGGCACCTACAAGCGCGTGATCCTCAAGGACAACAAGGTGATCGGCGCGGTGCTCTACGGCGATGTCGCGGACGGAGCTTGGTACAACCAGATGCTGATCTCCGGGGAAGACGTATCCGAGATGCGCGAGACGCTGATTTTCGGTCAGGCCTATCAGGGCGGCGGCACGGTTGACCCGCTGGCGGCGGTCGCGGCCCTGCCGGACGACGCGGAGATTTGCGGCTGCAACGGCATCACCAAAGGCATGGTCGTCGCGGCGATCAAGGACAAGGGCCTGACGACGCTTGCCGAAGTGCGCGCCCACACCAAGGCCTCTGCCTCCTGCGGCACCTGCACCGGCCTCGTCGAGGGCGTCATGGGCGTGACCCTTGGCGACGATTTCAAAATCCCCGAAGCGCAAGGCATTTGCGGCTGCACCACCCATGGTCACGGCTATATCCGACGGATGATCAAGGCGAAGGGCCTCAAATCCATCCCCGCCGTGATGCAGGAGCTGGAATGGTCGACGCCCGAGGGCTGTGCGAAATGTCGTCCGGCGCTGAACTATTATCTCGTGGCGGACTGGCCGGGCGAATATGTCGATGACCAGCAGTCTCGTTTCATCAACGAACGTGTGCACGCCAACATCCAGAAAGACGGCACCTATTCCGTCGTGCCGCGAATGTTCGGCGGCATCACCACCCCCGATGAGCTGCGCCTGATCGCGGATGTGGCGGATCGTTACAATATCCCGACCGTCAAGGTGACCGGCGGTCAGCGGATCGACTTGCTCGGCGTCAAGAAAGAAGACCTGATCCCGGTTTGGGCCGATCTCAATGCCGCTGGCATGGTGTCCGGTGCGGCCTATGCGAAGGGGCTGCGCACGGTGAAAACCTGTGTCGGCACGGATTGGTGCCGGTTTGGGACGCAGGACTCGACGGGTCTGGGCATCAAGTTGGAGAAGGCGCTCTGGGGTGCGTGGTCTCCGGCAAAACTCAAGCTCGCGGTCACCGGCTGTCCGCGCAACTGTGCCGAGGCGACCTGTAAGGACATCGGCATCATCTGCGTCGATAGCGGTTACGAGATCGTCTACGGCGGCGCGGCGGGTCTGCACATCCAAGGCACCACCGTGTTGGGCAAAGTCGCGACCGAAGACGAGGTCATGGAGACAGTTTGCGCGCTGACGCAATACTACCGAGAAACCGGGTTCTACCTTGAACGGATTTACAAATGGGCAGACCGGATCGGTTACGACCATATTCGCGAGGTGGTCTACGACAATCTCGAGGCGCGCAAAGAATACGCAGACCGCTTCGCCTTCTCGCAGATATTCGCGCAGATCGACCCTTGGGCCGAACGTGTCGCGGGCGTCGAAGCCCATGAATTCAAACCCATGGCCACCCTCAATCTGGAGGCAGCAGAATGAACATGCAGACGAAAACCTGGATTGAAGTCGGAGCTCTGAACGATATTCCGCGTCAAGGCGCGCGCTGTGTGAAAAACGGCGAGATGACCATCGCCATCTTTCGCACCACGGACGACCGCCTGTTCGCCCTCGAAGATAAATGCCCGCACAAAAACGGGCCGCTGAGCGACGGCATCGTGCACGACGGATGTGTCACATGCCCGCTGCACAATTGGGTGATTTCACTTGAAACCGGGGCCGCGCAAGGTGCCGACGAGGGGGTGAGCCTGACCTTCCCGGTCAAACTGGTCGGCGAGACCGTGTTTCTCGGTCTCTGATCGTTTCCAGCCGCGATCCTCCGTCAACCGGGTGCCCCGATGCACATGATCGCAGAGCCTCGCCCTCGGGCGGGGCTTTTCGCGACCGGGGCGATCGTAGGGCGGTCGCTTTTGGTGCGTATCGGGTACAGGTCGACGTACAGTCACAAATTGACGTTTCTGTCATTTGTGATTCCTGTGCGAAGAAAGGCATGATAGTCAAAGCCATACCTGTGACCCATTGCGAGTCCGTCCCGAGAAAGGCCGATCCGATGCTTCCTTCCCGCTCCATTTTCACATTCCTTCTGATCGCTGCGCTGGGAGCGGGAATTTCCCCCGCTTTGGCGGAAAGCCGGTTCGACACGCTGCTCGAAAAATTCGGCAAGTCGAATGGCGAGGAGGGCATCTACAGTTCCAATGGCCGGATCGAGGCGCAGACCGTCGATGTGGCGACGAAATACGCGGGCCGTATCGACAGCGTGACGGCGGAAGAGGGCGATCTTCTGGCGGCGGGCGATGTGATCGCACAGATGGGGACGGCGGATGCCAATGCCAAGCTCAACGCCGCCAAGGCCGCCGTGCTGCGCGCCAATGCCGGGCTGACCGTGGCGCAGGCCACGTTGATGCAGGCGGAAAGCGCGCTCTCCGTGACGCAGACGACCTATGATCGGGTGGTGAAGCTGCGTGAAACCGGCACAGCGCCGCAAAGCTCGCTCGATGATGCCACCAACGCGCTCAACAGTGCCAAGGCGACGGTCGAGATGGCCAGGGCACAGATCGAGGATGCCAAGGCCACCATCGCGGCGGCGGAGGCGGATCGGGAACAGGTGCAGCTCGCCCTCGACGACCTGACCATCACCGCGCCGCTCCGGGGCCGGGTGCTCTATCGTCTGCATGAGCCGGGTGAAGTGATCGACGCGGGCTATCCGGTCGTCACCATGCTCGATCTGAGCAATGTCTACATGAACATCTATCTGCCCGCGACGGCGATCGGCACACTGTCGGTGGGGGACGAGGCGCGGCTGATCCTCGATCCGATTTCCGATTACGTGGTGCCCGCGACGATCACCTTCATCTCGCCCCAGTCGCAATTCACGCCGAAGAATGTCGAGACTCAGGAACAGCGCGAGGAGCTTGTGTTCCGGGTGAAATTGTCTGTGCCGCGTGCCCTTCTGGCGCAATACGAGAGCCTGATCAAAAGCGGTGTGCGCGGCATCGGGTTCGTACGCAGCCGCACGGATGTGGACTGGCCGGAGCATCTGACCGTCAACGTGCCGGAGTAACCCGTCATGGAACATGTGGCACGCCTCAACGCCGTGTCGCATCGTTACAAGGCGGTTTTTGCGCTCGACGATGTGACGCTCGACATTCCTGCCGGGAAGGTGGTCGGTTTGATCGGCCCGGACGGGGTCGGCAAATCCACGCTTCTGGGGCTGATTGCCGGGGTGCGCAAAGCCCAGACGGGGGAGATCGCCGTCCTCGACCGGGATATGCGCGACGTCCGCGCCCGCAGCGCTCTGGGGGCGCGCATCGCCTATATGCCGCAGGGGCTGGGCCGGAACCTTTACCCGACCCTGAGCGTGCGCGAGAACCTCGATTTCTTCGGGCGTCTGTTCGGCCAGAAACATGCCGAGCGGCATGAGCGCATCGCCATGCTGACCGAGGCTACCGGGCTTGCGCCCTTTCTCGACCGCCCGGCGGGCAAGTTGTCGGGCGGGATGAAGCAGAAGCTTGGGCTTTGTGCGGCGCTGATCCATGATCCGGACCTTCTGATCCTCGACGAGCCGACGACCGGGGTCGACCCGCTGTCGCGGCGGCAGTTCTGGGAGTTGATCGACCGCATTCGCGCCAAGCTCACCGGCATGAGCGTGCTGGTGGCCACCGCCTATATGGAGGAGGCGGAACGCTTCGAATGGCTGGCCGCGATGAACGATGGCAAGGTGATCGCCACGGGAACGCCGGAGGAAATCCGCGCGCAGGCGGGCAAGGCGACGCTTGAGGAAGCCTTCATCGAGATGCTGCCGAAAGAGGAGGGCGAGGAGGTCGGAGTGACACTGCGCCCCCGGCCTGAGAAAGACGGTGCGGTGCCCGCAATCGAGGCGTTCGATCTGGTCAAGCGCTTCGGTGATTTCACCGCCGTCGATCACGTCAGCTTCACCATTCCCGAGGGCGAGATTTTCGGCTTTCTCGGCTCCAACGGCTGTGGCAAATCGACGACGATGAAGATGCTCACCGGGCTGTTGCAGCCGACCGAGGGGCGGTCGAAACTTTTTGGCGAAGAACTCGAGAACGGCGACATGGCCGCGCGCCGGAATATCGGCTATATGTCGCAAGCTTTTTCGCTCTATGCCGAACTCACCGTGCGGCAGAACCTCGAACTGCATGCAAAGCTCTACCACATTCCGCCCGAACGCCGGGCCGCGCGGGTGCGTGAGGTGCTGGACGAGTTCGAGCTGACCGACGTGGCGGGGGCCATGCCCGACGGGCTGCCCCTTGGCATTCGGCAGAGGTTGCAGCTTGCGGTCGCGACCATCCACGAACCGCGTATCCTCATTCTCGACGAACCGACCTCCGGGGTCGATCCGCTGGCGCGCGACGCGTTCTGGCGCAAGCTGATTTCGCTGTCGCGCGACAAGGGGGTGACGATTTTCATCTCCACCCATTTCATGAACGAAGCGGAGCGTTGCGACCGGATTTCACTTATGCATGCGGGGCGCGTGCTCGATGTCGGTGCGCCGCAGGAGCTGACCGAACGACGTGGTGCGGCGACTCTGGAAGAGGCTTTCATCGCGGCTCTCGAAGGCGAGGCGCGGGCCGAAAACGCACCACCCGAGACGGCCAGCCTGAGCGCCGAAATGGCGGTCGCTGCCCCGAACGCCCTGCACCGCGCGGCGAGCCGCCTCTGGGCTTATACGGCGCGCGAGACGCTGGAACTGATGCGCGATCCGATCCGCATGTTCTTTGCTCTCGCGGGTCCGATCATCCTGTTGATCACCATGGGGTTCGGGATTTCCTTTGATGTCGACAAGTTGAGCTTTGCCGTCAACGACATGGATCGCACGCCGGAAAGCCGACGGTTGATCGAGGCGTTTTCCGCCATCCCGCAATTCGACCAGCAGGCGGATTACGACACGCTCGAAGCCGTGGATCGACGAATGGAACGAGGCGATCTGACCCTGGCGATGGAGATCCCCGACGGGTTCGGCAAGGCTCTGCATCAGGGGCAGAAAGCGCCGGAAATCTCGCTGTGGGTCGACGGCTCCATGCCGTTTCGCGGTGAAACCGCCGAAGGCTATGCACTCGGGCTCCTGACACAGTTTGCTCATGATCTCGCAACCGAGACCGGCACGCAAGCCCGCTCCAACCTGTCGATTTCGACCCGTTATCTCTACAATCAGGCCTTCAAGAGCGCGCATGCCATGGTGCCTTCGATGCTTATGCTGATCCTGATGCTGATCCCGGCGATCATGTCGGCGATCTCGGTGGTGCGTGAAAAGGAAACCGGCACGATCGCCAATTTCCGTGCCACCCCGGTGCGCAAGGTCGAGTTTCTCGTCGGCAAACAGCTCCCCTATATCGTCATCGCCTGGTTCAATTTCTGGGTGCTGGCGGGGCTGGGGCTCTGGATCTTCGGTGTGCCTTTGTATGGCAGCCTGCCGGTGCTGGGCCTTGCCGCGCTGTTCTATGTCATCGCCTCCACGGGGTTCGGTCAGTTGATGTCGAGTTTCACCCGCACGCAGGTCTCTGCGGTTTTCGCGACGGCGGTGCTTGCGATCATCCCGACGGTGAACTTCTCAGGTCTGGTCACGCCGGTCTCGACGCTTGCCCCGATGGGCCGCATGCTGGGCCAGTCCTTTCCCGGGGCGTGGTTTCAGCCGATCTCCATCGGCACGTTCCTCAAGGGTTTCGGTCTCGGCGATGTGGCGCAGAACATCCTTGTGATCGCGGCGTTCTGCCTGATTTACCTCACCCTTGCCGTGCTTGCCCTGCGCAAGCAGGAGGCCTGACATGTTGAAAAGCCTTTCCAACATCCTCCGTCTCACGGTCAAGGAATTGCGGGCGATCCGCGGCGATCTGGTGATGGTTGCGCTGATCCTCTACGTCTTCAGCGCCGCCGTCTGGCTGGTGTCGGATGCAGGGTCGACGGAGGTCAAGGATTTGTCGGTCGCGGTGGTGGACGAGGATCACAGCCCGCTGTCGGCGCGCATCATCGACGAGATCCGTGCGCCGCTGTTCGAGCCTCCGGCTCTTCTGAGCCCGAGGGAGGCTGCAAGTGCGCAGACAGATGGCGATTACGTACTGGTCGTCTCCCTGCCGCCCGATCTCGAACGCGACCTGCGCCGGGGCGATGCCGTTGAAATCCAGATCCTCGCCGATGCCACCGCGGTGGCCTTTGCAGGCAATGGCTCCTCCTTCATGACGCAGCTTCTGGCGGACACCGTCTCCGATTATCTCGCGCCGGGTGGGGAGAGTGACGATCTGGTGAATGTGGTGTTCCGCAGCCGGTTCAACCCGAACATGACGACGCGCTGGTTCACCTCCGTGATGCAGTTGATGAACAACGTCACCATGCTGATGCTGATCCTGTCGGGGGCCTCTCTCATTCGCGAGCGCGAACGCGGCACGATCGAGCATGTGCTGGTGATGCCGGTGCGTCCGCATGAGATCGTGTTGTCGAAAATTTTCGCCACCGGCGGCGTGATTCTGATGGCGTCGGTGCTGAGCCTCGTAATCGTGGTTCAGGGGGCTATGGGGGTGCCGATTGCCGGCTCCCTGACGCTCTATGTGCTGGGGGCTGCGATCTATGTGATCTCGATGGGGTCAATGGGGCTGATGCTGGCGAGTTTCACCCATAACATGGGGCAGTTCGGGCTTTTGACCATTCCGGTGATCGTCATCATGATCCTGCTTTCGGGCGGCATCACTCCGCTCGAATCCATGCCCGGCTGGCTCCAGATCGTCATGCGCACGATCAGCCCGGCGACGCATTTCGTCTCCTTCGCGCAATCCGTGCTCTACCGCGGCGCGGGGCTCGATCTCGTGATCGGTCAACTCGCGGCCATGGTTGCCATGTCTCTGATCGCGCTGACGCTGGTTCTGGCACGCTTCCGCAAGATCCTGAGCTGATCCCCCCTGTCGCCGGGACGTGATGCGTCCCGGTGGCTGCGGCAGGCGGCGAGCTATGGCGACGAGTGCGGTATCGCCGCAATACCACGTCTGTGGCTACCCCCCCCTTGGATAGGCTCCTCGGCTCTCGTGGCGTGCCCTTGAAAAGGACGACAGGGGCACTTTCCGGCGGGGTTGGTCCGTCGGGTCTTGTTTCATTGGTGCAGAGAAAGATGGCTGGGGTGGTAGGATTCGAACCTACGGTGCGCGGTACCAAAAACCGGTGCCTTACCACTTGGCTACACCCCAACGTGGGGGGCTAATTAGTCCGTCCCCGCGTCGGGCGCAACCCCTTTTTCGGCAAAATCTCGTCATCCGGGGAAAGATTTTTCCATGACCCCGATCTGGCTGAGGTTTACACGAAAGAGACCCCGGAAACGGGTCCGGGGGGTCTCTGTCAGACGAAACTGTTACGTGTTGAGCGACGCTCAGTTGCCGAAATCGCCCAGTGTCACCACGCCGTCGCGATTGCGGTCCATGCGGGCGAACCATTGGTCGCCATTGCCGACAAACTCCGCGCGCGTCACAACGCCGTCCCGGTTCAGGTCGTTGGCTTTGCGCGTCATCGAAGCCTGCACCGAGTCGATGCCCGCTGCAAAGGCGCGTGGCCCGCGGGGGCCCTGACCCTGGGCCTGACCGCCCTGTCCAAGTCCCTGCCCCTGACCGGGGCCCATCGTGGTGCCGTATTCCTCGAGATGCATTTCACGATCCATCGCGCGGGTTTCGTCGAAGGTGGCATATTCCGCATCGTTGAGTTTGCCGTCCTCGTCTTCGTCGAACATATAGAACAGATCGCCGCGCCGTTCGCGCACTTCGGCGAGCGTCACCTGCCCATCCTCGTTCAGGTCCCAGTTCGTCATGAATTCGCCCCCAATGCCCTGTGCCTGGGCGGCGAAGGGCAGGGCGGCCATCAGACTGAGAGAAAGTGCAAAATGTTTCATCGTCAGATCCTTTCAAGTTCCGCGTGTCGATACTGGTTCATACGCAAACGGGTCGACATTCTGTCTGAACAGAATGTCGCACCCTTTTGAGGTCTGGAAAGGGAAAGGATCAGGCAGAAACCTGTTCACGCAGCACCGCAGCGGTGAGCGAGGCCATCAGGTAGATGCCGGAGAACACCAGAAGCGCCAGAAGCGTGTTCTCGAATTTGCGCGGGTAGGTCGGTTCATCCGGCGCCACGGGACGCGAGGACATGGACAGATAGCGCACCTGGCGGTTGGCTTCGATCCGGGAGGCTTCGAGCGCCTGAATGGCCTGCGCCACCATCGCCTGACGGGTCGCAAGGTCCACCTCGGCCATGCGCTGCTCTGCGGTGATCCGGGCCAGCGAACCCGCTCCGTTCGAGGCTTCGGTCAGCTGTTTGCGCAGATCGGCGATAATGTCTTCGAGGCGGCGAATGTCGCCCTGTGTGCCATCAACACGGGCCTGGTTCGGGCGCGGGTTGTCGAGCAATTGCTGAAGCGAGAGGCGTTTTTGCTGCAACTGGGTGTCGAAACCGGAAATCTGCGACATGATCGCAGCGGTTTCCGCATCCGGTGAAATGATCCCGAGCTGTTCCTGTAGAAGGACGACCTTTTCCTGCGCGGCCGTCATCTTTGCCTCGGCATCGGCAAGGCTCTCGCGCGCGCCTTTCATCTGGTCTTCGCGCAGACGCTGGGTCAGGTGGTCCACTTGTTCTTCGGCATATTTCACCAGAAGATCGGAGAATTCCTGCGAAGTTTCCGGATCGGCGGCGACCACTTCCATGCGCAGAAGACCCTCGGTTGGATCGTAGCCGATGCTGACCCGGTCGAGATAGACCTTGTAGGCGGCTTCGTTCGACGGGTTTTCCGGCAGACGCTGAATCGGGTCGATCGCCTGCGAGGCGAAATGCGCCTTGAACCCGGCATCGGCATCGAGCCGCAACATCGCGTCGCGCGAGGTCAGGTAATCCTGCACCGCGATGGAATCCTGTGAGGAGCCGAAAGACGTGCCCTTCAGCATGCTGCTGAGCCCGCTGCCCGCAGCGGAGGCGGCCTCGGCCTGCTGGATGATGAAGGCGGATTTGGTCGCGTACATCGGAGTCGCGATCCGGTAGAAATAGAAGCCCGCGAGCAGCGTGGGGATGCCGACAAACACCAGAAGCCGCGCCGCCAGAAGCAGCATCTTGCGTTGACGGCGTCTCGCGATGTCCTGTTGAATGCGGGAAATTTCATCCTCACGGTTCAACCGCTCAAGGATGTCGGGTGAGGGCAATTGGGCATTGCCATCCACGGTTTTCGGCAGTTTCGGCCCGTCGGCTGTGGTCAGAGCCCGTGATGCGTCTTTGTCGGTGGTCACCAGTTCGAGCATGGAGCTGCGCTGGAACGGATCGATACCCTGTTTGCGCAACAGACGGACCGCGTCGAAATCCGAAGTTGCAGCGATGCCGTGTTTCTGTGCCACGCGGCGTGCCATGCGCAATTGCCGTCCGGTCAGGCCCTCGCGCCGGATGGCGTCGATCTCCGCGTCGATGGAGGCTTCGTCGGCGGGCGTGACATCGCCGCTGACGCTGTTCGTGTCATTCGCAGCGCCCCCGAGAGTGCGGGCCACGCCGCCCTGCGCCCGTTTGCGGGCGGTTGGGTTCGGTGGGATGCGTGTCACGTTCTTGTCCGCCGCGGCAGAGCCGGGGAAGGGCATGTCGCCAAAGCCGTCATCGGCGGCACCGTTGTCGAACAGCTTGTCCTCCTCGGCACGGATATCGGCTTCGAGTGCTTCTTCGGGGGACAGCACCTCTGCATCCGGCTGTGCGACGGCACTTTGGGCGGCACGGGGCGTCCGGCGTACGCGGAATTTCTGGGCTTTAACCTTGGTAGTCATACAGTGCCTTGGCCTCTTCCAGCGTGTCGAACATGTAGAGCCGGCCGTTGCGCAGAACGGCGGCGGAGCGACAGAATTTTTCAAGTGTCGCGGCCTGGTGGGACACAACAATAATGGTGGTGCGATCGAGACGCTCGCGCAGGATGCTGCCGGCCTTGCGGTTGAAATTCACATCCGCGGTGGAGGGCATGCCTTCATCGATCAGATACATGTCGAAGTCGAGCGCCAGCAGAAGCGCGAAGGACAGCCGCGACCGCATACCCGAGGAAAAGGTCGAGACCGGCATGTCGAAATATTCGTCCAGATCACAGAGCCAGCGACAGAAGGCTTCGACGTAATCGGGGTCGAGATCGTAGATCTGGGCGATGAAGCGCACGTTCTCGCGCGCCGTATGTTTGCCGATCAGCCCTCCCATGAAACCCAGGGGAAAGGACACGCGGCACCCCCGGCGGATCTCGCCTTCATCGGGCTTCTCAAGCCCGGACATCATGTTGATGATGGTGGTTTTGCCGGTGCCGTTGGGCGCAAGAATGCCAAGCGAATTGCCAAGCTCAACACGGAAAGAGGCGCGATCAAGGATCACCTTGCGCTGCTTTCCGGTCCAGAAGGACTTGCTGACATTGTCGAACTCGAGCATACGCCCCCGCCGTGTTACTGCCTCAACACATTCCTGTTTGTACAGGCGGTCTTGTAGAGTGTTTTAAAAGGTCATTTCGGCTATATTATGTCGTCTCACCCCGGCAAATCCATCTCTGATCGCGCAAATGTGGCAAGATTGAGGCCGAAATCCAGGATTTCGGCCTCGTAAGAGAAACAGTGTCGCAGAGATCTGCGAAGGTCAGATGTATTGTTTCTTCACTCTGCACAGTTTTCCGACCACGATGGAGATAATCGCGGCGGCGAAGGAGAACAGGGCACCCATCTTCGCGGCATCCTGAACCGGCGCGCCGTCGAGAAGCGTATGCGCATCGAAAGCCACGGACGCGATGAACAGAGACACGGTGAACCCGATGGCGGCGACACAGCCGATCACCAGCAAGTCGATGGTGCGCATCCCCGCCGGAAGCCCCAGACCCAGCCCGTGCGCCGCGAGTGTGCCCATAATCATAATGCCGACCGGCTTGCCGATCAAAAGCCCGCCGACGACAAGCCAGGTCGGTTCGCCGATGGCGTTGAACTCGACACCGGCGTTGAGCAGGCCGAAGAAGAACAGGATGACTTCGACCGGGGCTTTCAGCTTGTGCTCGATGTCGTTGAGCAGGTCGTGCAGGTGCTGTTCGGCATCGGCGAAAATCCCGAAGGCGCGGTCGGCATGCGGAATGGTCGGCACGATGGGCAGCAGACCCAGAGCCGGGTGAATGCCCGCGCGCATGAAGCCGTACCAGGAAATGCAGCCCGCGATCATATAGGGCCAAAAGCCGAGATTCTTGCGCACCCAGGTCGAGTTCGGGCGGATCTGATTGTGGCGGTCGAGCGTGCGCGGCAGCCAGTTGGCGACGAGGAACACCAGGATGGCGGCGGCCAGCGACAGCAGGAGCCATTCCACGGCCAGCTCACCCGTCGGATAGAAGATCGCGAGGATCACGAGGCCGGCGGCATCGTCGGCGATGGCCAGCAGAAGCAGGAACCGCACCGCCGGGTGACCGGCGCCGAAGACCAGGCGCCCGACGAGATAGGAAAAGGCGATGTCGGTGGCGGTCGGAACCGCCCAGCCGTTCTTCACCGCGTCATAGGTGTCGGAGCCGAAGAGCATCGCCAAACCGAGATAGACCACGACCGGCCCAAGCATCCCGCCCGCCGTGGCGATCAGTGGCGTTGCGGCTTTCTTGCCGCGCAACGAGCCGTTCTTGAGGATCACCGCCTCCCAGACCTCTTTCGCGGCGATGGCGAAGAAGAAGGCCATGAGCACGTCGTTGAACAGGTAGTGCAGAGTCAGCGTGCGGTGGATATGACCCGCCTCGTCCAGATGCGGGTGGCCGATGAAGAAGTTCTCGGCAAGCGGGTAATCGACGAGGGCGTGGTAGGAGGTCGCATCGACATTCGCCCAGATCAGCGCCGTGATGGCCCCGAAGATCAAAAGCAGCGAATAGTTGGTGATGTAATTCCAGATTTTATACATGCCCGTGCCCTCCGGTCCCTTGCCCTGTTCGGATCGGGAATAGTGCAACTGCGGCAACAGGGCAAGCGCGAGCGGGGGGCTGGGTCCCGCTCGCGGGGCGATTTCACGAAGGTTTGCTTAGAAAACCGACCAGATCATGCCGGCAAGAACCGCTCCCAAAAGAGCGAAGCCGATATAGGCGGCAAACACGCGTGGTTTGACCAGGGCCCAGACCGCCACAGCCGCCGGAATGCAGGAAATCCCACCTGCCACCATGAAGGACATGGCGGCTCCCTCGGCCATGCCCTGCGAGATCAACCCGGACATCAGCGGCACGGCGGCAAAGCCGTTGAGATAGGCGGGCGCTCCGATCAGCGCGCCGATCATGATCGGGCGCATGCCGTCGCCGCCCATCACGGAGGCGATCGTGTCGGCGGGCAGGTAGGACAGCATCACGCTTTCGAGCGCATAGGCCACGAGCATCCATTTTCCGAGGAACATCAGGTTTTTGAGAAAACTCGATTTGAACGTCTCGATCCGCGCGCGGTCCCGCCAGAAGGCCCAAAGCGGCGTGCCCCGGAGGCCGGAGCTGGCGCAGCAGGAAGGTTTGCTGAAGGCTTTGAGCGGGTCGGAGAACAGTGCCGTGCCGCCGAGGAGCTTGACGCCAAACCCGCCCATCAGGCCGATGCCGATGGCGGCCACGGTTTTTGCCACGGCGAAATCCACACCCAGCTCGCCGGCTGTCACAAAGAACATGGCCGGGTCCATCAAAGGGGAGGCGAGCCAGAAAGCCATGACCGCCGAGAGCGGTACGCCCACCGCCAGCGAGGCGGCGATGAAGGGGATGACCTGACAGGAACAGAAGGGGGAGATGCCGCCGACGAGTGCGGCGACCACGATCATCTGCACCTCGCGGCCCTCGAAGGCCCGCGCCAAGAGCGTCTCGGCACCCGAGGCCTGCACATAGGCGGTCGCGAGGATGGCGAACAACAGGAAAGGTGCTGCCGCCCCGAGTGCAAGGGCTGTGAACCGCAGGGTCGGCCAGAGGTTCGTGGGGTCGAGGAGCGCAACCGCGAGTAAGACGAGCGCGATGAGCAAAAGCGCCTTGTCGGTTTTCTTCCAGAGCGAGGTCTGGCGGGGCGGGGTTTGCGTCAGCTCAGTCATGATCCTCTCCTGTGCGATGATCGCTGTGGCAATGGCTGTCCGGGGCGCAGGCGTCGTCCGTGCAATCGGCGCAGCATTCGGACAGCAGGGCGGAGACCAGCGTATCCAGCTCGCGATAATCGGCGGCGATGCAGATTACCGAGCGGCCGTGCTTTTCCTGCTTGGCAAGCTTCGTGGCGGCCAGTGTTTTCATGTGGTGGGTGAGCGTCGCGCCGGTGATGCCGGTGCGTGCGCCCAGCTCACCGATGGTCAGACCCTTCGGGCCCGCCCGCACCAGCGCGCGCAGCACCAGAAGTCGCTGTTCGGAGCCGAGGGCGGCAAAGGTGCTGGCCGCCTCGGCCAGAGTGATGTCGTCGAAAGGAAGAAGGCTCATGTCGGTCTCCTGTGATTCATTTTGATATTTCTAAAAATATAGAAATGAGTCAAGTGGCCTTTTTCAATCTCGCGCGTTAGAACCATTCCATGAGTCTTGCCGATGACATTTCTGCCTGCCGCCTCTGCGCCGGGCAGTTCGCCGCCACCGCGACGCATCACGCGCCGCGCCCGGTGGTGTGGTTCCGTCCTTCGGCACGCATCCTGATCGCGGGCCAAGCCCCCGGCGCGCGGGTGCATGAGAGCGGGCGGCCCTTTACCGATCCCTCGGGCGACCGGCTGCGCGCGTGGCTCGGGCTGGATGAGGCGACATTCTATGACCGCGACCGGATCGCCATCGTGCCGATGGGGTTTTGTTTTCCGGGCTATGACGCGAAAGGCGCGGACATTCCGCCGCCCTTGATCTGTCGTGAGACCTGGCATGACAGGGTGATGGCGGAGCTTGGCGATCTGGACCTGATTGTGCCGGTCGGCCTGCATGCGATCCGCTATCACACCGGGCACAAGGGCAGTTTGACCGAGGCAGTGCAAGGCTGGCGTGCGCATGCGCCGCGTCTCTTTCCCTTGCCTCATCCGTCCTGGCGCAATACGGCTTGGCTTAAGAAAAATCCGTGGTTCGAAGCCGAGCTCCTGCCGGAGCTGCGTGCCCGGATCCGGGACTTGTTGTGAGAGAGACCATGACCGAACACACGCCAGATCAAACGCCTGTCGACCTCGCCCATGCCGCCATGCAGGCTGCACCGGATGACGACAACGCCCGTCTCAGGTTTTTTGAACGGGTGGCGGATGGCGAATGGTTCCTGTTGCTCGAAGAGGAACATGACGGCGAGGGGCCGATCTCGCCACGGGTGTTTCCCGTTGAAGAGAACAGCTTTGTCCTTGCCTTCGACCGCGAGCAGCGTCTTGCGGAATTCGCGGGCCATGCGCCCTATGCGGCGATGTCGGGGCGGGTTCTGGCGGAGATGCTGACCGGATCGGGTTATGGGCTTGGGCTGAATCTGTCTGTGGCGCCTTCCGAGATGCTCTTGCCGGGAGAGGCGGTCGACTGGCTGCATGCGACGCTGGGCAATGCCCCGGTTGAGACGCACGGCAAGGCCGAAGAGGTCTTCCCGCCCGCCGGTTTGCCGGAGCTTCTGATAACCGCGCTCGACGCCAAGCTTGCGATTGCGGGGGGCTTGGCGAAGCTCTGTTATCTGGCCGGGGTGAAATACGAAGACGGGGTGCGCTCGCATCTCCTTGCTTTCGTGGATCAAATTCCGGGAGCCGAGACGGCTCTGGCGCGTCTTGTGTCTGAAGCTTTGATCTTCTCCGGGATCGAGGCAGGGGCGCTCGATGTGGCGTTCTTCAAATCCTCCGATCCGGTCTGTGCGTCTCTGGCACGGTTCGGGTTGCGGTTTGATTTGCCGGAGCCGGAACCGTTCGAGACCAACGGCCCCTCCGCGCCGGGCATGGACCCGAATGCGCCGCCGATCCTGCGGTGAGGCCGAGTATTTTCGCAGCAAAGGAAACGGGCGGGGCTGCGGTAATTTTGGGGTCAGTAGCCTGCGCTGCGATCGACGAGATGCAGAAAGGGCTCCCCCGCTTCGCCGCGCCGGATGTTTTCGGCGATCACTTCAGACGCGGTAGCGGGCCGCGTTTCGGCGGCGATATGCGGCGTGACTGTGACCTTGGGATGCGACCAGTAGGGGTGATCCTCGGGCAAAGGTTCGGTGCGGAAAACGTCGAGGGTCGCGTGAGCGATCCGGCCACTGTCGAGGGCGGCCAGAAGGGCAGTGTCGTCGATCAGCGTGCCGCGCCCCGGATTGACGATCATGGCGCCTTTCGGGAGGCGATTTAGCGTGACGGCATTCAGTATGCTTTGCGTCTGACTTGTGTCGGGCAACAGCAGTACGAGAATCTCGGCGGTCGAAAGGGCCTTTTGCAACCCGTCCGGGCCGGAGAGGCTGGTGATGCCGGGCACGTCTTTCGGGCGACGCGACCAGCCGGTAACATCGAAGCCGAGGCCCGAGAGTGCGTCGGCGCAGGTGCGGCCCAGCTCGCCCATGCCCAAAACGGTGACCTTACGGTCACGGGCGAGCGGCGGCGTGGTCTGATCCCAGACACCGCTGAGGCCGTGGATATGCCGATCCATTCCGAGATGATGACGCATCACATGACCCACGACGTAATCGCGCATGCCGAGCGCCAGACCGGTGTCGACCATGCGGCACAGGGGCTGGGTCAGGGTGGTGTTGGGTGCGATTTTCTCGACCCCGGCCCAGAGGCTCAATACGGCCCTGGTGCGGATGAAGGGGGTGAAGTCGCGTAAGGCGTCGTTGGGGGCGTAGACGATGTAATCGACCGTCTCGGGATCGGTCTCGCGCGTCAGATGCGCGTCGATGCCTGCGGCGTCAAAGGCCTTGGGGAGAGCCTCCGAATAGGCGGGCCAGAGCCGGTCCGGGGCGGAGAAAAGGATCGTCAGGCTCATGGTCAGCGTTTCCCTCTCGGGCGATGAATATGGGCGGATTGCACGATGCCGAAGGCGGCGAGCAGCACGAGCATGGCCGAGCCACCGTAGGATACCAGCGGCAGGGGTACGCCGACGACCGGCATCAGCCCCATGACCATCGACATGTTGACCGCGAAGAAGAAAAAGAACGTCGCCGCGATGCCGATGGTGACGAGCGCGCCGAAGCGGTCTTTGTTGTTCATCGCGGAGATCAGACAAAAGACGATGATCCCGGCATAGAGCGCCAGAAGGGAGAAGCCGCCGATGAAGCCGAATTCTTCCGCCAGAGTGGTGAAGATGAAATCGGTGTGCTTCTCGGGCAGGAAGTTGAGACGGCTTTGTGTGCCCTGCATGAAGCCGCGCCCGGTCCAGCCGCCGGAGCCAAGCGCGATCTTCGCCTGGGTGATGTGATAGCCTGCGCCCAAGGGGTCGGTCGAGGGATCTAGGAAGGTGTCGATGCGGCGGAACTGATAGTCTTTCAAAAGCTGCCAAGAGGTGCCGCGTGACATGAAGACGGCGCTGATCAGACCTGCGGCCATGGCCACCACAGCCCCGAAATACCACCAGCTCACGCCGGCTGCGAACATCACGATGGCCCCGCCTGCGAGCAACAGGATCGAGGTGCCGAGATCGGGTTGTTTCAGAACCAGAAAGGTCGGGACGAGGATCAGGATGACCGGAATGGCGACCCAGAGCGGGCGGGAGACCTTGTCCATCGGCAACCAGTCGTAATAGGCCGCGAGCAGCATGACGAGAGAGATTTTCATCAGTTCGGAAGGCTGGAGCTTCATGAAGCCCAGGTCGATCCAACGCTGTGCCCCCATGCCGACATGGCCGAAAAACTCCACGAAAATCAAAAGCATGAAGGAGACGATATAAGCCACCCCCGCGATATTGCGCCAGAACCAGATCGGCACCATGGCGATCATGAACATGGCGACCATGCCTAGGGCGAAACGCTTCATCTGCGGTTCTGCCCAGGGCTGGAAGGACCCTCCGGCGTTGGAGTAGAGCATCAGGAACCCGACGGAGGCGACGGCAGAGAGCAGCAGCACCAGCGCCCAGTTGAGATAGAGCACCTTCGAGAGGCCGGTGGGGACGGTCTTGAGATTGCTTTCGAGATAGCTCACGTCCTCATCCTCACGCCTGGCTTCTCTCGTCGCGCTCCGCGTCATTGCCGATCAGAGGCAGGGCGCGGAAGCGTTCGCGGATCGTGTTCTGTTGCGCCGAGGGATAATCCGACAGCGGCGGCACCGCGCCGTGGAGCGAGAACAGCATGACGTCACGGGCGATGGGGGCGGCGACGGAGGAGCCACCACCGCCATGTTCGACCACGACGGACACCGCATAGCGCGGCTTGTCATAGGGGGCGAAGGCGACGAAAAGCGCATGGTCGCGCTGTTCCCAGGGCACTTGCTTGTTGTTCACCACGGTGGAGCGGACCTGCGAGGTGCCGGTCTTGCCCGCCATGCGCAGGCTTTCATTGGCGATGCGCGAGGCAAAGGCGGTGCCGCGGTTGGAGTTCAACACCTCATACATGCCCTGACGCACCGCGCGCAGCATGTTTTCGTTGAGCTCAAGAGGCCCTCCGCCCAGCACCGGCTGTTCGACCCCGTCGATGGATTTCACGATGCGGGGCACGATCTCGCGGTTGGTGGCAAGGCGTGCGGTCATCACCGCGAGTTGCAGCGGGGTCGCCAGAACGAAGCCCTGTCCGATGGCGGCGTTGAGGCTGTCGCCCACCACCCATTCGGCACCGCGTTTCGCGAGTTTCCATTGCTTGTCGGGCATCAGGCCGGAATTGATCCCCGAAAGCGGCAGGTCGTATTCCTGCCCGAGGCCGAGTTTGCGGCCCATTTCGGCGATCTTGTCGATGCCGGTGCGCTGGGCCATCTCATAATAATAGACGTCGCAGGAATGGCGCAGGGAACCTACAAGGTTGAGGTTGCCATGGCCCGCGCGTTTCCAGCAATGGAACCGCCGCCCGCCGACCTCGACATAGCCGGGGCAGCGCACGGTTTCCTCGGGCGTGACGGTGCCGCTGTCGAGGGCTGCGAGTGCCGTGACCATCTTGAAGGTGGAGCCGGGCGGGTAGGAGCCTTGCACCGACTTGGCGGGCAGCGGGCGGTGGTCGTTTTCCAGGAGCGCCTTGTAATCGGCCGAGGAAATCCCGCGGACGAAGAGGTTCGGATCATAGGCAGGGTTGGAGGCGGCGGCGATGATGTCGCCGGTTTCCACGTCGATCACCACGGCGGCAGCACTCTCGCCGCCCAGACGTGCGTGGATAAAATTCTGCACCTTGTGATCGACGGTGAGCTGGATGTTGTTGCCGGGCTGGCCTTCCTGACGGTCGAGCTCGCGGATGATCCGGCCATAGGCGTTCTGTTCGACGCGGCGGAGCCCAGCCTTGCCTTTCAGAACGTCTTCGAGTTTTGCCTCGACGCCGAATTTGCCGAGCTGGAATTTCGGGATCTTGTAGAGCGGATCGACAGTTTCCATCTTGGAAATGTCATAGCTCGACACCGGGCCGACATAGCCGACGAGATGGGCGAAATCCTCGTGCAACGGATAATAGCGCGAGAGCCCGACTTCCGGGGTCACGCCCGGAAGCGCGGGGCCATTGGCGGAGACCAGCGAGAAGGCTTCCCAGCTCAGACGGTCGGCGATGATCACGGGGGCGGAGGGACCGGCATCCTTGAGTTCCTTGCGCACGCGGGCCTGATCCTCCGGCGTGATGCCGATCAGCTCTTCGAGCTTCATTAAAACGGCATCCAGCTCGGCCGCGTCCTCCTTGCGGATCACCACGCGGAAGGTCTGTTCGTTTTCGGCGAGAAGCGTGCCGCTGCGGTCGTAGATCAGACCGCGGGCAGGGGCGAGGAGGAAGTCGCGGATGCGGTTTTCCTCGGCCAGAAGACGGAATTCATCGGCTTGTTCGACCTGCATGTAACGCATGCGCAGGCCGAGAATGCCCATGAAGGCCAGTTGCGAGCCGCCGAGGAACAGCGCACGGCGGCTGATCCTGCGGGTGGAGGCAGCGGTTTCCGTGGGTGTCCGTTTCATCGCGCATACCTCATTTCATCCGCCTCGGAGGGGCTGATTTTCGTGATGCCAAGCAGGAATTGCGAGATCAGCACCACCACGGGATAGCTCAGGAGGGTGGAAAGCAAGCCCATGAGCGCAAGGCCCAGAGAAGTCTGGTCGACCATGAAAATGGCAAGGACCAGCCGGTTCAACACGCCCATGGCCAACATCACGCCGCCGACCATCATCCATTCGACGGCAAAGGGCATGTCGCGCGAGGTGACTTCGCGGCGGCGCAGGAATTCGAGACCGAGAACGGCGAGCAGGGTCCAGAGCCCCGGCGGGCGCAGAAAGATGAAATCGGCCATCAGCATGACGGGGGCGAAGAGGAAGACGGGCACGTAATCCGGGCGGCGCAGCACCCAGGCGAAGGCCACCGACAGGATCAGGTCCGGCCCGGGCCAATGCCCCGCGCCGACCTCGATCGGCAAAAGGTAGAAGAACGCGGCAATGAAGGCGACGAGCAGGTAGCCCGCACGAAACGACAGGGTGCGGACGGTGCGGGGATCAACCATCGCCAGCCTCCGCTCCCGTTTCGAGCGCCGGGACCTCTGCTTCCGGGGTGCCGTCGGGCAGGATCAGCGCGCCGGGATCGGTGATCCGTTCGCTTTCGTGGGTGCGCAGCACGCGCAGGTAGTCGAGACGCTCGTAATCGGCGGCAAGCACCACGCGCAACCGGCGGTCCGGGCCTTTCGCGACCTGACCGATCAGGATGCCCGGCGGGAAGACGCCACCATCGCCCGAGGAAATCACCCGGTCGCCGGGGCGGACCAGCTCGGGCGTCTCGATGAAATCGAGCGAGGGGCGGATCGAGTTGTCGCCCGACAGGATCGCACGTTGGCCGGAGGGCTGGATCGTCACCGGCAGGCGCGAATTGCTGTCGGTCAGGAGAATCACCCGCGCGGTGTTCTGGCCGACGCCGGAGATGCGCCCGACAAGGCCGATGCCGTCCATCGTGGCCCAGCCGTCGACGATGCCGTCGCGCGCGCCGACGTTCAGAAGCACGGACTGACGAAACGGCGAGCCGCTGTCGGCCATCACCACGCCGGTCACATAGGTGTAGCGCGGGTCGAGGCGGACATTGTTGAGATCAAGCAGCTTGGCGTTTTTCTGTTCGAGCTGAAGCGCAGCTTCTTTCCAGGCCTGCATTTGGCGCAATTCGTTGCGCAGCTCCTGGTTCTGGTCATAAAGCCGTTGATAGCTCTGGAAATTCTCGATCATACCGATGGTTTTGGTGACCGGCACCAAAGCCCATTCCATCGAGGGCACGAACCTGTCGACAAGATTGGCGCGCAGTCGTTCGACGCGCGGGCTGTCGATCCGCCAGAGGATGAAGAGACCGATGAGGCACAGCAAAAGAATCCCGATCAGCAAACGCCGGATCGGGCGGACATACTCATCCGCTGTGCCTTTGTCTCTGGCCAAGATGTCCTCTCAGGCAACCAAACCGCGCCGCGTGTGGCGCAGCCTCTCAGGTGTCGTAATCAATAACGTGCCGGAGTTGCTTTTCATATTCCAGCGCCTTGCCGGTGCCCAGAGCCACACAATTGAGTGACTCGTCGGCGACCGAGATGGCAAGGCCGGTCTGTTCACGCAGCGCCAGATCCAGTTCGCCCAGAAGCGCACCGCCACCGGTAAGCATGACGCCCCGGTCGACGATGTCGGCGGCGAGATCGGGCGGGGTGGTCTCCAGCGCCTGCATCACCGCTTCGCAGATTTGCTGCACGGGTTCGGCCAGCGCTTCGGCGACCTGCGCCTGATTGATTTCGATCTCTTTCGGCACGCCGTTCAAGAGGTCGCGGCCGCGGATCGTCAACACGGCGCCGCGCCCGTCGTCGGGCATGCGGGCGGTGCCGATGGTGGTTTTGATGCGCTCGGCAGTGCCTTCGCCGATCAGAAGGTTCTGTTGACGGCGCAGGTAGGAGATGATCGCCTCGTCCATGCGGTCGCCCCCGACACGCACGGAACGCGCGTAAACGATGTCGCCCAGCGAGAGAACGGCGACCTCGGTGGTGCCGCCGCCGATGTCGACGACCATGTTGCCGGTCGGGTCGGTGATCGGCATGCCCGCGCCGATGGCGGCGGCGATGGGTTCGGCGATCAGACCGGCCTTGCGGGCACCGGCGGACAAAACGGATTGACGGATGGCGCGTTTCTCGACGGGCGTCGCGCCTTGAGGTACACAGACGATGATCTTCGGTTTCGAAAAGGTCGTGCGTTTGTGAACCTTGCGGATGAAGTGTTTGATCATCTCTTCGGCGGTGTCGAAATCGGCGATCACGCCTTCGCGCATCGGGCGGATGGCCTCAATCGAGCCGGGGGTCTTGCCGAGCATGTGCTTGGCGTCTTCACCGACGGCGAGCACCTGTTTGCGCCCGTCCTTGACGTGATAGGCGACCACTGAGGGCTCGTTGAGGATGATCCCCTTGCCTTTGACATAGACCAGCGTGTTCGCCGTGCCCAAGTCGATTGCCATGTCCGAAGAAAAAAGTCCGGTCAGTCCCGCCATATTGTCCCAAAGCCCCGTCGTGCGCGCAAAAGGGGAGAATCCCCCCGTATCGGCAGACTTATAGGGGGCCTGACAAGCTGTTGAAAGGGGGGCGATGGGACGCGACGGCAGCTTATTGCCTGTTTTGCCCTGTCCGATGATGTCTGGAGCGCCATAAGGCCTTCCAGCGTTTGAGGCGCGAGGGCACATGCGTCATTTTATAGCGTCCGAAATCGGCGCGGGTCTGGGTCAGATCTTCGAGCGCGCCGAGGTGACTTCGGACAGTCTGCGGCAGGGTTTTGGGGGCAACGCAGCGATAGCTGTCGACGAGGGTATCGCAAATCTCCAGCCCGCCGAAGGCGGCGTCCTGGAATTCGGGGGTGCAATGGGTGCCGGTGTGACCGATGTGCGTGGCGCGGGCGCAGATCGGCTGAACCACGCGCAGGGTCTCGTTCTCATGGATCGCCCCGCTCAGCGCCCAGTCCCAGCCGATTGCACCGAAATAGCGCGGTCTTTGCCTGCGGGGCAGGCGATGGGCACTCCAGACAGGGTGGAGAAGCTGCTGCCAATGTGTCCGGTCGGTGGCGAAGCCCAGCGAATTGAACAGGCGGGTTTCTGTCAGCAGGCCGGGGTGGTCGGGGCGCGACAGATAGCCGGTGGTGCCGCAACTCCCGCACAGAAGGTTGAGTGCTGCCCAATGCGGGCGCCGGTTGTCGCGATACCAAAGTGCCATCTGCAAGGCGTCGGGCGACAACCGCAGGTCCTCCTCGAGGTGCAGATTGAACGCACTGCCCGACGCAAAGGCACGTTCCAGCGTTTGCAGCGGATTTTCCAGCACGCCGAGACGGGTGGGATTCACCGTCAGCGTGTAGGAGCCGGGCGGCAGGTGCGCGGCGCAAATCTGGTCGAAATGCGCCGCCTGCGGCCCGGGTTCGATGCCGACATGAAGATGCCAGCCGCCGGGATCGCAGGCGGCCAGATCTGCCATGACCTGTGCGAACAGCGCGGGCCGTTCGCAGCCGGTGAGGGTCAGGGTCGGTCGCTGCGCCATGTCAGACGGTGTCGGTGTATTTCACCGTTTTGACGTCCGAATCCGGGGCCGATTTTTCGCGACGGACCAAGAGACGGTTCATCGCGTTGACATAGGCCTTGGCGGAGGCGACGACCGTATCGGTGTCGGAGCTCTGGCCGGTGACGATCTTGCCGTCCTCTTCGAGACGGACGGAGACGGTGGCCTGTGCGTCGGTGCCTTCAGTCACGGCATGGACCTGATAGAGTTGCAGGCGCGCAGTGGTGGGGAAAATCTCCTTGATCGCCTTGAAGGTCGCATCCACCGGACCGTCGCCCTGACAGGTGATCTGCTTGTCCACACCATCGACTTCGAGCGTGAGATCGGCGGATTGCGGCGCTTCGGTGCCGCAGATCACGCGCAGGAACTTGACCTTGATGCGCTCGTTCTGATCGGCGGCCCCGGCGTCGCGCAGCAGGGCGATCAGGTCGTCGTCGAACACTTCCTTCTTGCGGTCGGCGAGATCCTTGAACCGGACGAACACGTCCTTGAGCTGGTTGTCGGCCATCGGATAGCCCATGTCCTCGAGCTTGGCGCGCAGTGCGGCACGGCCCGAGTGTTTGCCCAAGGGCAGGGAGGTGCCTGCGAGACCGATGTCCTGCGGGCGCATGATCTCGAAGGTTTCCTTGTTCTTCAGCATGCCGTCCTGGTGGATGCCGGATTCATGCGCGAAGGCGTTTTTGCCGACGATGGCCTTGTTGAATTGCACCGGGAAACCGGAGACCTGCGACACGCGACGGGAAATGCCCATGATCTTGGTGGTGTCGATGCCGGTGTCATAGGGCATCACGTCGTGACGGACCTTGAGTGCCATGACGACCTCTTCGAGCGCGGTGTTGCCCGCACGCTCGCCCAGACCGTTGATCGTACATTCGATCTGACGCGCGCCCGCCTCGACGGCGGCCAGTGCGTTGGCGGTCGCCATGCCCAGATCGTTGTGGCAGTGGGTCGCGAAGACCACCTCGTCGGCCCCCGGCACACGTTCCAGCAGCATGCGGATGATGTCGGCGCTTTCGCGCGGGATGGTGTAGCCGACGGTATCGGGGATGTTGATCGTGGTGGCGCCGGCCTTGATCGCGATCTCGACGACACGGCAGAGGTAATCGTGTTCGGTGCGGATCGCATCCATCGGTGACCATTGCACGTTGTCGGTCAGGTTGCGGGCATGCGACACGGTTTCGTGGATCTGATCGGCCATGGCGTCCATCGACAGCGCGGTGATGTCGCGGTGCAGGGGCGAGGTGCCGATAAAGGTGTGGATGCGCGGTTGGGCCGCGTGTTTCACGGCCTCCCAGCAGCGGTCGATGTCCTTGAAATTGGCGCGCGCCAGACCGCAGATGACGGAGTTCTTCGAGGCTTTCGCGATGTCGGAGACGGCTTCGAAATCGCCTTCGGAGGCGATCGGGAACCCGGCTTCGATGATGTCGACGCCCATCTCGTCGAGCATTGCGGCGATCTCGAGTTTCTCATTATGGCTCATGGTGGCGCCGGGGCTCTGTTCGCCGTCGCGCAAAGTCGTGTCGAAAATCAGGACGCGGTCCTGTTTGGAAGTCGTGGTCATTTTGAAATCTCTCTTGATGTTCTTAGCTTTCGGGCTGTGCTGTCTCGGCGCATGCGGTCACCTCTGAGCCTCGCGCCGAAGGCACGCTCAGAGGCAGCTAAGAAGAAGAAGGCCATGACGCGGCGCTGCGCAGGGGCGCAGGGCTTGGGAAGGAATATGAGCCATCGTCGTCATGGGGCTGGAATATACCCTGTGAGGGGCGGTTGAAAACCCCTTATTTCCATTCCCGGCCTCTGCGGCATGCTGCCGCCTTGCAAAATAGGCTTGCAATCCCATTCAAAAAATTGAATACAAATGTATGCCGACTCGATCCGGGGTATAAATCAAGCCGGTACGCAAAAACCTGTGCTATGATTTTGCATATTACTCCGTCGGGGATGCTGACCCGGGAAGGCGGAGGCATCAAGGAAGGGATACGACTATGGCGCATATCGTTGTGCTCGGCGCTGGCCTTGGCGGCACCATTCAGGCCTATGAGTTGAAGGAAACCGTGGGCCAGGATGACAAGATCACGGTCATTTCCAACAAGAGTTATTTCCAGTTCACGCCCTCGAACCCGTGGGCGGGCGTCAATTGGCGCACGAAAGACGAGCTGACCATTGAGCTCGAACCTGTGATGAAACGCCGGGGGATCGACTTCATCTGTGACGGCGCCGTGGCGCTCGATCCGAAGGAAAACAAGATCACGCTCGCTTCGGGCAAAGAAGTCACCTATGACTATCTGGTGCTGGCGACCGGTCCGGAGCTGGCCTTTGACGAGATCGAGGGCTTTGGCCCCGAAGGCTATACCCATTCCGTCTGTTCCATCGAACACGCCTCCGAGTCGGGTGCGATGTGGGACGATTTCTGCGCCAATCCCGGTCCCATCGTCGTGGGTGCCGTGCAGGGCGCGTCCTGTTTCGGTCCGGCCTATGAATATGCCATGACCATGGATACCGACCTGCGCCGCCGCAAGATCCGCGACAAGGTGCCGATGACCTTTGTGACGCCGGAACCCTATATCGGCCATCTGGGCCTTGGCGGCGTGGGCGACACCAAGGGGATGCTCGAATCCTACATGCGGGATCGGTCGATCCGCTGGATCACCAATGCCAAGACCAATAAGTTCGAAGACGGCAAGGTTTTTGTCACCGAGCACGACCAGTATGGCAACCCGGTGAAAGAGCACGAGCTGCCCTTCTCCTATTCCATGCTGCTCCCGGCCTTCCGTGGCATTCCGGCGCTGATGGGCGTTGAGGGCCTCGTGAACCCGCGCGGCTTTGTCATCGTCGATGAATTCCAGCGCAACCCGACCTATCCGAATATCTTCGGTATCGGGGTCTGTATCGCCATCGCGCCGACGGAGCCGACCGTGATCCCGACCGGCGTGCCGAAAACCGGGTTCATGATCGAATCCATGGTGACCGCCACCGCGCATAACATCCCGCTGATCATGAAGGGCGAAGAGCCGAAGAACCTCGCCTCCTGGAACGCGCTTTGTTTGGCGGATTTCGGCGACGGTGGTGCGGCCTTTTTGGCGATGCCGCAGAATCCGCCGCGCAACGTCAACTGGGCGGGTCACGGCAAATGGGTGCACTGGGCGAAACTCGGCTTCGAGTGGTACTTCATGCGCAAGGTGAAACGCGGCGTGTCCGAACCGTTCTACGAACGCATGATCATGAAAATTATGAAGGTCAACAAGCTGAAACCCTGATCCATCCGCACATGGATCGGTCCCTCCCGACATATGGCCTTGAGGTCCGGCGTCGGGAGGGTTTTGGAACAAGAAAAGGCGGCCGGGATGGGCCGCCTTTTTCGTGATATGTCGTGCGTTCCGGTTCGGGTTACTCAGCGTCTGCGGGTGCGTCTTCGGCGGTGGTTTCCGCCGGAGCGGCATCCTCGGAGACCAGCGCACCGTCGACCCAGTCGCCGGAAACCACGCGGCCGTCCTTGTAGGTGATGGTGCCGCGGCCGTTGGCCTTGCCCGCGACGAACAGGCCTTCGTAGCTGTCGCCATTGGCGTAGACCGCCTTGCCGCGCCCCTGAATTTCGCCGTCCTGCCATTCGCCGGTGTAGGTGAAGCCCGTGGCCATGACGATGGTGCCGATGCCATGGCGTTTGCCGGCGACATAATCGCCCTCGTAGACTGTGCCGTCGGGGTAGGTGCCTTTGCCCTTGCCCTGACGCTGGCCCTCGACCCAGTCGCCTTCGTAGACGAAGCCGTCGGCATAGGTCATCTTGCCGAAACCGTGGCTCTGGGCATTCTTGAACGCACCCTCATAGGACAGCCCGCCGGTATAATTCACAACACCTTCGCCTTCCGGGACGCCATAAAGCCAGTCGCCCTCATAGGTGGTGCCGTTCGGGTAGGTGATCTTGCCTTTGCCATGAGACAGGTCGTCCTTGAACTGGCCGACATAGACCGAGCCATCCGGATAGGTGACCTGCCCTTGGCCTTCGATCCGGCCGTTGACCCATTCGCCGGTGTAGAGATAGCCGTCCGAGCCGGTGAACGTGCCTTGGCCGTGGCGCTTGTCGTCGTCGAAGGCGCCCTCGTAGATGTCGCCATTGGCATAGGTCACCTTGCCCATGCCCTGACGCTTCCCGGCCACCAGCTCGCCTTCGTAGACATCGCCGTTGGGTTGGGTGATCTTGCCTGTGCCGTTGCACTGGTTGTCGACCCAGTTGCAGTCGAGCACCATGCCCTCGTCGGTGGTCAGGATGCCTTGTCCGTGGCGCATGTCGCGCGCCATTTCGCCGTCGTAAGTGGCGCCTTCGGGATAGGTGATCTTGCCCTTGCCCTCCTTGACGCCATTGACCCAGGCGCCTTCGTAGACATAACCCGTCGGGCTTTGCATCCGGCCCTGGCCGTGATGTTTGGCGGCGAGAAACCCGCCTTCGTATTTCACGCCATTGGCATAGACCGCCACACCCGACCCGGTGGCCTCGCCCGCGACCCAGTCGCCTTCGTAGGTGCCGCCATCGGCATAGGTGATTTTGCCGAATCCGTCGGGTTTGCCCTTGGCGAAAGCGCCCTCATAGACCGAGCCGTCGGTGAACCGCGCGAGGCCCTGTCCCTTGATCTCGCCCATCACCCATTCGCCGGTGTATTCGAACCCGTTCGGCAAGCGGTAGGTGCCGACCCCGTCCTGCAACCCGTCCTTGAAGGTGCCTTCGTAAATCCCGCCTTCGTCGAACTGGTGGGTTTCCACTGGGCGGTCGTCCTGTGCCAGAAGTGGTGTTGCCGTCAGGTTCGACAGCCCGATCAGGGTCGCCGCGGTCAGCGTAATGCGCATCCGTGTCACTGTAATCTGTCCCATCCCAGATAATTCGGTCCGGTGCCTGCCTTGGGTGCTCTCGCGCCGAGGTGGGCGGCTTCGGTCGGCGCCAGACTAGGGGCTTGGACTGCGGGCTTCAAATGTTTTTCCCGTGACCGGCTTTCCCTTAG
This sequence comes from Celeribacter ethanolicus, assembly GCF_001550095.1. GTDB lineage: Bacteria > Pseudomonadota > Alphaproteobacteria > Rhodobacterales > Rhodobacteraceae > Celeribacter > Celeribacter ethanolicus. The sequence goes on along the minus strand of NZ_LRUC01000004.1, from coordinate 13,938 downwards.
GCGTCATTCTGCTAAATCAGGACGTGATATATCAGGACGCCCGAGCGGCCAGAAAGCATGAGTGCCATGACCGAGACTTTCCGCCTTACCCTTGCCCAGCTCAATCCGACCGTGGGCGCGATCGACGCCAATGCGGAGCAGGTGCGTGACGCCCATGCCGAGGCCAAGGCGGCGGGCGCGGATATGATCGTTTTCCCGGAGCTGTTCCTCATTGGCTATCAGCCGCAGGATCTGGTGATGAAGCCGGCTTTGGTGAATACGGCGATGGCCAAGGCCGAGGAACTGGCCGCTCTGACGGTCGATGGTCCCGCCATCGGGGTCGGTGCGCCCTATTCCTACGGTGATGCGCTTTACAACGGCTATTGGATTCTGGCCGAGGGCCGCGTCAAGCAGGTGCTGCGCAAACATCACCTGCCGAATTACAAGGTTTTCGATGAGGTGCGCCTCTTTGCCTCCGGTCCCATCGAAGGCCCCTATGCCATCGGCCCGCTGCGCATCGGCTCGCCGATCTGCGAAGATGCCTGGTACGAGGATGTCGCCGAAGCGCAGGTTGAAAGCGGGGCGGAGATTCTGATCGTGCCCAACGGCTCGCCCTATTATCGCAACAAATTCAACACGCGGCTCACGCATATGGTGTCGCGTGTGGTCGAGAATGACGTGCCGCTGGTGTACCTGAATATGGTCGGCGGGCAGGACGATCAGGTTTTCGACGGCGGCTCTTTCGTGCTTAATCGTCACGGCAAACCGGCGCATATCCTTCCGGCTTTTGGCGAAGAGTTGCGCCATGTGGATTTCGAGAAAGCCGACGGGCACTGGGTGGCGCTCGAGGGCGAGGTGACCCCTCAGCCGGATGAATGGGAGCAGGACTATCGCGCCATGGTTGAGAGCCTGCGCGATTATCTTGGCAAAACCGGGTTCAAAAAGGTCGTTCTGGGCCTGTCCGGCGGCATCGACTCGGCGATTGTCGCCACGATTGCCACCGATGCGCTGGGCGCCGAGAATGTTCACTGCGTGATGCTGCCGTCGGAATACACGTCCCAAGACTCGCTGGATGACGCTAAGGACATCGCCAATCGTCTGGGCTGTCGCTATGACTTTGTGCCGATTTCTCAGGGCCGCGATGCGATCACCGACACGCTCGCGCCGATCTTTGGCGATCTGCCGTTTGATACGACCGAGGAAAACATCCAGTCGCGTCTTCGCGGGCTTTTGCTCATGGCGCTGTCCAATAAGTTCGGCTCTATGTTGCTGACAACAGGCAATAAATCTGAGGTCGCGGTCGGCTATTGCACGATTTATGGCGATATGAACGGCGGCTATAATCCGATCAAAGACCTCTACAAAACGCGCGTCTTCGAGCAATGCCGCTGGCGCAATGCCAATCATCGCGACTGGATGAAAGGCCCGGAGGGCGAGGCCATTCCCGTCACGATCATCGACAAACCGCCCTCGGCGGAGCTGCGCCCGGATCAGCGCGATGACGACAGCCTGCCGCCCTATGAGGTGCTGGATGCGATCCTCGAAGGTCTGGTGGATCGCGAGGAAAGCGTCGCCGATCTGGTGGAGGCAGGCTTTGACCGGGCGACCGTGAAACGCGTGGAGCATCTGCTTTATATCTCCGAGTATAAACGCTTCCAATCCGCGCCGGGCACCCGCCTGACGCCGCGCGCCTTCTGGTTGGATCGTCGCTACCCGATCGCAAGCCGCTGGCGCGACCCGAGTTGATCCTTTCACGGTTGCCCTGTCGACGGACCTCACGACGCCTCTCTTCCTCGCGTTAACCTTAATCTGATTAACCTTAGCGCGAGGAGGCTGTCACGATGGCCTCTTGTCCTTGCGCAAGGGGATCGTTAGACAGCGCGCTTTCTGATAAGGAGGCGCGCTATGGAACTCACGGTTGGCATCGACTTCGGCACCTCGAATTCTGCGCTGGGCCTTGCGGTCAACGGCACGCCTTGGCTTGTGGAGCTGGAGCCCGGTGAGAAAACCCTGCCCACGGCGGTGTTTTTCGATCCGCGCGGCAATATGCGGCTTGGATCGGCGGCAAACAGGGCGCTGATCGACGGCGAGGAAGGCCGCTACATGCGGGCGCTCAAATCCGTTCTCGGCACGCCGCTTCTGCGCGAAACCCGTCCCATTGGTGGCAAACGCCAGAGCCTTCTGGAGGTCATCGCGCAGTTCCTTGCGACGCTGAAACAGCGCACCGAAGATCAACTTCGCCAGCCGGTCACGGGCGTCGTGTCCGGTCGCCCGGTGCATTTCCATTCGAAAGATCCGGATCGCGATGCGCAGGCGGAACGCGATCTGCGTGAGGCCTATGAGATGGCCGGGTTCACACGCATCCGCTTCATGGCGGAACCCGAGGCGGCGGCGCTGGCCTCTCAGGATCTGAAACCCGGTGAGATCGGGCTGGTGGTCGACATCGGCGGCGGCACCTCGGATTTTACCCTGTTTCGCAAAGACAAAGGGCAGGTCGAGATTCTCGCCTCCCATGGTATTCGTCTGGGCGGCACGCATTTCGACCGGGCGCTGAGTCTGGCTCATGCCATGCCGCTTCTTGGTATGGGATCACAACTCACGCGCACGCTGGGCGAGGGGCTTTTGCCGATGCCGACGCAGATTTTTAACGATCTGGCGAGTTGGCAGAAAATTCCGTTTCTCTACACTCGCGAGACCCTGATGAAAGTGCGCGATCTCGAACGCCACGCGGTCGAGCCTGAGAAGCTCGGGCGGCTGGTCGAGGTGATCGAGGCGGAGCTGGGCCATGACGTGGCCTTCGCGGTCGAGGCGGCGAAGATCGTGGCGAACGGCGGCAAGGCGGCGGAGATCGACCTGTCTTTGTTGGAAAAGGGCCTGTCTGCGGGGCTGACGCCGGAGGCTTTGGCCGAAGATCTTGCCGCGTATCGCGCCGAGCTTGAGGAGGCGATTTCGGAGACGTTGAGCCGTGCGGCCCTGTCACCGGAGGCGGTGGGGGCCGTGGTTTACGTGGGCGGGTCGTCTCTGATGCATGTGGTGGAAAAGGCCTGCGAGACCGTGTTGCCCGCTGCTCGTGCGCTGCGGGGGGAAGCCTTCACGGCGGTGGTCGACGGGTTGGCTCTGGCCTCCGCTGAGGGCGCGTAACGGGTTCAGAGATCGACCAGTTCGCAGCCGGGCAGAAGCTGGTCGACCTGCGCTTTGGTGCAAAGTTGCGTGCCTGGGGACATCACGGCGGAAGAGGCCGCCGTGGTCCCGAAGCGCAGCGCTTCCTGCATCGTGTCTCCACGGGTAAGCGCAAGAGAAAACGCGCCGACGAAACTGTCGCCGGCACCCACGGGGGAGACCACCTCTTCGGCGGAAATGGCGCGCGAGGCGTGCCAGCGCCCGTCCTTGTTCACAAGGGTCGACCCGTCGGCGCCCCGGGCGACGATGACGTTTTCCGCCACACCGCGCGCCACGAGTTCACTGGCGAAATCGGCGGTGTCCTTGCGCGTCGGGAGTTTGCGCCCCGCAAGGTCTTCGGCCTCGACATCGTCCATCCGCAGCACATAGGGGTTCGCGGGGTTCTTGGTTAGCTCATGCAGCGGCTTGCCGGAAGTGTCGACGAAAAGCTGGACACCCTTGGCCGCAAGCGCCCGCGACAGGCGCGCGGGGTAATCCATCGGCACGCCCGGCGGTTGCGAGCCGGAGAGTACGACGACACCGCCCAGAGGTGCGGCCTGCACGATGGCGTTGAGGGATTCGTCCACCATCTCGTGATGCCAATACGGCCCGGGCATGACGAAGCGATATTGCTTGCCGGTCTCCTGTTCGGTCACGGCGATGGATTGCCGGGTGGCGCCGCCGGTGACGGAGAAGGCGGTGAAGCGCACATGTTCCTCGGCCAGAAGCCGCAGGAGAGTCGCACCGGTTTCGCCGCCCACTGCGGTGAAGGCGGTGCTTTCGCCGCCGAGGAATTTGATCGCGCGCGACACGTTGATGCCGCCGCCGCCCGGATCGGCCTCCGGGTTGGTACAGCGCAGCTTGGGGCCGGCGCTGACGGCGGGCGTTGCGGTGGAGAGGTCCACCGTCGGGTTCAGGGTAATTGTCAGAATCTGGACCATTTTTCGCCAACCGTATTCTATCTGCCGCAGCCTGTTCCCGAGGCCCCTACAGGAGGTTTGTGTCAGAGGCATGATTCACATGCTTCGCGACCCTAGCCTACCCCGGGTAGCGTTAACAGCCCCGATGGAACGCAGATGGTTCAGGTCCGGCGTCTGGTTTTTGCGCAACACCGGGCCCGAACGCTCAGGCTTTGATCAGCTCTCGATCATGGTTTGATAGCTGGCGGGGACATATTCGAAAACGCTGTCTTGCGCGCGCACATAGCCCAGAGCGGGGAAGGGCATGTGATAGCCGATGAAGGGGACGCGGTCGGCGGCCATCATGTCGAGCAGCTTGCGCCGGGTCTGGGCTGCGGTGGGTTTGTCGACGTCATAGAGCACCTCCCAGTCGGGATGGGCGAGCGAATAGACGTAATGATTGGCGAAATCTGCGCCGAGGATCAGGCGTTTGCCTTCGCTTTCGAGATGAAACGCCAGATGGCCGGGGGTATGGCCGAAGGCCTCCATGGCGGTGATGCCGGAGACAACTTCGGAGCCCTCTTCGAGCAGGTCGAACTGGTCCTGAAGCGGGCGGATCTTGGCCTCGAAGCCGTCATTGCCGGACATATCCCAGTAATCCATTTCCACGGAGCCTGTGGAATAGGCGGCATTGGCGAAGACCGGGGCCTCGGCATAAATCCCGCCGATGTGGTCGCCATGCATATGGGTGATGACCACGCGGTCGACCTGATCGGGCGTGTACCCGGCGGCGGCCAACGCCGTGACGATGCCATCCGGCGCAAGCCCGGTATCGAACAGGATCAGTTCGGAACCGGTGTTCACGAGTGTCGGCGTGAAAAAGAATTGCGCGGCCTCGGGCGGGATGAAATTAGCCTCGGAGGCGGCGGCAAATTCCTCGTCTGTGGCGTTGAGGCCAAAGATCGTATGCGGATCGGGTACGGTGCGGGTGCCCGCCAGGAGCGTCGTGACCTCGAACGCCCCGAGTTTGAAACGGCGGTAAGGGGCCATGCCCGCGCCCATCATCGGCGCTTCGGCACGGGCGGCAAAGGGCAGGGCCGTGGCCATGGGCAGGCTGGCGGCACCCAGCAAAAGGTGGCGGCGGGACAGATGAGGGCTGGTCGGGTGAGAAGTCTTCATGGATGCGTCCTCCGGGGTTGAAATGGCCGGTTTCGGAATTGATTTCCCAAGAGGATAGCACAGAGAGCCGGGTGGCGAATGACATTTGCGTCAGGTGGTGCCTGTCAGTCGTATTCCCACCATTTATCAATCGTGGCGATGTCCTCGTCCGACCAGCCGAAGTGATGCGCCAGCTCATGCACGGTGACATGGGCCACCATCTGCGCCAGGGTCACATTGCCCCGCGCGCACCATTCATCGAGGATCGGACGACGGAACAGCCAGATCGTGTCGGGGGACATCGGCTGATCCATCGTGGATTTCTCGGTCATCGGAATGCCGGTATAAAGCCCGGTCAACTCGAACGGGTCCTCGATGCCGATCTCGGCCAGCAAATCTTCGGGCGCGAAATCCATCACGGTCAGCGCCACGTTCGAGGCAAGCACTTTGAATGCCGGGGGCAGATCGGACATGGTCGTCCGCGCGATGTCCTCGATCACATCGAGATCGGGGGCGCAGGCCTCGAGAAGCGGTGATGTCATGGCGGCGGTTCCCATTCGAATTTCCGTGATTTCCTGTGTCAGACTGCACCCGATATGGACTCTTGAGGCGTGATATGAAAGAGGGAGCGCAACAGGAGACAGAAAATGATCGTCACACGTTTCGCGCCCTCTCCCACGGGCTTTATCCATATCGGCAACCTGCGCTCGGCGCTGTTCAACTATCTGCTGACGCGGAAAGCGGGCGGGCAGTTCATCCTGCGTCTCGACGATACGGATCAGGTGCGCTCGACGCAGGAATATGCCGATGGCGTGCTCGAAGATCTCGAATGGCTGGGCTTTACCTGGGATCGGTTTGAGAAGCAGTCCGAGCGTCTGGACCGTTACGAGGAAGCGGCGCAGGAGCTGCGTGACAAGGGCCGGTTCTACGAGGCGTTCGAGACGCCGACCGAACTGGACCTGAAGCGCAAGAAACAGCTCAATATGGGCAAGCCGCCGGTTTATGACCGGGCCGCTTTGGCGCTCACGGACGAAGAGAAAGACAAGCTGCGCGCCGAGCGCGGCAATGGTGTGTGGCGCTTCAAGCTCGATCAGCAACGGATCGACTGGGAAGACGGCATTCTGGGGCCGATCTCCATCGACGCCGCCTCCGTCTCCGATCCGGTTCTGATCCGTGCCGATGGTCAGTTCCTCTATACGCTCGCCTCCGTCTGCGATGACATCGACTTCGGTGTGACCAACATCGTGCGAGGCGCGGACCACGTCACCAACACGGCGACGCAGATCCAGATCATCGAAGCACTTGGCGGCACCGTGCCGTCCTTTGCGCACCACTCGCTTCTGACCGGCCCGCATGGCGAGGCCTTGTCGAAACGTCTCGGCACCTTGTCCCTGCGTGACCTGCGGGCGCAAGGCGTTGAGCCGATGGCGCTTTTGTCGCTGATGGCGCGGCTTGGCTCGTCGCAGCCGGTCGAACTGCGTACCTCGATGGACGAGCTGATCGAAGGATTCGATCTGTCGCAATTCGGTGCTGCGCCCACGAAATTCGACAGTCAGGATCTCTTTGCTCTGACCTCGCAGATCAACCATTCGAAGCCCTTCTCTGAGGTTGCCGAAGATGTGGCCGCCCTTGGCGTACCCGCCGAGATCGCAGAGCCGTTCTGGACCGTCGTGCGTGAGAACATCACCGTCAAAGCCGATATGGCCGGGTGGTGGGAGCTGTTCCGCGACGGCGCCGAGCCGCTGGTGGATGACGAGGATAAAGACTTCATCGCCGAGGCTTTCGCCATGTTGCCCGAACCGCCCTACACAGCCGAGAGCTGGAAAGAGTGGACGACGGCTGTGAAAGAAACGACGGGCCGTAAGGGTAAGGGTCTGTTCATGCCGCTGCGCAAGGCCGTGACCGGGATGGCGCATGGTCCGGATATGTCCAATGTCCTTCCGCTTTTGCAGAAAAAGCCGATGCTCTAAGCGCGTCTGTTCAAAAATACACAAAAGGCCGCCTCGGGAATTCCCGCATGGCGGCTTTTTACTGTCGAAATGTCGTAAGTTTCCTATCGGAAATATTTCCGGCTTGCCCCGAATCCTGCCCTCGCATAACGTCGCCGAAAATCGTGCGTTGGGAGAAGGGGCTCCCCTACCGAAGGAGCAACCGCCCCGGGAAACTCTCAGGTAAACGGACCTTCGCGCGGTCAACACTCTGGAGAGAGGGGTTTTTGCCTCCGCCGAAGGGATAACGATCTCAGGCACCAAGACAGAGGGGGCATCCGCAGGGACACCTGTGTCACGATGCCGAGTTGCGTCGGCGAGATGCAAAGGGACGCTATGACCGATTTGACGACTGATCTGAACCGCACGCCGCTTTATGAATTTCACCTCGCGCAGGACGCCAAGATGGTGCCGTTCGCGGGCTATGAGATGCCGGTGCAATACCCGCTGGGCGTGATGAAGGAGCATCTGCATACGCGCGCGGCCGCCGGGCTGTTCGACGTGTCGCATATGGGGCAGGTGATGCTCACCTCGACCGAAGGGTTCGAGGCGCTGGCATTGGCGCTGGAAAGCCTTGTGCCCGTTGATGTTTTGGGGCTGAAACCGGCGCGGCAGCGCTATGGGATTTTCACCAATGAGACCGGCGGCATCCTCGACGATCTGATGATTTCGAACACTGGGGACGGGTTGTTTCTGGTGGTCAATGCGGCCTGCAAGGCAGAGGACATCGCGTATCTCAATGCCAGCCTGCCGGATCATGTCCATGTGACCGAGATCACCGACCGCGCGCTTTTGGCGCTGCAAGGCCCGATGGCCGAGGTGGCGCTGGCGCGTCTGGTGCCGCTGGTCGCGGAGTTGAAATTCATGGATTCGGTGCGGATCACCGTCGATACCGTCGAATGGTGGATTTCGCGCTCCGGCTATACCGGCGAGGACGGGTTCGAAATCTCGATCCCCGCCGGGCTTGCGTCTGACGTCGCAGAGAAACTTGTCGCGATGGACGAGGTCGAGCCCATCGGGCTTGGCGCGCGCGACAGCCTGCGATTGGAAGCCGGGCTCTGCCTTTACGGCCATGACATCGACACCACCACCTCTCCGGTCGAGGCCAATATCGCTTGGGCCATCCAGAAGGTCCGCCGCTCCGGTGGCGCGCGCGAAGGCGGTTTTCCCGGGGCGGAGCGCATCCTCTCGGAGTTGCTGGGTGGGGCAGAGCGCAAACGCGTGGGCCTCTTGCCTCAGGGCCGCGCGCCGATGCGCGAAGGCACGCCGCTTTATGCAACCGCCGAGAGTGCCGACCAGATCGGCGAGATCACTTCCGGCGGCTTCGGCCCCTCGGTCGAACGCCCCGTCGCCATGGGTTATCTGCCCGTCTCACTTTCTGAAAACGGCACCGAAATCTTTGCGGAACTGCGCGGTAAACGTCTTCCCGTGACGGTCGCGCCGATGCCGTTCCGCACCTCCACTTACAAACGCTAAACTCTATAGGGACCAAACTATGGCCGCTGATATCAAATTCACCGAAGAACACGAATGGCTCCGCGTCGAGGACGATCTGGTCGTCGTCGGCATTACGGAACACGCCGCCGAGCAACTGGGCGACGTGGTGTTCGTCGAACTGCCGGAGGAAGGCACTACCGTGTCGAAGGACGACGAGGTTGTGGTGATCGAAAGCGTGAAAGCTGCCTCCGACATCCTGGCGCCGCTGGATGGCGAGATCGTCGAAGTGAATTCGCCGCTCGCGGACGATCCGGGCAAGGTGGGCGAAGACCCGATGGGCGATGCGTGGTTCTTCAAGATGAAGATCGAGGACATGTCCGCGCTCGACGACTTTATGTCGGAAGCGGAATACAAAGACTTTATCGGCTGAGGAACGCAGATCGTGGCCTATACCCCGTCGACCTATAACCCCTATGATTTCGCCAACCGCCGTCACATCGGCCCCTCTCCTGAGGAGATGGAAGAGATGCTGAAGGTGATCGGTGCGCGCTCGCTCGATGCATTGATCGACGAAACCGTGCCGATGGCGATCCGCCAGATGAGCCCGCTCGACTGGGCGCCGATGACCGAGCATGAGGTCTTGGGCCATATCCGCAAGGTGGCCAAGAAGAACCTCGTGATGACCTCGCTGATCGGGCAGGGGTTTTACGGGACGGCCACGCCCCCCGCGATCCAGCGCAATATCTTGGAAAATCCGGCCTGGTACACGGCCTACACGCCCTACCAGCCGGAGATCGCCCAGGGGCGGTTGGAGGCTTTGCTGAACTTCCAGACCATGGTCAGCGACCTCACCGGCCTGCCGGTCGCCAATGCGTCTCTCCTGGACGAAGCCACCGCCTGCGCCGAGGCGATGACCATGGCGCAGCGTGTTGCGAAATCGAAGGCCAAGGCGTTTTTCATCGACGAAAACTGTCACCCGCAGAACATCGAGGTGATGAAAACCCGCGCCGCCCCTCTGGGGATCGAGCTGATCATCGGGAGCCCTCGCGCTTTGGTGCCCGCAGATGTCTTCGGCGCGATCTTCCAATATCCCGGCACCTACGGCGATGTGCAGGATTTCACCGCCCAGATTGCCGCGCTGCATGAGGTCAAAGCCGTGGCGGTCATGGCGACCGATCTGATGGCGCTGACCATGCTCAAAGAACCGGGCGCGATGGGGGCCGATATTGCCGTCGGCTCGGCGCAGCGCTTTGGTGTGCCGATGGGCTTTGGCGGGCCGCATGCCGCCTTTATGTCCTGCAAAGACGAGATGAAACGGTCGATGCCCGGGCGCATCGTTGGTGTGTCTGTGGATGCCAGCGGCAACCGCGCTTACCGCCTGTCGCTTCAAACCCGCGAACAACATATCCGCCGCGAAAAGGCCACGTCCAACGTCTGCACAGCGCAGGCCTTGCTGGCCGTCATGGCGTCGTTTTATGCGGTCTTCCACGGCCCGCAGGGCTTGCGCGCCATTGGCGAACAGATCCATGCGAAAGCCGTGAAACTCGCCGAGGGGCTTAAGGCCGAGGGCTTCAAAGTTGCACCCGAGGCCTTCTATGACACGATCACGGTCGAGGTCGGCGCGATGCAGGGCGTCATCCTGCGCTCTGCCGTGGCCGAAGGCCTGAACCTGCGCAAGGTGGGCAAGGATCGCATCGCCATCGCCATGGATGAGATGGCCGATGACGAGGTGATCGCGAAAGTCTGGCGCGCCTTCGGGCATGAGGCGAAGGTGCCGAAAGGCTTTCCGGGGCTTGGTTTTCCGGAGGCGCTTCTCCGCAAAACCGCCTATCTCGAACATCCGATTTTCGGCATGAACCGGGCCGAGGGCGAGATGATGCGCTATATGCGCCGCCTTGCCGATCGCGATCTGGCGCTCGACCGCGCGATGATCCCGCTGGGGTCCTGCACGATGAAGCTGAACGCCGCCGTTGAGATGATGCCGATCACATGGCCGGAGTTCAACGCGATCCACCCCTACGCGCCGGAGGACCAGTCCGAGGGCTATCGCTATATGATCGACGATCTCTCCGCGAAGCTCTGCGAGATCACCGGTTATGACGCCATGTCGATGCAGCCGAACTCCGGCGCGCAGGGGGAATATGCGGGCCTTTTGACCATTCAGGCTTACCATCGCGCGAACGGGCAGGGCGGGCGCAATATCTGCCTCATTCCGATGTCCGCCCATGGCACCAACCCGGCCTCCGCGCAGATGGTGGGCCTCAAGGTTGTTGTGGTGAAAACCGCGGAGAATGGCGACATTGATCTCGATGATTTCCGGGCCAAGGCCGAAGCGGCGGGGGACAAGCTTGCCGCTTGCATGATCACCTATCCCTCGACGCATGGTGTGTTCGAGGAAACGGTGAAAGAGGTCTGCCGGATCACGCATGAATATGGTGGTCAGGTTTATCTCGATGGCGCGAACCTCAACGCCTTGGTGGGGCTCGCCAAACCCGGCGAGATCGGCTCGGACGTGTCGCACCTCAACCTGCACAAAACCTTCTGCATTCCGCATGGCGGCGGTGGTCCCGGTATGGGGCCGATCGGCGTCAAGGCACACCTTGCCCGTTTCCTGCCCGGTGCGCCGGACGGCTCGGGCGATATGGGGCCGGTGTCGGGGGCGAATTTCGGCTCTGCGTCCATCCTGCCGATCTCTTGGGCCTATTGCATGCTCATGGGCGGGCAGGGGATCACGCAGGCGACGAAAGTGGCGATCCTCAACGCCAACTATATCGCTGCGCGGCTCGATGCGGCATTCCCTGTGCTCTACAAGGGCAAACAGGGGCGTGTGGCGCATGAGTGCATCGTCGATCCACGCGGGTTTGAGAAGACCACGGATGTGACTGTCGATGACATTGCCAAGCGCCTGATCGACAGCGGGTTCCACGCGCCGACCATGTCTTTCCCGGTGCCGGGCACCCTGATGATTGAGCCGACGGAAAGCGAGACGAAAGCCGAGTTGGATCGGTTCTGCGAGGCGATGTTGTCGATCCGTCACGAGATCGCGCAGATCGAGGCGGGAGAGCTGCCGCAGGACAACAACCCGTTGAAACACGCGCCGCATACGGTGAACGATCTGGTCGCCGACTGGGATCGTCCCTATCCGCGCGAACAGGGCTGTTTCCCGCCGGGCGCGTTCCGTGTCGACAAATACTGGCCGCCGGTCGGGCGAGTCGATAACGCCTATGGCGACCGCAACCTGATCTGCCTCTGCCCGCCGCCCGAAAGCTATATCGAAGCGGCGGAATGATCAGCGGCTCTTGGGCCGCATGTCGTCTTCGGAAAACGAGATGCCCTGCGGCTCAAGCCATGCGTTGAACCGCGCGATTTTCTCATCCATCGAACAGGTATTGGTTTGCCGTGCCATCTCTTCGGCGTAGGCTTCGCGCAGGCGGGCCTGCTCGGCGGGGGCGATGTCTCGGAAAGGTGTCATTTTGGCCTCTTGAACCGGGTTCCGTCAGGGTACATATATTCTTTAACCTGAATATGAAAAGGAGGCAGGCCATGGCCGCCATTCTTGACAAGACCGATGTGAAGCTTGCCTGTCCGACTTGTGGTCAGGTCAACCGTGTACCTGTGGCAAAGCTTTCGGCCGGGCCGAAATGCGGCACCTGTGGCGAGCCTTTGATGGCAGGGAAAGTGTCGGAATTGGATCCGAAGACGCTGAATGCGCTGTCGAAAAAGGACGATCTTCCGGTGCTCGTCGATTTCTGGGCGCCGTGGTGTGGGCCGTGCCGGATGATGGCGCCGGAGTTCGCGAAGGCCGCCGAGGCGCTGAAAGGCAAGGCGCGCTTCGCCAAGATCAACACCGAGGAGTACCCGACCGTCTCGATGAAAAACGGCATCCGCGGCATTCCGGCGCTGATCCTCTATCAGGGCGGCAAGGAAGTGGCCCGCATCGCCGGTGCGCGTCCGGCCCGCGATATTGTCGCTTTCGTGGAGCAGAATGGCAAATTGCCGGCCTGAGCTTTGCGTACCGGGGTGCTTGACATCCCGGTGCAAAAAGTTCAAATCATCGACGCAAGTGGGGTCGTAGCTCAGTTGGGAGAGCGCGTCGTTCGCAATGACGAGGTCGTCGGTTCGATCCCGATCGACTCCACCAATTTCCCCAATGTTGTCATTGGACCATAAGAGTGCATTTTTGGAGCATAAACGTGCATCTCAGTGTCAAGAAAATTCTGAGACACAAGATATAGTAGCTGTTCCGCAGGTCCAAAACAAACAAACACTGTTTTCAGCTCTTTCCGAAAGGCCTCCAATGTCCGCAAACTGCTATGGCGTGATCTCTGGAGTGCGAAACGCGGAGGATCGGCAACTCGCGATTGCGCGGCTCGAAGCAGAAGGCATTCCGACGGATCAGATTTTCACGACCGACCCAGAAGAGCCAAATGCACCGCCCGTCTGGCTCTACTCCATGAGTGCGAATTCGGAACTGATCGCTCCGTCTTTGTGCGACCTCAATCTATCAACGCAGGGCATCGCCGCCACGTTGGAAGTAGCGCGGAAGTTGGGCATTCATATCCGCAGCCTTAGTGAGGCATTCGACAGCCGAAACGATTAGCAATCCCAAATCGGCACTCTGCTGACCGCCGATTCTGTTGAAAAACTGATGTTTGCGAGCGCAGAATTTGCGGTTCCCGAATGGGCGTGAGCGCCTTTCTTTTCAGGCTTTTCGCGGTTGCTGCGGCGCAGGAAAGATCTTGGCCAGTTTACGGAGGTTTTGGGCGGTTGCGGCGAGGAGGAATTCGTCATTTGCGCCGCAGGGTCCACGTAACCTGAGCCGGTTCAGGCCAAGAATTCGTTTGAGATGCGCGAAGAGCATCTCGACCTTCTTTCGGAGCTTCATCGAGATATCGTATTGGTGGGTTTTGGCGATATCACGGGCAACTTGGCGGGCGTCTTCGTGTTCTTCGCGGGTGATTTTGCGGGCTTCTGCATTCGGGCAGCAAGTTGGTTTCGATGGACAGGTTTGGCAAACCTCCTTCAAAGCTCGATAGCGGGCTGTGCCTTTGCCGGTCGGACCTCGGTTCGGGTCGGAGTAGTTTCGCCGGAACTGCTTCAGTTCGTGACCTTCGGGGCAGATATACTGATCATTCTCCGCGTCCCATTCGAACTCCGCGCGTGACCAAGTGCCGTCGCTGCGCCCCGCCTTGTCGATGACGGGAATATGCGGCGCAATCTCACGCTCAACCAGCCAACCCAGCATTGGGCCTGATCCATAAGCTGTGTCTGCGATCAAACGCTCGGGGTGCAGATCGAACCGGTCTTTGACACGGGTA
>NZ_LRUC01000039.1 GCF_001550095.1 Celeribacter ethanolicus | reverse complement strand
AATGCAGCCTTTGGGCGGCGCCCGGAAAGCTATGGCCATGTTCAATGCTCGGATCGCTAAGTCGCGTTTCATGCGATTGCTGACTGCCCAGCCGATCACCCGCCGAGAATGCAGGTCAAGAATAACAGCCAGGTAGAGCCATCCTTCTCGCGTCCAGACATAGCTGATGTCGCCCGCCCACTTCTGGTTCGGTTGATCGGCGTGGAAGTCCCGGTTCAGCAGGTTTGGCCCGATGTTGAACGCATGGTTGCTGTCCGTCGTGACCTTGTATTTCTTCGATCTTTCGACCCGGATGCCGTTCTCGCGCATCAAGCGGCCCACACGGCGATGACCGACGTCCAGACCGATCTCCTTCAACTCTTCGGTCATTCGCGGCCTGCCGTAGCTACCAAGGCTCAGGCGGGACTGTTCTTTGATGTGTGCAAGCGTGACCATATCAGATCGTTGTCTGCGACTGGCAGGGCGACTACGGAAGGCCCGCAAGCCACGTGTGCTGACGCCAACGACACTGCATAAACGGTTGGCTGGAAAATGGTTCCTGTGTTCCTCGACAAACCTAAATCTCATTGCTTTAGGCCCGCGAAGAACTGGGTGGCCTTTTTTAGGATTTCCCTCTCCTCCTTGAGAAGCCGGATCTCTCGTCGAAGCCGCTCATTCTCTTTGGCGAGGTCTAAATCCTCTTGTGAAACCACCTTCGTGTCTCGGTGTGCTGTGATCCATTTGTTCAGCGTCGACATGCCAACGCCCAGATCATCAGCCACCTGCTTGCGCGTCAACCCGCTGGTCAGCGCAATACGCACTGCATCTTGGCGAAATTCGTCCGTCCGTTTCAGTCCCATAGTCAGTCTCCTTTGTTCCAGTAAAGGCTATCAAAGGAGCGGCATCAAACCGTGACACGTCCAAATCACTCCTCAAATGTGGATAACCCCCGATAAATCAGGGTGGTCATCTTCCATTTTGAAAAGCTGCGCGTAGGTCGGGTGGAGAAAATCGACACTGAAAGGATGTAAAATGGATGAGTTGAGTTTGCGCAAGACCGTCACCCCCTGCAGCGGCGACGCTTGCCTGAGGCCTAAGACCAAGGGCGAAGAACCCTCTGAAGGATCAAGGGCGCAGGAAGAGACCGGTTGTTATCCGGGCGCTATTGATGTGATGGGGAACATTCCGGAGGGCAGCGAAACTGGAACCGTACATGACATGACCGAGACCAAATACGATGAGTTCTTAATGCTCCTCACCACCTTGTTGCCGGCTGAACTGTGCAAGGATCGCGACGCAATGTACAAGGCGATTATCGATTTTTCTTTTGTCGATCCGGAGAGTGCGAGGGCCCTTGCGAGGTTTGTAAATAGCATTCCCGAGGAGCTGTTTTACAGGGCGGCAGAAAGGTAGGCTCCTGTCGTTGCCTGCCCCTTCTGGCCATTACGCGATACCCATATATCGACACTGTATGGGTATCGAAACCGAGAGGTGGTCCCAGTCTTTTGACCAATTTGCGGCCTGATTTAAGGTGGATCTTGTCCATGAGCTGATTGAGGTCAGAGACGAGAAACGGATTCTGCGCCTGCAAAAGCAGATTCTGGCACCCAAGCTGCTGGTCCTCGAGTTCTCAGAAGGGACTGTGATGATGCAAGTCCCGAAAGAATCCCGTTGCATTTTCTTGTTGTGAGGCGGGGAGGAGGATGAGGTGATGCAGGAGAAAATGTCGCTTGCGGGACGATAATGGAAACCATGGATGCGGTGGTGAAGCGCAACGCGTCGAGCGAAAGGTTTATGCAACATTTGAAGCATTTTTCGATGGATCTTCTCGCGATATGATGGATAAAGTTGCAAATGCTTGATGACATCGGTCAACTGTATAATAAAAATTCACTTCTTCACTTTGGAAACCAAAGACGATAGGCAACGATAATAGTTACCGATGCCATTTTAAATATGATCTCATGAAAATCTCCATCATCACAGCCGTTTACAATCGTGAAGCGACGATCGGGCAGGCGCTTCAGAGTGTGGCCGAGCAGTCCTATGACAATGTGGAGCATTTGATCATCGACGGCGCCTCAACGGACCGGACACTCGACGAGGTCGAGCGTTTCAAGACGCCCAACATGCGCGTGATCAGCGAACCCGATGACGGCATCTATCACGCGTTGAACAAGGGGATCGATTTAGCGAGTGGGGATGTCGTCGGACTTATGCACAGCGATGACTTCTTCGCTCATACGGATGTCCTCAAACATGTCGCGCAGAAATTTTCGTCCTCATGGACAGATGCGGTCTATGGCGACCTCGATTATGTCTCGGCAAGTGACACAAACAAGGTGATCCGTCATTGGGTTGCGGGGCAGTATGCGTCAAGCAAATTGCGGCGTGGTTGGATGCCGCCACATCCGTCGCTTTTTCTTAGAAGCTCTGTCATGAAACGTTGGGGCGGATATGATACAAGCTTTCGCATTGCAGCGGATTACGACAGCATTTTACGCTATTTCGGACGCGGGAATATCTCGGCCGCATATTTGCCCGAGGTCTTGGTCAAAATGCGTGTCGGGGGCGAGAGCAATCGCTCTCTGGAACGGATACTCCGCAAAAGCAGCGAAGACTACCGCGCGCTGAAGAAAAATGAGGTTGGGGGTGTGGGCGCCCTGATCTGGAAAAACCTGAGCAAGCTTGGGCAATTTGTAAATAAAGGCTAGAGACAGACCATGACGAAACGCGCGCTTATCACCGGCATCACCGGGCAGGACGGGTGTCAACGGCGGAGTAAAAACCTACCAAAGGGCGGCGCAAAAGTAGACCACTTGTGGGTTGAGCGTGACGGCGCACAGAGCGCTGGCGGCCAGTCATCCGCGCTCCTCAAATAGCTGGCGGTTGACTGGCCGCCTTGGCCCGTAAGGGCCAAGTCCTGCCTTCGTGATCAGGAGATTTTGGTGGCTTTTCGCGCTTGGCTCTGAGCCAGGCGATAACTCTCGCCATTCATCTCGAGGATGTTGACGTGGTGGGTCAGCCGGTCGAGGAGCGCGCCGGTGAGGCGCTCGGTGCCAAAGGTTTCCGTCCATTCATCGAAGGGCAAGTTGCTGGTGATCAGCGTGGCCCCGCGCTCGTAGCGTTGCGAGATCAACTCGAAGAGCAGCTCGGCACCGGTTTTGGAGAGAGGGACGAAGCCCAATTCGTCGATGATCAGCAGCTTGGCGTTGGCGACTTGCTTCTGAACCCGCAGTAGGCGGCGCTCGTCGCGCGCCTCCATCAGTTCGTTGACTAGGGCAGCGGCGGTGGTGAAGCTGACGGTCATTCCTTTCTGGCAAGCGGCGAGCCCCAGGCCGAGGGCAACGTGGGTTTTGCCGGTACCGCTCGGCCCAAGAGCAATTACGTTCTCGCGCCGTTCGATCCAGTCGCAGCGCGCCAGCTCCAGCACCTGCATCTTGTTGAGCTTGGGGATTGCCTTGAAGTCGAAGCTATCTAGGCTTTTGGTGGCCGGGAACTTGGCCGTCTTGATGCGGCGCTCGACCATCCGTCGCTCGCGATCGATCAGTTCCAATTCCACCAGGCGGGTCAGGAACTGAACGTGGTCCACCCCCTCGGCGGCGCATTGGCGCGCAACCTTCTGATACTCACGCAGGAATGTCGGAAGCTTCAGCTTCTTGAGGTGATGCTCCAGCAGGATCTCGGGGACATGGGTCATTCCGCAGCCTCCGACATCAGGGACATGTAGCTGGCCGCGGAGGTCGTCTCGACCCGCGCCCGTGGCAGGTAAGGGTACACCTCGAGGTCGAGCCGTGGTGGTCGCTTCTCGACCTGACACAGAACCAGATGCTTCACAGCATCAAAGCCGACCGCGCCCATCTTCAAGGCCTGTTTTACGGCGGTGTGTAGCTCCTCCATGCCGAAGGTCTCCAGAAGGCGCAGCACCTGGACATACTCGCGGCGCCCTGCCTTCAGCATGCGCGCTTCCATCAGGCGGCGCAGCGTGTCGAACTCGTCTGGCAAGCCCCACTCTGCAAGAGGCGCGGCCTGATCCAGGGCATTGATCTTGCGTTCGATCAGCGGGAGGTAGTGGATCGGGTCGAACACCATGTCCTCGCGCGCGTAGCACCGCGGATGGCGTGCGATCACGTCCCCACGGCAACCAATCACCACCTGATCGACATAGGCCCGTACCCAGACATCCTGATGGCCATAGGCCACGGGGACCGAGTAATCGTTGGTGTCGTAGCGGACCAAAGACTGGGAACTCACCCGACCGCTGGCCTGTGCGCAGGTCTCAAAGGGAGCGGCTGGCAAGGGGCGCATCTCGGCCAGATCCAGTTGCAAACGCGAGCCGATGGTCTCCGTGTGCCCCCGGAGCATATCGTTCTGACGAGCGAGACACTGCTCTTCGAGATAGGCGTTGAAGCTCTCCCAGTCCGGGAAGCGGGGGATCGGCACCATGTGGTTGCGACGGGCATAGCCGACCATCCCCTCGACATTCCCTTTGTCGTTGCCTTTACCGGGCCGTCCGTAGCGGTCTCGGTAAAGGTAGTGCGACAACAGCCCGCTGAACAGCGTGGCACGCACTCGTGTGCCATCGGGCTGGATCTTCGAGACCAAGCAACGGTCGTTGTCGTAGAGCACCGACTGCGGCACCCCGCCAAAGAAGGCAAAGGCATGCACATGGCCGTCCATCCAGGCTTCCGCCGTCGCCGCCGGATAGGCTCGCACGAAATAGGCATCGCTGTGCGGCAAATCCAGGACGAAGAAGTGGGCCTTTTGCTCAACGCCCCCGATCACAATCACCGCTTCGCCAAAATCGGCCTGCGCATGGCCCGGCGGATGCGACAGCGGCACGAACATCTCACGGCTGCGCCGGTCACGCTGCCGAACGTAATCCTTGATGATCGTATACCCTCCGGTAAACCCGTGCTCCGCCCGAAGCCGCTCGTGGATCCGCTTCGCCGTGTGGCGCTGCTTGCGAGGCACAGTCTTGTCCTCTTCAAGCCAGCTATCGATGATCTCGGTAAATCCATCAAGCTTCGGCCGCTTGATCGCCTTCGTGCGCCGGTACCCCGGCGGCGACGAGAACGCCAAAATCTTGCGAACAGTGTCGCGCGAGATGTTGAAATGCCGCGCAAGCTCCCGCTGGCTCATCCCCTCGCTGCGCGCCAGCCTGACCTTCCTGTAAAGTTCCACGGTGTAAATCTCCTCGCCCTCCTTGCTGCCGCAAGAAGGGAAAAAGTGGACGACTTTTACGCCGCCCGCACCGTCAATATGGCGGCGCTACCGTGGTCTAATTTTGCACCGCCGTTCTCACATGGTCTTGGTCGAACCAACCTCGGCCTGCCGGGTCGACCTGGTGGCCTCGACGTCCACGATGACGCCGTGATCCGTATCGATCAGGTAGTTGTCGGAATAGCTGAAGAATGCCGGCCCCTTACGGGCGGCAGTCCATTGGCTTGCAGGGTCGGAATGGGACGTGAACTTGGGCTGCACCTCGCTGGCGGCGCCAAACGCGGCCTCATCCAGGGTGTCGAGATACTCGCGAACGGCCCGCGGGGCATCAGCGGGATCGACCTGCGCCGGGTCCCAATCTTCCTTCGGTGTCGAGTTCTGCTTGTTGGCATCGGCTTCGATCAGGCTCGCATCGACGGCCATGCGCTGGCCGCTGACGAGGCCTTCCTCGATACACCGCGCGACGGTCTTCTCGAACAGGTGCCGCAGAAGTTCGCTCTCGCGGAAACGCCCGTGCCGGTTCTTAGAGAAAGTCGAGTGGTCAGGGACGCGATCGCTGAGATCGAGGCGGCAAAAACACCTATAGGCCAGGTTCAGATGCACCTCCTCGCACAGCCGCCGCTCGGACCGGATACCAAAGCAATAGCCCACCAGTAGCATCCGGATCAGAAGCTCGGGATCGATGGATGGGCGGCCGGTGTGACTGTAGAAATCCGCCAGATGGACGCGAATGCTATCCAAGTCGACAAACCGATCAATCGAGCGCAACAGGTGATCTTGGGGAACATGATCTTCCAGCGAGAACTCGTAGAAAAGGGCCGCCTGTACTTCTTGTCTCGCTCCCATCATCGCTCAATCCTCCAACTGGTATGGAAAATTGAATCAGCAACTTACACTTCGATCAAGCACGAGTTTTTCAACAAAATAGGCCCATAGCGGACATTCAAGATCAACTCGATCGCTGCGGCGCGGCTTTAAAAAGCGGCCCTAAATGAGGCATGGCAAAACGCTAGGTTTTTCGGTTGCGCAGGCCTTTTGGTGCAAGATTTTAGTTTTGATTGGGGCTTCAATCTCAACGTGCTTGAGGCCATCGGCACTAATTGGATGCCGATGGCGCTGTCGCAATACGGCAAGTCGTAGGGGGCTGGATTAAAACTCAGGTCCGCTCTGGCTTGCGTTCATCACCGTGTCGAGGAAGGCGGCGAATTCGGCGGCTCGGTCTTTGCCGAGGCGGAGCTAGAAGTCGTTGTTGAGATAGTCGACGCTGGAGAGCGTTAGCTGGTAGTCCTTGAGCGATGATGTGGGCGGCTCGCACAGCCGCCGCCACACCGAACGCCCGTCCAATGTTCTTGACTCACCGTGGGTGAGGCAAGACGCTACAGGAAATTTCAGAGATAGGTTTTAACGTGTCACGAATTCACACAGTCTCTCCGCAACACGGTGTTTCAGCCCTCCACGATACGCTCGCCGCCGCCGCGCCAGGGGATACGGTGTCACTCGCCGAGGGGACCTTCGTGCTTGATACAACGGTGCGTATTCCCGATGGTGTCACCTTGTCCGGTGCGGGGCTTGGGCTGACCGTTCTCACCCATGACTTCGACGGTCCCGCCATTGAAGCTCGCAATGTATCGAACGTTCGGCTGAGCGATTTGTCTATCAGGTCCACGGCGAAGAACATCCGTTTGCGAGAGTTGCCGGAACATGAGGCAATCGCTGAAGAAGATTGGGGGGATCGTTACCTCCATTGGGGCATCGTGTTTTTCGACGCCTGTGCGGAGGTGAGCGCCGAGAATGTCGAAATCTCAGGGACGCGGGATGCCGAGAGATTAAGGGGACTGGTCGCGCACTTTTGCACGGGGCTTTCGCTGACGAAGCTAACTGTGCAGGGTATGGACGGCAGTGCGGTGACTTTGTTCTCGTCTTCCGGTTGTGGCGTGGAGAGCTGTAAGTTGGGCCGAACTGGAGGGAATGGATTGGGGGTGGCTCCCAGTGTTCTTCATCCGAACCTTCCCTCCCGCGCCGTTTTGCGAGACAACGCATGCTACGAAAACACCGGTGCAGGCATCGTGTTGTGGTCCAGTGACAGTGACGAGATTTCGGGCAATCAATGCTGGGGGAATAGCGCGAATGGTATTGCTCTAACTCGCCAGGATGCTTCGCCTGATGACCCCTCCCGCGCCGTTTTGCGAGACAACGCATGCTACGAAAACACTGGGGCAGGCATCTCGTTGTTGTCCAGTGAAAGTGACGAGATTTCGGGCAATCAATGCTGGGGGAATAGCACGAATGGTATTGATCTAGCTCGCAGCGAAGCTTCGCCTGATCATCCCTCCCGCGCCGTTTTGCGAGACAACGCATGCTACGAAAACACCGGTGAAGGCATCGTGTTGTGGTCCAGTGACAGTGACGAGATTTCGTGCAATCAATGCTGGGGGAATAGCAACTCTGGTATTAGTCTAAATCGCAGCCCTGAGTCGCCGGATGATCCCTCCCGCGCCGTTTTGCGAGACAACGCATGCTACGAAAACACTGGGGCAGGCATCATGTTGTGGTCCAGTGAAAGTGACGAGATTTCGGGCAATCAATGCTGGGGGAATAGCGCGAATGGTATTGGTCTAGATCGCAGCGATGCGTCGCCGGATGATCCCTCCCGCGCCGTTTTGCGAGACAACGCATGCTACGAAAACACCGGTGCAGGCATCGTGTTGTGGTCCAGTGACAGTGACGAGATTTCGGGCAATCAATGCTGGGGGAATAGCAACTCTGGTATTAGTCTAAATCGCAGCCCTGAGTCGCCGGATGATCCCTCCCGCGCCGTTTTGCGAGACAACGCATGCTACGAAAACGTTGGGTCAGGCATCGTATTGTGGTCCAGTGAAAGTGACGAGATTTCGGGCAATCAATGCTGGGGGAATGAGTGGGCCGGAATTCGTCTCGGTAGGCGGCGAAGTGTCGATGAACCTTCCCGCGCCACTCTTTCGAGAAACATTTTAGCTGAGAACCAATTTTCCATCGTTGCTGCGATCGGAGACTTTGTGGATGGTGAGGGCAATCAGGCCTTCAGAAACGGGCATGCTCCTCGGCGCCTGAATTTGGAGGGGTTTGGGGGCGGTCCGCTTGATCTCGATGTCTCCACGCGGCCAATTTCGGATGAGGAGCTTTTGGAGCTGAAGCGGGAGGGGCTTCCCGCAACGCCGTTGGCGCGTCTTTTGGAGGCGAAGGGTATTGAGCAGCCCGATACGCTCGCCCGTTTCCTGATCGGCAGAGGCGCATTGGGTGATCTCAAAAAATGGCTGGGCGTGGAACCCGAGCCTCCTCAGGACAAGGCGGCTCCCGACATTCCCGATGGTGGCACCTTTGAACTGCGTGAGGTTAGAGATCCGGATCTGGGAGGCACCCCTGTGATCCGCATGAAGAAGATCTCTGGTAAGGGTCTTCGAAGCGCGGTCTGGGACCGCGTGGCCCGCCACGTCGTGAATGATAAGCCGGGCGTGCATGTGATCGGGGCGTTCGGGGATCATGGCACCGACATTGATCGTTTGATCGAAGAGTTCCCACAGGTGAACGGGTTCGATCTGTCCCGAGCCAAGACTGGCGCAGAGATCCCATCTGGTCGGTCGAGTCTGATCTCTCATCTCCCGGCCTCGGGTCAACGCCTTGGACGTCCATTGGTTTATGACTGCACAAAGCGCAGTGCGGACGCTTTGGCCAAAGAGCCTGTCGGTCGTCCGTTTCTCGAACCCGAGCCCCCGTCAGGCAAGCGCTTTGTCATTGAGTGGCTCCGTTTTGTGCTCGGGTCACGCAAGTTGATGTCGCGGTCCTTCGGCGTTGTGGCCCTTGTGTTTGCCGTTGCTGTCTGCGTCGGGTGGTGGAAAGGCTTCGAAACACCTTTTGCCGATCCGCTGGGGGCGATCTCATTCGCACTCGCGGCCAATGTTCTGGATTTTCAATTTGCCGATGTGCTCGAAATTGTTCTCTCGCTTGCCGCAGGTCTTGGAGTGACCGCCGCTGTATTCTGGCTGAACAAATTCGTTCCATCCCATCTTCGCATCTCCCTCAGGACGTCTGATCCTCTTCCACGGGCCAGACGAGAGGGGCCGTGGAAAGAGTGGGTTCGCCGCCGCGTGTTCGGGAGTGGGAGTATCAACCTGATTGTGCTTCGAGACCAGCAGGAGTGGTTTCAAGACGATCGTGTCGCGCTTAACGAAATTCTAGGGATGTGCCCAGAGGACGAGACATTGATCGTCGTCGTCGAAGCCCCGACCCGCGCCCAGCTCGATCGCAGCCTTTTCAGGGCATTGAGTGACGCTGAGGATGAACTATCGGGACCTGACCGGGTCGAGGTTGTGGCGTGTCTCGGTCCTGAACCTGAACTTCTGAATCTCGATACTATTGGAGAGGGGACTGAGGTTGAAGGCCTTCTCGGATTGCGAAAGGCAGAGCCGGCGAGAGCCGAGCGCGTAAAAGCCACGATACTTGTGCCCGATTTCACAGTCAGTGATCTCATTCCAATGTTGGCGCTTGGCTCAACCTATATGAACGGGTTTGAGATTTCGCGGCTGGCTGATGAGAGATTCAGCAAATTCGGCCCCGAATTCTCTGAGAAGTTCAGTGGGTTTGGACGTGTCTTCGAAGGCCGATCCGATTTCCGCGCCGACCTTGAAAAAGAAGTTGAACGTTTAAATGCCTGGATCGACGAAGCGCGAGATGCTGACGCTTGCGTGCTTTATAAGGACGTCGAAAACCGCACCACAACATATCACGTGATCGGTCGCTATCAGCGCCGGCAAGCACTCATCGAGGCTCTTGCGACTGATCGAGATCTGTTTGCGGGAACTCCGGCGGATCTCCGCGACTATGTACATGGCATGTTGACCTGCGGCTATATCGCAGCATTGGAGAAGGCCTGCGACGCGCTCATCGATGACGGTCGGCACAAGGTGTCTGCCGCAGCTGCGTTTTCAGCGCTATATTCGGCATTGATTTTGCGCAAGGAACTAGGAGCGATGTCGCAATCCGACCATGATCGCCGCTTGGTGTTTGGCGACCCAGTATTGAACAAAGCACTTTCCGCAGTGGATGGATGCGCTCTTCCGATCGATGCTCAGGATTTAATGGGCGCGAAATTGTATGCGCTGAGTAGGCATTTCCGGACGGACAAATTTGAGCCGACTGAGCCTAAATCAGGCGGAGCGGGAAAAGCGTTCGGCAAGGAAATTAGTAAGTGCGAGCGACTGTTCGACAGTCTTGATAGGACTTTGGCGCGCCAAGTCGCGGACAGGCGCCTGCAGCCTTTGATGCGATTGTTGCCCGTCAAGGATCGTGACCTGCTGATAGAATATATCGACAAACTAGAAAAGCGAGGCAGACACCTTGCGGCATATTTCGGAACGTCCAAGACTGCCGAAGATGTGGTTGGGGTTTTTAAGGACCATCAGGCGATGTCTGATGACGCAGCACTGGCTACGCTGCTTTCTCAAATGGCGCGGGCTATCGAGAATGAAGAGCAAGGGGTTTCGTTCGCGAGTTTCCTCGATGAACATAAAGTGCATTTCACAGAGTTTTCGGGGAAGGCAAAATCTCAAGGATATGCGGCAAACCCAGAGCTCGGTTTCTATGACCTACTTGGTGCTCTCGCCACCTGTTTGGAAACTCGGAACCGCAACGCGCCGAATATGATTGAGGGTTCTGACGATACATTTTCGCACTACGATTTGATGTTCGGGAATCTGGCCGAACTCGATGACAGTGCCCGAAAATTGCATCGGATAGAGTTGGTCTCAGAATTTCAGACCATACAGGCAAGAGTTCAGTAATCCCCCCTAAATTTTGGAGGCGCGTATCATTGGGAGGTTAGGTACTAACGGTTCCCGAAACGCGTCAACCTGCCGGCTTCTTCGTGTGAATTTCGCTGAAATTGGCCCAGAGTCCTTTCGATGTGTGAGCCTGAAAATCATCGAGGGTTGCGAAATGATATTGCTCATTCAGAATTGTTCCCGATGCCGCTCACCAAAGGAGATTTGCAGCGATAATCGCTTGAATGGCGAACGTCGCAGAAATTAGAATACGGAGAACAAGGAACCCGCCGCCCGCACTGCCAACATGGCGGCGCGACAGTGGTCTCATTTTGCACCGCCGTTCTCGGCTAGTGATATCGCTTCGAAAACGCGACATAGAACGCGTTCGGGGATTGGCCGAACGCGTTCTCGAAGGCAGTCTCCCAAGACTCGCCCTTGCCCAAATCCTCGAATACTTGACCGAAGGGCAAAATGCCGTGTCCTTCGATCAGGTCTGCCGCAGCTATTGTCCCTACGCGATAAACGTCGTCACGCGCTGTTTCCAAAGCGTCCATTGTTTCCAAGCCTGAAAGGTTCGGCAACGAACGATCGGAATACTTGCTGAGCATGATCGTAACTTAAACCAAACAGCCTCCGGCAAACCCGGAGCGGTTCAAACTACCGCATTTGGGAAAATGGCATTCACCATAAATGTTTCAGGGCTGCAGACGTGGATCCAGAGCGAAGCGTTCTTGGGTTATATCATCGTAGTCTGTCGCTGGTTTTGTCGCATCGAAAATCAGGTTCCAGCTCTGTTTCGAAACGGCACTTGGAATCAGGATGAAACGGTGGTCCCTCAGAAGTTCATCTCCATACTGCTGTTGGTTCTGATTTGGGGCACATGGGTATAACCAATTTGGGTTGGGAACATCATCCGGCCACACGATGTGGATACCCTTTAGGTCGACAATGCGGCCAGACGTCAAGACATGCGGCTGCGTATCAAGGACACGAAACCCCTTATGCACGGCGACCTCCAGAGTCGCGGTGGACGGATCAATCGACGCGTAGATCGCTCGCGTGCCGGGCGAATTCCACCTGCCGCCCACCCGGAAACTCCCTTCTCCGGTGTTCCAGGTCGCGGCGTGCCCTTCAGCGTCCAATCGCCAGAAGCGGATCTCCCCTGTCCCCAGCGGGGGAGGCAGTGGCGTCATGCATAAACTCCGTACTCGATACGCGTCAGATAGTCCTCAACGGCCTCCACTCCGACGGCCGTGCTGAGCAGATCGATCGGCCGACGCTGATCGAGACCGATCGCAGGCGTGTTCAACCACACCTCTGCCTCCGCCTTGGAGCCGAAAATCTCGGAAGCTCGACCGAGGATCTCCGCGAATTTCCAGGTCCGGTTGCTCTGGTCAACGCTCAGCACGGCGTCCGGAGCATCTTTTTTGCGACGCTGAAGTGTTCTCACGCTGATCCCGATGGCCTTTTCCAGAACGGAATCTGCGGCCAGCAAGGCGACTTCGGAAGTGAGATGCAGCAGGGCAGCCGAGGGCAATCCCAACATCAGAATGTCGTGCGCTTCCAAGTTGTTGCGCACCTGCTTCCGAATGGTTTCCCTTCCACCCAGCAAGGCATAGGTGCGAGCAATGTCGTGTTCAACTGATACTGTCTGGGTCATATCACTCCCTCAATGCGACATGTGTCGTGATATATATGACACATGACGCATATGATTTCAAGGTCGGTTACAGCGCTTGGCCTCTCTTCATTGCTATCCTCCCTTAGCCCGCGAGTCCTCAAGGTTCTGCGCGAGAAGGATGCACAGGCTTTAGTCATCAAACCCCACAGCGAATTCCTGAGGCCCCGGCGGTAAGTGGTCGCCCTTCAGCCCATGCCGACCGCCAAAAAGCGATCAAGTTCACTTTTGGCGGGTCAGGGGGATCGATCAAAAACGATGGCTTTTGACAGCGTTAAATCCTGAAAGCCGGCGTTGGTATTGGGGTAAAGAAATGGCGCCTTGTCCGCTGAGCCGACCTTTACCATCCGATTTCGTTGCGCGAGCCACGGGCCTATTGCGACCTTCCGTCACTTTTTGAGGAAAGCGGACATGCGGCGGTGCAGCGCCGTGGCTGGCCTGTCAGGACCATCGGCATTGCGATCACCGTCAAATAACTCATCCCCGGATGGGCATGCGCCTGCCAGAACAAGCCGGTGGCGCCAAGGATCAGAGCAACCAGCAAAAGAGTGCCATTGCCAATCGGGCCGCCCAAGATCATGAACACCGACAGTCATATGATAGAAACCAGTTCTCGGATGGTTTAACACAAACACTGATCGACCTTTCGATCGGGTGTGCGCATATCAATGGCTGGCAAGGGGCATTCAGCGGGCTTACGCCGCACCACTGGCGCGACGGTCCCTCTTCATCTCGACAACATTTTCGTGGCACGGCTCTGGCGGAGCCTAAAATACGAATGCGTCTACCTACACGCCTGGGAAACAGGATCAGAGGCGAGGGCCGGTGTCGGCAAGTGGGGCGCCTTCTACAACCGCAAACGTCCCCATTCTGCCCTTGGCGGTACCCCCCAGCCGTGGCTTATTGGCTGAGAAAAGAAAAAACCCAACCCGATCAGCAGGGGTAGCGAGTAGCTTAATTTACGCCAGATTCTGTCTAGGAGATGGAAGTAGCTCATTGTCGTGAGTCAAGATGTTTCCGGCAATGACGTTTCGATTTTTTCAGTAGGAGTTTTGAAACGTTTATTTTTCGCAATTTTTCTTTGGCGTAGATTGCTCAAATAAGCGGCAAGCATTCTCTTTTTGTTCTTTATTTTTCGCAAAGATGTTCCGTGTCGCTCGTACATACATGGTTAGACATATGGCGCTTCCTGTCTCCTTGCTCATGTTGCACAGTTCAAATTTTACCTATTCCGTCCCGTGAAAATCTAATGGTGCAACGGCCTGTGCAGTTCGCATGAAGCATGGAGGGGGCTACTTTGGCACGACGGTATACGACTGAGCTTGTCTCTCTGTACAATCAGGCTCTTGATGCAGTGGAGCAGCGCGATAAATTTGACTTGGGAGCAGCTCCGGTTCTGACCGGATATGTGTCTGTAAAGGTGCCAACGGGTCGGATCTTCATGTTTGGAAATGCCACCGACCACCCACTCTTAGGGAATACGTTGATCTCCACATCTGATCTCGTATGGCTCGACCATGATGTCAAAATCGCACGCACGGTGTCGCGTTTTTACCGGATTGAGGCAAAAGCCGATTTTCCCAAAGGAAGCCTCGTCGCGGCAGGATATCTTTGGGGGCGCGTTCTTGGTGACGAAGAGTTGCAATGCATGCTGCGAGAAAACGCCGATCGATTTCGAAAACTTATGAATTAATGCGCTGCCTGTGCGACGTCTCCCCATTCTTGGAAAATCTCCGGCCTGATTTTCTTTTCATTTCGGTTTGGGGCAGGCGGCGTCAGTGCCCCTGCGCCATAAAATGTAGAGCCCCAATTGAGCGTCCATATGGCACAAATCGTGCGATTGATCGAAGCCACTGTGCCGCACTTTGCGGCAGAGCAGCAAGTTCTACGTTGGAGCGGAGAGGAGTTTGGCCCGCAGACCAGAGTCGTGGTTTCTATCGAGAAGGAAGTTCGAGAGTTCGTGCGATTTAGAAGCTTTGATATACAAAATTATGTCCCGAATTTAGGCAGATATCGACCATCGAGTCCTTGGATTCTTTATCGTAAGAACCTGAAGTCATTGGCGCTATTTGAGCATTTCAGCATCGACAGAAATTTTGGTCTCTTCAACTCCGATGCTCAGTTCCGCAGTGAATGGGTTTATGCTAATAGATCTGCTCAGGTGCTCTTCAGGTCGCGTCGAAACACTTGTTAGATATGTCCCGCATGTTTTTGTTGTGCGGAACTATGCTTCACGCGAAGGCCCGAAGAGCCGCGGGTTACTCACAGTCACATCAAGCGCGGCAGCCTTTCAATCGCGTCGCGCTTCACGCTAAGGGGAGTTTCGTCGCGATAAGTCGATGTGTTTGTTCCTTCTTTCTCATCGTTGTCGATGTGACCGATGATATCGGTCCGGGTCACGTCAAGAACGCCATTGCTGTGTAACAGCGTGTGGTTGACGTAATGTCTCAAACTATGAATACAAAGCTTGCGCGGATTGCCATGCAGGGAAATCTGCATCGCCTTGCGCCAGGTGTCGTCGAAACGTTCGCCAAACTTTTCCACTGACATCGCCAGATCTTCAGTATTCGAGCGCTTAGATCCGTTGCGTGGTACAGGAACGACGTCAGGAAACAGGAGGTTATGGCCCTTTCCGGCAATAGACTTAACGTAGTCCAAGAAACCGAGCTCGATCAGGTGAGAATGGATAGGAACGGTGCGCGTACGCTTGTCATCCTCCTGGCAATCTGGGTCTTCTCCCTTGATGCCGCGGTAAGCGTTGGCCTGGATCACAAAGCACGGGACGCCTTCAATGTTTTCTACATCAGAAGGTAACATACCTGCAATTTCAGCTCGCCGGGCACCTGTGTAACCAAGGATGAGAGGGATCCAAAATTTGCCATCTTTCAAAATCTTTGTTCCTGGTTCATGGCGCCGTCCAGCGGAGCGTGCGCCAGTCCAGATGGTGTGGGAAAACAGTTGGCGCGCCTCTTCCTTGCGGAAAACCGCGCGCGATTTGTGTTTGTTGCGGGATGACTTCTTTTTCGGCTTCAGGTCTTTTGTGTTGAGATCTGTAAGGGAAATGCCTTCTGCACGTGCCCGAGCAATCAGCAACTCCATCGACTTTACGTGCCGCCTCCGGGTACTGGAATCTAGGCCAAGTTCAGCGGGAGCCATATGTTTGGCATTCATATAAACTTCGTCAACTGTTCGGTGCAAATCTTTGGAAGAACGCAAAAAGTTCTTCGGAAACTTCTGCAAGTTGTCAGCCCAAAATGTCAGATGCGCCTGCCGAATTTCAGTGACTTTGGAGAGCCCGGTGATGAACATGAAGCGTCTAATATCTGATCCTCGTTGCTGTTTGACAGCTTTGCTCATGTTATTATCAACTGCGGTGCGCCAGAAGACGT
This sequence comes from Celeribacter ethanolicus, assembly GCF_001550095.1. Lineage (GTDB taxonomy): Bacteria > Pseudomonadota > Alphaproteobacteria > Rhodobacterales > Rhodobacteraceae > Celeribacter > Celeribacter ethanolicus. Next base: position 62,397 of record NZ_LRUC01000039.1, on the reverse strand, counting down.
GTGCGATGTCATCGGTCCATTCGTCTGGTGAAGCGTTTTCGGCTTGGTCTTGCACCTTGGAGAAGTAATCTTCTAGTTTTTTCAAAGTAGTAAGTGGTTCTGTTAAGGTTTTATGTGAACTCTCTCTTGCTTCTTCCATACGATGGGGCACCGGCTTTTCCAAAGGCGCGGATACGGGTGTCGTCGGAATTGCGTTGGCCTGGGAGAGATTTCCAGCGGTGACGCAAGATTCTGAATTCGTCATAAATTTGTTAGCGGGGGTGGGTGGCGCCGATGTTTCTTCTTTGAACGGCGCCCGCGAACCCTGTCGAAAATCCTGAAGTGCCTGAAGGCGAGCACGGAAATGCGCAGCGCGAAGCTGCGCAAGATGTTCTTCATCTTTAATGACATCACTCGTCAGAGACGCGTAGATCGAGCACAGTTGATCTCCCGTCGCTGCTGAAAGTGCCTTGCGGCTTTCAATTTCATAAAGATGGAGGGTCGCCTTCAAGGTCTCCTCATCCCACTCGGGATCAATCTTCTCGACCGGAAACCTTTTTCGAATACCTTGCTCGAGAAAACTCTCGTAAATAATTGGCAATACAGACAATGAGCGCTCATTATCTGCGGAAAACCTTCCTTTCATCCGCGCGAAGTTGATCTGACGGTTCAGATCGGAAACGCACTTCTGGAGATAATGTTCGAAGTATCTGGACACAATTTTGTCAGGGAGTGCAGGCGTTAACAGTACAAAGCTATCGAACATTTGGTCGAACTCCAACTTGAGGCGTTCAAGCCATGTATGCGCAAGATTTCGATCTGTCGTCCCCAATGCCAAAAAAATTGGAGAAAGAAATGTGGATAACCCTGGAACCCGCCGGCGAAAGTAGAAGCGATTCCGTTTGCAGTAGAGATATTTCTGCTGTGTCAAAGTGGACCTCTGTGATGAGGCCATCGCATATGAAACGACTTACAACCAGCGCTTTGTGAACCTTTTGTGAGACGCCAGTGAGACGAATCTAGGTGAGAAATCAAAAGTGAGCGGAGCTACTTTCTTTTTCTTATCCATATCAACAGGTTAAGTTGGATATGGCTCCGGCGGTAGGGATCGAACCTACGACCAATTGATTAACAGTCAACTGCTCTACCGCTGAGCTACGCCGGAACATGTGGGGTGTATAGCTATGGGATTTCGGGGGTGCAAGAGGGTTTTGTGACAAAAAGTCACTTTTTGCGTATTTTCCTCTCAAGGCACTGAAAATACAGCATTTACACTAATTTTTGGTTGCGCAATCAGGCGTTTTTGACGGGTCATCTCGACGAGGTGCGCCAGTGTGTTGCGGGCGGCGACGGGCAGGTGGGTTGGCGGTAGATCGGTGTAGACCGCACGGGTCACCGTCATCAGATCCATCGGGCCCTGCGCGAGGGCTGCAAGGATCTGTGCCTCCCGTTCGGCGCGGTGATTCAGTAGGAATTCGATCCGTGCGCGCGGCGTTTCGACCGGGTCGCCATGACCGGGATGAAGCCGGTCGGGGGTCAGACGCAGAAGCAGGGCGCAGCTTTGACGAAAGGCTTCGGCATCGCCATCGGGTGGCGAGATCAGCGAGGAGGACCAGCCCATGATCAGATCGCCGGAAAACACCGCGCCGCACCAGGCGAAACAGAGGTGATTGCCCATATGGCCGGGGGTGTGCAGCGCTTCGATCGGTCCCGCCGGGGTGTCGAGAACCGTGCCATGGGGCAGGGCGATGTCGGGGACAAAGGCCGAATCTACCCCTTCGCCGCCGCCAAGCGTGTCGGAAAGTGCCGCCATATGTGCGCTGCGCCCGGCTGCGGCGGTGCCAAAGGCCAGAATCGGTGCGCCCGTGGCCTCGGAGAGCGCGGCGGCGCCGGCGGAATGGTCGAGGTGGGCGTGGGTGACGAGGATCTGGGAGATTCGTGTGTCAGCGGGCAGTGCGGCCAGCACCGCCGCGCGATGCGCGGCCAGATCTGGCCCCGGATCAATCAGCACACGCTCCGTTCCTTCGCCCAGCACATAGGTGTTCGTGCCCCAATAGGTCATCGGCGACGGGTTGGGGGCCAGAATGCGCATCAGCCCGGGGGCCAGCTCGGTGAGTGTCTCGGGGCGGGTCTGCACGCGATTTCTCTTTCCTTCAGAGGTCTTGCAGGGATACCAATAGCCCATGTTCTTCGACTGGCTCAAAACATATCTGCCGCGCGGGCTCTATGGGCGGGCTGCGCTCATCCTGCTGGTTCCGGTCGTGGTGATCCAGCTCGTCGTCATGATCGCCTTTTCCCAGCGCTATTTCCAGGATGTCACCCGCCAGCTCACCCAGGGCGTCGTCGCGGAGATCGGTCTCTATGTCGCCGCCGTGGAGGGGCTGCCGGAGGCGCAGATCCCGCTGGCGCTGGAGGAGATGGACGCGCGGCTGCGCTTTACCTCTCGTCTCGGCGATCCGACCCCGGTGACGGATCAGCGGTCGTGGGACGATATTACGGGCCGGGTCATCGCTGCCGAGTTGAGAGACGGTCTGGACGGGGTCGAGGGGGTCGATTTCGCCAGCGATCCCCGGCGGGTGCAGCTTTCGGTCCTGACCGCACACGGACGTCTGACGGTCGATCTGCCGCGGCGTCGCGCCTCCGCTTCGAACCCGCACCAGCTTCTGGTGCTGACCGCGCTGACCGGCGGGCTGATGACGCTGATCGCCTTCATCTTCCTGCGCAATCAACTGCGCCCCATTCGCCATCTTGCGCGGGTGGCGGAGGCCTTCGGGCGCGGCGAGAACAAACCCTACCGGCTTGCTGGCGCTCTGGAGGTGCGTTCCGCCGGGGCCGCCTTTCTCAACATGCGCGCCCGGATCGAACGCCAGATCGAACAGCGCACGCTGATGCTTTCGGGGGTTTCGCACGATCTGCGCACGCCGCTGACCCGCATCCGCCTCGGCCTGTCGATGCTCGACGTGCCCGAGGCGGACGAGGCCGAGATCAAGGCGATGCAGAGCGATCTCGACGAGATGGAAAAGCTGATCGACACCTTCCTCGATTTCGCCCGTGCGGACGCGACGGAGGAACCGAAGCGGCTCGACCTCAAGACGCTGATGCGCGATGCGGTGACCCGAGCCGAACGGGCGGGCTCGGTGATCGAGGCGGTCATCCTGCCCGAGGAGGCGGTCGAGTTGACGGGACGACCCGCGGCCCTGTCTCGGGCGCTCGACAATCTCCTGTCGAATGCGCGGCGCTATGGCACGCACACCCGGCTCAGCCTGACCCTGTTCGAACGCGCGGCGGTGATCTCGGTCGAGGACGACGGGCCGGGGATCGCGCAGGAGGCCAGGGACCGGGCGTTGCAGCCCTTCGTCCGGCTCGATGCCGCCCGCAACCAGAATCGCGGCTCCGGTGTGGGGCTCGGGCTCGCCATCGCCCATGACGTCGCGCGGCGTCATGGCGGCACGCTGCGTCTGGGGGAAAGCGAAGCGCTCGGCGGGCTGAAAGCCGATCTGGTTCTGGCGCGCTGATTCCCCGGCGTCGGAAGCCCCGATCATCTCCGATACGGTCGTCGTCATGGGCGAGATCGAAAGTTCGTCGCAGAAGATTGGCAAGATCATCGGGGAGATCGAGGACATCGCCTTCCAGACCAATCTTCTGGTGCTGAACGCCGGTGTCGAAGCGGCGCGGGCCGGGGGGCGGGGGCGCGGCTTCGCCGTCGTTGCCAGCGAAGTGCGCGAGCTGGCGCAACGTTCCTCGCGGGCTGCCCATGAAATCAACGATCTGATCGCGTCGTCGGAACGTCAGGTGAAGCTGGGCGTGGAGCTTGTCGACCGCGCTGGCGAGGCGCTGAGCGGGGTTACTTGTGAGGGTGATTTCTGTGAGCACGACTCCGGTGGCAGCTTTGATGCGCTGCCCGTTCTCGCGCTTGGTCGTCCATCCGGCCACGCGGTAGCCAATCGAGACGCCGTGCAGCGTGCCATCCGCGATCCGTTGCCCGATCGGGGCCACATCTTCGGCGGATGACAAGCGCATGGTGGAAACGATTTGGCTATCCTCGCGCCGGATGGACTCGGTTCGCCCAAGAATCGCGCGCACGGTGCTCGTGTTGTGGCTATCCAAGATGGGCAGACTTTGCGCCGCAAGGTCGAAGGCTTCGGGCGGCAAAACTTCAAGATACGGCCCTTGTGCATCGCGGCGCGCAACCGGTGTGGCTGTCGCGACGACGGCTTCAAAGGTGCGGGCTTCGGGATCATAGGTGTTTGCGCGAAACGTCGCGCTACGGGTCAGGATCTCATTCGGCATCGCCGGTTCCTCGCTGGGTTTCGGTGGCAAGTTCGGCGTCTAGGTCGTCTAGGTTCCACCCACGCTCTGCCACGGCTTTGCGGCGGCTGGTCAGCCCCGCTTCGATCTCGGCAACGGTCGCTTGGGTGTCCTTCAGGGGATCAACTTGCATCGGCTTCGGGGGCAGCCAGTCGGCCCGCAAATACAAGTCGGGGTTGGTCTCGAAATCCGGTGCGCAAATGTCGCCGGACTGAATGCCGTATGTAATCACATTACACCAAATTGGCGCGAGAAATTGGGGCACGATAACCCCGTACTGCACCTGTTCGACACGCTGGCGGAAGGGAAGCAGGCCAGCGCGCAAAGAGCTGTAGTTCGCCCCGGAGAGGTCGCCGCTTACAAGGTGTTCAGGCAGCCCGAGACCGGCTGCGAGCTGTCGCAACCCATGTTTTAGGAATGCGTCCGCCTGTTGCAGCTGCGCCGGGCTGTTAAACTTCACATCCTGACCAAAGGGCAGGCGAACCAAGCTGCCGGGCTCCATGCTGGGCATTTCTGCGTTGTCGTAAGGATCGCCGCCGGTTGTTCCATTGGCATCCACGATAAAGCCCGCGTGCATGGCTGCGACCTTCGCGCTCATTAAAAGAGCATCGCAGTATTGGTCAAAGTCTGACGCGCCCAGAATGATCGGGGCCAGCCATGAGGCGCCGCGCAACTGTCCGGGCGCGAGGGGTTGCAGAACATGCAACACATTCTCAGCGGCCAGACGCTGCGGCGCCTGATATTGGCCCGCTCGGGTTGGGTGCTCGGGCAAGATGTGGAAGGCGAGGCGCTTGGCCGACCGGGCAACTTCGCAGTAGCCGTAGGTGCTTGATAAAGCGCTTTTCGAGGTAGTCCGCGGTCTGCTCGACGGGAAAAATCTTGCACTGAATGAATGGGATCGTTGCCATCTCACTCGACCTCCGCGGTTGTTTTGTTGAAAATGGAGGGGTGGTGATAGGCGGCCGAGACGACGCGGCGCCAATCGATCCCTTCAAAGAGCGCTTCAAACTGTGCCTTCGTCAGGGTCATCGTCCCGTCGGAAAGTTTGGGCCAGACGAAGCCTGCGCCTTCGATACGCTTGTAGATCAGCACGAGGCCGGTGCCGTCCCACATCAGGACCTTGATCTTGTCACGCCCCTTCGAGCGGAAGACGAAGAACGCACCGGAGAAGGGATCGAGTTCGAAATTGGTCATGACGTAATTGGCCAACCCATCCATCCCCTTCCGGAAGTCGACAGGGTGAGTGGCCAGATAGATACGATAACTGCTGGACGGCGCGATCACTGACACTGCCCCGCAACACGGATCAGCTTCAGAAGGTCTGCTTCGTTGATGGACAAAGGAAATTGGAGGCAGATCGATCCCACGTACAGATGAGCAGAGCCGGCTGAGCCATTGCCTGCAGTGGTCGTTTGGGGCGCCGCCGGCGCGACAGCCGGTTCGACTGATATCTGCGCGAAGGCTGGCCCATCGACGGAGATCTTTTCGCCTCGCTCTCGCCGATCAGCAACCCACCACTTTCTCACCAGGCATTCGTGGGCATCCAGCTCGGCGGCGACATCTCCAGGTGACATGCCATCTTCCCGAAGGCGCTTGGTCGCCTCGCGTTTGAGTTCGCTCGGCCAAATCCTTTTGCCCGACGGGGAGGTCCGGATCTTGAACCCCCAGACTTCACGTTCCGCCATAGTCGCCTCCGATCGTAGTTCGGATGTAGACTAGCGGACGAGAGGTGGTCAGGTTTAGAGGGCAATCAGGGGGTCAGATGCAACGCTTACGATAGTTTGAGCTTGAGTTCTGAGCGCATCACGCGAGCACGGGCAAGGCTCACAGTAGGGTATTGTCCAAAATTGGCTGTGCGCTGTTTGCCTTCCCAGCGGTAGGCACAGAGCCATACGCGCGTCCCTGTTCGTGTGATTTGCAGGTGAAGCCCCCCGCCATCGGAAATCTTCTGAGTCGTATCTGTTGGTTTTGTTGCTCGGCATTGTGCGTCTGTAAGGGCCATGCGGTGTCATCTCCGGTCTAAATTTTGTTGGTGGATTTGTTGGTGACTTCGAGGCTACACCAACAAAAACCACCAACAAAAGTCTGGGATGCATGGGGACGCATGGGGACGCATGGAAGTTAAGTGCGCACTTTAAAACCCTGTATTACAAGGGTTTTTGATTCGGTTTGGGACGTATGGGGATTTATGATGTGGTAGGCGTTGGTAGGCCCGGCAGGACTTGAACCCGCAACCAAAGCGTTATGAGCGCTCTGCTCTAACCAATTGAGCTACAGGCCCGCCTGTCGCCCTGATTATTGCGGTGAGAAGACCGGGTCAAGTGGCGCAGGCAGGCCTTTTCAACGCGGCACAAACCGCGTAAACGGGCCGAAACGTCAGTTTCGCGGGGAGCCTTTGCCATGACGCAGGGAAAGAACGGTCTCACTTATGCCGATGCGGGTGTCGATATCGACGCGGGCAATGCGCTTGTCGAACGGATCAAACCGGCGGCGAAGAAAACCGCACGCCCGGGGGTGATGGCCGGTCTCGGCGGCTTTGGCGCGCTGTTCGATCTCAAGGCGGCGGGCTATGAGGACCCGATCCTTGTCGCCGCGACCGATGGGGTCGGCACCAAGCTGCGCATCGCGATCGACACGGACAACGTCAAGACCGTCGGCATCGACCTCGTGGCCATGTGCGTCAACGATCTGGTCTGTCAGGGCGCGGAACCTTTGTTCTTCCTCGACTATTTCGCCACCGGCAAGCTCAAGCTCGACAATGCCGCCGCCGTGATCGAGGGCATCGCCGAAGGCTGTGCCCAATCGGGCTGTGCCCTGATCGGGGGCGAGACCGCCGAGATGCCGGGCATGTATGAAGATGGCGATTTCGATCTGGCGGGCTTTGCCGTGGGCGCGATGGAACGCGGTGCCGATCTTCCGTCCGGTGTGACCGAGGGCGATGTGCTTTTGGGCCTGGCGTCCAACGGTGTACATTCCAACGGCTATTCTCTGGTGCGCAAGACGGTCGAGGTTTCCAGCTTCAAATGGTCCGACATCGCGCCGTTTTCCGACAACACGCTGGGCGAAGAACTTCTGACTCCGACACGGCTTTACGTCAAACCGGTGCTCAAGGCGATCCGCGCGGGTGGTGTTCATGCGCTGGCGCATATCACTGGCGGCGGTCTGACCGAAAACCTGCCGCGTGTGCTGCCGACCGGCATGGGGGCCGATATTGACCTGTCGAGCTGGACGCTGGTGCCGGTGTTCCGCTGGCTGGTGGATACGGCGGGTCTAAGCCAGCACGAGCTTCTGAAAACCTACAACGCCGGGATCGGCATGGTGGTTGTTTGTGCCGCCGATCAGGCTGATGCGCTCACCGCACTTCTGAGCGGCGAAGGCGAGACTGTCTACCGCATCGGTCAGGTAACCACCGGCAATGGCGTGACCTATGAGGGTGAGCTCAAGTGAGCCACAAGAAGGTTGCGATCCTGATTTCCGGCGGCGGCTCCAACATGGTGTCGCTGGCGAAATCCATGGTGGCGGACCACCCGGGGCGTCCCTGTCTCGTTCTGTCGAACGTGCCGGCGGCGGGCGGTCTGAAAAAGGCCGCAGATATGGGAATCGCGACCGCAGTCGTGGATCATCGTGACTTCAAGGGCGACAGGGAAGTCTTTGAAGAAGAATTGATTTCCGTCATCGATTCCTATGCTCCCGACGTCATTGCGCTGGCCGGGTTCATGCGCATTCTTACGCCGAAATTCATCACCCATTATGCCGGGCGGATGCTCAATATCCATCCTTCGCTCTTGCCGAAATACAAAGGTCTGCACACCCACCAGCGCGCCATTGAGGCGGGCGATGCGGAGGCAGGATGCTCCGTGCATGAGGTGACGGCCGAGCTTGATGGCGGGCCGATTCTGGGACAGGCGCGGGTGCCGATCCTGCCGGGCGATACCTCTGACGATCTCGCCGCCCGCGTTCTGGTGCAGGAGCACCGGCTCTATCCGGTGGTTTTGCGCCGGTTTATCGAGGGCGAGCGGACGCTTTTCACGCTCTGAGGCAAGGTGTCGCGCCAATGTGAAGGGCGGACGGTGACATTCGGGCTGTAAAAGATATATTCGAGATATAGAATATAAGGGAGTCTCAGATCGGGACCCGCGTTTCGCGAAAGGATATCTCATGCAAACCGCTGATTTCGTCGCCACCATCTTCGACGGCCATTCCAACCCCGGCAAGGTCACCGTGGCTTTCACCATGGCGCTCAACGCGCAAAAGATGGGCCACAGCTCGATCGTTCTGCTGATGGTCGAAGGGGTGGAGCTTGGCAAACCCGGATCGACCGAAGGTATGGATATCGGCAAGCCCTTCGAACCGGTGGCCAATCTGGTGAAAGAGTACCGCGCAGCGGGCGGACGGATCGGCATATGCGGTGCCTGCATGATCCACAACGGATTCTCCGCCGAGGAAATGGACCCGGACTATGAAATCATCACCGCGCCGGAAGTGGTTGAACTGATGATGGCGGCGAAAGGCACGATGCCAATCACCTGAGGCGTCTATCTCATCTACGGACCACAAAGGGGGCCATGTCTGCGCCCCCTTTGTTCTTTTCTTTCGGCGAAAACCTGCGTATGCAAGACCAAATCGTCGGGATGACCCCGCGCCGCAGGTAAGAAAACCATATGATCACCATCACCACGACCGAAGGCCTTCAGGCCTTCTGCGACCGCGCCAAGGATCGTCCTTATGTCACGGTCGACACCGAATTCCTCCGTGAACGGACCTATTATTCGAAACTCTGCCTCGTGCAGCTCGCCCTTCCCGGCGATGCCGAAGAGGACGCGGTTCTGCTCGATCCGCTGGTCAAGGGGCTCGACCTCGCGCCGCTTTACGAGCTGTTCCGCAACGAGAGCGTGGTCAAGGTGTTCCATGCCGCGCGTCAGGACCTCGAGATTTTCTTCATTCAGGGCGGGGTGATCCCCGCGCCGCTGTTCGACACCCAGGTCGCCGCCATGGTCTGTGGCTTTGGCGAACAGGTCGGCTACGAGACGCTGGTGCGCAAGATCGCCAAGCAGAGCCTCGACAAGACCTCGCGCTTCACCGACTGGTCGCGCCGTCCGCTGACGCCGGCGCAGGAAAGCTACGCGCTGGCCGATGTGACGCATCTGCGGGTGATTTACGAATATCTCGCGCGCGAGATTGCTCGTCAGGGGCGCGAGAAATGGGTGGCCGAGGAGCTTGAGGTTCTGACCACACCCGCGACTTATGTGATCGAACCGGAGGAGGCCTGGCAACGGGTGAAGACCCGCACGAGCTCCGGGAAATTCCTCGCTGCGGTCAAGGAACTTGCGGCGTTTCGCGAGTTTTACGCCCAGAGCCGCGATATTCCGCGTAACCGGGTGTACAAGGACGATGCGCTTCTGGAACTCGCGTCCACCAAGCCGAAAACCCCGCAGGACCTGTCGCGTTCGCGGCTTTTGCTGCGCGAGGCCCGGAAGGGCGAGATTGCAGACGGGATTTTGCAGGCGATTGAAAAGGCTGCGAATTATGCGCCTGGCGACATGCCGAAGCTGGATCAGTCGCGCGACAAATTGCAGGTCAATCCGGCACTGGCAGATATGCTTCGGGTGCTTTTGAAAGCGAAATCCGACCGTTTCGATGTGGCCGCGAAGATGATTGCTTCTGCCGCCGATCTCGATCTGATCGCTGCGGGCGAGCGCGATCTGCCGGTGTTCAAAGGCTGGCGCGCCGAAGTGTTCGGTGACGACGCGCTGCGGCTTTGCAAGGGCGAGATCGGTCTTGCCGTGAAAGGCCAGAGGGTCGATGTGATCGCCCTCTGATCTGCGCGGTTACGCCAGTTCCATTGCGAAACGCGTTCCGCTGAACGGGTGGGGTGCGAAACCGCAAGCGCGGTAGGCGGTCTGTGCGACGGCGTTGTGTTCCCGGGTCGAAACCGTGAGGCGCGCACAGCCGAGCCGTTCCGCCAGATCGCGACTGGCGTCGATGAGATGCCGCCCGAGACCTTCGCCGCGGACATGATCCCGGATGAACAGGTGATGCAGGTCCATCACCTTCTTGCCATGCTGCAACTGAATGCCTGCGACCAGCGCGGCATAGCCCTCGAGCACGCCGTCACGTTCGGCGACGAGGATGCGGATCCAGGGCAGATCGGCATTCAGAAGGTCGATGAGCGCAGGCAGATCGAGCTCCGGTTCGTCGCCATTGAAACGCGCCAGCGCGTGGATCATCTCCAGAAGCGCGTCCTTGTCGCCCCAGCGCGCCGGGCGGATCACGGCCGGGCGCGTCTTGGTATCAATGCGTTGCATGAGGGTCATTTCAATCTCCTGTTTCGCGCCACAGGGGATCTTCGACATAAAAAAACCGCCCTGCGGCGGCCTTTCATCGTGTCATGACTTTGGGCCGCGCTCTATGTCAGCTCGGTCCAATAAAAAACGGTCATGGTGGTTGCGTGTGTCATGGCGCGAGATTGCGGCAGAGCGCGGGTCCTGTCAACAGGGAAATCGGGGGCTCAGACCGGCATCACATAGCGTGGTGCACGCAGCGTCGGGCGCTCGAAGCCGAGGGCGCGATAAGCTGCCTTGGCCATGGCGCTGGTGCGGCCGATGGCGACGGTGAGGGTTTCACAGCCCAGCGTGCGTGCCATGGTCATCGCCGCATCCGAGAGCGCGCGCCCGACGCCCTGGCCGCGTTGCGTGGGCTCGACATAGATGTGATGCATCTCCATGGCACGGTCTTGTGCACTGAGTTGCAACCCGCCGACCAGCGCGGCATAGCCGACCAGTGTGCCGTCCTGTTCCGCCACAAGCAGGCGCACCCAGGGGGTCGGGGCGTGAAGAATGTCGATCACGCTGATCTCGTCGAGGTTCAGCTTGTCCTCGGTCAGCGGTTTCAGATCGCGGATCATGTCCATGAGACGCGGCAAATCGGAGCCTTCCGCGGGGCGGATGGTCAGGGCAGGCAGGGAGCCTTTCAGGGAAATCGGTGTCTGGAGGGACATGGCGGTCGGCTTGTGTTGATGGTGTCTACGGTGCGAATCTGTGGGATCCCGATGAGAAGAAAACCGATAAAGGTTAAAGCTCACTTATCGCCGGGACTTCTTTTTCATGACCTGTCACGCCATGCTGTTGCGGCTCATATGGGGGGCGGCGCGAAAACTGTCAATCAGCCCGGTTTGAATATTTGGTAAAAGATCTATGTCAGACATAAGGCGGGCGGTTTTGTGCCGGTTTGTGGGGGAATTCCTTTGGGCAACAAAGGAGGGCACCCGCTTGGCAAGCGGGCGCCGAAGATCGGGGGCGAGCAATGTGCCTGTAAACCGGGGCTCCGCCCATGATCAGCTTAAAAGGTCCACTGGACCTTTTGTCGCCATTGGCCGATCCGCTGATCACCCATCATAATCCACTTCTTCGGTGAGGCGCAGCGCGCTCGCGCGTTGGTTGGCGATCTCCATCAGGCTCAGGTTGTCGGGGTTCAGATCGCCCCAGCTTGCCACAAGTTCCGACGGCTCCGTGCCGGGCGCGACCGGATATTCGGAATTCGTTTCCGCATAGATTTCCTGGGCCTCATGCGAAGACAGGAATTCGATGAAGCGGGTGGCATCTTCCTTGTTCTTCGCGGCTTTGGTTAGTGCCACGCCGGAGATGTTCACATGGGTGCCGCCCCCCTCGACGGCGAAGACCGGGAAATCGAGACGCACGGAGTCGGCCCAGACCTTTTGCTCCGGGTCGGCCAGCATTTCACCCATGTAATAGGTGTTGCCCAGCGAGATGTCGCATTCTCCAGCCCAGATCGCCTTGACCTGTGCGCGGTCATTGCCCTGCGGTTTGCGGGCCAGATTGGCCTTCAGCCCTTCGAGCCAGGCTTTGGTCTCTTCCGGGCCGTGATGGGCGAGATAGGCCGAGGTCAGGCCGATCATATAGGTGTGCATGCCGGAGCGGGTACAGATGCGGCCCTGCCATTTCGGATCAGCGAGGTCCTCGTATGTGGTGACCTCGCCGGGAGCCACGCGGTCTTTCGAGGCGTAGACGATGCGGGCGCGAGTGGTCATACCCCACCATTGACCGTCGGGCGCGTGGTATTGTGCCGGGATGTTCTCTTTGAGCGTGTCGGTCATCAGCGGTTGTGTCACGCCGGCCTCAACGGCCTCGATGATGCGGGAAATGTCGACGGTCAGGATGACATCGGCGGGAGAGCGGTCGCCCTCGGCCTTCAGGCGCTCAACCAGACCGCTTTCGAGAAAGGCGACGTTGACCGGGATGCCGGTTTCTTGGGTGAACGCATCGACCAGCGGCTGGATCAGCTCCGGCTGGCGATAGGAGTACACGTTGACATCGGCAAAGGCCGGGGCCGTCGCGAGCATGAGGGGAAGCGCATATTTCAGGTGGGGCCGCATGGGTCTCTCCGTAACGTGGTGCAGGTTTTGCCCTTCTTAAACCTGACAAAAAAAATCAGGTCAATCGGGAAAGCTCTGCGCCATACATGTGGCTCACTCTCCACGCGCTTTCTCAGCCGCCTTCGCGGCATCCCAAAGCACATCCATTTCTGCCAGATCGCTCTCTTGCGGGGTCTTTCCCTTTGCATTGAGTGCGTCTTCCACTGTATTGAACCGGCGTGTGAATTTCGCATTGCAGGCGCGCAGGGCCTCTTCCGCGTCGACGCCCAGATGTCGCCCGAGATTGACCACGACAAACAGCAGATCGCCGAATTCCTCGAACACCTCGTCTTGCGTGAGCCTGTCGCGCGCCTCTTCAAGCTCGGCGGCTTCCTCACGGATCTTGTCGAGAACATGCGAGGTGTCCGGCCAGTCGAATCCCACCCGCGCGGCACGTTTTTGCAGCTTTTGCGCCCGCATCAGAGCCGGAAGGCCCATGGCCACACCGTCCAGAACGCGATGCTCACCACGGCGGGCGCGTTCCTTGGCTTTCTCGACCTCCCAATCCTTGGTCTGCTGCTCGGGAGACTTCTGATTGCTCTCGTCTCCGAACACATGCGGGTGACGGGAAATCATTTTTGAGGCAATGGCTTGCGCGACGTCGTGAAAGTTGAACAACCCCTTGTCCGAGGCAATCTGCGCCTGAAACACCGACTGGAACAACAGATCGCCCAACTCGGATTTCAGATCCTCCATATCACCGCGCGCGATGGCGTCGTCGACCTCATAGGCCTCCTCGATCGTGTAGGGCGAGATCGTCGCGAAATCCTGTTCGATGTCCCAGGGGCAGCCGCCCTCCGGATCGCGCAAGCGACGCATGATTTCCAAAAGCTGTTCAATGCCTTGCGGGACGTTGTGAATGGGATCACTCATGGCGGGCTCCTTTGGCGAGAAGCGCATCCACCCGGTCCGATCTGGCGGGGGTGCAGGTGGAAAAGTTGCCTTGGCTGAGGATGTTTTCGGCGTTGGCGATCAGGCGCTCGTGAATGGAGCGCGCCAGCAAAGAGCCAAGCGAAATGCGCGCCACGCCGAGTGCGGCCAAGTCGGCGCGGGTGAGGTTTTGCAGCGGGCCGACGGGCAGGGCGTTCACCGGTTTCTCGGTCGCCGCCACCACGGTTTTCAAATCTTCCACCGTGCCGGGACAGGGCACGTAGAGACAATCCGCCCCCGCCGTATCAAAGGCCCGGAGGCGCCGCAGGGCCTCGTCCAGATCGTAATCACCATTCATCACCCCGTCGGCGCGGGCCACGAGGACGAAATCACCGGGCAGGGCGCGGGCGGCGCTCACGGCGGCTTTGATGCAGTCGACCGCCAGATCAAACTCCCGCGCGCCAGCGTTGGGGAAGGCCGTGTCCTCGATGGAAATCCCTGACAATCCAGCCTCATAGGCCAGTTTTACGGTCCGCGCGACCTCATCGGGATCATTGGAAAACCCGTTCTCGAAATCGCCAGAGACCGGCACTGAGACGGCGGCCACAAGGTCCTGCGCGTGGGCCAGCGCCTCGTCGCGGGTCAACGTGCCGCCATCCGGGCGCCCGAGGGTAAAGGCCTGTGCCGCAGAGGAGGTGGCAATCGCCTGCGCGCCCAGGCCCGCCAGCACGCGCGCCGATCCGGCGTCCCAAGCGTTGGCGAGGATAAAGGGCTGGCCGGGGCGGTGGAGGTCTCTGAATGTCGTCTGGGTCATAGGCGTCACCCTGACCCTCACATGAGGGCTTTGCAAGGCGGAAAACCCGCGCTACAAGAAACGCATGACCAACCGTGCCACCATCATTATTGGCTGCTGCATTATCCGCTGACATCGTCGCGCGGGTCCGGTCTCTTTTCACCTGAAATGGAAGCTGATAAGCCCGCGGGGGACACCCTGAGGGACTAGCTTATGACCATCAAGCTCACCAATTCGAAAACGCGCAGGAAAGAGATTTTCGAGCCGATCGACCCGAACAATGTGCGGATGTATGTCTGTGGGCCGACGGTTTACGACCGCGCCCATATCGGCAACGCGCGGCCCGTGATTGTGTTCGATGTTCTGTACCGCCTGCTGCGCCATGTGTACGGGACGGAGCATGTCACCTACGTTCGCAACTTCACGGATGTAGATGATAAGATTAACAAAAAGGCGCAGGACACCGGCCGGACCATCAAAGAGATCACCGACGAGACCACCCAGTGGTATCTCGACGATATGCGCTCTGTCGGCGCGCTCGATCCCGACCAGATGCCGCGCGCGACCGAGTTCATCGGTGCAATGATTTCGATGATCGAAGGGCTGATCGCGAGTGGCCACGCCTATGAGGCGGAGGGGCATGTGCTGTTTGCGGTCGAGAGCTACAAGGATTACGGCAAGCTGTCTGGCCGCTCCATCGACGATATGATCGCGGGTGCGCGGGTCGAAGTGGCGCCTTACAAACGCAACCCGATGGATTTCGTGCTGTGGAAACCGTCCTCCGACGATCTTCCGGGCTGGGACAGTCCGTGGGGGAGAGGTCGTCCGGGGTGGCACATCGAATGTTCGGCGATGTCCTATGAATTGCTGGGCGAGACCTTCGATATTCACGGCGGCGGCAACGATTTGATGTTCCCGCACCACGAAAACGAGATCGCCCAAAGCTGCTGCGCCCATCCGCAGGGGGGATTTGCGCGCTATTGGCTGCACAACGAGATGTTGCAGGTCGAAGGCAAGAAGATGTCCAAGTCTCTGGGCAATTTTTTTACTGTGCGGGATTTGTTGGATGGCCACGACGGGATGCCGGGTGTGCCGGGGGAAGTGATCCGCTTTGTGTTTTTGAGCACGCACTACCGCAAGCCGATGGACTGGACGGCGGAGAAGGCGGAGCAGGCGAAGAAGACTCTTCGCAAATGGCGGGAGATGATCGGTAACGCAAAATATGATCCACGACATGCGCCAGACGTCGATTTTGAAAATGCACTTGCGGATGACTTGAATACGCCAAAAGCGATTTCAATCATGCATAGAGCGTTTGCGCGCGGTGATGCGAAAACGCTAATGGCGAGCGGTCATCTAATCGGATTGTTGACGCCGGAATTGGGTGAATGGTTTGTCCCGGGGGAAGAACCCCTTGATCAACACGAATATGTCGATGCTCTTCTTGAGCTAAGAGCAAAGGCTCGTGATGATAAAAACTACGCAACGTCAGATAGAATCCGCGATGCGTTGGCTTTGAACGGTGTTGTCGTCAAAGACTTTAAAGACAGGCCATCAGTATATTACTTCAACTTGGAGAGGGCTATTATGGAACGCTCTCATAGAGTTCACAAAGCGATAAGCGACGGAAACTTTGATGCCGCGAATAGCATCGCGCAAGATTCATCGGCTTTTGGAATGATATATGGCGGCATAGAGAGTGTTGATGATGCATCTTATAGTGTTTTGGATGTGGCGGATTGGCAAAATGCAGCGATCGAAAGGCTCGCTCAGGTCGTGAGGGAGTTTAGTGCATGACCAAAGACCACCTCTACCTCTACGACACCACACTCCGCGACGGCCAGCAGACCCAAGGCGTGCAATTCTCCACCGAGGAAAAGCACCAGATCGCCGACGCGCTCGACCATCTGGGCGTCGATTACATCGAAGGCGGCTGGCCCGGCGCCAATCCGACCGACAGCGAATTCTTCGCCGACGCACCCAAGACCAAAGCCCGTTTCACTGCCTTCGGCATGACCAAACGCGCCGGGCGCTCGGCAGAGAACGACGAGGTGCTCGCGGGCGTGCTGAACGCGGGGACGGACGCCGTTTGTCTCGTCGGTAAGACCCATGATTTCCACGTCACCACGGCGCTTGGCATCACGCTCGACGAGAACATCGAGAACATCGAAAAATCCATCGCGCATACGGTCGCCATCGGCCGCGAAGCACTGTTCGATGCCGAACATTTCTTTGATGGCTACAAAGCCAATCCGGACTACGCCTTGGCCTGCTGTAAGGCCGCGCACAAGGCGGGTGCGCGCTGGATCGTGCTCTGCGACACCAACGGTGGCGCTTTGCCCGGCGAGGTCTATGAGATCACCGGCAAGGTCATCGCGGCGGGCATTCCCGGCAGCCATCTCGGCATCCACACCCATGACGACACCGGCAACGCCGTCGCCAACAGCCTCGCCGCGGTCAACGCCGGCGCGCGGCAGGTGCAGGGGACATTGAACGGCCTAGGCGAGCGCTGCGGCAATGCCAATTTGACGACGCTGATCCCGACATTCCTGTTGAAAGAGCCCTATAAATCGACGCTCGACACCGGCGTCACCGAAGAGGCGCTCCACAGCCTCGTCAAGACCTCGCGCATGCTCGACGACATCCTGAATCGCGTGCCGCTGCGTTCCGCGCCCTACGTCGGGGCCTCGGCCTTTGCGCATAAGGCGGGGCTGCATGCCTCGGCCATTCTCAAGGACCCGACCACCTACGAACACATCCCGCCCGAGACCGTCGGCAACGCCCGCATCGTGCCGATGTCCAATCAGGCGGGGCAGTCGAACCTGCGCTCGCGTCTGGCGGATATGGGGCTTGAGGTCTCGGAACGGGCCGATCTTGGCCGCATTCTCGACCGGATCAAACAGCGCGAGAGCGAGGGCTATTCCTACGACACCGCGCAGGCCTCTTTCGAGCTTGAAGCCCGCCGCGAGCTGGGCCTCATGCCCGCGTTTTTCGAAGTCGAGCGCTACCGCGCCACGGTCGAACGCCGCCGGGATGCCAAAGGGCGTGAAATCCATCTCTCCGAGGTCACGGTGGTGGTCAATATCGGCGGAGAACGTCACCTGTCGGTGTCCGAAGGCATCATGGCTGACGGCAGCGATGGCGGGCCTGTGAATGCGCTCTCGAAAGCTTTGGTGAAAGATCTCGGCCCCTATTCCGACATGATCACCGACATGGAACTCGTTGATTTTAAAGTCCGTATCACCAATGGCGGCACCGAAGCTCGCACCCGTGTGATTATCGACCATGAGGACAGTCTTGGCCGTCGCTGGTCGACCGTTGGCGTGTCCTCGAACATCATAGACGCGTCGTTCGAGGCGCTTCTGGATGCGGTGCTTTGGAAGCTTCTGCGGGATGGCGCGACCGCGCTCGGGGCCGAATAATGTCGGTTCAAGCCTGCGCAGAGATCGTTCAAAAGGGCGATGAGGACCGGTTCCGGGCCACCATGGCCGCGCCTTTGGCGACACGCGAGGTATTGTTTCCAATCCATGCCTTTTGTCTAGAGGTCGCAAAGGCGCCTTGGGTGACCAAGGAGTCGATGATTGCCGAGATGCGGTTGCAGTTCTGGCGCGATGTGTTGCAGGAGAAAATCGATGGCAAGGCGCCGCGCGCCCATGAGGTGGCGGGGCCACTGGCTGCGGTTCTGGACACGGCCTCGGCGCAGGCGCTTGATGCCACGGTCACCGCGCGTCAGTGGGACATTTACCGCGACCCGCATGAGGATGCGGCGGCGCTCAGGACCTATCTGCACAACAGCTACGCCATCCCGATGCACCTCGCAGCCCGTCTGCTTGGTGCACCGGAAACCGCGACCAAAGCGCTTAACGCTCTGGGCTACGCGGGCGGATTGGCGCGCTATCTGATGGCCATTCCGGGGTTGCAATCGGCGGGGCGGATTCCGCTCGTGGATGGTCGACCGGAGGCCGTGTCAGAGCTGGCGAAAGAGGCCTTGGAACAGGGCCGTTGGGGCGCGCAACACTTGGGCAAACTGTCCAAAACTGCCCGCGCGCCGATGATCGACGCGGTGATGCATTTGCCGGTGTTGAAACAGGCGGCAAAAGACCCGGATGCGGTTCTGGACGGACGTCTGGGGCAGGGACCTGCGCGCAAATCTCTTCGGCTGGCCGTGGCGTCTCAGTCGCCAAGTTGGGCTTTTTTCTGAGTGTAATCGAGCACATAGACCCGGATCGCGGAGGCCAAGCCGCTGTCTACGCCGCGCAATTCGTCAATTTCGGCGGCCAGCACATTGACCGGAATGTCACGCTCTTTGGCGATGCCGCGAAAGGCGCGCCAGAACGGTTCTTCGAGAGACACGGAGGTGCGGTGACCGTGCAGCGTCAGCGAACGTTTGACGGGGCGACCACTCATTCCTTCTCCTCGCGCTCATGCGCGTCCAATGCTGCGTTCATTCTGGCTTTTTGCGCCTCTTCCAGCGTCTTCTGTGCCTTGGTGCGCCCGAATTTCACGGCATTCTCGTCACCCTGCGCGCGTTTCTCGGCGCGGGCTTTCCGTTTGCGAAACTGGTTCAGATTGGTGACGGTGCTCATGGGGTAGGATATTACCCTGTCGTGACCGAAGGGCAAGCAGTTTCATATCTCGTG
This sequence comes from Celeribacter ethanolicus, assembly GCF_001550095.1. Taxonomy (GTDB): domain Bacteria; phylum Pseudomonadota; class Alphaproteobacteria; order Rhodobacterales; family Rhodobacteraceae; genus Celeribacter; species Celeribacter ethanolicus. The sequence goes on along the minus strand of NZ_LRUC01000039.1, from coordinate 43,376 downwards.
CATCAGAAAAGGCGACCCGAGGGTCGCCTTTGTCGTCTGTACACATTGTCGGAGAGGCTCAGTCTTTCGGCCCGATCATCTGCTCCGGGCGGACCACGGCGTCAAAGGTCGCTTCGTCGACAAAGCCCAGCTTGATCGCTTCTTCCTTGAGCGTCGTGCCGTTCTTGTGCGCAGTCTTCGCAACTTTCGTGGCGTTGTCATAGCCGATGGTCGGCGCGAGAGCGGTCACCAGCATGAGCGACTCGTGCAGGAGTTTCTCGATGCGCGGTTCGTTGGCCTGAATGCCCACCACCATGTTGTCGGTGAAGGCGGAGGCGCTGTCACCCAGAAGCTGCATGGATTGCAGCACGTTGTAGGACATCATCGGGTTGTAGACGTTCAGCTCGAAGTGACCTTGCGAGCCCGCGAAACCGACAGCGGCGTCGTTGCCCATGACGTGGGCACAGACCATGGTCAGCGCTTCGGCCTGGGTCGGGTTCACCTTGCCCGGCATGATCGAGGAGCCCGGCTCGTTTTCCGGCAGGATCAGTTCGCCCAGACCGCAGCGCGGGCCGGAGCCCAGAAGACGCAGGTCGTTGGCGACTTTGAACAGCGAGGCGGCGATGGTTTTCAGCGCGCCGGAGAACATCACCATGGCGTCGTGGGCGGCGAGCGCTTCGAATTTGTTCGGCGCGGTCACGAAGGGCAGGCCGGTGATTTCGGCCATGTTTTTCGCGACGGCTTCCGCCCAGCCTTTTTTCGTGTTGAGACCGGTGCCGACGGCGGTGCCGCCCTGCGCCAACTCGTAGATCGCGGGCAGGCACATTTCGACGCGTTTGATGCCCATGCGGACCTGATGCGCGTAGCCGGAGAACTCCTGACCGAGCGTCAGCGGCGTTGCGTCCTGGGTATGGGTGCGGCCGATCTTGATGATGTCCTTGAAGGCCTCGGATTTGGCTTCGAGCGCTTCGGCCAGTTTCTTGAGACCCGGCAGCAGCACGTCACGCGCCTGCATGCCGATGGCGACATGCATCGCGGTCGGGAAGGTGTCGTTCGAGGACTGACCCATGTTGCAGTGATCGTTGGGGTGCACCGGATCTTTCGAGCCCATCACGCCGCCCAGCATTTCGATCGCGCGGTTGGAGATCACCTCGTTGGCGTTCATGTTGGACTGGGTGCCGGAACCGGTCTGCCAGACGACGAGCGGGAAGTTGTCGTCGAACTTGCCCGCGATCACCTCGTCTGCTGCGGCCACGATGGCGTCGCCCAACTCTTTCGCCAGCTTGCCCTGCGCCATGTTCTCAAGCGCACAGGCTTTCTTCACCACGCCCAGAGCGCGGATGATCGGAACCGGTTGCTTTTCCCAGCCAATCGGGAAGTTCATGATGGAGCGCTGCGTCTGCGCGCCCCAGTATTTGTCGGAGGGAACTTCCAGCGGGCCGAAGCTGTCGGTTTCGGTACGGGTGGTGGTCATCGGGGGATCTCCCTAGCTCTGCCAATCAGTTGCCATGGCTATAGAGCCTCGCCTCGGCGCTTGCAATGTATACCGAAGCATACATGCCCCTGTTTGCGCTAAAATCCGACGCGCCGCCGCTCAACCCGGCTGGCGGCGATATTCGAATACCCGCGCGGGCGGCAGATTGGCCCAGACCGTGCCGCGTTTCACCGCCGAGAGGCCTAGTTCGGCCTGCATCGCGGGCGTCACTGGCGAGCTGTTGGCATAGGTGATCTGGGTGAAGAAGGCCCCCGGCGCCATGACCTCGAAAGCGCGACCGACGACGGCACGTTGCAGATCGGGGCGGGCGAGAACCGGCACACCGGAGATCACCGCGCCGACGCCCGTGAGCCCGATGTCACGGATGTCCTCGGCGGAGCGGTTGAGCACGGTTACTCCGGGAAATTTCTCGCGCAGGTCGTCGCAGAACCGCGGGTTCAGCTCCAGCAGCGTCAGCCGTTCGGGTGCCACGCCACGGGCGAGGATCGCTTTGGTGAACACGCCCGTGCCCGGGCCGATTTCGACCAGCGGGCCGGTGACCTTTTCGACGCCTGCGGTCATGAGACGTGCCGCGGCGGCAGAAGAGGGCGCGATGGCGCGCACCTCGTCGGGGTTGCGGATCATCTCTCCGAGAAATACGGCAAAATCGCGCGGCATGGGGGGCTCCTGTGCATCACCTCGTGTCAGAGGTGCGCGGAGCCTAGGCGCAAAACAAGAGGCCACACGAAGCTGTTACGCAAAATTCACGGAGATGTTTCGAAAGCGTCAGAAACCCGGCAAGGCGGATGCGGGTTTATTTGCGAAACTTGTCGAGAGAGACGATTTCCGCCTCTTTCGGGCCAGCGGTTTTGCCGGTGTCGTCCTTCGGTTCGAAGGAGGTCACTTCCGCGTCATGCGGAATCTCGTCCTCGTCCATTTCTTCGACATCGTACTCCTGCGTCTCGAAGCGCAGGCCGAATTCGACGGAAGGGTCCACAAAGGTGCGGATCGCGTCATAGGGAATGTAGAGCGGTTCCGGGCTGTCGCCGAAGTTCAGCGTGATCGCAAACCCGTCTTCGGAGACTTCGAGATTGTCGAACCAATGCTGGATGACGATGGTCATTTCCTCGGGATAGCGGTCCGACAGCCAGTCGGCCAGTTCCACATCCGGGTGCATGGTGTCGAAGGTGATGAAGAAATGATGTTCCCCCGGCAGGCCGTCGCGGGCCACGCCGTCCAGCACCTTGCGGATCAGACCGCGCATGGCGTCATGCATCAGGTTGCCGTAATCGATGGTTTTGGCCATCCTAGGGTCCTTTCTCTCATCCTGATTGCAGCATACGGGATTCTGCAGCCAAGGAAAGGGGTCACCGCACGCTTGCCGGAAGCCCAAGTCCGAGGCCCAGCCCGGCCAAGGCCACAAGGGCGATGGTGAGCATCAGCGAGCGTTTCAGGCCGAAGAGCAAAAGCGCTGCGAGTCCCGCGAGCACGGCTGCGAGCGGCTCGAATGTGGCCGGATCGGGCAGGGTGAGTCGCAACGCGTCGAGGCGGGTCTCGTTGACCCCAGTGAAAAACACATGCAGCGCGAACCACCATGACAGTGAGGCGATCACGCCCACGACGGCCGCTGTCACGGCCTTCAGTGCTGTGTCGATCCGGGGGCGGGAGGCCATCCAATCGATGTAAGGAGCGCCCGCGAAAATCCAGAGAAAACAGGGGATAAAGGTCACCCAAAGAGTCACGAGCGCGCCCGCCACACCACCAAGAATACCCAAGGGCGTGGCGGCCATATAGCCAACGAACTCGGTCACGAGGATCAGCGGGCCGGGGGTGGTTTCGGCCAGTCCCAACCCGTCGAGCATCGCCTCGGGCGCGAGCCAGGCTTTGGCCGTGACCACCTCTTGCGACATATAGGCCAAAACCGCATAGGCTCCGCCGAAGGTCACCACCGCGAGTTTCGAAAAGAACAGGCCGATGGCGAGCAGACGCTCCTGACCTGTGGCCCAGAGGAGCGCGAGCGGTGCGGCCCAGAGCGCGCCCCATGTGGCGAGCGTGCGGGGCAGGTGGGTGGTTTTGGGCGTGGGCAGGGGCTTGGGCATGCTGCGGGTCGTCAACGCCCCGACGAGGCCCGCGCCGAGCACGATCAGCGGAAACGGCACGGCAAATCCCGCGATCAGCACGAAAGCGGCCAGTGCCAGCACCTTGCGCAGCGGCGTCCCGAGCGCCTTGCGCGACAGCCGCACAAGTGCTTGCAGCACGACAATCACCACCGTGGCCTTGACGCCCAGAAACAGCGCTTCGGAGGCGGGCAGGTGGCCGTAGGCAGCATAAAGCGCTGCGAGCGCCAGCATCACCAGCGCACCGGGCAGGACGAAAAACAGCCCCGCGACAATGCCGCCCGACACGCCTTTGAGCCGCCAGCCGCAATAGGTCGCAAGCTGCATCGCCTCGGGGCCGGGCAGCATCATGCAAAACGAGAGTGCGGAGAGAAACCCGTCCTCCTCCATCCAGCGCCGGTCTTCCACAATTTCGCGGTGCATCACGGCGATCTGTGCCGCAGGCCCGCCGAAGGACAGGAGGCCGATGCGGGCAAAGCTTTTGAGGAAGTCGGAGAGGGGTGGCTGGGGCGTCATGGGGAGGGCGCTCGTGGCTGGTGTCCGTCCCGCCCTTGTTAGCCGCCCCGGCCGGTCAAGTCACTCAGTTTGCGGGGGCCAGACGAACAAAACCGCCGGTCTGACCTTCGAGAACGCCATGCTCGTCCGAAGTCGGTTTCAGCATCGCCTCCAGAAGCACCGGCGCCGGGGTCCAGTAGGGGATGTACCATTCCTGATCCACTTCGAGGATCAGAACCGCGTCCCTGGCGGCGTCATAGGCGCCGATCACCGAGACATGCGGCCCGTCCCAGTCGCCGGTCACCACGCCCTGGTTGAAATAGACCAGCATCGCATCCTCGGCGCTTTCCTCGTTGAGCATCAGCCAGTTGCGCAGGGTCGCAAGGCTTTCGGCGCTGTCGTCCGTCGGTTTAAACGTGCTGACCGCATAGCTGTCGAGACCGGCGACGGGCAGGGCCTCGGTCGCATAGGTCACAAGCTCGTCGAACATCACACCATCGCCGCCCTCGGCGGAAATCTCCGACCAATGGGCATCGCCCACGGCCTCGAGCAGATCCGGCTGGGTCATCACCGTATCCTCGGCATTGGCCGGAAGCCCCGCAAGCCCGTTGAGGGCGGCGGTGACGGAGGCAACGCCACAGGCAGAGGTGGTGAATTGCGGTTTCACGAATTCGGCAAAGGCCCAGTAATCCGGCGCGGGGGCGGTTCTGAGATACTCGGTCGCTTCGGTGACGGGAATGGCGTTGGGGCCGAGTTTCGGCAGCGGCGCATCGTCCTGTGCGAGGGAGGCTTGGGCAAGGGAGAAGAGCAGGACCGCGGAGGTCAGCATCAGGTCAGTGGATTTCATGGGTCACCTGTAAGAGAAAACGGGCGATGCCATGGCCGAGTCGCACCACGGGCCCGTCCGTTTCACAGTCCGGCAAAGTTCTATGAAAGCAAGGAAAACCGTGTTTCAGGGGCTGGGTCAGGAGAAAGTTTCCCCGGCCAGCATCAATGCCACCGAATCTTTCGGAAGATTGCCCATCTGTTCGAAATAACTGACAAAATCGTAGCTGTTATGTGCCTCAATGATCTTGCCATGCTTGAGCCGCACCATGACCTGGCCGGAGATATGAATCGGCATCATGTCCTCGGCCTTCCGGGCGTGCAGCGTCATACGGGCCCAGACCTTGTCGCCGATTTCCATCGAATCCTCGAAGGTGATGCTGATGTCGCGCAATGCGTGGCGCACGGCGGGCACGAGGGTTTGGAAGTCCTCAAGCTGGGCCGCAAAATCGCTCATCAGCCCGGAGGCAAGTGCTTCCGTGTCGAAGAAATCGGCCACGGCGCTCAGATCGCCCTTTACCCATACCTTGTCATACCAGGCTTCCAGCAGCTCCATGCCGGTCATGAGACGGTCTCCTTCGGTCTTCACGTCTGGAACGATTTTGCGCTCAAAAGCTGAACGAAACCTTTCTGTTCGAGGGGAAAATACCGGAAAAAGAGAAATACATGTGTGGGTGTTGCGTCAGTCTTCGCAAATTGCAAAAGAAGAGGGCGGCAGCATTCAACCTCGCGCGCCGCAGGATACATGTCCAACAACGATTGTGCCGGGGATCGTGTCGGGCGGTGAGAGGGGGAAAGTGCAGGTTTCTGTTGCCAGGTACCTGCGAACCCCGCCTTAAGCTGCTAGGCCTAAGGGCTTAGATTTCGATATTTCGCACAGCTTACGCTGCGAGAGCCATCGGAGCTTTGTTGTCGTTTGCAACTAGCTTAGGTGTACCGATAACGGTGGTAACTCACCGAGACAAAGCAAACCCCTTTAGACGTCCGTCGATCCTATTTCGTCCCCATGATCCAATCTCTTGCCGGTCCCAAACGAAAACCGAAGAGGGGTATTTGGTGGAGACGCCGGGTACCGCCCCCGGGTCCGATCCGCTTATTACGAGCGCGTTTATGTCCATAGTCCCCGAAGGGACAGATCACAGATAGGCGATGAGGCTCCGGGTTTCAAGTGCCCGTCGGTTTGGGAGAAAGGCGATAATGTCCGGTGATCGGATAGGCGAAGAGAAAGCCCTGTTCCCGCGTGCCGGCGCCTGCATTGTGCAGGATCAGCGGCACGCCCGTCCGGGCCTCCGTCTGGTCAGACACGATGCCGATATGGGGCTTGCCGGGCGCGAAAAGCCAGGTGACCAGATCGCCGGGCAGATAGTCCTCGGCTCGATCGCTGACTGGCAGCGACTGGCCATGGCGCTCGAAATAGCGGCGCAGGTTCGGAACCCTGCGATGGTCGATATTGGAATCCGGGCCGCTCGATCCCCAAAGCGCGGGATAGTCGGAAAAGGCGCGCAGCATGTCCTCGTGAACGCTTTGTTGCAGGTCGAGACCGTGGGAGGCACGCAGCGCCCGAATGACGACATCGGTGCAGACACCGCTCTCCATGGGCACGTCCCCGTTGGGATAGGCGATCTGCGCATAGGCCCCGTCATACTGCATCGTGACGCCGATCTGAGCTCGGGCCGCGGCGATCAAGGAGGCGGCCCAGGGGGCCGCGTCCCGGCTTTCTGTCGCCGAACCATAGGAGATCGGGATGAGGTCTGACAGCTTCGCCGTGACCGTGGCTTTGAGCGCAGGCGAGAGCTGGGAAAAGCCGAAGCCAACCGCTGCAAACACAAGACAAAGCATAAGAAACACACGACGGTACATGAGGCATTTTCCTAAGTGCGCACATACTTGTCGAGCCAAAATGCAGGCATAAGAAAAACGCCGCCCACAAGGGGGCGGCGTTCCTTTTTGGCTTTCAAGGAAGGGCTTAGAAGCCAGCCTTGATCTTCTCGAATTCTTCGGACTGCTTCTCGCGCAGCTCGACCGACATCGGCAACTGGGCCAGAATCGGGGCGTCGATCGGGGCCAGGCCACCGGCTTCGAGCGCCTCTTGACCCAACGTGGCGAGGCCTTCGGTGTTGGAAATGCCATAGCCCGCGTCCATCAGCACGGCGGCGTTGGAGGCATCGAGGAAGCCGTTAAGATAGTCATAGGCTTTTTCTTCAGAACCGGGGCCGTCCTTCAGATTGACGTAGCCACAGAGCCAGAGCGAAGAGCCCTCTTTCGGCTCGCGCTGAAATCCGACGGGGAAACCTTCGTCCGCAAGCGTCGGATAGGTTTCGTTCCAGGCCCAGGAGATCAGCACTTCGCCGGTTGCCATGAGCTGCGCCAGTTCCGCAGGGTCGGTCCAGTAGGTACGCAGGTAGGGGTGCACTTCGCGCAGCCAGGCGGAGGCGGCCTCGAATTGCTCGTCTGTGGCATTGGTCCAGTCGGTCGTGCCGGTGGCGAGATAGGCCAGCGCATAGGCATCGTCGACATTGTCCGGCAGGGTCAGCCGACCCTCGTATTTCGGGTTCTTGAACACGTCGAGCGAAGCGACATCCTCGGCGGGCACTTCCTCCGTGTTGTAGGCGATGGCGGTGGAGCCGAAATCGGTCGGGATGAAATAGGCACTGGTCGCCGCCACGTCCTTGCCGACGAGATTGCTGTCGAGCTTGGCGAACTCGGTGATTTTCGACGTGTCCCACGGCTCCAGAATGCCGCTTTCCTCCCATTTCATCACGGAGCCGGCACAGACGTGGCTGACGTCGGCCTTGAAACCGGAGACGAGTTTTTGCAGCGCCTCGTCTTCTTCGCCGAAGAAGGCGAAAGAGGGGACATCGCCATTCTTCTCAACATATTTGGTGTGGAAGGCCGGGTCTTCGAAACCGGAATAGTCAAACACCAGCAGATCGGGGTCTTCGGCAAAAGCGGCGCTCGCGACGGTGGCGAAGGCGACGCTGCCCAGAAGAGTTTTAAGCGTGTTCATGAAGGTCATCTCCCTGAAAATGGACCAATTCTGGGAGATGACGCTAGCATGGGTTTTGCCTCGTGCAAGGGGCGCTTTGGGCGTCGTGGCGTTTTTTCGGGAGTTTGCCCTAAATTTGATCAAATTTAGGCGATCAATCTCTTGGATGCGGACTTTCCGGTTTGGCCGCAAGCCGATGGCCCTGCGCCGCATGGGCGGTGCGCAGGGTCTGTTCCCGCAGGTAATCAATCAGGATTTCGAGCTTCGATCCGACCCGCGCTTCCAGCGCATCGGCAATGGCCTCATGCAGGCCGATCACGGCATCGCGGTCGCGCTGGCGATAGGTGATCATGTTCATCAGCGGCTCGATTCCCTCGACCGCTGCCGCCAGTTGCCATGACAGCACCGGATTGCCCGCCGCATCCACTAGGGCCCGGTGAAACGCAACATCGGAGGCGCAGAACGCCTCGTCGCTCAGTTCCGGATCCTTCTGTCGGGCAATCTCTCGTCGCATGATGTCGAGATGCTCCGGGCCGCGATGCTTGGCGGCCAGTCGCATGCAACCGCGCTCAAGCGCAAAGCGCGCTTCGCAGGCGGTGGCGATGTCGATCTCGTTCAATCCGATCAGAAGCGTCGCCTTGGAAGCCATGTCGGCGCATGCTTCCTCGAAGCTTTGCCGATGCACGAACGCCCCGCCAGCGGCCCCGCGCCGCGTGCGGATCAGGCTCTGCGCCGCCAAGCGTTTGAGTGCTTCGCGTACGGTCGCCCGCGACACGCCATGGGCCTCGGCCAGTTCCGATTCCGAGGGCAGGCGTTGATCTGCCGCCAGCTTGCCAGAAGCAATATCGGCTCGGATCGCATCCGCGATCACGGTTGACAAGTCTCTGGACATATTTTGTTTTTCTTTATTGTCTGACATTCAAACCATGGCCCGACGTATTTGTCAGACATTTGCTTGCATTGTGTTTTCATTTGTCAGACATTTAAGCAAATCTCATGCAGCATAGCAAGGAGGACCGCATGAAAGCTTTGGTCATGGAACAGACTGCCGAGGGGCTGGCCGAACCGCATATCAAGGACATTTCCGAAGATCTTCTGCCCGAAGGCGATGTCACGGTGAAAGTCGAATATTCGACGCTGAATTACAAGGATGGGCTGTGCCTCTCGAAAAAGGGCGGCGGGCTGGTGCGGCACTATCCGCATGTGCCGGGGATCGACTTTGCCGGGACGGTCGAGCGCTCCGACAGCCCCGAATTCCACCCCGGCGACAAGGTGGTGCTGACCGGCTGGCGCGTCGGGGAGGTGCATTGGGGCGGCTATGCCGAAAAGGCGCGGGTCAAATCGGATTGGCTGGTGCCGCTGCCCGAAGGGCTCTCGACACGGCAAGCCATGGCGGTCGGCACGGCCGGGTTCACCGCGATGCTGGCGGTCATGGCACTCGAAGATCACGGTCTGACGCCTGACAAGGGGCCCGTTCTGGTCACCGGTGCCTCGGGTGGGGTCGGCTCCGTTGCGACAGCCATTCTCGCGCATCTCGGCTATGAGGTCGCCGCCGTCACCGGGCGTCCCGCAGGGGCTGGCTATCTCAAATCCTTGGGCGCAAGCCGGCTCGTGGCGCGTGAAGAAATCGCGGAGACGGTCAAACGTCCGCTCGAATCCGAGACCTGGGCGGGCTGTGTCGATGCGGTGGGGGGCGCAATGCTGGCGCGCATCCTCGGCCAGATGAAATATGGCGGTTCGGTGGCCGCGGTGGGGCTTGCGGGCGGGGCCGATTTGCCGACCTCGGTGATCCCGTTCCTGTTGCGCGGCGTGAACCTGCTGGGCATCGATTCCGTCATGCAGCCGAAAGAGAACCGCATCCGCTGCTGGAACCGGATCGCCACCGACCTTCCGATGGAAAAACTCGAGGAGATGGTGCAGTCGGTGACGCTGGAAGACCTGCCCGCGCTCGGCGCTGCGATCCTCAAGGGCGGGGTGAAGGGCCGGGTGCTGGTCGAACTCTGATCGGAAACGCAGGCACAGGCTTTGAAAAACGCGCTCTTTTCAGGGGCGCGTTTTGTCGTTAACGCTTTGCGCCATGGATTTCGCAACGCTTCTCCCCTTCGCCGCCCTGATCGCCGTCATCGGCGCGTTCGCGGGCATTCTTGCAGGCCTTTTGGGCGTGGGGGGCGGCATCGTTCTCGTCCCCGCCTTCTATTACGCCTTCTCTGGGCTGGGCTATGACAGTCCGCAACTCATGCAGATATGTCTCGCCACGTCTTTGGCGACGATCATCGTGACCTCGATCCGCTCCGTTCTGTCGCACCACAAAAAGGGCGCGGTGGAATGGCCCATCCTCAAGAGCTTTGCGCCGGGGATCGTCGTCGGCGCAATCATCGGCGTGCTGGTCGCCTCCAGCCTGCGCTCGGCCACATTGCAGATGATCTTTGGCGGGGTCGCGATCTTCATCGGGCTCTACATGGCCTTCGGCAATTCCGCATGGCGGATCGGCTCGGAGATGCCCAAGGGGATCATGCGGGGGATCATCTCGCCGCTGATCGGGTTCCTGTCCGTGCTCATGGGCATTGGTGGCGGCTCCTTCGGGGTGCCGACGATGACGCTTTACGGCGTGCCGATCCACCGTGCCGTGGCCACCGCCGCAGGCTTTGGCGCGATCATCGCGATCCCTTCGGTGATCGGCTTTCTCTTTGTCGATCTGCCCGCCGATGTGACGCCCCCCTTTACCGTGGGGGCGGTCAATATCGCAGCCTTCCTTCTGGTCATCTGCATGACGCTGATCACGGCCCCTCTAGGGGCAAAGATCGCCCATGCCATGGACCCGAAACCCCTGAAACGCGTGTTTGGCGGCTTCCTGATCCTCGTGGCGCTCAACATGCTGCGCAAGGCGCTGATGGGGTGAGGTTTTGAGTATTTCGGGCACAAAGGAAACCCGTCTCCTTTGTGCTCAAATACTCATTCCATCCGTTTCAACCGCGCCGCGCGGCCGCCACGGCGTTTGGTCGGGGCCGGTGAGCGGTTGGGCAGTTCAGCCATGATGGCGCGACGCTCTTCAGCGGACATCGAGGACCAGCGCCCGATTTCGTCGATTGAGCGGGCGCAGCCAAGGCAAAGCCTTGTGTCCGGGTGAATTTGACAGATCTTCGTGCAGGGGCTTTCGATCTCGTCGCGTTTCCAGATGTCGTCCGTCATAGGTTTCTGAGCCTGTCCAGAGCCCCTTGAAGGATCACGCCCGCCGCCACCTGGTCGATTTTCTCGGCGCGTTTGGCGCGGGACATGTCGGCCTCCAGCATGGCTCGGTCGGCGGCGACCGACGACAGGCGTTCGTCCCAGAAGGTGATTGGCAGATCTGTCAATTGGCCGAGATTGCGCGCGAAAGCGCGAGTTTTCTGACAGCGCGGGCCCTCGGTGCCGTCCATGTTGCGCGGCAGGCCCAAGACGATGCCACTCACTTCGCGCGACGCGAGCAGCTTGAGCAGTGCCTCGGCATCCAGCGTGAATTTCTTGCGCCGGATCGTATCCGTGGGGGAGGCGACCGAGTGCAGCCGGTCGGAGATTGCCACGCCAATGGTCTTGTCGCCGAAATCCAGCCCGGCAAGCGGGCACATCGGGGTCACGGCGGCCTTGAACACCGCAATATCATCGGTGATCAGCGCGCTCATTCGACCAGACCCGCACGTTCCGCGCCCTGACGCACGACCGCCAGAGCCTCGGGGGTTGCGCCGAAGATCACCTGTGCCTCGCCCCAGATCGCCTTGGCGCGCTCCGTTTCGCCCAGCATGGCGAGCGAGGAAATCAGTCGCGACCATTCCTCCGGGCTGCCGCCTTCATTGGCGAGACGGGCCGCGAGGCCTTCGACCATGCCGCGGATCATCTCCTGACGTTCCTCGGGGGTCATGTCGGCGGTGGCTTCGACATCTTCCTGCGTCGGGCCGCGCAAGCCCCCGGCCATCGGGGCAGGCGGCAGGGTATAGCGGATGCCTGCGGCCTGTGCGACGCTCTCGATCTGCTGCCGGATCGGCATCACCCAGGGGTCTTCGGCGGAGGACGAGGACAGGAGCGGTTGCCAGAGCCGGAAGGTCATGTCGGGGCGCCCGGTCTGGGCAAACATGAGGCCGGAGTAATAGATCGCCGTGCCGTTCTGCGGATCGCGTTGCAGCGCCTTGGTGAGTGCGTCCTCGGCCTCCGGCGAGACAAAGCCGCCCGCAGCGAGGATCATCATATCGGCCAGATCGGCGTAATCGTCGGCGGTGGCGCCGGGGCCCTTGATGCGGATCACCTGTTTCTGCGCCTCATAGGCGGCGCGGTAATTGCCGGCCACGGCCTCGTTGCGTGCCAGAAGGATATGGCCCTGAAGATCGTCGGGCCTAGTGGTGAGCGCATCGCGCAGCTGGACAAGCAAGGTCGTGAGGCGCTCGTCCGGTTCCATGATGGGCGGCGAGGGCGGGCGCATCTGTTCGATCGCGTCCTGTGTCGGGCGGTTGGCACGGGCCTCTTCGGCCAGTTCGATGCGATGGGTGAGCGGCAGGTCCTCGTAGCCCGGCGCACCGAGATCGTTGTAGAGCCAAAGCGCACCGCCGCTGACTGCGGCAAAGAGCACGGCGGCGGCCCAGATCGGCGCGCCACGCACACCGTGCTTTTCGCTGGCGCGGGCCTTGTCGGCATCGAGGAGACGGCGCGAGACCTCGATCCGGGCGCGTTTGGCGTCCTCGGCGGAGAGCACGCCGCGAGCCTCGTCGCGGTCCACTTCCTTGAGCTGGTCGCGGTAGACCTTCATCTCCACCTCGGCAGTGGAACTGTCGACATCGCCGATGCCATGGGCGCGCCGGAGCGCAAGGGCCAGCGGGATCGCGGACAGGAGGGCGATGGCGAAAGCGATGATCCAGAAGGTCATATCAGGGTCCGTCAAAGAGAATTCCGTTGCAAGGGTGTATCCGGCGGACGGGCTTTGCGAAACCCCTTATGACGCGGGTGTGACCGAATGGCTCGTGGGGAAGATTTATTCCAGAGAAGGGAACATCAATTCATGAAGGTCGCTTCCAAGATCGGCGCTGTGTTCACTGCTGGACAGCAGAAGTTCTTCGCCGTCCTTCTTGAGGGTCAGTCGAAGTTCGGCGTCGCGTATGTCCTCGGCGATAAGAGACGCGCCATCGAGCACCGTAAGGGTTGAAAACAGCGAGGCTTCGGCAATGTACTCCATAAGCTGACGGCAGGTCCGTTGTTGCTCCTCATCCAGAGACCTGTACCATTTAGACAACGTCACAAGTCGCTTTGCGGGTTTGCGTCCCGGAGGGTTTTGTAACGATTGTTCGGATGACGTTACGACGTCATCAACGCACTCACGGCGCAGATCCAAGGCAAACTGTTCTCTGGTGTAGTTCATTGCTTTCGCTTCTGAAAAAAACTATGTCGTCTGATCCCCCAAGTCCATGGATCATCTTCAGAAAAATCTAAATGTTTCTAATTGATCTTTCATAAATGCCCTATTTGGAACCAATCGCAACGTCAATCGTTTCTCATCTAAGCGGCCTGTCATGGCCCAGACTTAAGGAGAAAGACATGAGTGGCAATAACGGTGGCGGTAATACTGGGATCGGCATTCTGGTGGGGGCGATGCTCGTGCTGGTGGCTGGGATCGCCTATTATCTCTTCACGGGGGGCGATGTGCCGCCGATCGGCGACGAACCGGAAATCCAGATCGACCTGCCGGACAATTGAGTCCAGTCCAGACCTGATCCGTGGCGCCCGGTCGGGTGCACGGAAAACGGATGGTTGAAGGGTGAACAACCCATGTTCGCGATTTTTGGAACGATTCCAAAGTTTCTCCCTTGACCCGAGCCGGTCATCGGATCAGGTATATGCCTGACAGAAACGCACAACTTCTGAATTATGGAGGCCCCAATGGCTTTTGAACTTCCCGATCTTCCCTATGCCTACGACGCACTCGCTGATCTCGGCATGTCGCAAGAGACGCTGGAATATCACCACGACCTGCACCACAACGCTTATGTGACCACCGGCAACACGCTGGCTGCTGGCACCGAGTGGGAAGGCAAATCGGTCGAAGAGATCATCAAAGGCACCTATGCCGCTGGCGCCGTGGCGCAGTCGGGCCTGTTCAACAACGCGTCCCAGCACTGGAACCACACCCAGTTCTGGGAAATGATGGGTCCGGGCGAGAAGAAAATGCCGGGCGAGCTTGAAAAAGCTCTGGTCGAAGCCTTCGGCACCGTCGACGAGTTCAAGAAACAATTTGCGGCCGCTGGCGCGTCCCAGTTCGGCTCCGGCTGGGCCTGGCTGGTGAAAGACACCGACGGTTCGCTCAAAGTGACCAAGACCGAAAACGGCGTGAACCCGCTCTGCTTCGGTCAGACCGCGCTTCTCGGCTGCGACGTGTGGGAACACTCCTACTACATCGACTTCCGCAACAAACGCCCGGTCTACCTGTCGAACTTCCTCGACAAGCTGGTGAACTGGGAAAACGTCGCCTCCCGCATGTAAGTCGTGAGACGATGCCGGATTTTGGAAAGGGCGCCCATGTGGTGCCCTTTTTGCATTTCGGGGCGGGGGCGCGAGATTTTCCAATTGATATCAAATGCTCCGACACTCAGCCTTGCGGTACACGCGTCAAGGATCAGGAGGGGTGGATGAAATATGTCATGGCGGCAGGGCTGACGGTGATGTGTCAGATCGGCGTTGCACAGGCGGAGGATTTGAAAACCGCTTATGTGAACGGCTGTATGGCGGAGGGCGAAAGCCCCGTGGTGCGCGACTGTGCCTATGGGGTGGCGGAAAGGACGCTCGATCCGGATGTGATCCGTATCGCCATTGCCCTCTCGGGTGGAAATGTCGCGGCGGCGCAGACCCTGGTGGTGTCGGCGGGATACAGTGGCGCAGAGGATCCCGAACTCATAGCCGATGTCATGGGCTTTGCCCGGGCCGTCGAAGCGCAGTGTCTGCCCTGACGTGGTGTGACGGAGGGCTCTTTCCCTCGCGCGTGACACATGACAGGGTGCCGTTGATCTGACGACAAGAGACACCGAGATGACGCCGCTTCCCAACGCCTGAACCCTCACCCCGGACATGCTGTCCGAGGCCGTGGCACTGCGCCATGAGCTGCACCGCTTTCCCGAAGTCTCCGGTGCCGAGCATGAAACCGCGAAACGCATGGCCGCGCGGATGCGGGCGCTTGGCGCAGAGGTGATCGAGGGGCTGGGGGGCACGGGGATCGCAGCGCTGTTCGGAGTCGGACCGAAAACTTTGATGATCCGTGCCGAACTCGATGCGCTGCCGATCCTTGAGGCGACCGGGCCAGACTATCGCTCGGAGCACGAAGGTGTCGGGCATCTTTGTGGCCATGACGGGCATATGGCCACGCTCTTTGCGGTGGCGACGGCGCTCTCAAAGCGGGCTCCGGACTGTCGTGTCGTCCTACTTTTCCAACCCGCGGAAGAGACCGGGGCGGGGGCGCGTCTGGTGTTGGCCGATCCGAAATTCGATGCAATCAAACCCGATCTGGCGATCTCGCTGCACAATCTTCCAAAATTGCCCCTTGGGGCCGTGGCGCTCAAAGAAGGCCCTGTCGCCTGCGCCTCACGCGGGTTGCACATTCGGTTGACGGGGCAGACCTCGCACGCGGCCCGCCCCGAAAACGGCCGTTCGCCGGGGCTGGCGCTCTCTGCGCTGATCCCCGCGCTCGGGGCCCTGTCGCGCGATCTGCCGACCGAAGATCCGGGGTTTCGGCTATGCACCGTCACCCATGCCCGGCTCGGTGTGCCGTCTTTTGGCATCAGCCCCGGCGAGGCCGAACTTCAGATCACATTGCGAACTTTGTTCAATTCTGAAATGGCTGCGCTCGAGGCCGAGGCCCGCGCTCTGATCGAGACCACCGCCGCAGGGTTCGCACCCGAGATCACTCTCCACGATGCGTTCAGCCATTCGGTCAATGCGCCGGAGGCCACGGCGCTGCTGGAGCGCGCCTGTACGGGCCTGCCGCGTGCCGAGGGGGCAATCCCGATGTGCCCGTCCGAGGATTTCGGCCTGTTCGGCACGGAAATCCCGGCGGCCATGCTGTTCTTGGGCTCGGGCGAGGATCAGCCGGAACTGCACAACCCGGATTTCGATTTTCCCGACGGGCTCATTCCTGTCGGCGCGGAGATTTTCCTGCGCGCGATTCAGGCTTTCGCCAGCGATGGCAGGCAGGACACCTGAGCCCCTGTGCGTTTTCGCCTCTTGCCAAAGGGTGGGAAAAAGGCGCTTTGTCACGGCCATGACCGAAACGCAAAAAGGCTATGTCGCCCTCCTGATCGCCCAGACCGCATGGGGTCTCTCGCCGCTGTATTACAAGGCGGTGGCCGATGTGCCTGCCTTCGAGGTGCTGGCGCATCGCACGCTCTGGACCTGTCTGCTTTTCGGTCTCTGGATCGGGTTGCAGGGCCGGTTGGGCGAATTGCGCGCCCTGATGACCGGACCGCAGGCGGGCAAGGTGCTGGCCGCCGCGCTTTTCGTGTCGGTCAACTGGGGGCTGTTCATCTATGCGATCCAGTCGGGGCAGGCGCTTGAGGCCGCCTTCGGCTATTACATCTTTCCGCTGGTCGCGACCGTCATCGGCATGGCGATGTTTCGCGAACGGCTCTCCGGCCTGCAATATGCGGCGCTGGGGCTGGCCGCGCTCGCCGTCGTCGTGCTGAGCGTCGGGCTCGGTGCGCTGCCCTGGATCGCGCTGACACTTGCCGTGACCTTTTCGATCTACGGCGCGATCAAGAAGACGCTCGACGCCGGGCCGATCCTGTCTGTGACCGCCGAGGTGGTGCTTTTGTTGCCGATCGCGCTGGTCTGGCTCGTGGGCGCGTATCTTGCGGGCTGGGGCGGGACGGAGGCACAGCCCGCAGGCGCCTTCGGGCACTCGCTCAAGGATACGGTGCTTCTGATCTTCTCGGGGCTGATCACCGGCGTGCCGCTGATCTTCTTCACCGCCGCCGCGCGTCGTCTGCCGCTTACGGTGGTCGGCATGGGGCAATATTGGAACTCGACGCTGCAATTCCTTGTCGCCGTGCTGATCTTTGCCGAACCTTTCACCCATTGGCATGCCATCGCCATGCCGCTGATCTGGATCGCACTGGCGCTCTACACCGTCGAGGCTTTCCGCCGCGAGGCCCTGAGCCGCAAAGCACGCAAGGCCACGCGAACGGTCTAGAGAACCGTCACGCCCAGACCGCGAAGCAATTCGGTTGCCTGCGCCTTCGAGATGATCGCGCCCTTGAAACAGGCGGCACTCGCAAAACTCAGCGGTCCCAGATCGGCCTGCCGCAAATCGGCGCCCTCGAACCTGGCGGTTGCGAGATGGGCCGCCTGCATCCGGCAGCGTTCGAACGTGGCCTCCCGGAAATCGCAGCCCGCGAGATCGGCTTCGCTGAGGTCGATCTGCTCGAGCTGGCATTTGCGGAAATTCATCTGCCGCAGATAGGCGCCCGCGAGCACCGAGCCGTTGAAGTCGACCCCGAGGGCGCGGGCGTCCCGGAACTCCGCGCCGGTCAGCTTGCAATCGCGAAAGATCGCATCGGAAATATCGCTGCCGACCCAGCGTGACAGCGAGAGGTTGCAACCCTCGAACCGGGCCTCTGAGAGACGGGCGTAGCTGAAATCGGCCTGAATCGCCTTGCATTTGATGAAACTGGTGTCTTCCAGCGTTGCGCCAGTGAAGCTGCAGGACTGGAATTCGCAGAGCTCGAATCTATAGTCCGACAGGTCCATCCCGTCGAAGTTTCGCCCTTCGAAACGGCAGGAGAGGACATCCGTCCCGTTCAGCGCCGCGATGTCGTCAATGACCTGCATCGGTCCGCGCGGTGCGCAAAGCTTCGGCCAGTTCGCCGACCGTCTGCACCGTCTCGTAATATTGCGCGGTGGAAAGCGGCGCGAAGCCTTCGTCGATCACATGTTCGATCAGCGCCTCAAGCGGTTTCCAGTAGCCTTCGGTCGACAGGAGGAAGATCGGCTTGTCATGCAATCCGATCTGTTTCCAGGTCAGCACCTCGAAGAATTCGTCGAGCGAACCGGCGCCGCCCGGCAGCACCACGATGGCGTCGCAATTCATGAACATGACCTTTTTGCGCTCATGCATGTTCTCGGTGACGATGAAGGTGGTGAGATCGCGTTTGCCGACCTCTTTCGGCAGAAGATGGGTCGGGATCACACCAAAGGTCGCCGCCCCCTTGGCCTGTGCCGCCCGCGCCACGGCGCCCATCAACCCGACATCGCCCGCGCCATAGACCAGCCGCCAGCCTTCGTCCGCGATCATCTCTCCGACCTCTGTCGCCGCCGCCTCGTATTCGGGCTTGCCTCCGGGGCGCGAGCCACAGAAGACACAGATCGAAAACAAGGAGGAAACGGGTTGGGATGACATGGCGGTCCCTTTGCGACGGGTTTGAAAAAAGGAAGTCTTTGACCCTTGTTAGCCCCCTTGCTAGGTTGTCTCAAGCCTTGATCTCGCAGCCCTGATCCGTGTCTCAATCTCGGGGGGTGACGGTCGTGCGACAGGGCCGGACCATCAGGGGGATGTGCCGAACATGGCGAAACAGAATGCATGGATGATGCCGGCGGCCGGTGTCGGGGCTGCGGTGCTGGTCGCGGCGATCGGGGCCGTGCTCTATCTCGGGCGTCCGATGGAGGAGGAGGCTTTGCCTCAGCCGGTGGCGGCGGTTCCAGAGCCTGCGACCGGAGACAACGGGACGATTGAGAGCGCCGAAGCCGTGCCGACCCCGGCGCAGATTCTGCCGCGCTTCGATCTCGTGCGCATTCCGCCCGACGGGCTTGCCACCGTGGCCGGACAGGCCGAGCCGGGCACGGAGGTGCATATCCTCGTCGATGGCACCGAAGTCGCCAGCGCAGAGGCCAATGAGCGAGGCGAATTCGTGGCCCTGTTCGGGCTCGACGCCTCCGGGACGGCACGCGAAATGCAATTGGTGAGCGGTACGGGCGCGGGCGCTTTGGCGAGTGCCGAAAGCGTGATCGTCGCACCGGCCAGCCCCGCCGAAACGGTGGTGGCAGAGGCACAGCAGCGGCCGGACGCGACCTCGCCGGACGAGGTGCCCGACGAGGTCGGGGCCGAGGCGATCGAAACTGCGGGCGGTGCCCCTCTGGCCGCCTCCGGGGCGGGCACTTCCATCGCGCAGAAAATTCTCGACGGCAACGGCAACGTGGTTTCGCCCATCGCGCCAACGGTGCTGATGGCCGATGACGAAGGCGTCAAGGTGCTGCAACAGGACGGCACGGCTCCCGGTACATTGCATATCGACGCGGTGAGCTACGATCCCGAGGGGCGAGTCTTCGTCTCGGGGCGGGCTGAGCCGGGCGCGGCGCTGCGGCTCTATCTCGATCAGGCGCTTATTGCACGCACGCAGATTGGCAAAGACGGACAATGGCGCACGGAACTCAAGGATGTGGCCGCCGGGCGCTATGCCCTGCGCGCCGATCAGGTGGACGCCTGGGGCGCGGTGGTGAGCCGGGCGGAAATCCCGTTCCATCGCGAGGAGGTGGCGTTGCTGGCGCAGATCGCGGGAGAGACGGCCGAGGCCGAACCGCGTCAAGAGACGGGCGTTGCCGAAACCGTGGAGGTTCCAGAAGTGACGCCGCCCGCATCGCGCATCGCCTCCGTCACCGTGCAGCCGGGCAACACGCTTTGGGGCATCGCTTCGACACGCTATGGCGACGGGTTCCTTTATGTGCGGGTGTTCGACGCCAACCGTGACCAGATCCGCAATCCCGACCTGATCTATCCGGGGCAGATTTTCCAACTGCCCGAGGAGTGATCCGCCCCGGTTCTGAGATTGCGCAGAAAGCGCCAGAGGGGTATGCGGGCAAGGCCTCTTGCCTTGCCACGCCTTTTCCGCGATTTTGGCGTCCCTTCACTCCGATCTGAAGTGTTGCGATTTGGGCTTGAGGCACAAAGATAACTCGAAACGCGCACAACATTCAGATGTTCCACAGGTTTCGCGAAAAGCTGTGTCTCAGGTTTTTCCCGAAACGCTCTAGCCCGAAAGGTTGCCATGAGAGGTATGCGTCCCTCCGTCACCACCGACCGAAACCCCGAGAACGGCTGGCTCGTTCTGCGCAAGGTCGCGCCCTATCTCTGGCCCAGGGGCAACACGCCCGTGCGTGTGAAGGTGGTGATTTCAGTCGTCCTGCTGGTGATCGCCAAACTGACCGCCGTGGCCACGCCGTGGTTCTACAAGGCCGCCGTCGACAGCCTCTCGGGCGAGACGGCACAGGACGCGGCGTGGTTCGTTGCCGTGGGGGCGATCGGGCTGACCGTGGCTTATGGCGTGGCGCGGATGATGGAGGTGGGGTTCCAGCAACTCCGCGCGGCGGTGTTTTCGCCGGTCGAGCAGGGTGCGCTGCGGGTCATCGCGCTCCAGACCTTCCAGCACATCCACAAGCTGTCGCTGCGCTACCACCTGACCCGACGCACCGGGGGCCTCAGCCGGATTATCGAGCGCGGGGTGAAGGGCGTCGCGTTCCTGATGAACGTGCTGATCTTTGGCATCGCGCCCCTGATCTTTCAGCTCGGGCTGGTACTGATCATCCTCTGGGGGGCATTTGGCTGGACGTATATGGGCGTCGTGGCCGTCACGGTCGTGGCGTATGTGGTCTTCACCCTCAAGGTCACCGAATGGCGGGTGAAAATCCGCTACGAGATGAACAAGCAGGACACGGAGGCCAACCAGAAGGCCGTCGACAGCCTGTTGAACTTCGAAACCGTCAAATATTTCAACGCCGAAGGCGGCGAAGCGCGGCGCTACGATCAGGCTATGGCGGGCTATGAGACGGCGGCGATCAAGACCGAACGCTCGCTCGCCTTTCTCAACTTCGGCCAGACCTTCCTGATCACCTCCGGGTTGATCGCGGTCATGGTCCTGGCGGGGCTTGGGGTTCAGAACGGCACGCTGACCGTCGGCGATTTCGTCATGGTCAACGCCTATATGATCCAGATCACCATGCCTTTGAACTTCTTGGGCTCGATGTATCGCAACATCCGCCAGTCCATCGTCGATATGGAGGATATGTTCTACCTCCTCGAACAACCGGCCGAGATCGTCGACGCGCCGGGTGCGCAGCCGCTCAAGGTGACGGGCGGGACGGTGACCCTCGATCATGTGGAATTCGCCTACGATCCGGCGCGGCCGATCCTGCATGGCGTCGATCTTGAAGTGCCGGCGGGGCGCACATTGGCCATCGTCGGCCATTCCGGATCGGGCAAATCCACCATCGGGCGGCTGTTGTTCCGCTTCTATGATGTGACCGGCGGGCGGCTGATGATCGACGGGCAGGACCTCCGCGATGTGACGCAGGACAGCCTGCATGCCGCCATCGGCGTGGTGCCGCAGGATACGGTGCTGTTCAACGACACGATCCGCTACAACATCGGCTATGGGCGCGACGGCGCGTCCTATGAAGAGATCGTTGAGGCGGCGAAAAAGGCCAAGATTCACGACTTCATCATGGGTCTGCCGGAGGGCTATGAGACACAGGTCGGCGAACGCGGGCTGAAACTCTCAGGCGGCGAGAAACAACGCGTCGGCATTGCCCGCACGCTGCTCAAGGACCCGCCGATCCTTCTGCTCGATGAGGCCACATCGGCGCTCGACACCCAGACCGAACGCGGCATCTTGGGCGCGCTCAAACTCGCTGGCGAAGGCCGCACGGTGATCACCATCGCGCACCGGCTCTCCACCATTGCCGACAGCGACGAGATCGTCGTGTTGGAAGCGGGCCATGTGGTCGAGCGCGGCACCCATGAGGCGCTTTTGCAGGCGGGCGGCAAATATGCGGCGATGTGGGCGGCGCAGGCCGAGGATCGCGACGCGGCGGCGGCGTGATCCGCCTCTGTCGCGGCAATGAAAATGCCCTATATCATCGGCAGATGTTGATATGGGGCAGGGTATGACGGCGATTTGGTGGATCCGGCGCGATTTTCGGTTTGAGGACAACCCGGCGCTTGTGGTGGCGGCAGAGCGCGGCGACGTGCTGCCGGTGTTCATCCGGGACGAGACGGTGGACGGACTGGGGGCTGCGCCGAAATGGCGACTTGGGCTGGGCCTTGCGCATCTCGTGGAGCGCATCGAAGCTCAGGGCGGGCAGGTTGTTCTGCGCTCCGGGTCTGCGAAAGACGTTTTAAAACAGATCGTTGCCGAGACCGGCGCAGAGGCGGTTTTCTGGAACCGGCTTTACGACAAGGCCTCGATCGCGCGGGATACCGAGGTCAAATCGGCATTGAAAGACACCGGTATCGAGGCACAATCCTCAAATGCGCATCTTTTGTTCGAGCCCTGGACGGTCTCGACGAAAACCGGCGGCTATTACAAGGTCTACACGCCCTATTGGAAGGCCGTGCGCGAGATCGGGGCGGGGCAGCCGGTGAAAACACCGCAGGTCACATGGGCCGGGGCGCCCGAAAGCGAGGCTCTGGAAGACTGGATTCTCGGGGCCGAAATGCGCCGGGGGGCGGCGGTGGTTTTGCCCTATTGCCATGTCGGCGAAACGTCGGCAAAGCGTCGGCTTTCCGTCTTCCTCGACACTCATGTGGGCGACTACAAGGCCCGGCGCGATTTTCCCGCCGATCCGGTTTGCTCGGGCCTGTCGGAAAACCTGACCTATGGTGAAATCTCGCCCCGGACCATCTGGCACGCGGGGCTTCATGCCATGGAAGAGGGGGCCGCGGGCGCGGAGCATTTTCTTAAGGAACTCGTGTGGCGTGAGTTTGCCTATCATCTTTTATACCACGAACCCGATTTGCCGGAGCGCAATCACCGTGACGGCTGGGACGCGTTTCCCTGGCGGGGCGACAACGAGGACGCAGAAAATTGGCGGCACGGGCGCACCGGTGTGAGCTTTGTCGATGCCGCCATGCGCGAAATGTTCGTGACCGGTACGATGCACAACCGCGCCCGGATGATTGCGGCCTCTTACCTGACGAAACATCTGCTGACGGACTGGCGAGTGGGGCTCAAATGGTTCGAGGATTGCCTGATCGACTGGGACCCGGCATCGAATGCCATGGGGTGGCAATGGGTGGCGGGCTGTGGCCCGGACGCCGCGCCCTATTTTAGGATTTTCAACCCGGACGGGCAGGCGGAGAAATTCGACCCGGACGGCACCTACCTGCGCCGCTGGATCGCCGAAGGCGCGGGGCAGCCGACGCAAACCGCGCTGTCCTATTTCGACGCCGTGCCGAAATCATGGGCGCTTTTGCACAAGGATGCACCAGCGACCCCAGCAATTTCGCTCAAGTCCGGGCGGGAACGCGCGCTTCTGGCTTATGAGACGCTAAAGGGGTGACGGATCGGAGATTTGCGTTACTCTGGGGCTGATATGGCAGTCAGGAGGCGCAGATATGCCCGGGACAGCACCCGTTTTGATCAGCACCGAAGGGCAGGGCGATCTGCCCCGGTATTTTCCGCAGGTCTTTGCCATGGCGCAAAGCATGGCGGCCGGACAGCTCGATTTCATCCTGCCCGACGGGCGGGTGTTTCGCGCGGCTGGCCCTGCGCCGGGGCCGGTTTCGGCGCTCAACATCCATTCGAACGATGTCTTTGCCCGGCTGATCCGCGAGGGCGATCTGGGGTTCTGTGACTCCTACATTGAGGGTGGCTGGTCGAGCCCGGATTTGCAGGATTTTCTCGATCTGCTGCACGCGGGCAATGACGTGCTGTACGACGGGTTTCCCGGCATGGGGCTCCTGCGCGCTTTCGAGCGACTGCGGCACTGGATGAACGCCAATACGCGCAAACAGGCCAAGAAGAATATTTCCTATCACTACGATCTCGGCAATGAGTTCTACAGCCTCTGGCTCGATGACACGATGACCTATTCCTCGGCCCTGTTCGAGACCGGACAGGAGAGTTTGGAGCAGGCACAGCGCGCGAAATATGCGTCCCTGATTGACGAAATGGGCGTCAAGGACGGCGATCATGTGTTGGAGATCGGCTGCGGTTGGGGCGGGTTCGCGGAATATGCGGCAGGCGAGCGCGGCTTGCGCGTCACCGGGCTGACGATCTCCGAAGAGCAGTTCAAATTCGCCGCCGAGCGGATCAAAAAGGCGGGTCTGTCGGATCGAGTGCAGTTGAAATTGCAGGATTACCGCGACGAGCGGGGGGCCTATGACGGCATTGCCTCCATCGAGATGTTCGAAGCGGTGGGGGAGAAATACTGGCCGACCTATTTCGGCAAGCTCTTCGAGTGCCTGAAACCGGGCGCCAATGCCACGCTCCAGATCATCACCCTCACGGATGCGCGGTTCGAAAGCTACCGCAAATCCGTCGATTTCATCCAGAAATACATCTTTCCGGGCGGCATGTTGCCCAGCCCCTCGGCGCTTCGGGACCAGATCGACAGCGCGGGACTGCATTTCCGGGGCTCGAAGGAATTCGGCGAGAGCTACAGTCAGACGCTCCGGCGCTGGCACGAGACCTTCAATGCCGAATGGGAGCGGGTCGCCGCACTTGGCTTCGACGAGCGATTCCGCCGGATGTGGAATTTTTACCTGACCTCTTGCGCCGCCGCGTTTCACGGGGGAAACTGCGACGTAACACAGGTTACAATGACACGACCGGGGGCCTGAACCCCGAGAATTCAGAGCAGGTCACAGATGCCCACAGCCGCCAAACTCGTCGCAGCCCTCTGGTTTGCCCTTTTGGCATGGTTCGCCGCCGAATTGGTGATCCCCTACCTGCCGGAAGGCACACAAGTCGGGTTGTTTTCCTATATCACCGGGGTCATCGGACTGTTGACCGGCTGGGTCTTTCTCGGGCGGCGCGCGGGCGACACGATGGCGGCGGCACTGAGCTACGGGTTTTCTGCCTCGGTCATCCTGACATTCTGGGCGATCTTCTATTTCTCCTTCGAAATGATGATCCACCGCTCGCTCGACAAGCATTATCGCGGCCCGACGCAGGCGCTGATGTCGATGGTGGACATGATGCGCGACAACGGTTTGTTGATGCTGAAATGGGACATTGTCATCGTATTGGTCGCGGGCGGGTTCTTTGGCGGTTGGATCACTGAGAAGGCGGCGCGCAAATGGTCGTAAGCGATGTTTTTGCGCCGCTGAAAGCCCGGTTCAACTCGGATCAGGTGGCGTTCCTGCGGGCGGTTCTCGACGGCGATGAGCCGTTCCTGTCACCGGCTCTGATCGCGGCTGCCGCCGAGGAGGTGGTGCTTTACGAGGGCGAACGCGAGGTGGAGGAGTTGCGGGCGCTGCGCTCCGCGATCTTCATCCGGGCCTGGGCAAGGCTGACCGCAGCGGCGGGCGAACGTCCGAGGGCGGAAGGCCGGACCGATCTGTCGCGGGCCGATGTGACGCTGATGTCCCGGGAGATTCCCTATTCGCATTTCTTTGCGCTCGACGACAGCGTGCTGACGCATCGGTTGTTCGACGGCGGCAGTTCCGAGGTGATGACCCGAGCGGGATTTCTCATGGCGGATGCGGCGACGGTGCTGCCCTATGATCCGGTGCGCGACCATGTGCTGGTGATCGAGCAGTTCCGCTTCGGCCCCTATGCGCGCGGGGATGCTCGGCCCTGGATGCTGGAGCCGATTGCCGGGCGGATCGACACCGGCGAAGGCCCGGAGGCGACGGCGCGGCGCGAGGCGGAGGAAGAGGCGGGTGTCACGATCGGGGCGCTTCACAAGGTGGCGGAATATTACCCGTCCTCGGGCGCGATCACCGAATATGTGACCTCTTATGTGGGGATTGCGGACCTGCCCGAGAGCCTCGCCAAACGGGGCGGCGGGCTGGATCACGAGCATGAGGACATTGCGTCCTATGTGATCCCGTTTGCGCGGCTGATGGAGATGTGCGACGCGGGTCAGTTGGACGTGGGGCCGCTTTACATGTCGGCGCTGTGGCTTTCGCGTCATCGCGACCGGATCAGGGCAGAGGCGGGGGTGTAAAGGCCCCCGCCCACCGCGTTACCCTTTGTTTTTCGGCTGCATCCAGAGCCAGATCAGCGCCGCACCGGCGAGCGTCAGGAGCGGGATCATCGTCAGGTTGACCGCGATCCAGCCGTCCTGTGCCGAACCGCCGGAACAGTTCAACAGACCGCCGGAGGCCAACGAGGCCAGCGTCACGCCGCCGAAGACGATCAGGTCGTTCATGCCCTGAACGCGGCCACGCTCCGACGGCTCATGGGCCGAGGAGAGCATGGCCGTTGCGCCGATGAAGCCGAAGTTCCAGCCGACGCCCAGAAGGATCAGCGCGCCGAAGAAATTCTCCAGCTCCACGCCCATCATCGCCACGACACCGGCGGCACCCAAGATGATGAGGCCCAGCGACATGATCCGCTCGACGCCGAATTTGGCGATCAGATAGCCGGTGAAGAAGGACGGCAGGAACATCGCGATGACGTGGGCGGAAACGATATTGGCGGCGGTGTTCTGTTCGAACCCGCAGCCCACGACGGCGAGCGGCGTCGAGGTCATCACGAGGTTCATCAGCGCATAGGAGGTGGTGGCGATGATGATCGCAACCGCAATGCGCGGGGTCTTCAAAAGCTCCATCCGCGAGCGCCCGATCAGGTGGTGATGGGTCGACACCGGAGGTTTCGGGATGTCGAGGAAGAGAAACAGCAGCGAGCCGACGATGTTGATCGCGATCACCGCGAGATAAGTGCCGAGGAAGGGCACGACCATGGCTTGCGACGTCACTTTCACAAGCTGAGGCCCGATGATGGCGGAGGCGAGCCCGCCCGCCATGACATAGGAGATCGCTTTCGGGCGGAAGGACTCGTCGGCAGTGTCGGTGGCGGCAAAGCGGAAGAATCCCTGCGCCGATTGATAGACGCCGGTGAAGAACCCGCCGAGAACGAAGAGCCAGAAACTTTGGTGCAGAAGCGCATAGGCGCCGATTCCCGCGCCAATGGTGCCCGACCCGGTGCCGATCCAGAACCCGACACGACGGCCCCAGCGCTGCATCGCGGCCGAGAGCGGCGTGGCGGCCATCATCGACCCCAAAACGGTGGCGGAAATCGGCAGGGTGGAGAAACAGAGGTTGGTCGCCAGAGACTGACCGGCGAGGCCGCCGATGGTGAAGATCATCGACATCTGCGCGCCCAAGAAGGCCTGAGCGAGGACGAGGATCATCACGTTGCGCCGGGCGCGCTGGGTGTCGGGGCTGAGGGCCGTATCGGTCATGCGTGGTCCGTAAACTGTGCGAGTTCTTGAATGTGTTTTCCGTTTAGCGGCAGATGCGCGCCCTGAGAACCCGCGTTCTTCAAGGGGCGCTGTGCATCTGAGATCAACGCCGGTCGATCAGATGCAGGAACGACCCCGCAACCGACCCCGCGATCAATCCTTGCGGCCCGAGATCGGCACCTTCGGCATCCGAGGCGGAGAAAAGCGGCGCGCCTTCGGCCTTGAGCGTCGTGGCATAGTGAAACTCATGCGCCGCCCATTGGCCGGGGAACGGCCCGTTCACGGCCTGCGCATGGCGATACCCCAGATGCAGCTTGCGTTGAGCGAATGAGGTTTCGAGCCGCAACAGCCCGGCCATTTTGTGCCGTACCCCGTCCTTGTCGACCAAACCGTCGCCCAAAACCATGTAGCCGCCGCATTCGCCGTAAACCCGTCGCCGCGCGGCGGCCTCGCGCAGGCCCTGAAGGAAGGCGTGATTGGCCGCGAGACGCCCGGCATGCAGCTCGGGGTAACCACCGGGCAGGTAGACCAGATCGGCGGGCGGCGGCGCGTCATTGGCCAGAGGCGAAAAAAACCGGATCTCCGCCCCCTGCGCCCGCCAGTCCGCCAGAAGATGCGGGTAGGTAAAGGCGAAGGCCGCGTCATGAGCCACGGCAAGGCTCTGGGCGGGCGGCGGCACGCGCGGGGTGTGAGCTGCGACAGGCAGCGGGGTGGCGAGGCTCTGCAACAGATCGAGATCGAGCGCCGCTTCGACCGCCTCGGCGGCGGCGTCGAGAAAGGCGTCGAGATCGGGGCGTTCGCCCGCCTGCACAAGGCCGAGATGACGGTCGGGATGGCTAAGCGCAGTGTTGCGGGGCAGGGAGCCGATCAGCGGGATGTTCAGCGGCGCAAGGGCGCGGGCGAGCATCTCCGCATGGCGCGGCGAGCCGGTTTTGTTGAGGATCACGCCTGCGATTTTCACACGCGGATCGTGATGGGCAAAGCCTGCCACCAGCGGCGCAACGGACCCGGCCATGCGTGCGGCATCGACCACCAAAATCACGGGCATGTCGAAGAGGCGCGCGAGATCGGCCGAGGCGCCCTTGCCCTCGGGCGGCGCGCCGTCGAACAGGCCCATGGCGCCTTCGACGATCAGGAGACCGTTGCCTGAGGCAAGGCTCGTGAGCCGGTCAGGCGTCATTGCCCAGGCGTCGAGATTGACACAGCTCCGCCCGGTGGCGGCCTCGTGAAACCGTGGGTCGATGTAATCCGGGCCGGATTTCGCGCCGCGCACCGGCACGCCGTGCCGGGTCAGCGCGCGCAGGATGCCAAGCGTGACAGTGGTTTTGCCGGAGCCGGAGGCGGGCGCGGCGATCAAGAGGCCCGTGGTCATCCGCCTTGTTCTGCCGGTTTGCCGCGGCCCAGCGGATCGAGGTTGCGCGGGGCTTCCCCCCGCATCAGGGCCTGCCAGTCAAGCACCTGGCGCATCAGCACCGCGCGCCCGACACAGATGATCGCGGGCGGCTCAAGCCCTGCATTGGCGATGTCCTCGACCATCGCGTCCAGCGTGGTTTCCAGCACCCGTTGTTCGGGCAATGTGGCCTGCGACACGACGGCGACGGGTTCGTCTGCGGGTCGTCCGGCCTTCAAAAGGCCGTCGCGAATGGTCGGGGCGTGTTTCATCCCCATGTAGATCACCAGAACGCCGGAGGCGCGCGACAGGGCCTCCCAATCAAGGCTGCCGGTCGGGCCGCCGGTCTGATCGTGGCCGGTGACGAAGCTCACCGATTGGTTGACGTCGCGGTGGGTGACCGGGATGCCCGCATAAGCGAGCCCGCCGATCCCCGCCGATATTCCCGGCACGATGCGCACCGGCACGCCATGTTGGATGAGCGTCTGGGCCTCTTCGCCGCCGCGGCCAAAGACGAAGGGATCGCCGCCCTTGAGCCGCAACACGCGTTTGCCCGCGCGGGCGAGATCGACGAGTTGCAGCGAAATATCGGCCTGTTTCGCCGAGGGCTTGCCGCCGCGTTTGCCGGCATAGACCAGTTCGGTGCCCTCGGGCGCCCAGCTCAAAATCTCCTGCCCCACAAGCGCATCGTAAACGATCACATCGGCCTGCCGCAGCGCATTGATCGCATGCAGCGTCAAGAGGCCGGGATCGCCGGGACCCGCGCCACAAAGCCAGACCCAGCCGGGTTCCAGTGTGGGCCAGTCGCCCGAAGGGAGGGAGAGCGTCGATTCTGTCATATCTGTTTTATGACGAAGGCCGGGGGGCGGGGGAAGCCTGTTTGGTGGCACGAATGCGTCTGGCGGAGGCTGGGCGGCTGGCTTATCGTGACCATGATGACCGAGACTTCACCTCCTTTGCGCCGTGGCTGGACCACGGGGGCCTGCGCGACGGCGGCAACCCGCGCGGCGCTAATGGCGCTGTGGGGCGAGGGCTTCCCCGACCGTGTGCGGATCACATTGCCGAAAGGCGAGCGGCCCGAATTTGCCCTGTCGCACCGGGCCGAGGGGCCGGGCTGGGCCGAGGCGGGCGTGATCAAGGATGCGGGCGACGATCCGGACGTGACCCATGGCGCGGAAATCCGGGCGCGGGTGCAGATGTCCGGGGGTGGCGTCGTGTTCCGGGCGGGTGCGGGCGTGGGGACGGTGACGAAACCGGGCCTGCCGATCCCGCCGGGAGAGCCCGCGATCAACCCGGTGCCGCGCGAGATGATGGCCGGGCAGGTGGCGGAGATGGCGAAACGGCTGGGGCAGGCGGCGGATGTAGAGATCACGGTCTCCATTCCCGGTGGCGAAGAGATCGCGCTCAAGACATGGAATCCGCGCCTTGGCATCAAGGGCGGGCTGTCGGTTCTGGGCACGACGGGCGTGGTGCGGCCGTTCTCCTGCGCGGCATGGATCGCCTCGATTCAACGTGGCGTCGACGTGGCACGCGCCGAAGGGCTCAGTCATGTGGCGGGTTGCACCGGCGCGACGTCGGAGCGCGTGGTGCGGGGGCTGTACGACCTGCCCGAGGGCGCGATGCTCGACATGGGCGATTTCGCGGGCGGGCTGCTGAAATACCTGATGAAACACCCGGTGCCGCGCGTCACCATCGGCGGCGGTATCGGCAAGATCGCCAAGCTGGCGCAGGGCGAGATGGACCTGCATTCCAAGCGGTCGCAGGTCGACAAACCTTATTGGGCCGCCGAGATGGGCGACCCGGATCTTGTGCATTGCAACACGGCGCTGGAGATTTACAGCCGTCTGGGGGCTGACTTTGCCGCGAGGGTGGCGCAGAAAGCGCTGGAACAGGTCGAGACACGGTTCGGCGGGCGCGGCTGCGCTTTCGACATCGTGGTGATCGACCGCAAGGGCACCATTATAGGACGGGCATAAATGATCCTTCTTCTCGCAGGCAGCACCGAGGCGCGCAATCTGGCCGGTCATCTGGCCTCTTCGGGGATCAAGGCCGTGGCCTCTCTGGCGGGGGTGACCGACGATCCGCTGACCTATCCGATCGAGACGCGTGTCGGGGGCTTTGGCGGCGAAGAGGGGTTTCGCGCCTATCTCAAGGAGGCTGGCATCACCGCCGTGATCGACGCCACAAACCCCTTTGCCGAGGCGATCACCGCGCGCACGGCGCGGGTTTGTCGTGAGCTGGGCCTGCCGTATCTGCTTTATGAGCGCAAAATCTGGCGCTCGCAGCCGGGCGACGCCTGGCATCACCTCTATGATCTCGCGGAGCTGCCCGCGATGATCCCCGAAGGCGCGCGCGTGTTCCTTGCGACCGGGCGGCAGAGCCTTGATCGCATCGGGCCGCTTTTGCCGGGGCGGCATCTGATTTGCCGGGTGATTGATGCGCCGACGCAGCCGTTTCCCTATGAGGGGGACTGGATCACCGGGCGTCCGCCGTTTTCGGAAGCCGAAGAGATTGCTCTTTTTGAGCGGCTCAAACCGGATTTCCTTGTGGTTAAAAACGCAGGCGGTGCGGCGCGCGGCAAGCTGGACGCGGCGCGCAAGCTCGGCATTCCCATTGCCATGATCGCCCGCCCGCCGGTGCCCGAGGGCGTTGAGCGGCGCGAGCAAGTGCTCGATGCGCTGGAATGGGCGGAAACCCATGGTGAGACCTTCTGATGCGGATCATCGCCTGTGACGCGGATGTCGCCGAAGGGGCGGCGCATCTGGCCACATGCGAGCCGCGTTTTGCCCATGCGCTGAGCCTCACCGGGCCTTTACCGCTCCGGCGGCGCAAGGACGGGTTCGAAGAGCTTCTGGGCGCCATCGTCAGCCAGCAAATCTCCGTCGCCGCCGCCAATGGCATCTGGCGGCGCATGAAAGCCGCGAAACTGACCGGTCCGCGCAAGGTGCTCTGGGCCAGCGAAGATGATCTGCGTGCCTGCGGGTTGTCGCACCAGAAGGTGCGCTATGCCAAGGCCTTGGCCGAGGCGCGGATCGACTACCGCGCGCTGCGGGACTCGCCCACGTCCGAGGTGGTCGCAACCCTGACCGAAGTGCCGGGGATCGGCGTCTGGACGGCGGAAATTTATGCGATGTTCTCGCTGGGCCATGCCGATGTATTTGCGCCGGGCGATTTGGCCTTGCAGGAAGCGGCGCGTCTGTTGTTCGATCTGCCGGACCGCCCGAAAGAACGCGCGCTGCGCCAGATGGCCGAGGCGTGGGCGCCATGGCGGGCAGTCGCGGCGCGGGTGCTCTGGGCCTATTACCATGTGGCCAAACAACGCGAGGGTGTGAGATGATGAAAACCGGTGCGGGTCTTGTGGCTCTTCTGGCGCTTTTGGTTGGGTCTGTTTTGACGGGACCTGTGTTGGCCGAAGATGTGCCTCTGGCGCATATCTATGCGCAAGGCGAGTGGGATCAGTATGGCGATGACTGGGACTGCATCGAGATTTCCTCGACCATGGGCTGGCAACGCTACATGGTGCCGCACGAGGGGATTCTCGGACGGAACTTTTCCTCTATGACCATCCATACCGATCAGGAGGGGTGGACCGTCGACAAGGCGCAGTATGCGCCCGTCCTGAATGGCGGCCACACCGGGGCGGATGCCGAGGCGCTCGCGCCCTTTAATCAATATAAATTCGATCAATCCGTACCCTTCGGCGCGCTTTTGCTCCGCTTCGCGGATGGCGACACTCGGACAATCCTCGAAGAAGGCGAAGAGCCTTGGATGATCGGGCAGGAACCGCAACTCAATTTCCGCATCAACGACACCGGGTTTGGCGACAACGCCGGCGTGTTGCAACTCTGTTTCTGGTGAGCCGGGGGGCTGCGCCATATTGCGCGGTCGCTGTCGGCCCGGTTGCGAAGCCCCTGCTTTGTGCTTAGAGCTTGGCCATGACCCAGTTTGAGAGGACCCCATGAGCGATCTGACCAACCACAAACGCGACAGCTTGTCGGGGCGCACGAGCTCTGCGGTGATCTTCCTCCATGGCTACGGTGCCGATGGCAACGATCTCCTGAGCCTCGCCGATCCCTTGGGCGAACACCTGCCCGACACGATGTTCTTTGCCCCGGACGCGCCCGAGGTTTGCACCGGCAACCCGATGGGGTTTCAGTGGTTCCCGATCCCTTGGATCGACGGCTCCTCGGAAGAAGAAGCGCGCAATGGCATGCTTCGCGCAGTCGATGAGCTCAATGACTATCTCGACAATCTCATGGTCGATTACGGGTTCGAGGCGGAGCAGATCGCGCTCGTGGGCTTTTCGCAGGGCACGATGATGTCGCTGCATGTGGCGCCGCGCCGCGAAGAGGCGATGGCCTGCGTCGTGGGCTTCTCCGGGCGGCTGATTGCGCCCGAGATGCTGGAAGACGAGATGAAGGTGAAACTGCCGATCCTGCTGTTGCATGGCGATCAGGACGAGGTGGTGCCGCCACAGTCGATGCCGGAGGCCGGTCAGGTGTTGCAAGAGGCGGGGTTCGAGACCTACGCCCATATCATGCGCGGCATGGGACATGGCATCTCGCCGGACGGTCTGGGCGTCGCACTGGCGTTTTTGCGGGAAAAGCTGGGCTATGAGGCCGGATAAGGCGGCGTGACGTAACGGTCTTGCGCATCGCGGGTGCGAAAGGGACGAAAGTTAGCCTTCTGTTCACTTTTTTCACCACATGATGAGCGCGACCCCTTGACCCTGCACCTTCGGGTGTTACCTATTTTATACATAGCTAGGAGGGCTGACCTATGGACATTCTCATGACGACCGCACTCGCCTTGATCGCAACCGGTGTCGTGGTGGCCTATGCCTTCCTTTCCCAGCGTCCGACTGAGGAACGTCTCCCTGTCCGCATCCGTGTTGAGGACCGCAAACGCAAGCTCTGAGCTTGCGTCATCAGGTTCTGAATCGCGTGTAGCTTTCGATCTGACCCTCGGGCCCGGTGTGACCGGGCTTGTGGGCCGAAATGGATCGGGGAAATCCTCGCTTCTCAAATTTATTGCAAGCTCTGGGCTAACCGGGGCAACTGACCTGCCCGTGATGGGGGAGGTCTCACTCTCCGGCCCCGTGCGCCTGCTCGATCAATCGCCCGATCCGCAGGCCCGGCTGTGCGAGCTGTTCGGCTGTGCCGAAGCCTGGGCCGACCTCAGGCACGCTCTGGCCGGAGAGCCTACACGGGGGGCGTTTGAGGCGGTCGACTGGACGCTTGAGGACCGCATGGTGGCGCAGCTCACGCGTTTCGGGCTGCCCGGAATGGCGCCTGAACGGCGTCTTGGCGCGCTGTCGGGAGGGCAGCAATTGCGCGCCTCTCTGGCCGCGTTGTTTTTCGACGCGCCGGAGATCATCCTGCTGGACGAACCGACCAATGCGCTCGACACGGAGGCGCGGGAGGTTCTGGCGGCGGCGTTGAAATCTCATCGTGGCATCGCGCTGGTCGCAAGCCATGACCGCACGCTTCTCGAAGAGGTCGACCGCATCGTGTCGCTGGAACCGGACGGCTCGGTGGCCCAGTTCGGCGGCGGCTGGTCGGCGTTTCAGACCGCCAGGGAGGCGGAGCGTGCCCGGCTCGTGGCAGAGGCCGACAAGGCCGCTCGCGCCCTGCGTCAACATCGGGCACAGGTCGAGGAGGCCGCAGCCCGACAGGCAAGGCGCGCGCGTCAGGGCAAGGCGCTGCGCGACGGCTCGCAATCGAAGATGCTGCTGGACAAGGCCAAGGAAGGCGCTGAAGGCGCGGCCGGTGGACGGCTCCGGGCCACGGCTCGACGGCAGGAGGCACTGGGGGCGGCACAGGCAAGCGCAGTCAATCGGATCGAGGTCGTAACACCGGTGGCGATGGTCTTTCCCGAGATCAGCCTGCCCGCGACGAAACAGGTGCTCGTGCTGCGCGAGGCGGTGTTTGCCATTGGCGATCGGCGGATCGGGCCGATCACCCTGAGCCTGACGGGGCCGGAAAGGCTGGCGATCAGCGGCCCCAACGGCGCGGGGAAATCGACGCTCCTGCGCGGCATCGCAGGCGAGATCGCGCCGCTGTCGGGCGAGGTGATCCGTCCGGTCAAATGCGCCCGGCTCGACCAGAGTGGCGGTCTTGCGGGACCGGGGAACCTGATCGAGGCGGCGCGCCGCGAACATCCGCATCTCGAGCCCGCCGATATCCGCACCGCACTGGCACAGGCCGGGTTTCGCGGTGATACCGCGCTGAAACCGGTGGCGGTGCTGTCGGGCGGCGAGCGGCTCAGGGCCGCGATTGCACTTTTGGGCGCGGGTGGCGATCCGGCACCGCTTCTTTTGCTCGATGAGCCGACGAACCACCTCGATCTCGATGCGTTGGAGGCGCTGGAAGAGGGGCTTTCTCAGTGGCGTGGCGCGCTGATCGTGATCAGCCACGATGCGCATTTCCTGCGGAAACTGGAGATTTCGGCGAGGTTCTGCCTGAATTCGCGTCACATGGGCGTCACGAAAGCCCTGTAAAGACCGAGACGAAGGTTTCGCATATTCTGAGGCTTGTCAGGTCAAAGCCGCGATATATAGTGAATCACAAGATGTGGGACGGGTCGTCCCGTCCCGCCAGCCGAGAGTTGAGCAGGACGAGGACCAGTGCACCCATGGATGGAGACTTCAGGACACATTTTGTCAGGGAACCCAACGCGGCCAAGGCGCATCCCGCGCTGGTGCTGAACGCGGATTACCGGCCGCTCTCTTATTACCCGCTGTCGCTCTGGCCCTGGCAGGAAGCGATCAAGGCGGTCTTCCTCGACAGGGTCGACATCGTGGCGGAATATGACGACTTCGTTCATTCCCCGAGTTGCAAGATCCGCATCCCCTCGGTCGTCGTCCTCAAAGATTATGTCAAACCTCAAAAGCGCGTGGCCTTCACGCGCTTTAATTTGTTTTTGAGGGATGAATTCCGCTGCCAGTATTGCGGTTCGAAAGGCGATCTGACCTTCGATCACGTCATTCCGCGCGCCCGGGGCGGCATTACGAGCTGGGAAAACATCGTGGCGGCCTGCGTGCCCTGCAACCTCAGGAAAGGCTCGAAATCGCTGCGTCAGGCCGGGATGAACCTGCGCAAGCCGCCGCGCGCGCCCGGCGCCGAAGAGCTCAAGAACATGGGGCGCAAATTCCCGCCGCATCACCTGCACGAAAGCTGGATCGACTTTCTCTATTGGGATGCCGAACTGGACATGTGACGGGATTTTCCGAGGACCTAAATACTCAAATCCCGTGCGATGAAGCGCGATCAGGCGGAACAGGACGCGCCGCCCAGCACACAGAATTTCGCACAATGCGGATGATTGAGTGCAACCTCGCCCATGGCGCCCGCAAGCGTCGGACCTAGGTCGAACTCTGCCTCATAGGGCAAAAGCGTGCAGGCGACCACCGACGGCGCTGCCCCCTTGCGTTTCACCACCATGCGTTGCGACGCGCACATGATCTCCGAAGGCGATTTGCCAAGAATGCCCCAGCAGGCGGTGGTAATTTCCGGGACCTCGACCGTTATGTCCATCTCCGGGAAAATCACGGTTTTCGCCGGATGATCCGGGTCGATGTCATAGCCGCGATCGGCATAAAGCGCGGCAAATCCGGCGCGGGTCTCGGCCTCTGTTTCATGCCAGAGCGAGCGGGCTGCGACGGTCATGGCGATGCCGTGATCGCGCAGCCAATCCATACCCGCAAGCGTCGTTGCGAAACTGCCCTTACCGCGCATGGCGTCATGATGTGCGGCGGTGAAATGATCGAGGGAGATACGGAGCGTGAGCCGACCGGGAAACGCCGCGTTCAGCTCTTCGATCGCGCTCAAAACGGCGGGCCGCTGCATCGGGCGCATGGCATTGGTGAGCACCAAAACCTCATAGCCCCGCGCCAGCGCCACCCGCATCATCGCAGGCATCTCGGGGTTCATGAATGGCTCGCCGCCGGTAAAGCCGATCTCGCGCGGGCGCATCCCGAGGGTGTCGAGCTCGTCGAGATAGCTCTCAACCTCCGCCGCCGTCAGATAGGTCAGGGCATCGTTGGTCGGCGAGCTGTCGATATAGCAGTTCACGCAGGTGATGTTGCACAGCGTGCCGGTGTTGAACCACAGGGTCTCGAGCCGCTCAAGCGCCACACGGGCGCGCGTCTCGCCCTTGGCCGTCATCGCCGGATCGGAAAATTTTCCAATGCTGGCAATATCTTGGTTCTGATCTTTCATTGAAATGGCTCTCTGGCAGGCGGAGGAAGCAGGATATGGCGGCATCGGATCAGAGGCAGGGTAATCCTCCAGCGGCGTGGTGAAAAGGTCTCACTTTTTTGCACAGCACCCGCCGGTGGAGGATTTGTCCCTAAGGACACTTGAGAGGTTGCGTGGCGGTGCTAGACTTCTTCCGGGCAAGGCGTTACGACAGAGGTTCGTTAGCGCTAACACTCAAAGCGCTGTGAGAGAGGGGCAGTCCGCTCTCACGCGGCTCAAACGCGAAAAGGAACACAGCCATGGCGTCACGCGTCATTCCGGTCGACGATTTCGA
This sequence comes from Celeribacter ethanolicus, assembly GCF_001550095.1. GTDB lineage: Bacteria > Pseudomonadota > Alphaproteobacteria > Rhodobacterales > Rhodobacteraceae > Celeribacter > Celeribacter ethanolicus. The sequence goes on along the minus strand of NZ_LRUC01000039.1, from coordinate 6,396 downwards.
TCTGGTGATCTTCGGGGGCACGGGGGATCTGGCGCGCCGGAAAATCCTGCCGGGGCTTTACCGCCGGTTCTGCGCCGGTCAAATGCCACCCACGGCACGCATCATCGGGGCGGCGCGCTCCGACCACGACACGGAAGAGTTCCGCCGCATCGTGCGTGCGGCGATCCTCGAATTCTCTTCGAAACACAGTTGCGACGAGGCGCTGATCGGCGATTTTCTCAAGCGGCTCGATTACGTGCAAGTCGATGCCCGTGGCGAGGACGGTTGGGACGCGCTCAAGGGGATGATGCGCGACGATGTGATCAAGGCCTATTATTTCTCGGTGGCGCCGTCACTGTTTGGCGACATTGCCGAACGGCTGATGAGCCATGGTATCGCCGATGACAAGGCGCGCATCGTGGTCGAGAAACCTTTTGGCCGCGATCTCAAAACCGCCAAGGCGCTGAACCGCGATCTCGCGAAACATTTCGACGAGACGCAGATTTACCGCATCGACCATTATCTGGGCAAGGAAACGGTGCAGAACCTCATGGCGGTGCGCTTTGGCAATATCCTGTTCGAGCCGCTGTGGAATTCGCAATACGTGGATCACATCCAGATCACCGTAGCGGAGACCGTCGGCGTCGGCGGGCGGGGAGACTATTACGACCGCTCGGGCGCCATGCGCGACATGGTGCAGAACCACCTGATGCAGCTTTTGTGCCTGATCGCGATGGAGCCGCCCTCGCGGTTCGAACCGGATTCGGTGCGCGACGAGAAGCTCAAGGTGATCCGCGCTTTGGAGCCGATCGACCATCACCATATTGTGCGCGGCCAGTATGACGCGACCGACGACGAACCATCGTACCGCGAAGATGCGGGCGATCCGCGCTCGCGCACCGAAAGTTTCATTGCGCTCCGCTGCATGATTTCGAACTGGCGGTGGGCGGGCACGCCGTTTTTCCTGCGCACCGGCAAGAAACTCAAGGCGCGCAATTCGGAGATCGCCGTGGTGTTCAAGGATGCGCCGCATTCGATCTTTGGCGAGGAGGCGGGGCGGCATGCCAACCTGTTGTCGATCCGCCTGCAACCGAACGAGGGCATGACGCTCAAGGTGACGATCAAGGAGCCGGGGCCGGGGGGAATGCGCCTGATCGACGTCCCTCTGGACATGTCCTTTGCTGAGGCGCTCGGCGAGGATGCCGAGGAGATCACCGACGCCTATGAGCGCCTGATCATGGATGTGATCCGTGGCAACCAGACGCTGTTCATGCGCGGCGACGAGGTGGAGGCGGCCTGGGCCTGGACCGATCCTCTGATCGAGAGCTGGGAGGCGCGCGGCGACGTGCCGAAACCCTATGAGGCCTATTCCTCGGGCCCCGAAGAGGCGGCGATCATGCTGCACCGCGAGGGGCGACGCTGGCGGGAGATCAAGGGATGAATTTCGTCGAATTTCCTGACCGCGAGGTGATGCTGCTCGATCTCGCCAACAAGATCGCGGGGGAGCTGCGGGCGGCCCTTGAGGTCGAGGACCGTGTCAGTTTCTGTGTGCCCGGCGGCACGACGCCAGGGCCGGTGTTCGACATCCTCTCGGGCGTATCGCTCGACTGGGGCCGGGTCGATGTGCTTCTGAACGACGAACGCTGGGTGCCGGAAAGCTCCGAGCGCTCGAACACGTCTCTTTTGAAGCGGCGGCTTCTGGTGGGCGAGGCGGCGCGTGCGCGGCTCATCCCGCTCCATCGCGACGTACCGACGCCGGAGGAAGGCCTGCCGGGGCTGATTCCTGCGGTGGAGGCGGCCCTGCCGCTCAATGTGCTTTTGCTCGGCATGGGGACGGATATGCACACGGCCAGCCTGTTTCCCGGAGCCGATCAGCTTGAGCTGGGGCTCTCGGAGGACGCGCCGACGCTTTTGGCGATGCGCGCGCCCGGCGCGGGTGAGCCGAGGATCACGCTTTCGGCCAAGGCGCTCAAAACCGCGATCTCGACTCACATCCTGATCACCGGAGCGGAGAAACGCGCGGCCCTCGAGCGTGCGGAAACCCTGTCGGAGATCGAGGCGCCGGTGCGCGCTTTTCTGGCCGATGCGACAGTGCATTGGGCACCCTGAGCTCTGCGCGAACCGTTTCGTGTTGAAATTTCCTCTTCTGCGAGGAAGGTTTAGCGTCCCTGAAACAATTCGACTATAAGCAGAATGAAAGAACCGGGCTGACAGGCGCGTCGGCCCGAGCTGCCGAAAGGACTTGCAATGACTGTTGATTTTGCCGCCCTCAAATCGCTGCGCAGTGCAAGCGCAGACCGTCATATCCTCGATCTCTTCGCAGAGGATTCAGACCGGGCCTCACGGTTCTCGGCGATGGCGGACGGGCTTTTGTTCGATTATTCGAAGACCAACATTGACGAAGCGACGCGGGCGGCTCTGTTCGACCTTCTGGATGTGGCGGGGGTGCCGGAAAAACGCGAGGCGATGTTCTCGGGCGAGAAGATCAACGACACCGAGGGGCGTGCGGTACTGCATACGGCGCTGCGCAACCTCGATGGTGGGCCGGTCATGGTCGACGGCAAGGATGTGATCCCCGGTGTGCGCCATACGCTGGCGCGGATGGACGATTTCGCCGACCGGGTGCGGCGCGGCACGATCACGTCCTATTCGGGCGTGCCGTTTGAAAACGTGGTAAATATCGGCATCGGTGGCTCCGACCTTGGGCCGGTGATGGCCGATGAGGCGCTCAAGCCCTATGCCGACGGACCGCATTGCCATTTCGTCTCCAATGTCGACGGCGCGCATGTGCATGATGTGCTCTCCGGGCTGAACCCCCAGACCACGCTGGTCATCGTCGCCTCCAAGACCTTTACCACGATTGAGACCATGACCAATGCGCAGACGGCGCGGGACTGGTTGGTGAAAGCGGTGGGCGAAGAGGGCATTTCGAAACATTTCGCGGCGCTGTCGACCGCGAAGGACAAGACCGCCGCTTTCGGAATCGACCCCGATCTGGTGTTCGGTTTCGAGGATTGGGTCGGCGGGCGCTATTCGGTTTGGGGACCGATCGGGCTGTCCTTGATGCTGGCCATCGGGCCGCAGCGCTTTGCCGAATTCCTGCGCGGCGGGCAGGCCATGGACACGCATTTCCGCACCGCCGACTGGCAGGACAACCTGCCGGTGCTTTTGGCGCTGGTGGGCATCTGGCACAATCAGGTCTGCGGCTATGCCACCCGCGCGGTGCTGCCCTATGAGCAACGTCTGCTGCGGCTTCCGGCCTATCTGCAACAGCTCGAAATGGAATCGAACGGCAAGCGCGTGGCGATGGACGGCAGCGATCTGCCGTTCGACAGCGGGCCGGTCGTCTGGGGCGAGCCGGGCACCAACGGTCAGCACGCGTTTTATCAGTTGATCCATCAGGGCACGCGGGTGATCCCCTGTGAATTCATGGTCGGGCGCTTCGGTCATGAGCCGGGTCTGGCGCATCAGCATGAGCTTTTGGTCTCGAACTGTCTGGCGCAGTCCGAAGCGCTTTTGCGTGGCAGGTCTCTGGCGGAAGCCACCGAGATTATGAGGAAAAAAGGGTTCGAAGGGGCAGAACTCAAGCGGCAGGCACGGCACCGGGTTTTCCCGGGCAACCGGCCTTCGACAACGTTGGCCTATGAGAAACTGACGCCCTTCGTGCTGGGCCAGATCGTGGCGCTTTACGAGCACCGGGTGTTTGTCGAGGGTGTGATCCTCGGCATCAACTCCTACGACCAATGGGGCGTGGAGTTGGGCAAGGAGCTGGCTCTGGCGCTGCAACCGGTGCTGGCCGGCGAGGCCGATGGCGCGGGCAAGGACGGCTCGACGTTGCAGCTCGTCGACTACCTGAAGATGAACGGGTAGCGCCTTGAAATAAGGAAAAAATGGCCCATTGATGTGCCATTCTTATCCGAACAGGTTGCCGAATTTCAGCGCGGTCTTGGCATCGCCTGCAATCTTCAGCTTGCCGAACATGGCGGCTTTCATCGGGTTCAATTGTCCCGCGAGGATTTTCTCGAAGGTCGGCTGGTCGGCGATGATGGCGCAATCGGCACGGTCGTCTGAAATCTCCGCCGTATCGCCCTTGATGATGAGATTGCCGATTTCCTTGATCCTGAGCGACACGGATTTTTCGAAATTCTCGCCCTTGAGCCGTTCGGTCAGCGCCGCTTGCGCGATGTCCAGAAAGTCTTTGGTCATGTGAGGTCCTCCCGGCAAAATCCCTAGCCGGTCGAAGCGGACAGCCAAAGCGAAACCTCACGTCACAGGGGCCGTGCGACCATATTCCAGATCAGCGCGGCGAGAAACAGACCGAGACCGAAAGACAGATGTGCGACCAGGCTGCGCCAGCGTGCCACGCCGGGGCGAGGTGACCGGGCGGCGGCAAAGCCAAAGCCGAAGGCCGGTTGCATCACGCAGTAGGGCAAGAGAACGGAGGCAGCTCCGATGAACATGGCGGGGCCGAAGATCTCTCCGGCGGCAAGCTCCGCCGGCCCCCGGTGCGCCCCGAGCCAAAGCAGCAGCAGGGCGGCAAAGCCGATGCCGATCAGGTAATGCAAGGCCCAGCCGACGGGACGTTCTCCGGCAACCGGCGGGCTGTCGAGGATGGTGCGATGGCGGAACCGGCCCCGCGCCATGCCAAGCCCCCAGCGCCCGACGAGCGCATAATCGAGCGAAGGGATCTGCCAGAGGCGTTGGCGCAGGAGGGCCAGCACATCCATGAAAAGCGTCGCACCGGTCCCGAGGAGCACGGCATCCGCCATGAAGGTCAAAATCGTCATCTGTCTCTTTCCTTGATTTGAGGGAAGAGCTATCCTGCCACTTCAAGTCAACTTGAGGTCAAGCCATGTTTCTCGATATTTCCGAAGTGGCGAAACGCAGTGGATTTTCGGCATCGACCCTCAGATATTATGAGGAAAAAGGATTGATCTCCTCGGTGGGTCGCCGTGGTCTCCGGCGGGTGTTCGAAGCACGGGTGCTCGACACGCTGGACGTGATCAGCCTTGCGCGTTGGGCCGGGTTCAGCCTCGACGACATTCGTGATTGGATATCGTCCGAGGGGCAGGTGGCGATCGACCGCGACCGGCTTGAGGCGCGAGCCGGGGAAATCGCAACCTTAGCGGCCCGCCTCACTTCGCTGGCCGAAATGCTGCGCCATACGGCCGATTGTCCGCACGAAGATCACTTCGACTGTCCCGAGTTCCAGCGCATGCTACGCGCCGCGCGGCGGCGCAAGCCCGGCAGGCAGTTACAGGGTGATGAGCTTTATCGCTTCACCGTCTTTGAGGAACACCGCCACGATCTTGGTTGAGGGGCCGAAAACTGTAGGGTTACTGCATCGCCAGTGTTGCCGCCAGATACAAAGGCTTTGAACTTTGGGTGACTTATAACCCCGTCGTAAGCCTTCACATAATCCTCAGGCGTGTTGAATTCGTCGCATGTTCCCCGCTTATGTGCTTGATTTTAATTCTCATTGTAATCGGAAGATCGCCCTTGCCCGGAACATGGATCGTCGCGCCGCCAAAATCCGGCGGCGTGCCGTGTTTGATCGGGTCGTAGGGCACGCCATACTTTTTGAAGAACTTGTCATAGTCCACAACGGAGCCTGTCATGGGGTTCAGACCATGCAGGACGCGATTCAGAAGTTGCTTTTGGGGCAGAGGCGTTTCGAGCCAGATTGCTTACCAATCTTTAGGCTTGGGGCGGTCCCAATAGTCGGTCACGTCTGGCTCTTCGGTAATCCCCCCATTTTTAGAGGGGCGTATCAGTAGAATCTAAGCTGCTGTCAGTTTCTGTATCGGGGTCATGCCGCCGATGCCCATGTTTGGTCTTTCGTTGTTGTAAGTCCAGAGCCATTTCGTTGCGTGATCCTGCACGTCTTCAATGCTTTCGAAGTGGTATCGCCCGAGCCATTCGGTGCGAACTGTCCGATTGTAGCGCTCGATATAAGCGTTCTGCTGGGGCTTGCCCGGCTGGATGTAAAGCAGCCCGATCCCCGCCTTCTCGGCCCATGTTTGGAGCCTGCCACTGACATATTCCGGGCCGTTATCTACGCGAATGGCCAGAGGTTTGCCTCGCCAGGCGATGATCTGGTCCAGCGCCCGAACAACGCGCTCGGCGGGCAGTGAGAAGTCCACTTCGATGGCCAGGCCCTCGCGGTTGAAGTCATCAAGCACGTTCAATGTGCGGAATGCCCGACCGTCAGCCAGCTGATCGGCCATAAAGTCCATCGACCACACCTCATTCGGGGCCTCAGGCACGACCAGCGGTTCCGGTTTCTCGCGCTGCAGCCGCTTCCGAGGCTTGATCCGCATGTTCAGCTCCAACTCGCGGTAGATGCGGTACACGCGTTTGTGGTTCCAGCCAAAACCTTTGACGTTCCGCAGATGCAAAAAGCACAGACCAAACCCC